>NZ_QUDO01000029.1 GCF_003477525.1 Ruminococcus sp. AF41-9
TATCTTGGAACTTCAACATAATGATGCCTCCTTTCGTTGTATTCCCTACAAATAGGATAGCACATTTTGTTGAAGTTTCTTTATATTTATTTTATCTAGCACAACGAGTAAAATTATATTTTACCAGATTTTTCCTGAAACCGGTAACTTTTATATTACTGTAAGCAAAACGTCCCACAAAATCGTGGGACGTTCCTGACATATGTATCTTTCAGAAATACTTTTTACTCTTCTCTCTTTTCTGAAAATACGATTCTTATAACTGACTGATAAATCTCATAAATGCTTCTCTGCCTTCCGCAGTGCATTTATAAACGCCGGCATCTTCCAGTACATGGACGAATACGTTGCCGACCTCTTTTCGAAGAACATCCTGAATATTGTCTTTATCAAGGTTGTCATATTTAGGAAGGAACTGTGCAGCCCATGCAGCGTGCTTTTCGATCTTCTCATTGGAGGAAATATCCTTTCCTTCCAGAATGTACTCTCCAAGCAGTTCCAGCTCTTCTTTTAATCTCGCCGGAAGTACTGCAAGTCCCATAACTTCGATCAATCCGATATTTTCTTTCTTGATGTGATGATACTCTGCATGCGGGTGATATACGCCCAGAGGATTTTCCTCTGTGGTAATGTTATTTCTCAGAGTCAGATCCAGTTCAAAGGTGTCACCGACTTTACGTGCGATCGGAGTGATCGTATTGTGCGGTTCTCCGTCTGTCTCTGCGAAAACAAATGCAGCTTCATCTGTATATCCTCTCCATACTTCCAGCACATGAGTTGCCAGGTCGATCAGACGTTTCTCATCTTTATGACGGATTCTCAGTACAGAAAGCGGCCATTTTACAATACCTGCCTCCACATCTTCATAACCCGGGATGATCACATGCTTCTCGATCGGCGCTTTCGCCATGGCAAAGGTATAATGCCCTCCCTGGAAATGATCATGGCTCAGAATCGAACCGCCAACGATCGGAAGGTCTGCATTGGAACCAAGGAAATAATGAGGGAATAATTTTACAAAATCAAACAGTTTGATAAATGTATTTCTCTCGATCTTCATCGGCACATGACTGCTGTTGAACACAATGCAGTGCTCGTTGTAGTATACATACGGAGAATACTGGAAGCCCCACGGACTGTCATTTACAGTGATCGGAATAATACGGTGGTTTTCTCTTGCCGGATGATTGACCCTTCCTGCATATCCCTCATTCTCCGGGCAGAGGAGACATTTCGGATAGCTGCTGGATTTCGCAAGTTTCGCTGCTGCGATCGCTTTCGGATCTTTCTCCGGTTTGGAAAGATTGATCGTGATATCTATTGTACCATATTCGCTGTCTACTGTCCATTTCTGATCCTTCTTTACACGGTAGCGACGGATATAGTCACTGTCCTGGCTGAGTTTGTAGAAGTAGTCTGTTGCTTCCTGCGGATCCTTCTCATATCTGTCCCAGAATTCCTTCTGCACCTGTGCCGGACGGGGCATCAGGCAGTTCATGATCTTTGTATCAAAAAGGTCACGGTAAACAACGCTGTCCTCAATGATTCCTCTGCTTACTGCTTCGTCCAGAAGTCCTTTTAATACTTCTTCCAGATCAATGTCTGTGTATTCTTCTTCCGGCTCCACATAATCGTCTTCTTTAAAAAGATCCAGAAGAAGATTGGTTGTGTAATTTTTCTCACATGCCGGTGTGAGTCCTGTTTCTATTCCGTACTGTACAAGCTTTTTGATGTTTTCGTATAACATTGATATTCCCCTCCGTTTCTCTTTCCTGTACGTTTGGATCCTGTATATCCACCGGATTTAAACGTACGCTGTCCTTTTAAGGATACTGAAATCTCACTTTCTTGTAAAGAACCAATTGCACAATTTTTTTCTGTAATAATTGACAGATTGTTAATTACCGGTTCCATATTACTTTTCAGCAAATTCTATTTCTCGACAGCCGCTGCTTTCTCAATATAAGTAAGAAAGATATTACCTGCTTTTTCAAACAGGTCTGTACTGTCATTCATTCCGTATGGATAGGTTTCGCCTTTCGCAGGATCATATAAATAAGTATTGTATTCATCATATCCTACGATCACTACACTGGTGTTGTCTCCTGTCTTTGCGATTACCGGACGCTGTGCGCTGACTTCATATAATACACTGTCCAGACTGCATCCGGAAAGATCCAGAACTGTTCCCACTTTTTTCAGGTTCTTTTTCAGGGCAGAAACATCCAGCGTTCCCTGAAGTACAATATCCGGAATATCAACTGTATCAAGCTGTATCTGCGTTTTCTTATTGCCTCGCTCCCACACATACTGCTGTGCACGGTTTAATACTACGCCGCCCTGTTTATCTGCACGAATGACGGCCTTCGCCGGATCACTGTAGGTACTGTCAAAACCGCCTTTTGCATAGACATAATACGTGGACTCCTGCGGAATCTGTGTATCCAGGCTAATATCGCTCTCTTTACTGCTGCTTACCTTCGCATACAGTGCAAGAGGTGTATCTGTTTCCGCATTCACTCCAAGGGCAAGCCTTACTCTGACTCCTGTTCTGGAGGCAGATACCAGTTCTACCTGAACAGTATTTGCCGCTGCGTTTTTATTGTTCATAATGTTATCTTTCTTCTGAGCAATATATTCGGAATCACCGGATTTTGCAGAAAGTTCAAACTCGATCAGTGTGCTTCCCACAGTAATGTCAGTAATATAAAGTCCTTCTTTATGGTATTCTTTTTTGCTATTTCCCTCAAAGTCTTCGATGCGAAGTGTGGAGATTCCCTCCGTTTTATGACCGTTGACATCTGTCAGAATATCCGCTTTATTCAAAATTCCATAGATCAGATCCTCATTCATAAATCCAAGAGCACGAAGCCTCTGTCCTTTTTCAGGAGTGATCACACGCATCTCACCTGTGTCAAAATCAATCTCCTTAATGCTGCCTTTATCGTCCCCGTCCGCAGAAACCAGCCATGCCGCATAATTGTTATTGTCAGAAGCAACAAAATTAGAATTTTTGATTCCCTCTTCCAGAATCTCGTAAGAATTTTCCTCAATGTTGACCTTATAAAGATTCTGCGCAAACAGAAGGAAAAGTTCATTGCTACTGTTTACATAGGATAATTTTCCGAGATCTCTTTTCAGAAATTCATAAGACTCTGAAATCGGAATAAACACTTTCTCTTCGATTGCATTTTTGTCATGATTATAATGATAAGCACCGATTCCCTGATATCCTTCATGTGTTCCACGGTTCATATATCCGTAGACAACAAAATCAATATCTCCTTCTTCGCTGACACGTATGATCTTGATGTCATGCTGTACTCTGGAATCACGGAAATCGCCGTTCTCTGTCTTGCGGAAGCTGAATACCTGTGTCACTTTTCCATCTCCCGGGGAATAAGACCACAGATCTCCCTGCTGAACAAAGACAACGATCGAAGCATCGTCATTTGTCATATATTCTACATTTTTGTCCCGGATGCCAAGGATCAGACCATCATTTTCAAACATCGGAAGTTCCGGATCAAATACCTGATTTGCAGAGCGCTGGAAATCCAGAAGAAAAACTCTCGAATCATATCTCATTCTGTAAAATTCTTTTACATCATAAATCTCCAGCTGTCCCTGATCATTCTGCGAAGAAATCTGATATTCCAGTGTGATGCTGGCTGTGGTTTCATTGATATCGTTGATCACCGGAACGCCTTCTCTGTAAAGCTCCGGCTTCAGAGTTCCCCAGCTTATTTCGCTTAAAGTAGAATTCAGCGTAATGCCTGAATAGTTTGTCGCTGCTCCGTTATTATCTGGTTCCAGATAAGTCGCAAGTGCATCTGCTGCTTCTTTATCCATGGATGCCTGCGCAAAATATTCCACAAAGGAAGCATATTCTGACACATTGGTCTGTGATCTGGAAACGATTCTGGTATAGTAATAGGCAGTTTTTCCGCCTGTCTCCAGAGAAATCTGCATGGAATATTCCTGATTCATTCTCAGGTCACTGCTGATTTCCACCTGTGTGCGCAGATATTGTTCATCTGTTTCCAGATTTTTGATTTTTTTGTTCTCCAGAACTTTACTGCCGTCCGAAGTGCGGATCTCATAAGAAAAACTGCTCACCTCTGCATCATAGGGATTGATGACAAAAGAAAGTGTTTTCGAGGTATCCAGCGGAGTCACACTGTCTCTGGTAAAATCAGCCTGCATTGGCTGTGCATATCCATACATACGGTTTACCAGGGTTCCGTTCATGTCGATCATGACTTCCGGAAGTGTAGCTTCATTCAGATCCGAACGGTCATCTGTGGACTGACTGTTCAGCAGTAAAGCGGTTACCGTCACGCCTGCTGCAAAAATAAAAAATAAGATCAGTATCTTTGCCAGCACCTTTTTCATAGCGTTCCCCCTTTATCTGATTCCGGATAGAGGAGCTGCTCCAGAGTTGGGTGAATGTTCAGTTCTTTTATCATCTCATCCAGTCTGGTTGTCTTTGCTGTATTCTCTGCCTGGGCAGTTTTTCCCTTTTTAACAGCACGGATCAGCAGATTCTTCGGGGTATGCTCCATATCGATAAATTCCAGAATCTGTGTCTCATACCCCTTACTTTCCAGCAGGTTCGCACGGACTGCATCCGTGATCAGTGCTGACATTCGTTCTTTCAGGATTCCATAATGAAGCACCGGTTCCAGTAATTCATTTCTGATCTGTTTATTAACCTCATGCTGGCAGCATGGCACAGAAAGGATCACCTGCGCTCCCCATTCTACGGCCTTCGCCAGAGCAAAATCTGTAGCTGTATCGCAGGCATGAAGAGTCACTACCATGTCTACAGCGGAAACTCCTTCATAATCTGCAATATCGCCCTGATAGAAATGAAGCTTTTCATATCCATACTTTCGCGCCAGTCCGTTACATTTCTCGATTACATCTGTTTTCAGATCAAGACCGATGATATTTACATCATAGCCTTTTAATTCTTTCAGATAATAATACATGGCAAAGGTCAGATAACTTTTGCCGCATCCAAAATCAAGGATTGTTACCTCCCTGTCTTTCGCCAGCCTTGGAAGGATATCTTCGATAAACTCCAGAAATCGGTTGATCTGGCGGAATTTATCATATCTGGAAGTAATGATCTTCCCTTTTTCCGTCATAACTCCAAGGTCTGTAAGGAACGGAACCGGGATTCCTTCCTTTAAAATATACTGCTTCACACGATTGTGAGCCTGAATCTGCACATTTTCTCTGACCGCGTGGTGTTTCTCTTTAATGGTCATTTTGCCTTTTTTGCTCACAAGAACCACACCGTCCATCAGCGCGCCCTGGCACTGAAGCTGTCCAAAATTTCCGGAAAGCTCAGCCTCCAGATATGCCAGCATCTGCTCCCGGTCATAATTTTTATGAAAGACCTTCGTTCCCTCCAGAGCAGATGCCTGATAGCAGATCTGGTCTTTCAGCTTAACCGGACGGATTTTTACTTTTGATGGTCCGTCGGCTTTTCTGCCTGCACTGAGAACAGCCTGTATCAGATTCTCATTGATCTGTTCTTCTAAATATTCTTTTAAATTTTTCATGTTTTTCTTTTATTCTATTCTATCTATCTCATTAAGCGGATAAAAGTATCCGCATACCTGTTTTATTGATTCTTAGTAACAATTCAGCAGTCTGCTGTGAATATTCTACCAGCGGCCATGACCGCCAAAACAGCTTCTGCATCGTTTTCTGCGGCAGCGTCTCCGGGAAATCTCCTGACACAGCATTACCTGCACCAGTTCATCCAGAAAACCGCCCGGAGCTGACTGTCCGGTCATTTCCGGTTCTATGCTCTCTTTAATCTTGCTGCACAGATGGTAAAACATATATTTATCCGGATATTCGTCATAAAGCCTGCTGCCTTCATAATCCAGATGATCACATTCTTCTTCCACTCTCTCCTGTATCTGCTGTACGGTTATCGGATAGTAGGATTTCATCAGCTCAAATTCCTGCTCCTGCATCCTTTCTCCTTCATATAACATAGGATTGGCATATGTGGCGTAAAACGGAAAATAATGTTCAAAATACATATCGAAATCCTGCATTCCTTCTGATAGTCTATTCCAGTATATGCTTCCGGTTTCAATACGGTTACCTGCACAAATCTTTTTACAGTGTAACTGTTCAGTCCCTTCACAGTTCCGAAGCAGCAGACTGTCGAATAATTACTTTACAGTTTCTGAATCATTCCAAGTGTTAATTTTACGCTGTGCTCAATGGCAGCCATCTCAAATTCCGCATAGTCCATATTTGCACTTCCGTCTGCCTTATCGGAAATCGCACGTACAACCAGGAATGGGATTCCATTTAAGTATGCAGCCTGTCCGATGGCAGCACCTTCCATTTCTGTTGCATATCCTGCAAATTCTGAAACAATGGCATCTTTTACACCTTTGTCAGAGATAAACTGGTCACCGGAGCAGATTCTTCCTTCAAATACACTGATTTCCGGGTTTACTTCTTTACATACTTCTGCAGCTAATTTACGAAGTTTCTCATCTGCCGGGAAAGAAAATTCTTCCATCTGCGGGATCTGTCCTTTCGGATATCCAAAACCTGTAGCATCCATATCATGATGAAGAACATCTGTAGAAAGAACAATATCTCCAATATTTACATCATTATTCAGACTTCCTGCGATGCCTGTGTTGATCACCGCTTCCACACCAAATACATCTGCCAGAATCTGTGTGCAGATTCCTGCATTTACCTTACCGATTCCGGAACGTACAACAACAACTTTCTTTCCCTCTAAAGTTCCTTCATAGAAATCCATAGATGCCTTTTTTGTGATCTGCACATCCTGCATTTTTTCTTTAATTCTCGCTACTTCCTGCTCCATTGCTCCGATAATTCCGATACACTTCATATTTAAACACCTCGTCTTTGATTGATTGTAATTTATAGTTGATACTGCCTGTGCTGAAGACAGTAATTGCATTTCCATACATACGGTTACTGAGAACGGAGTAAACAGTAACTACATACGCGTACTTATTATAGCAAATCTTTTATTTATATGGAAACTTTTTTTCGATTCTGTTATAATAATCTTTCAGGTTGTTGTTTTTTCACCTCTTACCTGCGAAGTGTATTGCCAGAAGCAGAGGAATCAGTAACTTTTTTCGAGATGTGATTTAACAGTTTACCTGATCTGCAAAATATTATAGCAATCCTCGTAAATAATGCATTTAAGACAGTTCAGCAGAGGGTGAAAGACAAGGAAGATATCTGCAGGCGTGCTGACGCACGGCAAAGATATCTGACGCAGGATTTCACCCTCTGATGGACTGGATTAAGATGCGTTATTTTAGAGGATCGCTATAATGATATCTCAGAATTACAGGAGGATAAGTGTTATGACATACAAGACTAAAGGCGTATGCGCCCGTGAAATCGAATTTGAAGTAGACGAAAATCATAAAGTTCATAATGTGCAGTTCGTAGGAGGATGCAGCGGAAATACTCAGGGAATTGCCTGTCTCGTAGAAGGTATGGACGCTGAAGAAGTGATCAAACGTCTGAAAGGAGTCAAATGCGGCTTCAAAAATACTTCATGTCCGGATCAGCTTTCTATTGCACTGGAGGAAGCACTGAACAAATAAGCAGTTATTGCTTATGAGCATCATTTGATTTCTGACAAAAGTTTACTGAATATTGAACAGGTGGAATCCACAGTTATTCATATGCTGTAGATTCCACCTGTTTTATATTACTATTTTGTATTATTAGTCCACATTACTGTTTCGTGTTGCTGTTTCATATCACAACCTTATATTATTGTTTTTACATTACTGTTTTACACTATTTTATATTATCATTTTTACATATCCGGTCTGTCCCATTTGTCGCATAAGGACTGTACATCTCTGGAGAAACGTTCCAGGTCTTTGTTTGGGGTTCCTTCGTTTTTCTTGATGACAGCAAGCAGACGATAGCCAAGAGCCAGCAGTTTCTCGAATGCTCGGGCTGCTCTTGCTGCTTTCGGGGAAACAGATGCCTTCTGAATCCTGACTCCCACAGCTTCATGGATGCAGACATTCTGCGTCAGGTCATAGACTGTGCCACTGAAAGGTGCCATGGTGTTATACCCCAGATCATCTCTCAGTCTTTTCGCAAACACTTCTGTCACGGTATCTTCCCCGTGGGTTACAAATACTTTCTTCGGTTTCTCTTCAAAGGCTTTTGCCCAGTCCAGTAATCCATTCACGTCCGCATGACCGCTGATTCCGGGCATTCTGCGGATATGGGCCGCCACATGCACAGATTCTCCGAACAGTTTTACATCTGTCGCCCCCTCGATCAGTGCCCTTCCGAGAGTTCCCACTGCCTGATATCCTACAAACAGAATTGTATTCTTTTCATTCCACAGATTATGTTTGAGGTGATGCTTGATTCGACCGGCATCACACATACCGCTGGCAGAAATAATTACTTTTGGATCTTCATCAAAGTTGATGGCTCTGGAATCGTCACTGGTTACAGAAATCTTCATTCCCGGGAAACTGATCGGATTGATTCCTTTCTTAATCAGTTCCATTGCCTCTTCATCAAAACAGTCATACTGATGTTCCGAGAAAATCGTAGTAGCTTCATTTGCCAGAGGACTGTCCACATAGACTTTGAATCCATCAAATCCATGTACCAGTCCATCCGCTTTGATCTGGCGGATAAAATACAGCATTTCCTGTGTACGTCCGACTGCGAAGGACGGAATGATCAGACTTCCGCCTCTGTCAAACGTTTCCTGAATAATGGAGGCCAGAAGCTGTACATAATCCGGTTTCTCCCCATGGCTTCGATCGCCGTAGGTAGACTCCATAACCACATAATCTGCATGATGAAGATATTCCGGGTCTTTGATCAGCGGCTGGTTCGTATTTCCGATATCTCCGGAAAATACGATTGTCTCTTTGTCCTCCCCTTCCTGGATCGTCAGTTCAATACTTGCAGATCCCAGAAGATGCCCGGCATCAATAAACCGTACAGAAATTCCTTCTGCCGGAGTAATCACTTTATTATAAGGACAGTGTACAAAATTTTTGATAACACCCATGGCATCTTCCATCGTGTACGCAGGCACGAATTCCGGTTTGCCCTCTCGTCTGCCTTTACGGTTTCTCCACTCTGCCTCGAACATCTGGATATGTGCACTGTCACGAAGCATGATATCACAGAGATGGCAGGTTGCATCTGTGGCATAAATCGGTCCCTGGAAACCTTTTGCATAAATTGCAGGCAGATTTCCGGAGTGATCCATATGCGCATGGGTCAGAAGCACGAAGTCCAGTTCTCCCGGTGCTACGGGAATTTCTGTATTCTCATAATAATCCGGTCCCTGTTCCATACCACAGTCAACCAGAAACTTACGACCTGCTGCTTCCAGATAATAACATGATCCTGTAACCTCGTGTGTAGCACCAATAAAAATAAGTTTCATACAAAAGCCTCCTTTCGGATTACTTATTATTATTGTATCTATTATACAATACAATTGTGAAGATTAACAGCTTTTTTATGAATATTTAATAATCACAAGACAATATTGTGTTATTTGTCTATCACAACACATCTTCTATAATACAAAAAGGATCCTGCCCGGATGGCTTTTCATGTCAGTTTCGCAATTGAAGCAGGGGACTTACTTGATTTGGTTAAAACATTACAAAGTATAGCAGTCCTAGTAAATAATGCATCTTAATCCAGTCCATCAGAGTGTGAAATCCTGCGTCAGATATCTTTGCCGTGCGTTAGCACGCCTGCAGATATCTTCCTTGTCTTTCGCACTCTGCTGAACTGTCTTAAATGCATTATTTACTAGAACTGCTATAATTTCCTGTGACTGACACGAAAAAAGCTGCCGCATTTACTTTCATGCGACAGCCTTCTCCCATGCGTTTGCCACGTTTCCGGTTTTCAAATGGTGCTGATATTCAAAAACGTTTGACGTTTTTCTGCTGCAAACACATGACTTGCAGAACGGTAATGTCCGTTTACAAAATCCCACTGTGTTCTGTTTTCGTTCTGCTTCTTTATGTAGTTTATGCTACCATGTGACTTGTCTCCGAGCCTCACAGAATGCAATGTTTTTTCATGGACAGGCACTGTATGGCCTTCTCGTAAACTTCCACTACATATAATATACGAATCAAAATCGAAAATATCACACTTTTTTTCAAAATTTTTTAAAAAAATTTTGTTTTTTTATTTTTACTCCGGAATGATTGCCTGATCTGCGGTATTTTCGGCAACATCCGCTGTATTCCCGCTTCCAAAAAACTGAGTCATCGTTTCCTTAAATGGTTCCGGATTGGTCTGCGCAGTCATTCCTGCTATCAGCAGAACAAACACAATTGCAGCCACAATACCTGCTGTCTGCATACGTTCATGCTCTTTTTCACGTTTTTCCCTGGCAATCCGGAACTCGTGTCTTATTTTCTTCATACGGCGTGACCAGAGAACTTCTTCGTAATTACTCTCGTCCCTGTATTTTCCGGTTGCTTTCAGATGAGCAATCAGACGCTCATATCCTGCTTTCTTTTTTTCCGGGGATTCTTTTTCTTTGTTTTTCCACGGGTTCCCGCCCGCTGCCGCGAAAATTCTTGCCTCGCTTCCTCAGCCTCTTTCAGGAACTGCTCCCCTAACAGTCTGTCGGCTTCTTCGGTGTTCATTTTTCTGTCTATTTTGTTTCCCATAATTTCCAACTTTCCTTGACAATCCTTATATGTGAGTTCTATTATTATAGCAATTACAGAAAATAATGCAACCATAACCTCATACTCTGATACGCTGAACGGAATGCATTATTTTATGAAATTACTATGATCATATTGGTAACTATAACAAATAATCAGGAGGTTTTCCTATGAAACATATCGTACTTACCGGAGGCGGTACTGCCGGACATGTCACCCCGAATATTGCTCTGATCCCACGTCTTCAGGAACTGGGATATCAGATTTCCTATATCGGTTCCTACAATGGTATCGAGAAAAAACTTATTGAAGAAATGAACATCCCTTATTACGGAATTTCTTCCGGTAAACTCAGACGTTACTTTGATTTGAAAAACTTCACAGATCCTTTCCGTGTATTAAAAGGCTTCAGCGAAGCCAGAAAACTGTTGAAACATTTAAAACCGGATGTAGTTTTCTCCAAAGGTGGATTCGTCACAGTTCCTGTTGTGATTGCCGCAAAGAGATGTAAAATCCCTGCAATCATCCACGAATCTGACATGACTCCGGGTCTGGCAAATAAGCTGTGTATCCCTTCTGCCGCAAAAGTATGCTGCAACTTCCCGGAAACAGTCAAAAGCCTTCCGGCAGATAAAGCTGTACTCACCGGAACTCCAATCCGTCAGGAACTGTTAAGCGGTGACAAAGAAGCCGGAAGAAAGTTCTGCGGTTTCTCTGCTGACAAACCGGTTCTCATGGTAATCGGCGGCAGTCTTGGCGCAGCCTCTGTCAATGAAAATATCCGCAAAATCCTGCCGGAACTGTTAAAAGAGTTTCAGGTAATTCATCTCTGCGGAAAGGGCAAAACCGACGAAAGCCTGAAAAATACTCCAGGTTATGTTCAGTATGAATATATCAAACAGGAGCTTGCTGACCTGTTTGCATTATCTGACATCGTCATCTCCCGTGCCGGTGCAAATGCCATCTGCGAAATCAATGCCTTAAAGAAACCTAACCTTCTGATCCCGCTTTCTGCCAATGCCAGCCGCGGTGACCAGATCCTCAATGCCCGTTCCTTCGAGCGTCAGGGATTCAGCATGGTTCTCGAAGAAGAAGAAATCACACAGGAAACTCTTCTCGCAGCAATCCGCAAGCTGTATGCTGAACGCCAGACTTTTATTGATGCAATGTCCGGAAGCAGCCATATGAACTCTATTGAAAAGATTACCGGTCTGATTGAGGACTGTGTCAATCATAAATAATTATTTTGACCAAAAGTTGCGGAGCAGTTATCTGGTGTAGAGCCACGCAGCGAAGCGAATGATTTTATCCACCTGACTTCCATAAACCAAAAGCACAGGTATAGTCTGTAAATTTCCAGCTATGCCTATGCTTTTTTTATTTTTTATTTATGCTTATTTATGCGATTTTGTTATATTCTCTGATCAGCCACTTTCTGGTTCTCCAGACTCTCGTATTTACATTATTTTCTGTCATATGATACTGTTCTGCGACAATTTTGGATGGCATATCATATAAAGTCACGCTGATAAAAATTTCATAACTGATCCTGTTTTTCTTACGGAGTTTCTCGAATATATGATTCATGTAACCTCCCGTTTCCATGGCAACGATCAGTTCATCCACACCATAGCCACTTCTGATCCTCATTTCCGCTACATCTTCCACTGCATCAGAATTGGCATATTCGTACTTTCGATATGCCTTTTTAAAATAATCAAAAGACTTATGTATACTCATGGTAATGATCAGTGCCAGCAGCCTTTTCCTGTCTGAAAAATCTACTTCTTCACCCATGCTGTAGATGATCGTAAAAACATCCTGACACACATCTTCTGCTTCATCCTCATTCCCCAGAATGGTACCTGCAATTTCAATTGACCGTTCACGGTATGCATCATAAATATATTCAAAATCCGCATTTTCCATGCTGTCATACATTCAGGAATTTATGACAGTTCTGCCTGCACTTTTGACAGAATTTCTTCTTTTACCTCATCTGTCAGACTGCCAGGAGTCCAGGTAATGCCTACTCCGTCTTCTTTATATCTCGGAATCAAATGCATATGGAAATGAAATACTGTCTGTCCTGCACATTCCCCGTTATTCTGAACAATATTAAATCCATCACAGTTTAAAGCTTTTGTCAGAGCACCTGCCATTTTTTTCGCAAGGATCATTGCCTTTCCTGCCAGTTCATCCGGCATTTCATAAATATTGGCAGCATGTGATTTCGGTAAGATCAGCGCATGTCCCTTACTTGCCGGGCCCAGATCAAGAATGACACGAAAATTTTCATCTTCATAAAGTGTTGCAGCCGGAATCTCCCCGTTTGCGATTTTACAGAAAATACAGTTTTCCATTTTTAATTCCTTCTTTCATAATAATGATTTATCAGACATATCTCTGCGCCAGTCTTTTTTCAGCGAAATAATTGCTCTTTTTCTCCTGTCAGCTCATAAAAGCTCAGGTTTTCGCATGATATGTCGGTTTTCTGCGAATTTTGCAATACGAAACCTGTTGCTATGTAAAATTCACAGTGATACACTTCCTTTGAGGTGATGATATGCAAGCTGAAACAGCAACAGCACAATTAAAAAAAGAATTCCAGTTTACTTTATCCAAGCTTTCTCATGAAATTCGTAATCCCATCGCTCTGATCAACAGTGAACTTCAGCTCATGGCTTCCTCTCATCCGGAGCTTTGCAGTTATCAGCAGTGGGACAGTCTTATGGATAATCTGGAATATATCAGAGAATTACTGAATGAACTCTCAGATTTCAGCCATGCAGGTACCATTTCTCCGGTTCCTGTAAATCCAAAAGAATTTCTGAGTACGGTGCTTTCCTGCGAAAAAAATACTCTGGAATATCTGGGAATTACTCTGGAAACACATCTTGAGGATATCTCTTTCCCCATCTTTCTTGACCGTGTAAAAATGCGGCAGGCATTACTGAATCTGATTCGAAATGCCAGTGAATCCATCGAACATCCCAAAGGAAAAATCATTGTCTGTCTCCGGAAATGCGAGAAAGGAATCTGTATCTCCATTCAGGACAATGGATGCGGAATGACAAAAGAACAGGTACAGACTGTATTTTCTCCTTTTGTCACATATAAAGATGGCGGAACCGGTCTGGGACTCGCTGTTACAAATGAAATTATTACTGCTCATCATGGACAGATCGTGATTGACAGCCGCCCCGGTTATGGTTCTACATTCCGCATTTTTCTTCACTGATATCCTTTTGCTGATGTCTTCAGGATATCCTTAACTGATGTTTTTTCTTCGTGTTTTTTCGTTGAAATATTTTAACTGATATCTTTTAAGCAACATCGGCAAATCCATATTTTTTCGGATGATACAAAAGCACAGCCAGAATAAATCCTGTGATCAGACCACCTACATGTGCCGCATTGTCCACGCCCTCACTGGTAAACCCAAAATAGAGGGAAAATCCCGCCATGATCAGAATCTGCCTTGTGGAAAGATCTTTCACATGGCCTCTGCCTCTGATCACTGCATAGATCATAGCTCCCATTACTGCGAACACTGCGCCTGAAGCTCCTGCTGACACCGCGAAATCACCGCTTCCAAGTTCCAGAAAAACGCACAGAAGATTTCCTCCGATTCCACCCAGAAGATAGATCAGAAGGTATCTGAGCCTGCCTACTGTTGGTTCCAGTCTTGCTCCCAGAACAAAAAGAACCAGCATATTATTTCCCAGATGCTGTGGTCCGAAATGCAGAAACATACTTGTGAACAGACGATAATATTCTCCATCTGCAATCATAGGTGTGTAAGCTGCGCCACATTGCACCATGTGCATGGTATCCTCTGTGCCTCCGGTAAATTCCACTGCAAGAAATACCAGAACATTTATCAGGATCAGAAACACGGTCACGGGTTCTTTCTTTAATTCCTCCAATTCATGCCTCTTTTCTGTGTTTGTTTCCCACAGGCTGATTTCCTCAGAATATATTATTTTTATATGCCGGAAATTCCTGTGTTACTTGCTCATCTGTGTCTTATTGTATCAGACATTTCCAGTTTTTACAAAGTATTTATGCGCAAATAATCCGTCATTATCCGCATTTTACACGTCATTTTTGACATTTCGCACGTCATATTTGATTAGTATGTGTTATATTTTGATCTCTACACGTCATATTTGTTTAGTATATATTGTATTTTGACGTGTCGCATGTCATTTTACACAAGTCAGACAGGATATTTATTCCATTTGCGATCATTATTCCAGAAAAATATATCTTGCCTGCGCAAAATCTACCTCATCTTCCTGTTTAAGCTGATATTCTTCGTCCGGAAGCAATAACTTTCCATTGACAGCGGTTCCATTTCTGGAGTTCATATCTGTAAGATAATAGCCATCTTCTTTTTTGCGGATTTTGGCGTGAATCCTGCTGACAGTAGGAAGTTCAATCACTGCATCGCAGGCATTTTCCAGTTTACCGATCACTGTCAGGTCATCATTGAGATAAATGGTTGCCAGTTCTCCTGCTTCTTTGCTGACCAGACTCGCAGGGCCAGATACGACACCTGCTGACAAAACTACTGTTTCTCCAAAGTTTTCATGCTTTCCCTGATACTGCTTTTTCATATTTTCCTCTGCAAACTTCTTCTGAGTCCTCATTTTTTCCTGATCTTCTTTGCAGATTTTTTCTTCTGAATCCTTAAAAAACAATTCCTGACTCTTATAACTTTCACTGTTATGATTTATTTCCCAGTCTTTTATCTGCCTTCCTGCTGTATGAGAATCAGAAGCATCTTGTTCTCTTTGATTCCATCTGGTTTTCTCCTCCTGAAATGACTGAGCGGACATTTTTTTCTTTCTTCTGTTCAGAAACAATGAGATCAGCATTGCACTTCCCATACCCACAAGCACCACACCCAGAAGGATTCCGGATTCTGCATAAGGAAGATATCCCGCAAAAGCTGCTGCTATGATTCCACTGAGCAGTAAAAATATTACCAGCAAAATCACCAGCCTTTTTATCAAAAGCTTCTGAGATGTATTAAGAATGTGTCTGCCCTGAACAGAAGAATTCTGATTTTTTTCTTCCTCGTTTCTCCGAAATAAGATATCGGATTCCCGCATGAACTCTGTCTCTTTCTCTGTCCTTGTATTTACATTTTCTTCCTCTTCCGCTTTATCCCCCGTCAATCCTCTGGCGATATTCCCGGCGATATTTCCAGCTATATTTTCTTTTCTGTTTCCCGTCATACTGCCGGATATCTTTCCTCTTTCTGCTTCTGTAGTCCCTGTATTCTCTCTTTCTTTTCCCTGTGTTTTATAAAGCTCCTCTTTGATATGTTCCAGATGAAAGCTGTCCTCCATTCCCCGCCTGTAAACCCCATATCCAAGAATAACCGCATCTCCATCCTCATGGTCAATTTTCGGAAGGATATATTCCGTCAAAGCCTGAAACTGTTCCCGGATGTCCTTTTCATATCCCGGCATCAGGCAGAAATAGATTTTCTTCTTCTCCATATCTACAAAAATATATTCCGGAGCGATCACCATCTGACCTGGATTCATAAGATATTCTGCCGCATCCTCCATTGCCTGAACAAACCCGCCAAAACCAGTCTCAGATCATCCACCCCAAACTTCCTCTCTTCATATAAGGTACTCAATGACTGTCTGGAAGTAATATCAAAATATACCAGAAACTGTCCATCCATTCCCTGGATTCTGCATTTCAATAATGACGGAATTACATTCCCTACAAGCATACGCACCTGATAAGAATCTGTGTTGATCTCACTTTCTCCGTAAAGGATCAGGTAATTATGATTCATATCTCTCTTATATTCTGCTTTCATTTTATTCACCGGCTCCTTTCAGGATTGCTGCTGCACTGCGGATTTTTCGGATATGTTTTACAGGATCAATAATCTTTGCCGTACCTTCTGTACGCAGATGCCAGGAAAGTCCTCCATAACCGGAAACCGTATCCAGATCATAAGTTACCTGCACTTTTTTTCCCACATTAGTCTGTGTGCTGAGATTTTCTGCTCCGAAAAATCCGGTATTGGCAAGTTCTTCGCTGCGTATTCTGGCTGTCTCATACACCTGCCCGTCTTTCCTGATTCCTTCCATACTGCCGCTTAATGCAGACTCATAGGCAGCCGCTGTCAGCCACGCTCTGTTGTGAACAAAAAAGCTAAGATAAAGAATCCCCATCAGCACCAGCAGAAGCAAGGGCATCAGACATGCAGTTTCTATAGTCAGACTTCCTTTTTTTGCTTTTTGAAAAATGCCCTGCGTCTTCTTCCGGATTTTTATCTGCGTACTATTATTTTCTGCCCTTTTTTCTTCCGCTTCTTTCATTTTTACATTTCCAGTTTCAACATTCCTCATCCCCATAAAATCACGCCTCCCAGATATCCCATCAGCAGAAATGGAACAAACGGTATTTCCGTATTCCTGTTCTTCTTCAGAATCACAAGTAAAATTCCTGCATATACAGCACTGCTGAACACTGCTCCCAAAAGCATAAGAAAAAAATCTCCCATATCCATCACCGTTCCCAGTGCCAGGAGCACCAGACAGTCTCCCATTCCCAATGCTCCCTTGGTGATCACACTGATTCCTGCAAATAACAATCCAACGCCAGCCACAGGTAAAATTTCCACCGAAACTCCCTTACCAGACAATCGCCAGATAATACCTGCTATTGCAAAAATCCCTGTAAAAATCAGAGATATTTCTCTCTTTCTGATGTCTGTCCAGGAATTGACTCCAAGAAAAATCAATATCCCTGTTTCCCATATCATTTCCATCTGTTGACCTTCTAACCGCATACTTTCTGTCTACATTTTTTCCGGTACACTTCCCATTCATGTACCTTCTGTCATCTACTTTTCACTATCTACTTTCCACCTTTACATTTTCAATCCATATACACTATCCCCATTATCCACATCTGCTGCAGGTTCCCATGCCTGAAACAGATGATTCTTTCACCAGTCTCACTGATCGTTTCAGGCCACTGCAGGATTCCAGGTTATGGTATCTGTTTCCCTGATCTGTAACATATACAATTCCCGCCGGTTTTTCATTTCTGCTGCAGGTTTCGCAGGCAGAATAATGTTCCCCATACTGATTATTCATTGACAGCACAGAACTTCCGGAAACCTGTTTCAGTGAAACATTCAGGTAACTGCATCCCGGGTCTTTGTGACAGACACTTCCTGATGCAGTCACATAAACCATTGTTTCTGTATCACCCTGATTTCCTCCATTATCTTCAAATACAGTTCCCGTCCAGGCATGAACTTTGACATGGTTATAAATGATAGTTTTGGGCAAGGGGACCAGACCGCCAAATGGTTCGTACGTATACACATCCGGCAGTGTAATATCCCCCGCATCACTTCCGCCTGCCAGATATGCGTACATTCCTGCCTGCTTCGCTTTTGTACACAACTGGCTTAAATGTTCTGTCTGTAACTGATAAATATCCATAAAAGAAATCAGCGTCACCATACCCATAAAAAAGATCGGCAGCACCAGAGCCGTCTCCACTGCCAGACTGCCCTTTTTCCAGAAAGAGGTGCGCAAAGATACTTTTACAGTGGAAAGTCTTTTCCTTCTTTTCGGGGGAAACAAGGATGGATGAGTCGTTAGAGAGCGTCTTTTCCTTTCATAGATTTTTTTATCTTTTTTTCTGATTTCTTTTTTGCATTTTGTGCTTTCCATCTGTAAAAGCATCTTTGTACACCTCTTTTCTTTTAACAGTGTTTTTTTATTCTGTCATCAGTAACTTAACTAATATCATCATGAATAATACTGTTAATAACAGTACTGTCTGATAACCTGAAACTCTTTCTTTTTATTGGCTTTCACATCCGCAAATGCCTCCAGTGCCACAATACAGGAATCCATGTAAAAATGCTCCCTCCCATTGCTCCGGATAGTATTTTCGATCATATCCATGGACCGCATTACCTTTTTACTTTTATTTACAGATAAAACCAGTACCTGAAGGTAATCCTCATAGGACATTCCATTTTCATCATTTCGCCGCATGGAATCCAGTCCCTGCATAAGATTCGGAAGATTTTCCAGAGAAATCTGCCATTCTGCTGCAGTTTTTACCAAAGGGATCTTGCCTCCGCAGAAAAGTTCCCTTACATCCAGAACGCTTTCTGCAAATGCCCAGCACAGAAGTAATGCAGATTCAATCACTGCTGCCGCAGGCGGGATCAGAAAGCTGGAAGCGATCAGTGTCGCAAGTGCCTGTGCTTCCGAACGTTTTACATTGTCTGCCATCAGGCAGGCGAAATTGACACCTTCTCTGATAAATAAAAGTTTTGTGGCAACTGACTTCAGATTATCTACATCATTGTCTTTTCCCGCAAAAATATACTCCATCTGATATGCCAGCCCTGCCGAAGAAGGTTCGCTGTAATTTCCCAGATGATTCATTAAATACTGCTGAAAAAGAATCCCGGAACTATATCCGTTTTCTGCTGTAATTCCGTCCGGCATTTTCATTCCCTGCTGTAATTGCCTGCCGGAAACCAGCGTACTTTTGTCAATCTCATTAGCTGAAATTCCTTTTCCGGCGGGAAGGACAAGTTCCAGAGCTCCCATTTTCATGATTCTTTTGATTACTGTGATCGGATTATTTACAGGTTTCTGCGCCGGTGGTACAGGCTGAGCTGGCTGTTCCGGCTGACCGGTTCCACTTCCGAAAGAATCTCCCGATGAACTGTTTCCTCCCTGAGAGTTCTGATCTTTCCTCTGTTCTTCCTGCTTCTTTGCTGCTTCTTCTGCTGCCTGCCGGCTTTTCTGCGAAGCCTGATCCATCTCCGAATCATAACGGTCGATCGAACCTCCGGTTTCTGCCTGTCCTGCTTTTAAATCCGCTTCTTCTGTTTTCTTTTCTCTCTCTGACATTCTGTTAAGGAGGAGCTGTACTCCCTGGCTTCCAAGTGTTTCCTGCATATACTGTACGATCTGCTGATAAAAAACTTCTCCGTTCTCATCTGTCAGAAGACGATAGCCGGTAAGTCCGCTCTGCTTCAGTTCCAGTTTCTGACTGTTCTGTTTTAAGACCGGTTTCATATAGGATTCCAGATTGTCACAGACGGCCGCCAGATTTAGCTGACCTCCGCCAACAGACCCGTCAAAAGCAAACAGATCATACTCTTCCAGCAGTTTTTTATCATACTGTCCAAATAAAGAATACAGGCCAATATCCATTCCATTGAGAATCTGTGTCCGGGCAGATGCCATTCTTACAGACTCAATACTGGTACACACAAGAGAAAGCATCAGACTGAGAATTAAGGCAAGAAATACAGTAATACTTCCTGTTCCGTTTCTGTTTCTTATTCTGCATCTGCTTTTCACCCTTTTTATACAGATTTCTCCCATCCTGTTTTCTCCTGTACAGTTCTTCTCAATGCACATCTCCATGCAGAAAGTACACCTCCTCCTTTATGATCAGATTGTGTTACTCTGTTTGGTGACCTTGGAAAGAATATTTTTTACCAGATCGGTAAGCTGTTCCTTAAAAAGAATGACAAGTCCTATCAGGACCAGAAGAATCAAAATAATTTCCACAACGCCTACTGCGTCTTCTTCCTCAATGAAATTTTTCGCCAGCTTTTTCAGTTCCATCAATTTCTCCATCTTCTTCCTCCGTCTTTTTTTATATATTTTCCCTTATATTGTTACCTCCGGTCAGCAGTTCCCTTCCTTTTTTCTCAGGTTCCTCCATAAAAGGAAAGAAACGCCGGAATCATCACAATTGCCATAACAACGATAAGCATCATCATCATAGGTACCAGCAGTTTCGTAGCTGCCGCTTCTCCCAGAACACGGGCTTTTCGTTTTCGTTCTTCCCAGGCTTCTGTGGATTCTCTTTCCAGCATCTCTGCCATCTGCCGGCTTCCTTTCTGAAGATTCTGGATCAGAAGGGTGGCAAAAACTTTATATTTTGCCTGCCCGCACCGTTCTCCGAATCTCCGGTATGCCTCTGCTTCCGAAACACCACTTTCCATTTCATAACAGACAATGCGGATTTCTTCATAGGCAGCTCTCTGTATCCGTTTTCTTTTCCTGCCATAGTCCAGTGAGATTTTCTGAAAAGCTTTTCTTACCGTCATTCCTGCCTGAACCAGAAGCGTAAATTTCATGATCAGTCCCGGATAATCCATCAGAAGTTCCTCATATCGTTTCTGGAGTTTTACCTGTTCTTCTCTTCCTTTCATGACCAGAAGCACCAAAGATGCCATAAGAAAAATCCCCGTCAGAAGCATTCCGGAAGTATCCGCAGGACTTTCCCATACCAGATGTTTTCCTTCCCAGGAATCCGGCAGATAATAATAGTCCGGATCGTTTTTTTCCTCGTTATACTTCGCCACTGCCTCTGCCAGATCTTTCTGTGCCTGCTCTTTCGGAGTCAGCTTTTTGCTCTGTTCCTGTTCTTCCTGCTCTTCCAGTTCTTTTTCCGGTACCTGAATGTACAGGGTGACTGCCTTTTCTCCATCCATGGATACCATGAATTCCTTCTCATAAGATCCTGTGTCCTCCTTTTCCATGCGATATCCCTGAGAATACACCTGTCCGCTGCCTCCGACAGTAAGAAACATGCCGAGCAGATTTCCGGCCACGGCAATCATCGTAAAAAGCCGTATTCCATCTCTGCCGCCAATCCCTGCTGAAGGAATCCATCCTTTTTTCCATCCCAGCAGTAATACCGGAATCATAACAAAAATGACAACATGTACCCACATCTCTTCTGTTACACCTCAATATCTACAATTTTTCTTCCCATCCAGTATGCAGTGATATAAATTGCAAGGCATACACTCATTGCGGCAATTCCAAAGGGATTTCCATAAAGGACATTTAAAAATCCCGGAGAGGTCATCTGTAAATAAACGATGATTCCGGCAGGCATCAGACTCATGATCATCTGCTCAGATTTTTTCGCTGCCAGTGTAGCTTCAATCTCTTTTTTTACATCAATCTTATCTCCCAGCATCCTCGTCACTTTCTGGATCACTTTATTCATGTCCCCGCCAGTACGTTTGGCTGTGTAAAAAACAGACGCAAAATTTTCGATATCTTCCACCTGACTCCGCTCGCCCAGATCCAGAAACAGTTCTTCCAGAGGAACACTGACATGCTGCTGGCTTTCGATATACCGAAACTCCTCCACCACATCCGTTCCCCTGCCATAAAGACGCTCCAGATCTCTGGCGCAGGCATTCACCGCACTTTCCACAGAATATCCCGCCTGTACAGCGACACTTAAGGAGGTCAGCGCATCTTTAAACTGGTAGTTCAATTTCTTACGCCGCTCCCGGATCAGGCGATTCTGCTGCCATTTCAGATAGCCCATAGCTAATGGGCTCATCAGAAGCAGTACCCAGATACTTTTGTAGAAAAGATAATCCACTGCTGCACAGAGCATAAATGCCTGCAGCAGATATTTCATGATTTCTTTTCCCGTGAAATGATAATGTGCATAGTCTCTTTTGGCATATAACTGTCCTTTTTCTTTCCCTTTCATAATTCAATCCCCGCTCTTTCCAGTTTTTCCATGTGGAGGAGGGGTGCTGTCCTGACCAGACCTTTTCCCTCCTGCCACTGATACAGCGGCCGAATCTGGATTTCTCCGTTTTCAAAACCGCACACTTCAGTTACTTCCAGTAATTTCCTTGACTTATCCCGCATTCTTCCCAGATGGACCAGAATATCCACGCCGGACGCAATCTGTCTGCGGATAGCTTCCAGCGGAAGGTCTACTCCCATAAGCACCATGGTTTCCAGACGGGATAGCATATCTTTCGCAGAATTTGCATGCGCGGTTGATAAGGATCCTTCATGACCGGTATTAAGCGCCTGCAGCATATCCATAGCCTCTCCGCCCCTGACCTCGCCCACGATGATCCTGTCCGGACGCATTCGCAGTGCAGATTTGATCAGGTCACGGATTGTCACGGAAGCTGCACCTTCCATATTTGCCATCTTTGCTTCCAGACGTACCAGATTGTCAATTCCCCGGATGCGAAGCTCTGCATTATCTTCTATGGTGATCAGTCTTTCATCCCTGGGAATATACTCTGACATTGCCGCCAGAAAGGTTGTCTTTCCGCTTCCTGTTCCACCTCCGATGACCATGGAATATCTCGCTTTCACCAGTTTCTGTAAAAACTCTGCACACTCCTGCGTGATACTCCCCAGTGCGATCAGTTTCTCCATGCTGATCGGATGTTCCGGAAAACGGCGGATCGTCAGGATCGGTCCGTTTAATGCCACAGGGTAAATAACCGCATTGACACGGGAACCGTTTTCCAGTCTGGCATCCACGATCGGCATGGATTCATTTACCACACGGTTACATTTTCCGACAATCTGCTGGATCACATCTTCCAGTTTTTCACGGGAAGTAAAGGTTTTATGCCATTTCATCAGTTTTCCGTTTCGTTCCACGAAGATTGTCTCCGGTCCGTTTACCATGATCTCTGTCACTGTCTCATCATCGATCAGTTCCTGAAGCACATCCAGTTTACGCACAGAATAAAATAATTCCTGTCTGAGCTGCACTTTCTCTTTCAGTGCAAGGCGCACTTCTTGCATCTGATTCAGGATCAGTTCATCGATCACATCCAGAATTTCCTTATCCGACAGTTCTCTGGACAGATCCAGTTCTTCCATCAGCATCTGACGCAACATTCGAAATGTCTCTTTGTTCATCCTTCTTTACTTCCCTTCATGCCCTTTTCGTTACCGTTTATGCCGTTTTTATCCCATCATCACAGTTTCCTGTTCTCATGTTTATTCTGTTTCTTTCCGCAGAAGTTCCCGTACATAATCTCCCAGCTCGCTCCACACCATCTGTTCAATACAGGAGGCAGACGGAGCCGATATCATATGAAACGGCGGACTGATCTTTACTGTTTTTTCGAGAATCTGCGGAAAATCCCAGATACGCACCAGATTTTCAAACTGTGCGATCTTACATTGTGAGACAGTATCCGCCAGTACAGGCATGTAAATCCGTTTACACAGGTCAAGTAACTGGAAGTTTTCATCAATCCCACATCCAATATCCAGCACTACCACTTCATAGGAACTGTCATGCATGATCATCTGCAAAAGCCGTTCCCAGTCCTGCCAGGTGATCCCCCGGATGTCTGCCGGCATCTGTACAGGGGGAATATAATCCAGATTGTTGATGGTCTGTACCATACTGTTCATTTTGTGAAGCAGATTCTGGTTATCCTGTCTCACATAATAAAGAAGATCGCTTAATGTATGCGCAAATCCTTTTCCCAAAAGTTCCTCAAATCCGGAAAATTCCTCCAGATTCAGGTAAAGAACTGCTTTGTTTTTTGCAAGGATCTGCCCCAGCGTCAGGGCAAAAGAGGTCTTGAGACATCGTCCCAGAGGCGAATATACTCCCAGGATTTCCGTGTTCTTTTTTAATACAGGAAAAGTATCCGAAGCAGTCTTTTTTTCTGTCCCATAGTACTCCATAACTTCACGGAGTACATCAGAAGATGACTGATATTTATACACACTGGGATACTGATCAAGGTCCGGAGGATGCACACCCTCCGACAGAATAATGATCTTTCCGATATCCAGTTCCCGGACTTCATGGCACATGGCCCTTCCGGAAATTAACAGCAACTCTATATGTGTGTGTTTCCCATAATCAATCAGATTCTCAACTGCTGTAAATGCCTGTATCTCAAAAGGAATATTCTTCTTTCGATTCAGAAAATCCATAAAATTCAAAGCATACTCTACTTCAAGATCGCACACAGCAAAAACGCTTCTTCTCAATAAATACCTCCCACGTACAACATGACACTCAGAAAAACGGGCACAGTAAAATGAAAATTCTCCGGAGCTGTAATCTCTTTTCTTCGATAGGGTATTATTTCTCCTGCATTTCTACAGTTCTCCATATAAGTGATAAAATACTGGATTCTTTCGCAGAAACTGCGTGTAGTGATCAGAAACAGGACAGAAAAAACTGCTCCCAGAAGAAAAGAAGAAAGAATACATCGAAAAACTGCTCCGGTGCCCATGACACCTCCCAGTGCACAGAAAAGTTTGATATCTCCGGCACCTAACATCCCGAACAGAAACAGGATAATCAGAAACAGCGGAAAACTGCTTCCTGTAACAAAAAAACATACCCCGGAAATGCCTTTTTCCCGGATACATATCATCAGTCCCAGAAACATGGAAAATAAGATCCAGCCATTATCAATCTTTGCATTCCGAAGATCCATGATCATGGCAGTTCCGGCAACTATGACAGGAAAAAGGTGAAAAAATACACGACTTATCACCTCCCGTTCCAAAATCTCAGGATTTAATCAAATCAGGTAAGTCCCCTGCTTCAATTGCGAATATCCGCCTGACTCTGACAGATAATCCTGCATTTCTTTTGTTCCTTATATTTGGTTTTTAATAAAAAATAAAAGTGGAATTTACCGCCGAGCTGGCGGGATTGACTACCAGAAGATCTCTGGTGAATATTATTATAGGACTGGGCAAGGGATTTGTCCAGTCCTGTTTTTTGTCGAAATTCTAAAATATTTATAAACAGTTATTCTCTGTCAGCAGAAACCATACTGCTGCATTTACTATCTTTCTTATACTGTCAGATTACAGTACAACTTCCATTTTGCATCCGGCAGGTGCAAGAACGATTCCTGCATCTGTATCTTCCACTACAGTTCCTCCTGTGACGCCGGATACTGCATGGATATTTCTCAGAAGGTAAGTCATGCCTTTATTCTCTTCTGAAGTTTCGAAGATTACATTGTTTCCGTCTCTTCCGGCTTTTACAACCATTGCTGTCTCACCTGTTCTGGTTACAACTTCGCAGGTTGCTGCTGCCTTTTCTCCCAGTTCATAAACCTGAATCTGAACATCTTTTTCCAGATCATAGTCAACGGTTGTATCGACTGCGCCGATCGGGAGCAGAGTATTTTCTCTTACAAATACAGGCAGTGAGAAGAAATCATAATCTTCTGCATACCATCTGCCGCCTTCTTTGACCTCACCGCTTAACAGATGAGTCCATTTTCCATTCGGCAGATAATATTCTACGTGGCCTTCTTTATTGAAGATCGGTGCAACCAGAATGCTGTCACCTAACATATACTGCATATCCAGATATTTTACAGCCGGATCATCATTGAATTCCATGATCATTGCACGCATGGACGGAATACCTGTCTTATGTGATTTCACAGCCATGGAGTACAGATATGGCAATAATCTTAATTTCAGTTTTGTAAACTTACGGCAAACGTCTACAGCTTCCTCATCGAACAACCACGGTACACGATAGCTCTTGGAACCGTGCAGACGGCTGTGTGTGGAAAGAAGGCCAAACTGTAACCAGCGTTTGTATACATCCGGTGCTGCTGTCAGTTCAAATCCACCCATATCATGGCTCCAGAAGGAGAATCCTGATAATGTGAAGGACAGACCGCCTCTTAAGCTCTCAGCCATAGAAGCATAAGTTGCAGAGCAGTCACCACCCCAGTGAACCGGGAACTGCTGTCCGCCTGCTGTCGCACTTCTTGCGAAAAGAATTGCTTCTCCTTCGCCTTTTACTTCTTTCAGCAGGTTAAATACTGCCTGATTGTAAAGGAAGGTATAGTAGTTGTGCATGGAAACAGGGTCAGAACCGTCGTGATATTTTACATCGATCGGGATTCTTTCACCGAAGTCTGTCTTAAAGCAGTCAACGCCCATATCAAGCAGAGTTTTCAGCTTATTCTGATACCATTTCACTGCATCCGGATTTGTAAAGTCAACCAGACCCATTCCAGGCTGCCAGTTATCGATCTGTTTTACGCCCCTTCCATCTGCGCGCTGTACCAGATATCCATTCTCCATACCTTCTTTGAAGAAGCCTGTTCCCTGTGCGATATAAGGATTGATCCATACGCAGATTTTCAGTCCTTTTTCTTTATAACGTTTCAGCATTCCAGGTACATCCGGGAAAATTCTGGAATCCCATTCAAAATCACACCAGTGAAATTCTTTCATCCAGAAACAGTCAAAGTGGAATACACTTAACGGAATGTCCCTGTCTGCCATTCCCTGGATAAAGGAGTTGGTTGTTTCCTCATCATAGTTGGTTGTGAAAGATGTGGAAAGCCATAATCCAAAGGACCATGCCGGAGGCAGTGCCGGTTTTCCTGTAAGGTCTGTGTAATTCTCGATCACACCTTTGATATCATCGCCATAAATGATGTGATATCTGATCTCTTCGCCTTTTACGGAAAATCCTACATTCTCAACTTTCTCACTGGCAACTTCGAATGAAACATGATCGCTGTGGTCTACGAATACACCGTAATGTTTGCTTGTTACATAGAATGGAATATTTTTGTAGGAAATCTGGGAAGCGGTACCGCCGTCTTCATTCCAGATATCTACAACCTGTCCGTTTTTCACAAATGCGCTGAATCTCTCACCAAGACCATAGACGCATTCACCCGGTGCAAGAGAAAGCTCAGTTACCATATATGGCTGATACTGTGCTGCCATATAGTTTGGTTCCGGGAATTTGGTCAGGGTTGCTCTGTCATACTGCATGTATCCAAGGTTGCGGAATCCGATGTTTGTCAGAACTTTTCCATCTACTTCATAAGTAATCTGGAATTCTTTTAAGTTGACCCTTACGGTCATTCTTCCGGCTTTCATCACTGCCTCTGTGTCAGTGATCTCTACTTCTGTTTCCTGCGGGTCTTCGTTCAGGTCATATCTTGGCTCGCCTTTGACATATCCTTCGTAATGATAGCTTCTGACACTGATGATATCTTTGCGTACAGAAGTAAATTCTGTAGTGATGGTTCCTACATCCAGAGCACCGCCTCTGTCATTAATCTCGCGGAACGGAGAAACAATTCTCATTCCTCCTGGAATTGCTTCTGCTGTGAAAGCCTGTGATGCATAAGATGCATTGGCACGTTCATTCTTCTCCCAGTAACCTTCTGTGAACTTCATTCTTGATCCTCCTGTTTTAATCCTGTAGTAGAAACGGATACGATGATCTGTTTCTTTTGCTTCATTGTCCTGCTTTCCTGTTTCATAATGTTGTTCTCATGTGTGTTGGCAGTTACCTGATAAGCTGTCCGTGATCGAGTAATCAACAGCTCTTTTTGTTATTCTCAATATAGCCTGTTTTATGTGCATTGTCAACATTTTATTTGTTATTTTTATTAATTTTATTGTAGGTTTTCTTCATAACCTGTGATAACCTGTCAAAACCTGAAAAAACCGTCTTTCCATTCGTACCAGAATAATGGAAAGACGGTTTCTCCTTATAATTGTTTTATATTTATCTTATTGTTTATATCGTATCGTTTATGTCCTGTTTATCTGTTTTTATCTGTTTTTGTCTGTTCTTATCCGTTTTATTTCTGTGTATCTTCTACAACTTCGATTTCAAACAGACGCGCACATATCTCTTCTTCCATTCTCACACTCAGAGAACTTTCAGCCGCATTCCATCCAAATGTAACCGGACGATTCTGCGGATAGGCACAGCGGACTTTTACTTCTTTTCCTGCAAGTCTCGTCATCGGAAGGGAAATTCTGTCTTTTCCGCCTCTGCGCCATACTGCCACGTAATGTTTCTTTCCTGCATCCAGAGCAAGGGCAGACCAGTCATCAGAATAACCGGAAGTTCCGATCGGCCAGTATGGATATGCCTGTCTGATATCCCCACGGATGGTTTTGTAATAATCCAGGGCTTCTTTTACCAGATCTTTTTGCACATCCGTAATCTCTGCCAGATGTCCGCTCTGATGAATGCGGAGAAGAATGGCATTTACCATATTGAAAATCGTCTCCTCTTCGCTGGCTCCTGCTTTCGGATAAGACCAGACCGCTGCCTGCTCCATGGCAACAGCCAAAGGTGCATTTGCAGAAATGGTCGCATAATAACGGTAATCTTCCTGATCACTGGTGGACTGAATGCTGTATCTTGACAACATTGCATAGTCCATACGAAGCCCGCCACTGGAACAGTTCTCGATAATCAGGTCCGGATATCTCCGGAAAACGCTGTCCAGCCATGCCAGATAAGCTCTCTCATGTCCAAGCAGTCCTTCACCCGGGCAGGATGCATCTACTTCTGTGCCGATTCCCGGTTCGATATTGTAATCCATCTTGATATAACCGATGCCATATTCCCGCACCAGACGGTCAATGACTTCATTTGCATGTGCAATGACTTCCGGCTGACGGAAATCAAGCTGGTATCTGCTTCTGTCATAGATTCTCTTTCCATGTCTCTGGAAAAATGCTTTTTCCGGCATTTTCTCAACCATCGGACTCTTGATTCCCATAACTTCCAGCTCCAGCCAGAGTCCCGGGATCATTCCTTTGGAACGGATATAGTCGATCACTTCTTTGATTCCATTTGGAAAACGTTTCTGAGAAGGTTTCCATTCCCCTACCGCATCCCACCAGAATCCGTCTGCATACCAGCCTGCATCAATGCAGAAATATTCACAGCCTGCTTTTGCCGCAGCATCGATGAGTGGGATTTCTTTCTCTGTGGTCGGATCCGCCCAGAGGCAGTTCATGTAATCATTGAAAATGACGCCCAGTTTTTCATTATCCTGATTCTTTCTGCGAATCGCTCTTCTGTATTTCGTCAGTTCCTTCGCCATCTCTCCCAGTTCTCCGGTAACTGCTCCCACGCCTGCCGGAACTGTGGTAAAAGTATCTCCTGGTTTCAGGTCTTTGAACCAGTGAGACTGCTGTTCTGTCGGTCCGCTGAGCTGCACATACAGATGATTGGTAAAATCGCTGACTTCCCAGTGCCAGGAACCATTATGCTCGATCTGCCAGAACAGTCTGCTTCCTGTTTCTGTGTTTGCCACATATCCCATCGGAATATAACTCTTTGCAGACCAGTTTCCGGTGTTGGTGATCTCAAAAGCTTTGGAAGAACGGACAGGAGCCTTAAACTGGGCAAATTCCATTCCTGCGTCCGGAAGAGAATATTCTTTTACCTGAAGCTCTTTCTGCCATGCATTATGTACCACTCCGATCCGGATTTTTTCGTCCGGTGTCAAAACACCTTCTTTTTCCACGCCGTTCAGATTGAAGGTAGAAACATATTCCAGAGTCTGTGTTTCTGTTCCTGTATTCTTTACTTCGCACCAGCATCTTACCATGGCAATTCCGTCAAAAAACTGAAAGTGATTTATCGCCTGTAATCCGGATTCTTCATCGCCTGTACAGATTTCCAGTTTTCTTCCGGTTTCATTTCTTTCATCTTTATGGCTCAGATATTTCATGCGGTATCCCGGCGCAGTTACAATATATTTGGTTCCGTGACGTTCTTCTGGTCTGTCATAGCCTGCTGCCTCCAGTTCCACCAGTCTGCATCCGTTTTCTTCGTAATCATTTTTTATCGTCTTTTCATCAAACGGCAGTGCAGAAAAATGAAGCAGTCGGACGCCTCCGTCCTCTCTGATCTTCCATACCATGTGGATGCCGTTTTCATGAATCTTAAATACTTTCTCCATTGCACTTCCCCTTTTCACGTTTATCCTGTATTTTCAGTCTCTTATCCTTTCATGTATGATATTTTTATATCCTGCTGTATCTGATATATACCTGATATCATTCACTGTAAAACCAACTTTTTCTGCTGTTTTTTACCCGTGTTATTTCTGTAACTTCTTTACACTTTCACGTTCTATGAGCTGCACTTTTGTCTTGTGAATATACGGCGTACACGTTTCTCCCTGAATCAGTTTCATCAGGATATCTACCGCCACAGTTGCTTTCTCTTCCACATCAATCTTCATAGTGGTAAGCGTCGGATATACGATGGTGGCAAATACGTCATCATCAATTCCTGCCACTGAAATATCTTCCGGCACCTCTACCTTGTTTCTGTGAAGAAAAGAAATCATCTCCGCCGCATTTCTGTCAGTGGAAAAAAACAGTGCCGTGTCTGTTCCCGTATATTTCAGCAACCCTTCGTACACTTCCTGCCTGCCGTCTGCTTCCACAGGCAGCCACCTCGTCTCCAGCTCACAGCCGGATTTTTCTGCCGTCTCTCTGGCTCCCAGATATCTCCGGTAGTCTGCACCATGATCATCATTTGCCAGATACACGATCCGTTTCACTCCCTGAGAGATCAAATATGCACTCATCTCAGCTCCTGCCTTTTCATCTTCTGACGTTACGAAATAGAACTTATCATCCTCTTCCGGAAGCTGTCCCATATCTATGGCAACCATCGGTTTGTCAGAAAGTGCGGAAATCTTTTTGCAGTATACAAGAGGCATGGAAATGGAAATAATCCCGTCTACGTTCCATCCAAGTGTCATCTTCTCAATTTCTTCCACGTTCTTGTCCGAAAAAATCATGATATAATATCCTTTTTTCCGCAGAAGTTCCTCAAGCTTACCGATGATTCTTCCGTAAAAAGGACTTTCATATGCAGACCCTCTGGCAAACGCAGGCGTGTTGATCAGGATGCTGATAATCTTTGAACTCTTATTCGTTAATGCATTCAGCCCCAGCCTTGGAATATAATTGTTTTCTGCAAGCAGTTTCTCTACTTTCTCTATTGTTTCTGCGGAAACCCGGGCTGTTTTTTTGTGCAGCACATTGGACACTGTCGTTGTACTCACTCCCGCCATTTCTGCTATTTCTTTAATTGTGACCATTCTTATCTGTTTCCTTTCTGGTAACTGTTCAGTACCTTCACAGTTATCCTTTCTGTTTTATGAGCAGACATTATATTACTACTGCTTTTTCCTGTTCACAGTTCATCACTGCCCATAAAAATATCTCTGGAAACACGCTGTATGAACAGTAAGTAATAACAGTATACTACATGTATACAGAAAATAGCCACATGTATCTTGCATAAACAGGAAAGTTTGTGGTAATATTCTCCAAAAACAAAAATAATACCTTTTTTATTACTATGATATGAACAGTCAGGCGGATAAATCATCCACCACACCATTTGCTCATAATTCAGACAGGAGGAATCATTATGTGTACAGCAGCAACTTATAAGACAAAAGATTTCTATTTTGGCAGAACCCTTGACTATGAATTTTCCTACGGGGATGAAATCACCATCACTCCGAGAAACTATTCATTCCACTTCCGTCATTCAGATAAAGTTCTGAACAGTCACTATGCAATCATTGGCATGGCTCATGTTGCCGGTGACTATCCGCTTTATTATGATGCCATCAATGAAAAAGGGCTTGGAATGGCAGGTCTGAATTTTGTGGGAAATGCAGTCTATGCAGAACCGGTATCAGAGAAAGAAAACGTAGCCCAGTTTGAATTTATTCCGTGGATTCTCAGCCAGTGTGCCACTCTGGAAGAAGCCCGTCAGAAACTTTCCGTTATGAATCTGACCAACACACAGTTCAGTGAAATGTTTCCCTGCGCACAGCTTCACTGGATTCTGGCAGATGCTTCCGGGTGTATTGTAATCGAGTCCATGAAAGACGGACTTCATATTTACGATAACCCGGTCGGAGTTCTGACCAACAACCCACCATTTCCACAGCAGATGTTTCAGTTGAATAATTATCAGGGCTTATCTCCTAAACAACCGAAAAATACCTTTGCCCCGGGCTTGAAGCTTCAGTCTTACAGCCGCGGCATGGGTGCCCTGGGACTTCCGGGAGATCTTTCTTCTGCTTCCCGCTTCGCAAAAGTCGCATTTACCAGAATGAACTCCACCTCCGGAGAATCCGAAGCCGAAAGCGTCAGCCAGTTCTTCCATATCCTCGGCTCTGTAGACCAGCAGAGAGGATGCTGCGAAGTGGCAGATGGAAAATATGAAATCACCATCTACACTTCCTGCTGCAACGCGACAAAAGGAATTTATTACTACACAACCTACGAAAATCATCAGATTTGTGCTGTAAACATGAACCATGAAAACCTGGACACAGACTCTCTGATCCGCTATCCGGTTCTCGCAGAACAGCAGATTCATTTTCAGAACTGATATGCCGTTGCCCAAACAGCGATGTAACAGTTTCGACAAATAATCCTCAATTATAACCATTGCCACTTTTCGGTTCTGTACGGTATAATGAAAATAATTTATTGTTTCAAAAACAGGTAATAACAATAACAAAAGGAGCGTAATTTATGTCTTCATTATTTATCGTAATTCCGGCATACAATGAGTCGGAAAATATAGAACAGACCATCAGGGACTGGTACCCGATTGTAGAAAATCACAACGAAGAAGGGAAGTCCCGTCTGGTGATCATTAATGATGGAAGTAAGGATAATACTCTGCAGCTCGTCAAAGCCCAGATGAAAACTCATCCACTACTCATCGCCCTGGACAAGCCTAACGGAGGTCACGGTTCCACCGTTCTCTACGGTTACCGCTATGCCATTAAAAACCATGCCGATTACATCTTCCAGACAGACTCCGACGGGCAGACCAATCCTGACGAATTTGAACAGTTCTGGCAAAAAAGGAACCATTTCGATGCCATCATCGGAAACCGTGAAGTCCGTGGTGACGGAAAATCCAGAAAGTTTGTAGAAAATACCGTATGCTTCCTGCTTCGCATGATCTTCCATGTAAAAGTTCCGGATGCCAACGCCCCATTCCGCCTGATGCGCACCGACCTTGTAAACAAATATATCCGGCGGCTTCCGAAAAACTACAACCTTCCTAACATCATGCTTACCACTTACTTCGTATACTATAAAGAAAAAGTAACTTTCATCCCCATCACTTTCAAACCAAGACAGGCCGGAACCAATTCCATCAACCTGAAAAAAATCACAAAGATCGGATGGCAGGCAATGAAAGACTTCCGTACCCTGAAAAAATCCATGTGACCCGTTTTAGCAGAATTTCACGCAAAAAAGGCATCCGCCCGGACGACCAGCAAGTTGTCCGGCGGATGCCTCTTTTTATGAACTATAGCAATCCTCGTAAATAATGCATTTAAGACAGTTCAGCAGAGGGTGAAAGACAAGGAAGATATCTGCAGGCGTGCTGACGCACGGCAAAGATATCTGACGCAGGACTTCACGCTCTGATGGGCTGGATTGCTTGCATTATTTTCTGGAATTGCTATAATACCCAAAAAAACTTGAGCTTTTAAAAAATGACCAGAGGGGATGCCTAAACAGCGTCCCCTCCAAAACTTTACTACAATTTATCAAAATATACCTAAATTTCTTTATGACTCGTAACTCTCAGTCGTGCCATAGCTCTTGACAGTGCCAGCTGATTCATATGATACTCCTGAATACTCTGCTTCTGTCTTAACTGTTCTTCTGCTCTCTCCCTGGCTTCCTGCGCACGGCGGATGTCGATCTCCTCCGGGCTTTCTGCGGTCAGGCAGAACAGCTTCACACGGTTATTGATCATCTCCACAAACCCACTGCTCACAGCCAGAACATGCTTTGTGCCATCTGCTTCCTCGAAACGCATTTCACCAGGAATGATAGCTGCAACAATATTCTCATGCTGTGCCAGAAAAGCCTGCTCACCATCAACAGCCGGAATTGTCAGAGTTTTGGCACGTCCTGCAAACGCCAGCTTATTACTGGCATAAATCTCAAGACCAAATGTATCTGCCATAAAATCCGCTCCTTATTCCTGACCCATCTCAGTCTTTGCTTTCTCGATGACATCCTCAATTGTACCAACATTGAAGAAAGCATTTTCCGGATACTGATCCATCTCACCATCAACGATTGCCTTGAATCCACGGATGGTTTCTTTCAGAGGAACATATTTACCCTTGATACCTGTGAAGTTCTCAGCTACATGGAAAGGCTGGGAAAGGAACTTCTGGATCTTTCTTGCACGGAATACAGTACTCTTATCTTCTTCAGAAAGCTCTTCCATACCAAGAATAGCAATGATGTCCTGAAGTTCTTTATATTTCTGAAGGATTTCCTGTACTTTACGTGCTACTTCATAATGTTCTTCACCTACAACATCCGGCTCCAGGATACGGGAAGTAGATTCCAGCGGGTCAACGGCCGGATAAATACCCTGCTCTACGATCTTTCTGGAAAGAACGGTTGTTGCATCCAGATGAGCGAATGTAGTTGCAGGAGCCGGGTCAGTCAGGTCATCGGCAGGTACATAGACAGCCTGTACAGATGTTACAGAACCATCTTTAGTAGAAGCGATACGTTCCTGAAGTTCACCCATCTCAGTAGCCAGTGTTGGCTGATAACCTACGGCTGAAGGCATACGTCCAAGAAGGGCGGAAACCTCGGAACCAGCCTGTACGAAACGGAAAATATTATCAATGAAAAGAAGCACATCTCTGTGTTCCTCATCTCTGAAGTACTCAGCCATTGTCAGTCCGGTTTCAGCAACACGCATACGGGATCCCGGTGGCTCGTTCATCTGTCCGAACACTAAGGCTGTTTTTTCAAGAACACCGGACTCTTTCATTTCTGACCATAAGTCGTTACCTTCACGGGAACGCTCTCCAACACCTGTGAAAATGGAATATCCGCCATGCTCTGTGGCAATGTTCTGGATCAGCTCCTGAATCAGGACTGTCTTACCAACACCGGCACCACCGAACAGACCGATCTTACCACCTTTTGCATATGGTGCAAGAAGGTCGATAACCTTAATACCTGTTTCCAGGATTTCTACAGCCGGTTTCTGATGTTCGAAATCCGGCGGATCTCTGTGGATGACCCATTTCTGTTCTCCCTCAAGGGAAGGACCGTCATCTACTGTATCACCAAGTACGTTAAATAAACGTCCCAGTGTCTTATCACCTACAGGAACCTTAATGCCGCTTCCTGTGGCGATGACTTCTCTGTCACGCTGTAAGCCTTCGCTTGCACTCAGCATAATGCAGCGTACCATATTGTTTCCCAGATGATGGGAAACTTCCATTACACATCTTTTACCGTTGTTCTCTACCTCAAGGGCATCCTTGATCTCAGGAAGATTTCCATCTTCAAAAACAACGTCTACAACAGGTCCCATAACCTGTACAATTTTACCTTTGTTCATCGTCGTCACTTCCTTTTTTGTGCTTTTGCACCGCTGACAATCTCAGTGATTTCCTGTGTGATGGCAGCCTGACGCGCACGGTTATACTCAATGGATAACTCCCTGAGCATCTTCTTTGCACTGTCCGTAGAGGACTGCATTGCCATCATTCTGGCATTATTTTCACTGGCATACGCTTCTACAAGACATCCATAGATCAGACCGGTCAGGTAATTGGGGATCATGGTATTCAGAAGTACATCGGCTGATGGTGACAGCACAATTTCCTCCTGCGGCATGTCCGCAAGCATTGCCTGATTTGGCAGGAACTCTGCTTTCTTCAATGGAAGAAGCTGCATATTCACCGGCTCCATTGCAACTGCACTCTGCATCTCCGTATAGAAAATACGGACTTCATCCAGTTCTCTGTCCAGGAACGCTCTGGTAATCTCCTCTGAGATCAGACGCGCTCTGTGCATAGTCGGTTTCTGTACTGTATATGGAAAGTTCTCTGCGATATCCATATGTTTCTTCGTGAAATACTGACGGCCTACCATACCCAGCACATAGAGCTTGCAATGCTCATGTTCTGCCATAAACTGCTCTGTCATTTTCTGGATATTATGGTTATAGGCACCTGCCATACCTTTATCACCGGTAACTACGATACAGCCGATCTTACGGTCTTCCTCTGCGATCTTATGACGGATACTGAAAAAAGGATGCTCTGTATCCGGCATATGACGCAGGATTCGGGAAATTGCCGCCTGCATATTATAGTAATACGGCTCTGTATCGGACAGGATTCTCTTGGCCTTCTGCATCTTGGATGAAGAAATCATATACATGGCATTGGTGATCTTCATGGTGTCCTGAATGCTTTTCATTCGAGTCTGAATCTCTTTCGTACTGCCCATATCAACACCTACCTGCTCTTATCTGCAAATTCTTCTGCCACTTTCACGATCTTTTCTGCCAGTTCATCCGGAAGCTGTCTCTTCTCCTCGATCTCTCTTCCGATTTCCGGATAAGCACTGTCAAAGTAGTCCAGCATATCTCTCTGATACTTCTTCATCTTCTTAGTTTCCACATCCATCATTGCCTTGTGTGTTGCCGCACAAAGAGTGATGACCTGCTCATGAAGACTTAATGGGCTTGAAAGCGGCTGTTTCAGAAGTTCCATAAGTCCGCTTCCGTATTTCAGCTGCTGAGTTGTAGCCTCGTCCAGATCAGAACTGAACTGTGTAAAGATTTCCATCTCACGATACTGAGCCAGATCGATACGGACACTTCCTGCTGCTTTCTTCATGGCTTTTGCCTGTGCAGCACCACCAACTCGGGATACGGAAAGACCTACGTTAACCGCCGGACGCATACCGGAGTTAAACAGATCACTCTCCAGGAAGATCTGACCATCTGTGATGGAAATAACGTTTGTAGGAATATAAGCGGAAAGGTCACCTGCCTGTGTCTCAATGATAGGAAGTGCAGTGATAGAACCACCGCCGGCCTTTTCATTCAGACGGCTGGAACGCTCCAGTAATCTGGAATGGAGATAGAATACATCTCCAGGATAAGCCTCACGTCCCGGTGAACGTTCCAGAAGCAGTGACAGTGCACGATATGCAACCGCATGCTTGGATAAATCATCATAAACCATTAATACATCTTTTCCCTTATACATAAAGTACTCAGCAAGTGCAGTACCTGCATAAGGAACAATATACTGAAGCGGTGCGCAGTCACTGGCTGTGGAGGAGAATACTGTTGTATAATCCATGGCACCGTGTTTCTCCAGAGTAGATACGATCTTAGCTACTGTGGAAGCTTTCTGTCCGATTGCAACATAGATACAGATTACATCTTTACCTTTCTGGTTCAGAATGGTATCCAGTGCAACGGAAGTCTTACCTGTCTGTCTGTCACCGATAATCAGCTCACGCTGGCCACGGCCGATGGGGAACATGGAGTCAATAGAAAGAATACCTGTTTCCAGAGGAACTGTTACAGATTTTCTGTCAATAATTCCAGGTGCCGGATTCTCTACCGGACGATACCCGTCTGCCTTGATCTCACCTTTACCATCGATCGGCGCTCCCAGAGCGTTTACAATCCTTCCGATAAAAGCGTCACCTACAGGCACACCTGCCTGCTTCTGGGTTCTTGCTACCTTTGTTCCTTCTTTGATTCCTGTATCTTTACCGAACAGGATACATCCGATGCTGTTTGCACGGATATCCTGAACCATACCTTTCAGACCATTCTCAAAGGTTACAACCTCGCCATACATAGCATGATCAATACCATGTACCGTGGCGATACCATCTCCGACGGAGATGACTGTTCCTACTTCCTGGTCCTTGCTGATTTCGTCATAATTCTTAATTTCTTCTTTCAGAATCGAAATGATTTCATCTGGATTCATTGCAGCCAACTTTTATTCACCTCCGTGTCAATTTCTGTCTTAAATTGTTATAACGTCCGCGGAGACTCCAGTCGAACTCTTTGTCTCCGGCAGAAAGAATGAAGCCTCCGATCAAAGATTTGTCTTCTCTGAGAGTAAGGATTACTTCCTTTGCTCCAAATTCCCTGCGAAGGAAATCTTCCATCTTCTCTTTCTGGGCTTCTTCCGGTTTTGTTACATATGTGAGAACAGCTTTCAGGATACCTTTCTGCTTGCGGCTGTAATCGCCGTATGCCTCCAGGATCTCATAAATGCTGCCGATTTTCTGATATTTACAGGTCACCTTCAGGAAATTTTTCATCTCCTGTGGGAAAACCCTGTCAATTACATGTTCTTTTTCTTTTAAAGAAACCAGCGGATTCTCAAGAGTACCTTTAACTGCGGGGTACTCCTGAAAATCTTTTCTGTCTCCAAAACAGCTTCTTCCGGGACAGAAAGCTCATATAATGCTTTTGCATAATTAATGCTTGTTTCCGTCATTGGAATCACCTGCCTCTTTTATAAACTGGTCATAAAGGGACAAATCCTGCTGACTGCTGTTTTTCTCTCCCATGATCTTTGAGGCTGCATCCAGCGCAATCTCTGCCACTCTGCTTTCCATAGCCTTCATAGCATTTTCCTGCTCTGTCCTGATATCTGCCTTTGCTTTGTCAAGCATTGCACCAGCCTGTGTGTTTGCATCTTTTACAATACGCTCAGCCTGTACTTTTGCCTCATCCTTTGCCGCATTTACAATACGCATGGATTCGTCTTTCGCAGATTTCAGTGCATCTTCATATTTACCTTTCAGTTCATATGCCTGTTCTTCTGTATCTTTGGCACTTGCGAACTGCTGGTCAATCATGTTTTTTCTCTGCTCCATCACATTGAGGATCGGACCAAATAAGAACTTCTTCATTAAAAGATAAAGAACAATCAGGTTAATAATTGTAAAGACCAGGTTGATGTTAATCTCGATCACCTGTCCCACCTGCCTTTCTTAGTTATTCTTTATCCATCAATTAGCCAAGCATGATAACGATCAGAAGACCGATAACGAAACCGTAAATAGCTGTTGCCTCGGCAAGGGCACATCCTAAAAGAAGGGATTTGCTGATCTTGCTTTCTGCTTCCGGCTGTCTTGCGATTGCTTCTACTGCTTTGGATGTTGCCATACCAATACCGATACCAGCGCCAATACCTGTTAAAACTGCGATTCCTGCTCCAATAGCTACTAACATAACTTTTTCCTCCTGTTGTTTAACTGAAATAAACTAAATATTACAAATCTTTCTTCACAATATGCTATCCTGTCGATATTCCGATGAGATCATTTGATGCCTGTGCAACAGATGTCTGTACCAACAGTTGTTTATAACTGCTATGACCCACCGAATATCCGGACAGCATTTAAGTGCTGTTCATAACTGATGTCTTATCCCTTATGTCCCGCGTCTCAGGTCTTATATAGGTGTCATATTCCTATATGAACAGTAATCTTTTTTATTCAATAGCTTCTTTAATAAATAAAGAAGTTAAGAATACAAATACATAAGCCTGAATGAATCCGTCAAAGAAATCAAAATACAGGCTGAATGGAATAGGAAGAACTGCCGGGCATATAACTCAAGAAGTTTCATAACCACATAGCTTCCTAACACATTACCAAAAAGTCGCATACAAAGTGATGTGGGTCGAATGGCGACCTCCAGAATATTGATCGGCAGCATAATCGGTGCCGGCTCTGCGAAGCTTTTAAGAAAGCCTTTCAGACCTTTCTTATGGAATCCTGCATACTCGATCAGAAAAATACTTGTGAGTGCAAGACCGATCGTACAGTTCAAATCCTTTGTAGGCGGTACAAATCCAAACACACCGAAAATGTTTGCAATTCCAATGTAAATGACAACTGTCATCAAATAGGGAATATACATTTTTCCCTCTTCTCCAAGGATATCCTTAAAGAAATCATGAAGAAAACTGACACCGGTTTCCAACAAAATCTGTTTCTTACCGGGGTTTTCCACACTCAGGTTTCTTACGAGCACCAATGACAAAATTAAAAGCACTGCCATGATCACCCATGTCACTGCTACTGACTCTGCAACTGGTATTCCTCCAAACACCGGTATGGTAAAAACTGTCTTACATTGAAGTTCTTCCATTAACGTGTCTGCTAAATTACCCGTTTCTTTTCCCTCCTTTTCTATTCTGATTCCCTGAAAGGCATTCTCACTCTCTTATCATGTCCGTCTCAGATGTCTTTACCCGGTGTCCGTCCTTGATGTCTTTTCCTGCTGCCTGCCTCAGATGTCTTTTCCCGAAGTCTGTCTGCGATGTCCTTACCTGCTGTCCTTCTCAGATGTCTCAGTCGAAAGTTCAAAAGCCCACGACCACATAGTGACCAGTGAGATCTATGAAGAAATCTATGAAATTTCATAAATCCTTCCAGGGATTCAAGATTTTGAGTTTATTATATTCGAATCTATTAAAAAGTCAACAATCATTTTGACTGTTTTCGACAAAAAGAGTTCTTTTTTTTGTGCATTATAACCATTTATTTTTCTAATTTTATTATTTTTCTCAATTACGATAGTGCATTTCCACGAAAAAAGCCTGTTTTTCGTTGACTGAACTGTGAAGCGATGATATTATTTTATATAGTTTTTATATAAATTTTATATTATAATATTTACCAATCTTCAAATTGGTAATACCATTTATTGATATCAGTATTTGTTACTATATAAAAAATATAAGTATAAAAGGAAGTTATACCATGCAGATTATTTGTCTCGGAGACAGCATCACAGACTGCAATCATTTATTTGAAGATTTTCCACTGGGAAACGGATATGTGCAGATGCTTTCAGAAATGTTTAAGAAAGAAACTTCATTCAATAACGTACAGATCAAAAATTACGGATTCGATGGTTTCACTGTTGCAAGAGTCCTGGATAACATCCGTCAGCATCGTATCTCCCTGCACCGTTCTCCTGTTGTGACATTGCTGATCGGTATCAATGATATCGGTCTGATGATGAACACAGACCGCACAGAAGCTCAGAAAGAACAGATGATGCAGGAATTTTCCGCTCACTATGCAGAGTTACTGCATCTGCTCACAGCCGATGCCAGACAGGTCATTCTTATGGAACCGTTCATCTTCCCGAAACCGGCAGAATATCAGACATGGATTCCGTATGTCCGTACAATGTCCAACAAGATTCAACAGCTTGCCGTAAAATACAGCCTGCCATTTCTGCCATTGCATGATACTCTGAACAGGGAAGCTGTCAAACAGGGATTTCAGGCGGTCACTACAGATGGAATCCATCTTACTGCCTGTGGACATGAATTGCTTGCCCGAAAGCTCCGTTCTCTCATTCTGGAGACAAGTGCCAGATAAATGACTGTTCCCTTCATTCCCGGCAGCATGCTTTACCCTGAATGTTTTATGGTAATCGAAAGTTTTCTTGCACATCGTTTCTAAACTCTGTATAATTCTAAAAAGACACTTTTGCATGCCTGTGGATTCCTGTAAATTTTCTATACCAGGAAATCATTATGGCATATCAATGTATAAACATGCAGTTGTGGACTCACATGGAAAGGAGTCTCCCTATATATGGAAACTACAATAAAGCAAATCGAAGATATGTCTCTGAACGCCTGGCCGTCTCACAAAATGGAACTGTATGACGGCTGGATTCTGAGATTTTCCTATTTTTATACACACAGAACAAACAGCGTGGAACAATTCGGCAATTCCACTCTCACATGGAGGGAAAAAATCCCCTACTGTGAAAGCGTCTACAAACGCCTCGGCACTCCGGCAGTCTTTAAAATCAGCCCTCTCGTTTCCCCGGACTTTGATTATGTTCTGGAAAACCGCGGATACGCCATTCAGCATACCACCAATGTCATGGCAATGAACATGAACGCCGCACGACTGGACGCTCCCTATCCGGATGTGACTTTCTACGATACCATTCCACCTGAATGGATTGAAAGTCTGTTCAATTTAAAAAACACAACCAATCCCATCCACCGCAAAGTGGTTCCGTCCATGTATCAGGCAATTCTGAAAGAAACCATCTGCGCCTGTATCCGCATAGACGGGCAGATCATCGCAACCGGACTCGGTATCCTGGACAGAGATTATATCGGCATCTATGCCATCCATGTCAAAGAAGAATACCGCAAACACGGCTACGCCCGTCAGATCTGCACCGGACTTCTGAAAGAGGGAATGAAAAAAGGTGCACAGAATGCGTATCTTCAGGTAGTAGAAGGAAACGATAATGCCCGTGCATTATATAAATCCCTTGGATTCCATCAGCTTTACACCTACTGGTTCCGGGTACAGCCGGATGAAAACGGAAATTTTCCACCAGAGAAGTAACGGTCAGGCAGATAAAATCATCCTCTTCGTTGTCTGCTCATAATCAGATAGTCTGCTCCGCGGTTGATTTGGTTAAATTTTGCTATAAAAAGACAGACCCACTGTAAAGTATTTTCTGCTTTACAGTGGGTCTGTCTTTTATATCTTAACTTTCTTCTTTTTCGGGGAATCGATTGATATGTAATTAACATAGTCCGCGCAAAACTATGTTTTCTTAGCTTATCTTATCAGTCCATCATTTCAGTCTTATTCTGCCTCAACTATATAATCTTACATCCTGATATATATAGTTTCTTAGTTATACCGTTACCGTTTTAATTACACGGTTTTATTTTTCAATACTGCCGGTGCCGCATTACCGACAACCATTGCTGTCAGCGGGCTGAAATACAGCAGGCAGGTCAGTACACAGTAAATCGGGATCATGATTGCAAACTGTACCAGTCTTCCCGGCATGATCGCATAGAAGTTATAACCAAGCATAATTACAAGTCCTGCTGTTGTAAATACCAGAGAACTCAGGATTGCAGTCACTACGATAGATACGCAGATACCAACTGTCTTTCCTGTTTTCTTTCTGTTTGCAAATAATGGTTTTGCAAGAGCCGGAAGTACACCCCAGAGAACTGCTGCAACTGTGATAAACGGATTTACAGCGTATCCCTTCATGAAACATCCGATAATATCTGCACATAAACCACAGACACCACCTGCTACCGGGCCAAGCCACAGACCTGCAAGGATTGTACATACGCTTCCTACAGAAATACGATACGCACCGAGATCAATCACCAGAACTCGTGTGAGTACCAGATGCATGGCGATCAGAAGAGCCATAAACACCAATGTTTTTACGTTCCAATATTGTTTTTTCTGCATAATAAAAACACCTCCATAATGTGTTTAAAAAATAGAGTAGTTACCATAAATAATAATCCCTCCACATTATGAGATGTCCTCACATGTAGCAACGGGTGCGGAAATTATATCGTAAGCAGCACGCTTTCTGCTTTTCGTTTCACGGCGACTCCCCAGCCTGTGAACACTTGACGCATAAAATCCTACTTCGCTATTATTTATTTATCGAAATTATAACATAATCAATAGAAATTGCAATATACTTTTCGTTATTATTTTGTCAAATTTAACACTTATTTCTTGTTCACTTTTCACGAAAAACACACATAAAGTAAATGCATATACTAATACTATCCATTATACAGAAAGCCGGATCACATCTGCTATAATCATGGAGGTAAAAAAATGTCAGAAAAGCGTAAAAATAACTGCCAAAATCCCTACAATGTATGTTATGATAATTACCTGAATACCAATGCCTGTACGGAATGTACCGGCCTGATATCTACTCCTGCCAAAGACAACGAGGAATGGGAAAATTACCGGAAGATTTTCGATTTTATCCCTGATCCGTCAGACGAGTCAAAAGAAGTCATCTCCTCTCATAAATAATTATGCTGCGAGATTCTTTCACTGTATATGGCAGGAACAATGCTCAAACGAATGATTTATCGGAGGTCCTGTCTGAATTATGAAAAAACTGCTTGCTGCCTGTGTCTGTGCCGGTCTTAGCTTCTCTATGAGTGGGTGCAGCCTTGGAACTGTACTGGAACAATTTACATCTACCGGCGATCCTTCTGCCCGGGAAATCACTTCTTCATCTGATACCACCACTGTAACGGAATCCAAAGACCGTGTTTATATGGATGAGCTTTCGGGTACCCTTCAGGATTTTTCCGGAAACCAGCTCATCCTGAACACGGACAATGCAGCCTATGTATTTAATGTTTCCAATGCCACTCTTGAATGTGAGGGCGGAATGATCACAGGTGATGAAATCAGCATTATTTACGAAGGACAGCTTTCCGGTACAGATACCAGCAGTGTGCATGTCCTGAAAGTTGTGGACGAGTTCCACAAAAAGAACAAACTGAAAAAGCATACTGCACACGGACAGGTGATCTCCCTGACCTCCAATACCATTACCATAAAAAATAAAAAAGGAAAAACTGCCACCTACCCGATCACCGGAACTAAACAATATTACCAGAGTGGCATCAAAGCCGGTGACTGGGTTTACCTTACCTTTAAAGGTGAATTTCCGGATACTTCCGATGATTCCTCTGCATCCTTAAACGCCAGCCATCTGAAAGTCTTAAGTATCTCCGATCTGAAGGACTTACAGATACCGGATCCGACTCCAACTCCGGCACCTGATGTCACACAGACTCCGGAGGAAATTGCCAACAGAGAAAGACAGTTTCTGGCAACAATACAGGGAGTAAATCTGAATATTCTTCAGATTTTACCGGCTGGAAGCGACACCACATTCAACCTGGATATGTCCGCAATCCCCGCCTATTTTAAAGGCGGAATCGCTCCCGGCTCTCACGTGAATGTCACATACATCGGAGACTTGCAGACAGATCCTCTGGAATCCGTCCGCATTATCGCCGTAACAGGAGAAGACCCTGACACCATTGATAACAAACATATTTCTTTCACTGTAACCGGAACCATCATCGGCAGTACCGCCAACACCATCACCCTCCAGACAGACGATGGTGCCATAGACACCTTCCGCACGGAAAACGCCCAGGATCTTACCGAAGGCAGTATGGAATATGGGGACTATGTAGTCATTACCTTCCATCCGTCCAAATCAAAATCTTCCAATATTTATACTGCGGTTAAGATTCAGTATCCGTAAGTAAAATTAAACTTACCAAACTTACCATTCGCTCTCAATCTGTAATAAATCAGGTATTTACCTTACACACAAAAAGCAGTTCATCTACAGTTTTGTACACTGTGAAATGAACTGCTTTTCTTTTGATTATTTTGGATGATTACAAAGCCCTTATAATGCTTATCGCAATACTATTACACTCTTCATTACAAGCTATAATCTCATAAATTTCTTTTTGATTTCTGCTTCACCATCCGCAAGCCAGCGATATACATCATCTCGTTTCTCTTCCTCCAGAAACTCTACAAAAGAATCCATCTCATCCTGAATCCCCTGTCCATGCAGAACTCTGTAAGCTCCCGCATCGCTTCCCGGAGCCACTTTTATTCCAAGTTGAAAAGCCTTTCTGACATTCTCTTTTGCAGACTCAATGATTGGCCACAGCACTTCATCCTCATAGCGTCCATCGCCCATGAGATTTCTGACAGTGACTAACGTAGGAACCCATACCATATGGCTCTGTGCCAGCATAGCAAGGCTATCCTCATTCATATAATTTCCATGCTCCAGACTGTCCACCCCGGCTTCCACTGCTGCCTGTACGCCATAGTCACCGTTAGTATGAGACATCACATTCATGCCTTCCTCATGAGCAATATGTACCATTTCTTTCACTTCAGCCGCATCCAGAGGTGTCCCTGTGACAGCTCCATGCGCATTAAAGTCCATGATACCCGTAGTCATGATCTTGATGAAATCTGCCCCTGCTTTTTTTGCCTCCAGCACACGGTCGTGGAACTCTCTCATCGTTGCAAAACTCTTTCCGACAATAGAGCCATAGTGTCCCTCTTTATGAATCGCAAAAACAGGAGTCCGGTAATCGATTCCATATTCCGGTGCAATCTCTTTCGCTCTCAGAGAAACACCCAGCGCATCACCACCATCACGGACAAAAGTAATTCCTTTGTCCTGATAAGCTTTCAGATGTGCTTTTATTATCTGGTCATCCGGACCATTCTTATGCATATCAACTGCACGACGGTAGTTCACACCATCCATGATTATATGCGCATGACACTCTCCAAACATTCCCTGTTTCTCTTCCTTTTCTCTGCCTTTTTTCTTTCTTAACTTACGACGTGTCTGAATCTGTTATCCGTTTTTATCCGCAGCTTTTTATTTTTCAAAGAAATTTCTGATTTCTGCTTCTGTTGCCTGCACGGACCCCTGTACAAAGAATGGCTTTCCGCCACCTCTGCCATTTAATGCTGCATTCATTTCCTTTGTAAACTGACATAAATCTCCGTCAATCTCGCCCATAGCATACTTATAACTTCCATCTTCATTTCTGGAAAATACTGCACAGCATCCCTCACAGGTATTCATAACCGCATCCGCAAGTTTACGGACAGAATCCGCTTCCAGCCCCTCTTTAAAGATCATAACACTTCCGGAACCTTCCCATTTCTTTGCCTCTGCCTGGAACATTTCTTCTTCCATACGGGCAACTGCACCTTTCAGACGGAAGTTTTCGTCCTGCAAACGCTGCACAGCATCTGCTGTCTTTTCCATTTTGGCAGAAAGCTTTACGGAAATCTGATGGTTCTGTTCATTCACCATATTCAGATAATCCAGAACTCGTTTTCCACAGATCATTTCCATACGGATACCATCACGGAACTTCACTACAGAGAGAAGTTTCACCATACCGATCTCACCTGTATGAGTCACATGAGTTCCACAGCAGGCACACACATCCACTCCCGGAAAAGTTACGATACGAACCTGTCCTGTCAGTTCCTTCTTGCTTCTGTAATCAAGCACTTCCAGCTCTTCCGCAGTCGGATAAGTGATCACAACTTCCTTATCCTCCCACACTTTTTCATTGACTTCTCTCTCAATCTCTGCGAGCTGTGCTTCATCCAGCATTCCATTTAAATCCACAGTGAGCACATCACTGCCCATATGGAATCCCACATTGTCATATCCATATTTCGCATGAATGATGCCACTCACCATATGCTCTCCGGAATGCTGCTGCATCAGGTCAAAACGACGGTTCCAGTCAATTTTTCCCTCTACTTTTGTTCCTGCTTCCAGTGGTTTGTCTGTGTAATGCAGTAACTCACCATCTTTCTCATGAACCTCTGTCACCTGCACATCACCCAGAGTTCCCACATCACTCGGCTGACCGCCACCCTCCGGATAAAAAGCACTCTCATCCAGAATTACGGCATAGCCTTTTTTTCTTTCTCTGCATTCTACAACGGTTGCGGTGAATTCTTTTTTATATACATCTTCATAATATAAGCGTCTTGTTTCTGTCATGATCTGTGTCTCCCTTTCAGTCTGTCATATTGCTCTGTACTGTCTTCTATACAAATGCTGTACCTTTGATTTTTTTGTTTCATTGCAGTCAAGTATAGACCAAATCAGAAAGGTTCGCAAGACTGTCTCTCAGAGATATTCTTATGCAGAATGTAATTTTCTTCAGGCAGAAAATTTGCTGGTTAAATTGCAAATATTGTTTTGCTGGCACTTAACAAAGAGAAGGAAACTGTTTCCAGTTTCCTTCCCCCAAGATAAATTTGTTTTCTTATTCAGTTGTTAATCTGTTATTTCAGATTTTATCACCTCTGGAATCAAAATCTTCTTCCCTGATACAGCGATAAACTTCTAAATTCCTTTTATTACAGGAAGCAAAAGTATTTTTATTCGATAAATACACATTTTCCCATTGGCTGATATCATTTGTTCTCATACTGTCCATCCCCTTATCTTATAATCTGCTTTAACACTTACAATTCAATTTTATAATACAATTCATGTTTTTACAAACTACATAAAGTTGAATTTTTCCATAACAGAAACCCGTAAGGATGTCAAGCGGATATTCACAATCCGCTTCGCTACTTGATTTGGTTAAATTTCAACTACTGGTCGTTGGTCTCCGTTCGTTTTTGCATTTATACTGAAATCAGCAAATGAAAAGGAACCATAAATTCCCTTCATTCATTTGCAATCTGCAACAAGTCGGGTGGCTGCCGGATATCGAGCTACGGTGGCTGCCTGTACGAAAAGTTTCTTAATTCTCCAAAATCTTTTCTATAGCAATTCCAGAAAATAATGCAAGCAAGACAGTTCAGCAGAGTGCGAAGGACAAGGAAGGTATCTGCAGGCGTGCTGACGCACGGCAAAGATATCTGACGCAGGAC
>NZ_QUDO01000003.1 GCF_003477525.1 Ruminococcus sp. AF41-9
TAAAATGTCCGATTATCCATTTTTCATTCCACAAGTCGTGCTCTTCGCGAATTCTTCCTTGTTTTGGTTCAAGGTTGCGAACGAGCACCGCGAGTTTCGCAATTACCTATATAAACCTGTCTTATTTTTTACTTATCTGACCTGATTCTGCTCTTTCTTGCGCCTTATCTGTCTATAGAATACGTTCTTTCCAAAACATTTTCAATTCTCTTTTTGCTTTGTTTTTTAGAAATCTTGCTGTACAAATCAAATTGTGATATTATATAAAAAATGTTATCGAAAATTTTGAAAGGAATTCTGTTTTTGATTATAATACTCTATATTTTTTTATCTTTCAAAGTTTTTATGCATTTAGTCCAATCATAGCAACTAAATGCAGAACAGATTCCCTCTATTATTTTTGTTCACTTTTTTGCATTAGACAAAATCACTAAATTATGGAGGAGGAACTTTTTTATGAGTACACATTCTCTTCGCTTCAGCCCTGAAGATACTGCTCCACAGGAGGTCACACTTCTGAATGCATCTTCTTCCCTCTATGAAGGTGACTGGTCAAGCATTCCCCACTCCCATGCCTTTACCGAATTATTCTATGTGCGGGACGGACAGGGGGAATTCCTGCTTGAAGACAAAATCTACCCCATCTCAAAAGATGACCTGATCATTGTTAACCCTCACATTAATCATACTGAAATTTCCAGAGAAAATCCTCCTCTCAGCTATTTCACAGTGGGAGTAGACGGACTATCCTTCTCTTTTAATGATCAGAAAGAATATCGTATCTTTAACTGCAGAAAAAAGAAAACAGATCTGCTTTTTTACTTTAACTCCCTGTTCCAGGAACTGGACAATCAGTCTGAAGGATATGAAAAAATCTGCATATATATGCTTAATATCCTGATCCTTCAACTTCGGCGAATTACAGATTCTCCTTTCGAACTGATCACAGCACAACATCCAAGCAGGGAATGTGCAAATATCAAACGTTTTCTTGATTCTAATTACGGAGAAAACATCTCTCTTGATCATCTGTCTGCCATCAGCACCTGAACAAGTATTATCTCAGCCATGAATTTACTAAATATTATGGGATTTCTCCTATGAACTATCTAAACCGAAAGCGGATTGAGGTATGTAAAGAGCTTCTGGAAAATACTGATTACGGGATTTCAGATATTGCGCATCTCACAGGATTCTCCTCTCAGAGTTATCTCTCCCAGAGCTTTCGCAAATCCTGTGGCATGACTGCAGGAACTTACCGTAAACTTAAGAAAAAAAGAAAGGATCCTATTTAATATCATGCAATACACATTTCCAAACTACTATAAAGAATTTTCCTGCATTGCAGGAGCCTGTCCGGATACCTGCTGCGCAGGATGGCAGATCGTGATTGACGATCAGACACTGAAGAAGTACCAGCACTTTAAAGGTCCGTTCCGCAATCGCCTGCACAATGATATTGACTGGAAACAACATGTTTTCCGCCAGTATAACAGACGCTGTGCTTTTCTCAACGAAGAAAACCTGTGTGATATCTACACAGAAGCAGGACCGGAAATGTTCTGCAGAACCTGCAGAAATTATCCTAGACATATTGAAGAATTTGAAGGTCTGCGTGAGATTTCCCTGTCGCTCTCCTGTCCGGAGGCAGCAAGAATTTTACTTTCCCAAAAAGAAAAGGTACACTTTATCACAAAAGAAAAAAAGACAAAAGAAGAAGTCTATGATGACTTTGATTATTTCCTGTTCACTGCACTTATGGACACCCGTGATATGCTTATAGATATCATCCAGGACAGAGCTGTACCCATGCAGAAACGTCTGTGGAAACTTCTGGCTGCTGCACATGATTTCCAGTTATGTGTAAATAAAAATGAACTCTTTAAATGGGAAGAAATGCGAAAACGACATGAAGATTCCGGATACGGAGATAGATTTTGCAGCAAAATTTACTCTCGTATAAATGCAGATAACATAGAAAACAGTTCTGCTGCATCTGCCTGCGCAAATACACCAGAACAATTATTAAAAAAAATGTGGAAAACTGTTGTCCCGGAAATGGAGGTTCTGCGCCCGGGATGGCAGGAATACTTAAAGAATTGTCTGACTCCACTGTATAATGGAAATACAGATTCGCAGTCTGAGTCCGGAAATCTTTATTCCTGGCAGAAAAGTGAATTTGATTTCTCTTATCCGGACTGGCAGATTCAGGAGGAACAGCTTCTTGTTTACTGGATCTATACCTATTTCTGCGGTGCAGTTTATGATGATGAGATCTTCGCCAAGGTGAAAATGGCAGTTGTGTGCACCCTGTTCATCCATGAATTAAATGTGGGAACCTATCTGAAAAACAACCGGCAGTTTAAGCTGGATGATCAGATCCGTATCTGTTATCAGTTTTCAAGAGAACTGGAACACTCAGATCTTAACCTGAACAGATTTGAAGAATTAATGTCTGAAAAAGAGATTTTCTCCTTTGAAAATCTGCTGAAAATCTGCTGATGCAAATAAAAAATCCAGTTATTATGAGCACTAAATCAATCGGAAGGCCTCTGATGGTCTTCCGATTGATTTTAATAATTAATATTGTCCTCTCATTACTGTATTTTCAGCATATACCAGAATTCTATCTGTTTTCATTTAGAGCATGTTTGAAAAATCATTTCAACAATCTGTACGCTCTAATCTACGGATCATAGATACCAGATGTCCGGCACAATTTCGGATTTCTTCTTCTGTAAGTTTACCTTCTTTATATGCCTGGCGAATATTCTTATCATCATCCGGATTTCCGGGCATGATAATGTCATTGCCTGCTGCCACACATTTCCATGGAACGCTTCCATTTTCCGGAACTGTTGTGTTCCAGTCTGACATAATTGCTCCGTCAAATCCCCATTCTTTTCTGGCAACTGTCATGCACAGATCTTTGCTGTTCGCCGCATGAATACCGTTGATAAGATTATAGGAAGTCATAATTGAAACAGGATTTCCTTCTTTTACTGCAATTTCAAATCCGCGGAGATAGATTTCTCTGAGCGCACGTTCGGATACACAGGAGTCAACACCCATGCGGTTATCTTCCTGATTATTGCATGCAAAATGCTTGATTGTTACGCCACATCCTGACTTGCTCTGAACACCTCGGGTCACTGCTGCTGCCAGCATCCCTGACAGATATGGATCTTCTGAATAATATTCATAATTTCTTCCACATAATGGATTTCTGTGGATATTCATGCCTGGTGCAAGCCACAGATTCACATGAAATTCTTCCATTTCTTCTGCGATTGCTTTTCCAAACTCTGTCATAAGATCTGTATCCCAGGTCTGTGCCAGTGCTGTTCCTACCGGAAAAGCAGTACAGTACTGATAATAAGTATCTGCATTCTCATGATGCACACCAGGTTCCAGAATTCCATTTTCCAGTGAACCAAGAACTCCCATTTCATAGATGCTGTCTGTCTCTTTATCTACCTCATACCACTGTCTGAGGCGGATTCCTGCCGGACCGTCTGCCATAACAAGAGACGGGATTCCATCCTCCTCCAGAGCACCACTGGTCTCACCTGCTGATCCCGGTACGCGGATTCCCGCTGCACCCAGAGTGCTAATATTCTCTGAAATTTTTCCATAAAGCAGAGGAATCAGTTCTTCAGCAGATCTGCCTTCCAGAACAGAAAACAATCTCTTTTCTTCCTCTGTCAGGTTTTCCTGATTTTCCCCGTCATTTTCTGATTTTTCCGGCAACATTACAGGTTTAAAACAATATTGCGGCACCTGTGCTGTTTTCAGTTCTTTCTCCTGCTGCACAAGTTTTTCTCTGAGTTCTTCTGTCATATGAATTTGTCTCAGTTCTTCCTGCAGCGGACAAATTGCATCCGTATGCTCCAACACTGAAGTATCTGAAATTACCAGAACCGCTTCCTGTTCCAGTTTATCAGAACTGTTTCCGATCAGGATACCATAGCTGCCTTTTTCTATTATCCATGTATGTGTTTCCTCGCAGAAAGAAGCCAGCTGTTTCTGTGAAATTTCTACGATAAGTGTCTGCGTTTCCTCCGGTTTCAGAAGTCTGGTCTTCGCAAATCCGGCTAGTCTTTTATACTCCTTTTCCAGTCCTGTCTGCGGAAGTGTAACATAAATCTGTACTACTTCTTTACCTGCATATTTCTTTCCCGTATTTGTAACCTGAACTTCTGCTCTGAGCTTACCTTCTTCCATATTCATCCCACAGCATTTGATTTCAAACGAAGTATAAGAAAGACCAAATCCAAACGGAAACAGTACTTTTTTATCAAAACTGTCAAAATATCTGTAACCTACAAAAATACCTTCTCTGTATTCTTCTTTTTCCAGATTTCCGTTCAGATATCCATATTCTTCTGATACCGGATAATCCTCATAGCGTCTTGCCCAGGTTGTTGTCAGTTTACCGCCCGGCACTTCTTTTCCCAGAAGTACATCAGCCAGGGCATCTCCCCCTTCCTGACCAAGCTGAGAAATATTTAAGATTCCTTTTATATTGTCTGTCTGTTCCAGAATATCTGTCAGCTCCACAGGACCACCTGCATTAAGAATAAGGATCACAGGTTTGTTCATTTCTGCAAGATAACGTAAATCTTCCTCTTCTCTCTCGCTTAAATAGTAATCTCCCTTTACTCTGCGGCGGTCTTTTCCTTCTCCTGAAATACGACTGATCACATAAATCACCACATCAGCTTCACAGATATCTTCCTCTGTCACCTTACGTCCCAGCGGCATTGCAAAAGGATTCTCTGCATAGGCATCAAAAGGATTATCTACTTTCTTAGCTTCTTCCAGAACTTTTTCTTTCCACGCCTCTCTCGCCTGCTCATAGCGATTGTGATAATCGCTGATCCAGTCTTCGCTTACAATTTTTACTCCTGCTTCTTTCAGTCCCTGATAAATAGAAATATTCTTTCTGTTGTTAACATCTCCAGAACCAATTCCACCCTTTACGGTTTTCTCTGCTCCATACCCAAGAAGTGCAGCAGCTGTATCTTTCTTTAATGGAAGGATTCCTTCATTTTTCAGCAGAACAATGCCTTCTGACGCCGCTTTTCTGGCAAGCTTTCCATGCATCAGTTCTCTCTCTGACGGCTGTTCTTCTCTAGTTCCACTGTAAATCCATTTCTTCATATAATTATACTCCTGTTTTTAATATTATAATTCTCATGAAAAGAACCTCCATAGCATTCTCTCTATGGGGGTTCTTAATTCTCATTATTCTTTTACACCACCAAGTGTTACACCTGCAATAATGTATTTGGATAAAAGCAGATATACAATAATGATTGGCACGATCGCAACAGTGATCATCATGTAAATTTTACCCATATCAAAGTTCATATAATCAGCACCACGCAGAGTTGCAATCAGGATCGGCACTGTCATTTTGCTCTTTGACTGAATGATCAGGGCAGGAACGAAGTAATTGTTCCAGGATCCTACGAAAGTAAAGATTGCCTGTACTGCTACTGCCGGTTTCATGATCGGAAGTACAATACTGTTAAAGGTTCTGAATTCTCCGGAGCCATCAATTCTTGCCGCTTCCACAAGGGATAAAGGAAGGGAAGACTGAAGGTAACTGTACATAAAGTAAAAGACTGCCGGAGATGCAATGGATGGAATGATCAGCGGAAGTAAAGAGTCATACATTCCCATCTTTGTGATCAGTCGTAAAAATCCCATTGCTGTTACCTGTGTAGGCATAACAAGAATTGCCATAATAAAGGTAAAAGCTGCTTTCTTCATTTTAAAATCATAAGCATATAGACCATAAGCTGTCAAAGAAGAAAAATATGTACAAAGTGCAGCACTGCAGGAAGATACAACAACACTGTTAAGAATACCGCGGAACATCGGGAAACTTCCGTCATTTGCCACATTCTTCAGATTCTCAAGAAAATATTTTCCGGGAAGTGCTGAAAATCCTTTCTGCAGATCCGCATGGGAACGTGTTGCATTTACAATCAGAATGTAAAAGAAAAACAGACATAGGAAGGATAAAAAGATCAGCACAAGATGAACAAAAATACTGCGCACACGACCTGATGTATTTGATTTCATAGTTTATCTCCTCCTTCTTTCTTCTTTTGCTTTTTTCTTTGCAGCTTTCTTGGAACCGTCCGGGTCTGTGTCATTTGTCATCTTATATACGATCATACATAAAATACCGCTGACAATAAACAGATATACGGACAGTGCACCTGCCATACCATAGTTCTTGCTCTTTAAGTGGCTGTTCAGGAACATGATCAGAGTCATAGATGTACGGTCCGGATTTCCCTGTCCATTTGTAAGAATCTGAGGAACATCGAACATCTGAAGACCACCGATGATAGATGTGATCAGTGTATAAGCAAGGATCGGACGGATCAGCGGCAGTGTGATATAGAAAAATCTCTTGATACTGTTACAGCCATCCAGTTCAGATGCTTCAAAAATATCCATACTGATACCCATAACAGCAGCCATCAGCATAATTGTTGTATTACCAAACCACATCAGGAAGTTCATAAATCCGATCAGAGATCTGGTTCCGATTACAGAACCCAGGAAATCTATCGGTTTTTTAACCCATCCCAGAGACATCAGAATAGAGTTAATCGGTCCGTTGGTAGAGAACATGGTAAAGAACAATAATGCAAATGCAGAAGCCATGATCAGGTTAGGAAGATAAATAACAACCTTGAAAAACTGCTGTCCATGGATCTTCAGACGCGCATCTGTAAACCAGCATGCCAGAACCAGTGCGATCACGATCTGCGGTACAAATCCGATTACCCACAGAATCAGTGTATTAGCACTGTATTTGAACATATCTGACTTCAACAGACTCAGATAGTTTGCCATTCCAATAAAATTCGGTCCGATTTCTTTAATTCCTGAACGATAATATTCATAGAAACTATAACGTACAGTATCTACCAGTGGAATCAAAGAAAAGATTAAAAAAGTTATAAAAAATGGAAGGATAAAGATGTATCCCCATTTTGCATAGCTGATGCTTTTCTTTTTTTTCATAGTTCAGCATTCCTTCCTTTACATATTAGCGCCAGACACACATCGCGTTCATGTGTGTCTGGCAAATACAAATGCATCTGTACAGGTTATTTACACCTGAAACTTTTTAACTGTCAATTCAAAAGCGTTTATTATTCAGCCCAGTTAACTTCCTGGATTTCCGGATAACGTTCTTTGATTGCTGTTTCAAAGTTTGATTTTGCTTTGTCATAGTCTACCTGACCCTGGAAGTAATCGCTGAAAGCGTTCTGGAGCAGTTCTACACATCCCTGGTCATAAGCAGAAAGTGGTGCGATCTTGATGTTCTCTGCAACCGGTGCGAAATATTCAAATGGATTCTGTCCGCCAAGGAAGTCAGATGCGAAAGTATCATCTGTTGCAACTTCCTGCATACCACTCTTTGTATTTGTAAAGTCAGAATAATCTTTGGAAATCTTTAATAAATTGTCCTTATTTCCTGTCAGTGCAAGAATGATATCTTTTGCATGTTCCGGATTATCTGTTCCTGTTGCTGCATGGATGTAAGAACCGCCCCAATTGTATTCCTGTGGTGGATTTGTAACAGCCCATTCTCCGTCTTCTCCATCCCAGTTTGGTTTCAATGTAAAGTCAATTCCCCATGCCGGGAAGAGGAATGCAAATACTTTGGATTCAGATCCCATAGCTTTGTTCCAGTCATCATTCCACTGACCTTTTACAGTTTTGTTCAGGTATCCTGCATCCAGCCATTCTTTGGAATCTTTGATCCAGTTCATTACCTGCTGGTCTACATTAACAGTTGTTGCACCGTCTTCTACCCATGGCTGGGAAATGCTGTTTCCATACAGTCTGAATGTATCAGCATAAGAAGCAAATGTGTAATATCCTTTTGCTTTCAGTTCTTCAGCTGTAGCTTTTGCTGTATCCCAGTCTTTCATTTTCTTGCCTACTTCTTCAGGATCGTCGGTTCCGAACACATCTTTGGCAATATCACGACGATATACAAGAAGTCCAGGGCAGCACTGCCATGTAGATCCTCTCTGTACTCCATCTGCATCAGATGCAGTTGTTTTTGTAAAGTCATACTGATCTGCAAGATCTTTGTCAGGATCAATTCCAAGATCTGTCAGAGGCATTGCCACATCCGCTGCTGCATCTGTATATTTGTATACATAATCTGTTTCTGATAAGAAGATATCTACCTTATCATCTGCTGATGCATCAGCCTGATTCATAAGAGCTTCATCAAGTTTCTGCTGATAAACACCATCCTGATTTGGATTTATGATCCAGTGAATTTCTGTTCCATCGTTTAATGTTGTTACTGTTCCGTCTTTGGATGTTTCTTTTACTTCAGGATATACTGCTTCCAGACGCTGACGGAATTCATCATTCCAGGAATAAATATTGATTACTTTTCCTTCTTCATCTGCATGTACGATTGTAGCGGTTCCGCCCATTGTACCTGCAATTACGGATGCTGTAAGTAAAACAGCTAATGCTTTCTTTTTCATTAAAAAAGCCCTCCTTTTTCTTTTTTTCTCTTTGTGAGTTTCTTGCCTCACCTGATGTATCAGATTATAGCTTAAGCTGCTTTTCGGGTATATTATAATTTCCACCAAAATGTCAGATTCATGACCTCATTGTGTTCTTTTTATATACAGACAGATTTTGTCATTTAATAAGGAAATCTTTCTTAAAATCATAATCTTTCTGTTTTTTTATTAGTATTTTTGTATAAAAAGTACCATTTTTCTATAAATCAGCCAAATGAATATTCGCAATCTGATTCATTACCTGCTCATATATTTTTCTGAAATTGTGTTATTTTATGTCATGATTCTGATACTTACTTCATGTTTCTTATTTCCGAAAGATCTCATTTCCGATATAATTTCCATACAATATTTATGGAAGGAGAAAAATGTTGAAACATATTAAGTTTATTGATAATCATGGAATCTTTTGTGTGAACAGACCGGAAAATACCAGTTATCTTTATTTTCCTCTTGCATCAGAAGCAGGTCTGAAAAGTTCCGTCACACCAGTGCTTGGAGGTGACAGCAAAATTGATCAGGATACCTTCCTGCTGGAACCGGTCAGTTCCGAAAATCTTCATAACAATCGTTCTTCCAGAAATTTCTGGATCGTAAAAGAAGGACACATTCCTTATTCAGTAACAGGTTCCTCTGCTCAGCAGGAAGCCGACCGTTTTACTGACAGGCAGGAAGACAGTGAACTAACCGCCGGATTCATGTGGCAGACTTTGAAAAGGACTTCCAGAGAACTTGGGCTCATCTCCACAGTTACTTCTTTTATCCCCAAAAGTGATAATGTGGAGATTATGTATGTGACAATTGAAAACCAGACAGATACTGTACAGAAATTTACTGCATATGGTGCAATTCCTGTTTACGGAAGAAGTGCAGATAACATTCGTGATCATCGAAATGTCACTTCCATGCTCCATCGTATCGAGACAACAGAACATGGAATCAACGTCTGCCCCACCATGTCATTTGACGAGCGTGGACATCAGCCAAATCATAAAATCTATTATGTAAATGGCTGTTCCGGAAAGGGAGAAAATCCGATTTCCTATTATCCGACTGTAGAAGATTTTATCGGAGAAGGTGGTACCTATACACATCCACGCACAGTATATGAAGGATATAAAGGAGTTCCCGCACACAGTCTGGCAGCAGGAAAGGAAGCAATGGGTGCTTTCTGTTTCTCATCTTTCACACTGGCTCCAGGTGAAAAAACAGACTTTATTTTATTATCAGGTATTGCCGACAGTAAAGAAGAAATTGAAAATATTTTTGAAAAATACAATACTTCCGATAAAGTAAAAAATGCACTGGAAGAAACCAGAATTTACTGGAAAAAACAGGTAAACGTTGACTTCCACACACAGGATCCTGACTTTGACAGTTATATGAAATGGGTAAGTTTCCAGCCATTCCTGCGCCGTTTATTTGGCTGTTCTTTCCTCCTCATCATGATTACGGACGTGGTGGACGCGGATGGCGTGATCTGTGGCAGGATTGTCTTTCTCTTCTGCTGATGAATCCTCAGAATGTAGGTGCCATGATTGAAAAGAATTATGGCGGCGTACGTATTGATGGTACAAATGCTACTATTATCGGAGACGGTGACGGCAATTTTATCGCTGACAGAAACGGAATCGCACGTGTATGGATGGATCATGCACTCTGGCCGCTAATCACGACCAGTCTTTATATTAATCAGACCGGAGATATAGAGATCCTTAAGAAACAGGTTCCTTATTTTAAAGATGCACAAATCATGCGCGGCACAGAAATTGATACTCTCTGGAATGACGCATATGGAAATAAACAGCGCACCGAAGACGGTCAGGTATATACCGGAAGTGTTCTGGAGCACATTCTGATCCAGCAGCTTGCCGCTTTTTATGATGTAGGTGTTCATAATATTTACCGTCTCCGCGGAGCTGACTGGAACGATGCCCTGGATATGGCAGCAGAAAATGGTGAAAGTGTTGCCTTTACCTGTGCTTATGCGGGCAATCTCCACACTCTTGCTTCCATATTACGCCTTATGGAATCTGCAGGCGAAACCAGTATCCCGCTGTCAGAGGAAATTGAAATCCTGCTGAACGACCAGACAGATATGTTTGACAGTGTATCTGAAAAGAAAAAGATTCTTACTGAATATGCCAAAAGCTGCAGGCATAACCTGAGTGGCAGAAAGAAAAACTTCTCTCTCTCCACACTTGCTGCCAACCTGATCCAGAAATCCAATTGGCTGACAGATCATATCCGTTCACAGGAATGGATTGATGGCAAAGACAGCGAAGAAGGATGGTATAACAGCTATTACGATAATCATGGAGAGGCAGTGGAAGGTTTCCACCATGAACAGGTGCGTATGATGCTCACGGGCCAGGTTTTCTCTATTATGGGAGATGTTGCCACTGATGCGCAGATCAGAAAAATCGTAAAAAGCGCAGATCATTATCTTTACAGAAAAGAAATTGGCGGTTACCGCCTGAACACAGATTTTCAGGAACTGAAGTTTGATATGGGACGTATGTTCGGTTTCGCTTATGGCGAAAAAGAAAACGGTGCTGTTTTCTCTCATATGGCAGTTATGTATGCAAATGCCTTATATCAGAGAGGCTTTGCAAAAGAAGGCTGGAAAGCATTGCGTTCTCTGTCTGATACAGCTCTCGACTTTGATACCAGCCATATTTACCCGGGAATTCCTGAATATTTCCGTTCAGACGGACGTGGCATGTATCATTATCTGACAGGTGCTGCAAGCTGGTATCTTTTTACCATGATCACAGAGGTCTTTGGTGTTCGTGGAGTTTTCGGAAACCTTCTGGTTCATCCAAAACTTCTGGCAGAACAGTTCGATGAAGCAGGAACTGCTTCTGTCTCTGTTACTTTTGCAGGAAAACAGTTCCATGTTACCTACCGAAACACAGACAGAAAAGATTATGGTTCTTATCATATCGCCGCTGCGGACTGCGACAAAACAGCAATAGAAATCGCAGAAGATTCCCATATTATGATCTCCAGAGAATTTATTAACAACCTCTCTTCTGATCTTCATGAAATTACAGTAACACTTGCCTGAAAACAATAGCTGCTCAGCCTCCATAAAAGCAGTTGACAGGCAGTTATAAATATTGTTCTAACAGAAAGGATTTACTATATGAAATACGGATATTTTGACAATGAAAACCGAGAATACGTGATTACTAATCCGGCAACACCTGCACCATGGGTAAACTATCTGGGTTCCCCGGAGTACGGTGCAATCATTTCCAATAATGCAGGGGGCTACAGTTTTGCAAAATCCGGTGCAAACGGACGTATCCTGCGCTATGTTTTTAATAACTTTGACCAGCCGGGACGTTACATTTACATTCGCGATGACAGATCATCAGACTTCTGGTCTGCATCCTGGCAGCCTGTAGGCAAAGATCTGGCTCAGTATAAGAGCGAATGCCGTCACGGAATCGGTTATACAAAAATTTCTGCCGACTACAGCGATATTCACTCAGAAGCCCTTTACTATGTTCCTCTTGGAAAAAGTTATGAAGTATGGGCATTATCTGTGACCAATCATTCTGATCACGAAAGGAACCTGACTCTCAGCGGATATGCAGAGTTTACCAACCACAGCAATTACGAACAGGATCAGGTTAATTTACAGTACTCTCTTTTTATTTCTCGTACACTGTTCGAAGGAAACAGAATTACTCAGCAGATTCATGGAAATCTTGATGCAATTCCTGAAAATGAGAACGTAGATGAGAAAAATGTGACAGAACGTTTCTTTGGACTTGCAGGTGCTGAGGTTTCTTCTTACTGTGGGGACAAAAATGAATTTCTCGGAAGTTACCATGGATATGGAAACCCTGAAGGTATTGTCTGTGGTGATCTTGGTGATAAGACAAGCTATAATGAAAACTCCTGTGGTGCTCTCTCCTGCAAAATAACTCTTAAAGCAGGTGAAACCAGAACAATTGCTTTTCTTCTTGGAATGAAACCGTCATCTGAAGCTGCTGAAGTAATCAGATGTTACGAAAATCCGGCTCCAACTGTAGCAGAAGAACTGGAAGCATTAAAAGCTGACTGGAACAGTAAGCTTGATAATCTTAAAGTCAGCACTCCAAGTCCGGAATTTGATACTATGATTAATACCTGGAACGCATACAACTGTTTTATGACTTTCATCTGGTCCCGTGCAGCTTCCTTCATTTACTGTGGACTCAGAAATGGATACGGATACAGAGATACTGTACAGGATATTCAGGGAATCATCCATCTGGCACCGGAAATGGCACTGGAAAAGATTCGTTTCATGCTGTCTGCGCAGGTAAATAACGGTGGCGGACTCCCTCTTGTCAAGTTTACTCACACACCTGGAAAAGAAGATACTCCGGATGATGCTTCTTATGTACAGGAAACCGGTCATCCGGCTTACCGTGCAGATGATGCATTATGGCTTTTCCCAACTGTATATAAATATATTTCAGAAACCGGAAACACTGCTTTTCTTGATGAAGTGATTCCTTTTGCCAACAAAGATGAAGCTACTGTATATGAACATCTGAAACGTGCAGTTGCCTTCTCCCTTGATCACCTTGGACCGCACGGAATGCCCGCCGGACTTTATGCAGACTGGAATGACTGTCTCCGTCTGGGTGCAAACGGAGAATCTTCTTTTGTTGCTTTACAGTTCTATTATGCAATGACAATCCTGAAAATCTTTGCCGAATATAAAAAAGATACAGAATATGTACAGTATCTTGAAGAAACTCAGAAAGCATTTGGCGAAAAAGTTCAGGAACTGTGCTGGGATAACGACCGCTTCGTACGTGGTTATACAGAATCAGGAGAAAGGATCGGTGAAGCTGCTGCTCCTGAAGCAAATATGTGGCTGAATCCTCAGAGCTGGGCAGTCATCAGTGGTCTTGCTACCCCTGAACAGGGAGACGCTGCACTGAAGAATGTATACGAACGTCTAAACACAAAATATGGTGCGATCCTTATGGATCCGCCTTATCATGCACATGCTTTCGATGGTGCACTGGCAGTTATCTATAATCAGGGTACCAAAGAAAACTCCGGTATTTTCTCCCAATCCCAGGGCTGGCTGATTCTTGCTGAAGCACTCCGCGGTCATGGAGAACGTGCTTTTACCTATTTTATGGAAAATTCTCCTGCTGCGCAGAATGACTGTGCCGAAATCCGTCGTCTTGAGCCATACTGCTATGGTCAGTTTACAGAGGGAAAAGCAAGCAAACACTTTGGACGCTCTCATGTTCACTGGCTGACAGGAACTGCTTCTACTGTAATGGTAGGATGTGTGGAAGGTATCCTCGGACTTCGCCCTGATCTTGAAGGACTTCGACTGTCTCCTTCTGTGCCAAAAAGCTGGAAACACTTTGAGATTGAGAAAGTTTTCCGTGGAAAACAGCTTCATATCTCTGTAGAAAATCCAGACGAAAAAGAATCTGGCTGTTGCAGTCTGGTTCTTAACGGACAGAAATTAGCAGATAATTATATCCCTGAAAAACTTCTTCAGGATAAGAACGAAGTCATATTAACTCTTTAATCCCCCGATATTACCAGATGAAAATAAGCGGCCGGCTTACAGGAAATTTATATTCCCTGTAAGCTAGCCGCTTGTTTTACTTATCTTAATATTTTGATTAATCCTGTTCTTTTTTCAGTTCCGACTCTGATGCGACACAAAGTTCTTTTTCTATATCCCAGTGTATCATATAATGTTCATCCCTGTATTTGCCCGGTGTCATTCCCGTAACTTCCCGAAACTGCTGGATGAAATGACTCTGGGAAGAAAAGGAAAGACGGTTTGCAATCTCAATGATCGAATAATCACTGTACTGCAAAAGATTTTTCGCCATTTCTATCTTCTGTCTGCGGATATAGGCACTGACCGATATTCCTGTTTCTTTTTTAAATAATCTGGAGAGATAGCTCGCAGATACTCCAAGTGAATCTGCAAGATCTTCTATTGTAATTCGTTCTTTGATATGAGAATAAATGTATTCTTTACTTGCGTTGATATGTTTAGAATAAGTGTTGTCTCTGAAATATCTGCGCATTTTTTCAGTATAATCCATCACCATCTCATCATGAAGGCTCTGAACCTCTTCTACTGTATAAATGCCATCCAGCTTTTGAATATAAAAATCACTCAAGCGAAATGCCTGTTCCATCTCCATTCCATTTTGTTTACAGAGTCTGGTTATCATTGCGGTAGTGATAACAAAATGATATTTCATATTTGTGACCGCATTCTTTGACAGTACTCCCACACCATCACACTCTGTAAATCTCTGCCGTTCACAATTCTTCTTAACAGTTTTTATATCTCCACTTGCAACTGCACGATAGAACAATAATTCCTCTGTCGGTTCTCTGTGCTTAATTTCATCAAACTCATCTTCCGCCTCAAAAAGAAGCCATTCGTTCTGATAACTCATATGTCTCTCCTACGCCAGTGCCAGCAATTCTTTTCCTTCTTTCAGTCTCTCATAAAACTGTATGTAGAAATCCTGATTTTGATCATATGGTTTGAGATAGAATCTGTTCACCACAAAGAGGTTCAGATTTCTAATCAGGTCTGAATCCTCAGCATTGTACAGTACTTCCTGTACATCCAGCAGAAAATAATGCCAGTCATTTACAAATTTCTCATATTTTTTCAGATCCGGTGTGTCCACCCATTTTTTTACCTTGATCTTACTTCTGTTTGTTTTGGGACATTCATGGATCTGAAGAATATATTTAAATCCCCCGTCTTCATAAAGTCTTCCCAGAGGAAACAGCCTGCAGAAGCCTGGTCTGACAGCATGAATACTGCAGCGGCCCTCTTTATTCAGAAATACGCATTGTTCTTTTTCACCTGTCATCCGGAGATGAGGCAGGATATTTCCGTCTGATACTCCCAGTTCCAGACATTCCTGCAGAAGCTGTTCCACTGGCTTCTTAAGTCCCACAGATAATCTGTGTACATCATATGGATCCAGGATCACAGAATCTCCCATTCCCTGACAGCAGTCACAGCATCCCTCACAGTCGTGACAGTCTGCCTTTGCCATGTCATTGGAATCATATAACTTTCCGTCGGAAATCTCTTCCAGTGTCTGTTCTCTTCGCATCAGAAAGCCTCCAGTCCTGTAACGCCCCAGTCTGAAGCAAGATCTTTCATACCTTCCAGAACTTCCTCCCTTGAATATCCGTTATCATCCAGGAAATCTCCATCCATATCATTCAGATACAAATAAAAGGTCAGTGCCAGCTCCAGATAATCTACATCGTCTTCAACCATACCCATGTATAATTCGTTCTCTGCTTCATTAATCTTTCCTTCTTCTGCCAGTTTCATAATAATTGAAAAAAGCTTATCTGCCTCTGTGTAATCTTCCTCATTTTCAGGAAGTCTGTAATCCGGCTGCTGCTCATGAAGCAGAAGCTTTGCGATCAGTCTTCCTACATCCTGATATTTCTTATCATATGATCATCCTGTACTGCCATAATGTTATCTTCCCTTCTTTATTTAATCATTCCAGTTTTAATCCTGCCAGTGCCTGTGCAAATGCATTATTCACCGGCTCTTTGGCTTCTTTCTGCTGCTGTCTCATGTATTTCTGGACATCGCGTTTGTTGACTCCTGCGCCTTCTTTTTCTCGTCTTGCCTGGAAAGCAGAAAGTTTTTCTTTATATCCGCAGGCACAGATAAAGGTTTCCTCTTTGCCTTTGACGTACATTTCCATACGTTTGTGGCATTTCGGACAGCGGGCGTTGGTTGTTCTGGAGACTGTTTCTCTGTATCCACATTCTCTGTCCTGACATACCAGCATCTTTGCATTCTTTCCGTTCACGGCAAGTAATTTCTTGCCGCAGTTCGGACAGATTTTATTTGTGAGATTGTCATGGCGGAAAGTTCCCTGTCCGGTTTTGATCTCATCGACAATATCACAGGTATAGTTTCTGATCTCCTTCAGGAAGGTTTCCTGTTTCATTTCTCCTTTTGCGATATTTCCAAGTTTCATTTCCCAGTCTGCTGTCAGTTCCGGTTTGCGCAGTTCTTCCGGTACCAGTTCCAGAAGCTGTTTTGCTTTGGAAGTCAGATGGATTTCATTTCCTTTTTTCTCCATCAGGAAACTGTTGAAAAGTTTCTCAATAATATCAGCTCTTGTCGCAACTGTGCCAAGACCACCTGTCTCGCCAAGAGTCTTGACTGCTTTTGCGTCATGGCTTTCCATAAAGCGTACCGGATTCTCCATGGCTGCAAGCAGGGTCGCCTCCGTAAATCTTGCAGGCGGTTTTGTTTTTCCTGTGTTTACAGTTACGTTGTCTATATGCAGCTTCTCACCCATTTTCATCTGTGGAAGTTTCTGATCTTTTAAACTCCGGGCATTATCATTATCTGCATCGTCTTCGTCTACATCTTCTGTTTCCGTATTTTCGTACACTTCTTTCCATCCGGCACTTTTTACCACTTTACCGCTGGCTGCAAAACATTCACCTGCTGCCGTTCCTTCCATGCTTACCTGTTCGTAAATAAACGGCGGATACAGTACGCTCAGGAATCTGCGGACTACCATATCATAAATTTTACGTTCTTCATTTGTCATATGCTCAAGCTGCACAAACTGCTCTGTGGGAATGATCGCATGATGATCACTGACCTTTTTATCGTCCACAAAGCTTCCGTTTGCGCGAACCGGCTGATTGAGCAGGGCACCTGCCAGTTTCCTGTAAGGACCCACTGCACAGGCTTTCAGTCTCTCTTTGATCGTCGGAACAATGTCTTTGCCAATATATCTGGAATCTGTTCTCGGGTAGGTAAGCACTTTATGATTCTCATACAGACGCTGCATGATGTTTAATGTCTGCTTCGCAGAATATCCATATCTCTGGTTTGCTTCTCTCTGCAAAGTAGTCAGGTCATATAAGCCCGGTGCAAAGGATTTCTTCTCTTTGCTTGTCACAGAAGTGATTTCCAGGGTATGATTACGGACAGCGGAAGAAATTTCTTCTACTCTTTCTTTATGAAACGTTCGGAAACTCTTGCTTTTCGGTTCTTTCCATGTCCAGGTGACTTCTCCGGCTTTCAGGGTGATCCCATAATATTCTTTTGGTTTGAATGCCCAGATCTCTTCTTCTCTTTTGGCGATCATGGCAAGAGTCGGGGTCTGTACACGACCGCAGGAGAGTTGGGCGTTATATTTGCAGGTCAGTGCTCTGGTGCCGTTCATTCCGACCAGCCAGTCTGCTTCTGCTCTTGCCACTGCTGCTCTGTACAGGTTATCGTACTCATGTCCGTTTTTCAGATTTGCAAATCCTTCTTTGATCGCTTTGTCTGTGACGGAAGAGATCCACAGTCTGCGGATTGGTTTATGGCAGTCTGCCTTGTCAAGAATCCAGCGGGCTACCAGTTCTCCTTCACGTCCGGCGTCTGTAGCAATGACGACATCTTTGATGTCTTTTCTGTAAAGCTGTGTTTTTACTGCATTGTACTGTTTACCGGTCTGTCGGATCACCACCAGTTTCATTTTATCCGGCATCATCGGAAGGGTGGACATTTCCCATTTGGTATATTTTCTGTCATATTCTTCCGGATCTGCCAGTGTGACCAGATGTCCCAGTGCCCAGGTCACCACATATTCTTTTCCTTCCAGTGTTCCATTGCCTTTCTGGTTACAGTGAAGTACCCTGCAATGTCTCTGGCAACGGAAGGTTTCTCTGCTATTACTAATGATTTCATAAATAAAATAACTCCTTATAAAAATCTACAGCCAGGGTTTTATAGAATTTCCATGTTTCTATAATAGCCCTGACCGTTGATCTTTCGTAACTGTTCAGTCAAAATGTCCCGCCAAATGGCAGACTGTTGAACTGTTACATTTTTTTCTTATAAAAGTATAGCATAGATACCTGTCTGATTCCAGTAATTCTTACAGTAATTTGTTACTGTTTACTTCATATCAATTTTGTATCCTACCCCACGTACTGTTTCCACAAGTTCTCCCGCGCTTCCCAGTTTTTGTCTTAATGTCCGGATATGTACATCGACCGTCCGGCTTTCTCCATCGAACTCGTAACCCCATACCTGATTGAGAAGCTGGGTTCTGGAGAGAACTGTTCCACTGTTTTTCAGAAGGAGGCATAAGACTTCATATTCTTTTAAGGTAAGATTTACATTCTGTTTATCTACGGTTGCAATGTGTCTGGCAGGACATACATACAGGTTTCCGATCTGGTATTCCTCAGCACCTTCATCTTCTGTTCTTCTGAGTAACGCACGGATTCTGGAAATCAGTTCCATCATACGGAATGGTTTGGGGATATAGTCATCTGCACCGCTGTCCAGACCGATTACGGTATCATATTCGCTGCCTTTTGCTGTAAGCATGATGATCGGAAGTTTACGGATATCCGGGCGCATACGGAGCTTTTTGAGAATAGAGATCCCATCTTCCTCCGGGAGCATAACGTCCAGCAGCAGCAGTGCGGGATATTCTTTTTCCAGTGCTTTCCAGAACATGGATGGACGCTCAAATCCCTGTGCCTCAAATCCCTGGCTTTTCAGTGTATAAATTACCAGCTCGCGGATACTCTCATCATCTTCTACTAAATATATCATGTTTTTCTCTTCCTTTTTCTCTTATTTTTTTATTTTTTCTTTCACTATTTCTTTTCGTTTTATTTCTTTTACTTCTTTCACTTTTGCTTCTTGCACCTTTATTTCTTTTTCCTTTACCGTTTGTTTTCATAAACTTACGTTTTCTCTCTCCTGCTGCCACAGGAAAAGGAATTATTGATGTAACAGGTTCAGTATAAGGGGGTGCCGTTAAATCTTTCGCATTCTTTGTGTTAAAAGTTTGTAAAATACCACGGATTTTTGTTCTTTTCTTTATGAAAATTTTATATTATTTCCTGTAAAATTTATTTGTAAAAGAATTTGAGAGGTGATATGATGATACTGAGAAAAATAAAAGAGAAAAATTCCCGTGAACACCACAGACCAAAAGCAAGGAAGGTGAAATTTTGAAACAGTTTTTTACGAAGTACAGGCATGGTCTTGTAATTATTATTTATAGTCTTGTCTATATCCTGATGTTTGCTTACCTGGAGAACAGGCCGGTACACAGCTACCATATTGTACATACTGTATTTGATGACTGGATTCCATTCTGTGAGGTATTTATCATCCCTTATATGCTATGGTTCCCTTATATGGTTCTGGCTGTTGCATATTTTATTTTTTTCAATAAGAATAAACATGAATATTATCAGTTGGTTTTTAACCTGATGATGGGTATGACGATTTTCCTGATCGTTTCCTATGTTTACCCGAATGCCCAGCACATCCGTCCTACAGAATTTCCAAGGGATAATATTTTTACAGATGCTGTAAAACGGCTCTACCGGACCGATACTCCGACCAACATCCTGCCAAGCATCCACGTATTTAATTCCCTTGCCATTCATATGTCCCTGACAAATTGCGAAGCACTTCGAAATCATAAAGGAATCAGGATCGCATCTCTGACACTGACAACCCTGATCATCATGTCAACCATGTTCCTGAAACAGCATTCCGTTATTGATATATGTATGGGTGCAACCCTGGCGTTGTTTGGTTTTCTGGTTTTTTATCCAAGAAAGATTGCTGAGACTTCCAGAGCTTCTTACTTTGGTGAAGCAAAGAGAAAAAAAAGTGAAAATTAAGAAAATTAAAATTAGTAAGAAACGAAACGGATTTTCTTTTAATTGGAAAGAAAAAAACTCCTGTCGGTCATCTTTTTATTCTGATGACTGACGGGAGTTTTTTTGATGATCAGTTAAATCCATAGAATTTCTGGCTGATCTTGTAAGCGGCTACGGACATCTTTCTGCCGCCTCTTCCCGGAAGATTCATGACTCTGCCAAAAAGACTGTGGCGTAATTTTCTGTATACCACTCTGTTTTGTGTTTTGATATATTCCAGAAGCTCTTTTTTCTTCCGTAAAGATTCTTCTGTGTTGGCACGGATCAGCATAATGGAAGAAATTGTTGTAATGATATCCAGATAGCTGAACATGTATGCTTTCAGGCGTTTGTTTGTATTTCCACAGTTGATGTAGGCATCTACCATCAGTTTGTTTACACGGATCTGTTGGTCGATTCTTTTGATCATGACTTTTTCGTTTACTGACTGGTCATCTCTTCCGATAAAGTAACGGTAAAAATTCACATCCAGATAGTAGAGATTTTTTACATATGGCAGTGGCTCAAAAGCAAACAGATTGTCTACATAGAAAGTATGCTTCGGCAGTTCCAGACCACATTCATGCAAAAGTTTGGTACGATAGATCATGGAATGCATCAGCAGATATTTTCCCTTTGGCATATGTTTTACTTCTTCCCAGCCGAACACTCTGTCCTGCGGAAGGCATCTTCGGTACTGCATTACTTTCTTGCGGGTTGCTCCCTGTTTCTCATATACGAAGTTGCTGATCAGCAGATCGACTGTCTGCGGACCGCGAAGCAGTTCATAGAGTGTTTCCAGTATCCTGATATAAGCTTCTTTATTTACCCAGTCATCACTGTCTACCACTTTAAAGTATAATCCTGTCGCATTTCTGATTCCGGCATTTACAGCCTCGCCATGTCCTCCGTTCTCCTGATGGATGGCTTTTACAATGGTAGGATATTTCGCAGCATAGGCATCTGCAATCTCGGCAGTTCTGTCAGATGATCCGTCATCTACTACCAGAATCTCTACTTCTTCTCCTCCTACCAATAATGATTCTATACATTTTTCCATATAATCCTGAGAATTGTAACATGGAATCGCAATACTTAACAGTTTCATCCTGTTTCCTCCTAAAAAATATCGTTAATCCTATATACCCGTCAGTTCCTGACCGCTTTTCACAATGGAAACTGAAGATTTTCCTGATTCAGGTCAGGCGGATACTCGCAATCCACTTCTCTGCTTGCTTGATTTGGTTAATCTCTGAGGTACTTTTCATACGCTCCAAATGCGGATGGAATTGCGTATTGTTTCCCGGACTGTTCTCTGTCTGCAAAAATAAGTTGTTCGTCCTGTGTTTTTTTCAGGGATGATACCTTTACCCTGTACGCCTGCATCCTCCACTCAATATGAGAAAAGATATGCTTTGCAGGCGGCAGTTTCTCTATATATAAAGGTTCCAGCCCCAGTCCCTCCACGTAAGAGAGAGCTTCTTCTCTTTTTAAGTGTCCCTGAATATTAGGCAGTTCATATAAGCCTGCGAGAAGACCTTTTTCAGGTCTCTTTCTGATCGCCGTGTATTCCCCGTCCTGAATCACAAATACGGTCTTGTTTTCCAGTGTTCGCGCCTTTTTGGGAGCCTTTACCGGAAAGTTTTCTACTGTGTCGTGTCTGTGTGCAAGACAGATGGATGCTACGGGACATTCTGTACATTTTGCCTGTCCGTTGGGAATACAGACAACTGCACCCAGTTCCATCAATGCCTGGTTAAAATCTCCCGGGCAGTCCTCCGGCATAATCTGCAGCAGTTGTTCTTCGATTTTTTTCCTGACAGACTGTTTGCTGATGTCATTTGCGCTCTCTGTAATTCTGGAAATCACACGCAGTACATTTCCATCTACTGCCGGGACAGGAAGCCCATAAGCGATCGAAGCAATCGCTCCGGCTGTATAGTTCCCTATTCCCTTTAACGACAAAAGAGCCTGATAATCTTCAGGTAATCTGCCATTATATTCATTTTTTACAGTCCGGGCTGCTTCCTGCATATTCCGGACACGATTATAATACCCCAATCCTTCCCATAATTTCAAGAGTCTTTCCTGTGGACAGTCCGCCAGTGCTTCTACATCCGGCAATTCTGTGATAAATCTTTCAAAATATGGCTTCACTGCTTCTACCCTTGTCTGCTGCAGCATGATCTCTGATACCCAGGTGTAATAAGCATTGTTTTTGTCTCTCCAGGGAAGTATCCGTTTGTTTTCCCTGTACCACTCCACCAGGGGAGTTACGATTTCTTCAAGCATGGTTTCTTCCTCGTGTATTCCTTGTTATAGAGTCAGCATAAATATATTTTTATTTTTTACTCTTTGCTGAATTCTATAATCATTCCGTATTTTTTATCATAACATAAAATTTCAAAAAACGCAGTTGATTTTTTTTCTTTTCTACCATAAAATTATGTTGCTGGTTGCTGTTCATTCCGTTTTCGGTCATGCACTTGCAGGACAGTTGTGTGTGAACAATCGTAAAATTATTTACATTTTATAACTGATAATGATAATACGGAAAGGATTTTTATATATGGATAGTATCATTTTTGATGTTGACGGTACCTTATGGGATTCTACGGAGAGTGTCGCCGGAGCATGGAGCCGATATCTTCAGGAAAAGGAGAATCTTGATATTTCACTTACTGCCTCTCAGTTAAAGGCGTTATTCGGACAGCTTCTCTCAGATATTGCAAAACAGTTGTTTCCGCAGTTTGAGGAATCAGAACAGCTTCGTATCATAGATGGCTGCTGTCAGGCAGAGCATGAAGCTTTGCTGATCGACCGCCCTGATGTTTATGATGGTCTGGAAGAGACTCTGAAGGAGCTTGGAAAACGTTATCCTTTATTTATTGTAAGCAACTGTCAGGCTGGTTATATTGAAGTATTTCTGGAAGCTACCGGACTGGGACATTATTTTAAGGGGCATCTGTGTCCGGGAGATACCGGGCTTGCCAAGGCAGAAAATATCCAGAAGATTTCCAGAGATTATCACCTCTCAGAGCCCGTATATGTAGGTGACACCATGGGAGATTTTCATGCATGTCAGAAGGCCGGAGTTCCTTTTATTTTTGCTTCCTATGGTTTCGGTGAAGTAAAAGAGCCGTGGAAAACGATTCAGAAGCCTGCGGATCTTCTGGAAATATGCAAATAAATTAATAGATTTTGTGAAGGCAGAATATTTTTTATTACAAAGTTTTTTGTTACAGGGATTTCTGTTATAAAGTTTTCTCTGTAGAAAGAACATAGAAAAAGCAATTTGGAGGCAGTTTTCATTTCTGTCAGCAAATTGCTTTTTATTTTTTCACTTCTTATGTTCTTTTTTATTTTCTGCATTTTTTTCTGAGATAATACATCAGACCGATAATGATGATCAGAAGTATGACTATGTACGCAACTTTTGATATCATACTGTCCATCAGCGTATCCACGCCTGTCAGGACACCGATCAGTATCAGGGCAACACCGCAGCCTTTCTCCATCTTTTTTTCATCATAAAGTTTTTTGCGGATCTCGGCATTTCCGCCTTTCATGAAAATGCTGCCATGTCCGGTCAGAAGCATGACACCTATGATAAGGGCCGCAGCCGTTAAGATCAAATCAAAAGTATCCATTGTTTTTCCTTTCTGTTTAAGAAACCGAAGCATACCATTTCTGGTGCCTCGGTTTTCTTTTGTTATGTGAATCCTATGTCCGTTATATCCATACCTCGTATATCAATATATCATGGTATGTCAACATATCAATAGAAGCATACGATCGGAACATTGTACTGGATGATTTCGTAAAGTTCGGCTGCTTTTTCCGGAGGCATATTGATACATCCGTGGGAACCGCCCTCCAGATATCTGTCGCCACCGAAATATGGCTGCCAGTTGGCATCATGGAATCCGATTCCACCGTTGAACGGCATCCAGTAATTTACCTTTGCTTCATATTCGTATTTGCCATTTGCAAGCTGTTTTCCACGAAGGACATCCGGACTCTTTTTATAATATAAAGTGTAGATACCGGACGGTGTCTGGCGGTCAGCATAGCGCATATCACCGGAAACAATATCTGATTCAAAAATATCTGCTCCGTCCTGATAATAATACATATGCTGTTCAGACAGGTCTACTTCGATATAGGTGTTTCCGATATCATTTGCTCCATGTGCATTAGCAGTCATGGAATAAGCCGGTTCTCTGGTTGTCTGGGTTCCGGACTGGATCTCCTGTGTGAGCTGTGCCACTTCTGTAGCCTGATCAATCTGCCAGCCATAAGCAGAACCATAAACACTTACAGTTCTTCCGCTGGTTGTCTGGAAGGAACGTTCCGTACCTACGGTATCATGTGCCGCAGCAAGCTGTGCGACATAGTCTGCGATGTGCTGCTGGAAAGAGGCATCATCTCTGATGAGCTGTCCTTTTTCATCGAAATTCAGCCAGTCTTTGATCGTACTGCCGTCCAGAGTTACTGTCTCATCACCGAATGTATAGGTAATACTTGCTTTCGTAAAGTTATTACATGCATCCAGGGATGCCTGAAGATCCGGGTCATCGCTTGTCACTGCTGCTTTCACATATACATCAGGGTTGCTTTCAAAGTCTACGCTGCTTTCATTGTCTGAAACTGCTTCTGAAAGCACATTGTAGGCTTCCCGCATATTCAGCTCACTGCCCTCTGTCTCCGGGACAATTTCAAATTCAGAATCACCGTATGCCACATAGGCGTCCTCCGGTGCCACCTGATTTTCTTCTTTTGCACAGTCCAGCTCTTTGACCTGAGCTTTCAGTTTCTCTTTATCGTAAGTGGTATTCTCTGCTGCTGTGTAGCTTTTTTTCTCAAAATATCCCCTGATCCATTCATAGGGTTTCTGCTCTTTTAACAGTCTGAGTACGCTTCCGTCAGAAACATAGCTGTAGCCAATCTGCTCACCGCTGATTGTCTGTGGTTCCAGATTTCTGGAATCTACTTCTATGGAATAATTTTCCACAGCTTTCGCAATCTCCTGCTCTGCCTGGTATGCAGTTTTCCCGGAACAGTCAATTCCATTGACCGTGGTTCCCTCAAAAAATTTATCAGAATAATAATAAGATACTCCTGCATAAGCAGCACCTGCTGCCACCAGAACCATTGCCGCAGTAATTCCTGTGATTTTTAATGCTTTGTGTTTCTTTTTCACAGGCGGTTCATACGGGGCAAGATCTTCCTCATTGATCGGTACATAAGCAATCTGGTTTGGTCTTGCGGATTTCCGGCGTGCTCTGTGTCCGGTGCTGCCGTTTGTCTTTCCGTTTATTTCCTCTCTGTCACTCATTTATCTCTCCTCGTTCTCTCATGCTTCTTATACTCCGGACGCTTACTGTTCCGGAGTTTTTGTCAGCTTCTCTATTATAACATAATTCTTCCAGTTTGCACCTGTTATTCATTTTTTTCTCAAAAAACTTATTGCATTATTTTCTGGAATTGCTATAGTCTGGCGGATACGCAGAAATTATTTTTAAGAATCTGATTTTTATATTATAGCAGAACGCTCTTCTGATTCCGTTAAATGGAAATTCCCTTTTTACAGTTTTTCCTTCTGCAGGCACTGTCATTCATCTGTCATTGCATTCCGGCGGATTTTTATGAAACCAATGAAAAAAACAGGCAGAAATCATGCTTTCAATGTACATATGATGTACCCATGATTTCCGCCTGTTTTTTACAGTCTGAGACGTTTTTTCATATCTTTCATTACATAGAAATACATTCCGATCAGAAGGCTTCCTGCAAGCACCCACGCCATAGGGCTTGCCATGCAGGCTCCAAAATAGCTTTTATGTGCTGCTGCGATCATCGCTGTGATTCCTCGCCCTGCGAGTTCAGCCACACCTGCAAGCATCGGAAGCAGGCCATATCCCATTCCCTGAATACCATTTCTGAGTGCATTTACAAAGTGCAGCGGAATGAAGAATACTGCCACACATTTTACATAGGTATCTACCATAGGAATGACTTCTGCCGCATTATCTGAAATAAACAGATAAGACAAATATTTTCCAAAGAAGAAAATGATCACACCGGTCACGATCGCATAAATGATTCCGATGATATGTGCACAGTTGAAGCCCTGGCGCACTCTCTCCAGTTTACTCGCTCCGATATTCTGTGCATTGTAGGTTGCCATTGTGGTACCGATTGCCACATATGCCTGTGTAAAAATGTTCTCGATCTTGTTTCCTGCTGTAAATGCTGCAACAGCGTAAGATCCCAGAATATTTAATGCGGACTGTACCATCATGGTTCCGATTGCTGTGATGGAATACTGAAGTCCCATCGGGATTCCTACGACAATCTCATTTTTTGCAATCTGAGGACGGAATTTCCAGTCCTCTCTTTTCAGTCTCAGTTCCGGCACACATTTTATGATATATACCAGACATAACAGTCCGGAAACTCCCTGTGCAGTGATCGTCGCCCATGCTGCTCCTGCTACTCCCATATGGAAGACAATAATAAACAGCAGATCCAGTGCCACATTCAAAAGAGCAGCAAGGATTAAAAAATAAAGCGGTGTTTTACTGTTTCCAAGTGCACGCAGGATACTGGCAAGAATATTATATAATACCTGGGCAAAAATTCCTCCGCAGATGATCATAATATATGTATAAGAATCCTGAAAAATATCTTCCGGTGTATGCATCAGTGTAAGAAGCGCCCGCATTCCCACCATACTGCCGACTGTCATGATCACAGAAATCGCAACAGACAACAATGCTGCATTTCCTACTGACTGGCGCATTTCATCCATTTTTCCTGCTCCGAATTTCTGCGATGTAAGAACTGTGAATCCGGCCGTTAATCCCATAAGAAATCCTATGATCAGAAACATGATTGTTCCTGTTGCTCCTACTGCTGCCAGCCCTTTCGTTCCTACAAACTTCCCCACGATAATGGCATCTGCCATATTGTAAAACTGCTGGAATACATTTCCTATAAATACAGGAATCGTAAAATCAAGTATCATCTTCATTGGTTTCCCAACGGTCATGTCTGTCTGCATTCCAATTACCCCTCCAGTACTTTCTTAAGTTTTAACCTGTTTTTACAGCAATTTCGGAAAATACCAAAGTTGCTGTGATTAGATATCAGAGCGATTATAGTTGAAAACTTTTCCCATTTCAAGATGTGTTTTTCATTTCTGCCATTTTCTACATAATCACAAAAAGACCCCCGGTAAACCGGAGGTCTTTTTCGTTATAATCACGAAAGAACCTGTTCTTTTTGTCAGTCAGACAAAAATATCTGTTTCGTGCCTGTTTCATTTTTTATTTTTCAACAAGAAGAGATTTGCCTGTCATGTCTGCCGGCTGTTCCATTCCCATAAGCTGGATCAGTGTCGGAACGATATCTGCAAGGCATCCGTTCTCACGCAGTGTATATTTCGGATCTGCGTTTACAAGGATAAATGGTACAGGGTTTGTGGTATGTGCAGTCCACGGAGCACCTGTCTCGTAGTCGATAAGCTGTTCTGCATTACCATGGTCAGCGCAGATGAACATCTGTCCGTCTACTTCTTTCAGAGCTTCTACAGCTTTTCCTACGCATTCGTCAACAGTCTCAACTGCTTTTACTGCTGCTTCCTGTACGCCTGTGTGTCCAACCATATCCGGGTTGGCGAAGTTGATCACGATCACATCGTATTTGTCAGATTTAATCGCTTCTACCAGTTTCTCGCAAACCTGCGGTGCGCTCATCTCCGGCTGAAGGTCATAAGTTGCAACCTTTGGAGATTTAACAAGGATTCTGTCCTCTCCTTTGTTTGGTTCTTCCACACCACCGTTGAAGAAGAAGGTAACGTGTGCGTATTTTTCTGTCTCAGCGATACGTGCCTGAGTCATGTTGTGAGCTGCAAGATATTCACCGAATGTATTCTGAAGCTGTACTTTGTGGAATGCAACCAGTTTGTTCTGGATGGTATCATCATATTCTGTGAAGCATACGAAAGTAACGTGTGGTCTTGCTTTTCTCTCGAATCCCTGGAAATCATCATCACAGAATGCTCTTGTGATCTCACGCGCACGGTCCGGACGGAAGTTGAAGAATACAACAGAGTCATTGTCAGATACAACACCTGTCGGCTGTCCGTCTTTCTCGATTACGGTAGGAAGAACAAATTCATCTGTCTTGTCATTATCATAGGAAGCCTGAACTGCTGCTGCTGCGTCTGTTCCTTTTACACCTTCTCCGGATGTAAGAGCATTGTATGCAAGCTCTACACGATCCCAGCGGTTGTCACGGTCCATTGCATAGTAACGTCCGGAAACAGTAGCGATCTCGCCCACACCGATTTTCTTCATTTCAGCTTCCAGAGCTTCCACGAATTCTTTTCCGGATGCCGGAGGTGTGTCACGTCCGTCGAGGAAGCAATGTACATAAACTTTCTCAACGCCTTCTCTCTTAGCCATCTCAAGTAATCCGTAAAGATGTGTATTGTGGCTGTGTACACCACCGTCAGAAAGAAGTCCCATAAAGTGTACTGCGGAGTTGTTCTCTTTTGCATTTTTCATTGCTGCAAGAAGAGCTTCGTTTTGAAGAAATCTCCGTCCTGGATCTCTTTTGTGATTCTGGTAAGTTCCTGATATACGATACGGCCTGCACCCATGTTCATATGACCTACTTCGGAGTTACCCATCTGTCCGTCCGGAAGACCTACTGCCAGTCCGCTTGCGTTACCTTTTACAAATGGATAGTCTGCCATCAGTTTGTCCATAACAGGAGTCTTTGCCATGTATACGGCATTTCCTTCTGTTTTGTCATTCAGGCCATATCCATCAAGAATCATTAATACGGTTGGTTTTTTACTCATAATGCTCTCCTTTATATGTGTTCATTCGTAATTGTTAATTTATTTTCTACCTCTTTATATAGTATCAAAAATTCAGGATTTTTCAATTCTTTTCTTTAGAAATTCACATAAATTTTGTGTATCGCAAAGCATATCGCCGTGCATGAAGCGAACAGTAACTTTGCTTTTTCCGGTGTTTATTTTCCGTATACACGGATAATCGTGGAAATTTTGCGTACAGAATCTCTGTTTCTGATTTCTTCGATTGCTGTGCGGAAGTCACCCTCTCTTACTTTCTCTGTGATCACAACAATTTCTGCGCAGCCTTCTACTTTGGTATCTTTCTGAATGATCTGGGCTACACTGACCTGATATTTGGCAAAGATAGCTGTCATCTCAGCCAGAACACCGCAGCGGTCCTCTACTTTCAGGCGGAGGAAATAACGGTTATGGGTATTTTCCATCTTTTTAACCGGAATCTCTTTGTAGCAGGTGCATCCAATCCTTCCGCAGCATCCGATCAGAATGTTGCGGACAATGTCAAAGATATCTCCCACTACTGCGCTGGCTGTCGGAAGTTCTCCTGCACCTCTTCCGAAGAACATCGCATCTTCCACCGCGTCTCCATGTACAAATACTGCATTGTAGGAATCATTGACTGTTGCAAGCGGATGAGAGCTTGGAATCAGCATCGGGCATACATATGCTTCGATTCCGTCCTCTGTATTTCTTGCAACGCCGAGAAGTTTGATATCGCGTCCCATCTCTTTTGCATAGCGGATATCCTTGGAAGTGATCTTGGCAATTCCTTCTGTATAAACATCATTGAATACTACACGGGAATTAAAGGCAACAGATGCCAGAATTGCGACTTTACGTCCTGCATCCAGCCTTCGATATCTGCGGTAGGGTCTGCCTCCGCATAGCCAAGCTCTGTGGCAAGTGCCAGGGCATCTTTAAATTCCATCCCTTCCTGAGTCATCTTTGTCAGAATAAAGTTCGTGGTACCGTTTACGATTCCCATCACTTCTGTCATATGGTTTCCTGCCAGACACTGTTTCAGTGGCCGGATGATCGGAATTCCGCCTGCAACAGCAGCTTCGAACAGGAAATCTACCTTATTATTATGTGCTGCTTCCAGTAATTCATGTCCATGTACTGCGATCAGATCTTTATTTGCAGATACCACATGTTTTCCTGCATTTAAAGCCTGAAGGATGTAGTCTCTCGCCGGATTGATTCCGCCGATCAGTTCGATGACAATCTCAATTTCCGGATCATTGACGATTTCTTCCCACTGGTTGGTCAGCAGAGCTGTGTCTCCGAGCTTTGCAGCAGCCTTTTCTATATTTCTTACAAGAATTTTTGTGATTTCTACTTTGCAGCCGATTTTGGCTGTCATTTCTTCTTCCTGATTTTTCAGAACTTTATACACGCCTGTTCCTACTGTTCCAAGTCCCAGCAGTGCGGCTTTGATGACTCTTTCACTCATTTTCCAGGATTCCCCTTTCTTATCTGGTACCAGTGCACCGAATCAGGCAGATAAAAGCATCTTTTTCGCTGCCTGATCCGGTGAAACTTTCCGGTAATTCTGTAGATGATTTTTATAGTAGGGCAGAATTGGCTATTTGTCAAGTTTGTCTCTCTGTTTCCTTAAAATTTCATTCTCAATGGAAAGTTCCTCATTCTGCTTCATCAAAAGCTCATTCAATCCTTCCTGTTCTTTCAGTCTTTTATCCGTTCTGGCAAAACACCACCAGTAACCCCAGGGTAATACCGCTGCCCCGACGCTGATAAGTGCACATATTATGACATAATTCCGTGTTTTTCCTTCCAGTGCCGCTGCAGATGCGCCGGAAACCAGTCCGTAAAACAATCCTGCTCCAACGAATACCGTCACACTCACCGCCAGTATTATTCTTAATATCTTTGCCATCTCACACTGCCCTCCCTGTTTATGCTTTTTTATGATTTTTCAGGTCTTTCATAAGCATAGTGTCCTTATAAAGACACTATTATATGCACCATTTTACCCTTATTATCAGGGTATATCAAGAACAAAATGGACGGTTATTACAAATGATAAGTTACGACAAATTCTGGAAAACAATGAAGGAGCGCGGAATCACGCAGTATGATCTGTATACCTGCTATGGCATCCGCCGTTCTCTGCTGGATAAGCTCCGCCATAACCTGAATATCGAAATTTACACTCTTGACAACCTCTGTTCTATTCTTCACTGTGACTTCGGAGATATTGTGGAACATATCCCGGATGAAGATGAAAATATTTCTGAATAAGAAATCATTCCTTCCAATGAAGAATATGCTAATCTTATTACTGCTTGCCTTCAGGCAGTAATTTTATTTTTCTGTTGTCATGTAACAGGTTGTTTGTTCTGCTCTCAAAAGGAACATTTTGTACTATTTCAATTTTCACATATGCCATATCTCTGACCCGAACCGGTAAATCTCTCATTTCCGCAACTCCGGAAATTCATATTTAACCTGTAATTTTTTGTAAAAACCTGACAATTTTTGGACCGTTTATGTTATACTTTTTATAGTTATGATATTTCTCATAATAATTTTCAAAGATGCCTTATAGCTATAATTTTTTCACGAAAGGAATGTAACCTGTATGAAATATGATGTGGTAATTATCGGAGCCGGACCAGGAGGAATTTTTTCCGCCTATGAGCTGATGGAACAGAACAAAGATCTCAAAATTGCAGTTTTCGAAGAAGGAAATCCTCTGGACAAAAGACACTGTCCGATTGACGGAAAGAAAGTAAAAACCTGTATCAAATGTAAAACCTGTGCGATCATGAGCGGTTTCGGCGGTGCCGGTGCTTTCTCTGATGGCAAATATAACATCACCAACGATTTCGGCGGTACTCTCTATGAACATATCGGTAAAAAGGAAGCGCTGGATCTGATGCGTTATGTAGATGAGATCAATGTCGCTTACGGCGGCCAGGATACAAAAATGTATTCCACAGCCGGCACTAAGTTCAAAAAACTGTGTATGCAGAATAAACTGAAACTTCTGGATGCATCTGTACGTCATCTTGGAACAGACATCAATTACGTTGTTCTGGAAAATATTTATGCAAAATTAAAAGAGCATGTTGATTTCTATTTCAATACACCGGTAGAACGTCTGGAGCTTCTGGATGATGGTTATCGTATTATCACCAAAGACGGTGCAACTGACTGCCGCAAATGTATCGTTTCTGTCGGACGAAGCGGAAGTAAATGGATGGAACAGGTCTGTAAGGAACTGGATATCCCGACCAAATCCAACCGTGTGGATCTGGGTGTCCGCGTGGAACTTCCTGCAGTTATCTTCTCCCACCTGACAGATGAACTTTATGAGAGCAAAATTGTCTACAGAACAGAAAAATTTGAAGATAATGTAAGAACTTTCTGTATGAATCCTTATGGTATCGTTGTAAACGAAAATACCAACGGTATTGTTACAGCTAACGGCCACAGCTATGAGGACCCATCCAAGCAGACAGAAAACACCAATTTTGCCCTTCTGGTAGCAAAACATTTTTCCGAGCCGTTCAAGGACAGCAACGGATACGGTGAAAGCATTGCCCGTCTTTCCAATATGCTGGGCGGCGGCGTTATCGTACAGCGTTTCGGTGACCTTGTCCGCGGAAGAAGAAGTACGGTTGCACGTATTGAAGAAGGTATGGTACGTCCTACTCTGGCAGCAACTCCGGGTGACCTGAGCCTTGTTCTTCCAAAACGTATTCTGGACGGTATCATTGAAATGATTTATGCTCTGGATAAAATCGCTCCGGGAACTGCAAACGACGATACTCTTCTGTATGGTGTAGAAGTTAAATTCTACAATATGGAAGTTGAAATTGACGAAAACCTGGAAAGCCGATATAAGGGTCTGTATATCATCGGTGACGGCAGTGGTGTTACGCATTCTCTTTCCCACGCTTCTGCCAGCGGTGTTTATGTAGCACGCCAGATCGTGGAAAATCTGTAATTTAACCGCGTCAGGCAAGCAGCAAATCGGATGCTTTTATACGCTTGACTTGCTCCAAATCAGGCAGCAAAAAACAGGATTTCAGTTCTGAAAGTATTCTTAAATGAAGCTCTTTGGAATCTGAAATCCTGTCTTTATCTTTTCTTAATTCTTAGCTGTCTGCTTTTATCTTTTATATTTTAACCAAACCAGGCAAGTAGTGAAACTGATTATGAATACTCACCTGACTCTATCTGCTTACGCTTTATGATATGCCATCCATTTATCTGTACCAAGGCGTTCAAAGGAACCGCAGTACTGAAATCCACATTTTTCCAGCAGTTTCTGCATGGGGATATTATCTCTGTAAGTATCCATTCTGAGGTTTGGTATCTGAGAATACGCCCAGTCCAGGCAGTAAGATGCTGCTCCTTTTATGATTCCTGTCGATGCCACTCTGTGGACAACCGCATATGGCTCGTCATTCAGCCATTTACCGTTAATCTGTCCGTATTCCTCATCTTCGTCCTTTTTATAATAGAAAACACAGGCGATCTGATTCTCTGCCATGCACAGATACATGTCATCCAGATCCTGTTCGATCAGTTCCCGTGACGGATAGTCATCTCCCCACTGATCTTTGTTGCCGTTCTCACGCATAAATGCTTTTGCATTCTCATAAATCTGCATAATCTGGTCTAAATCCTGCGCAGATGCTTTTCTTATTTCCATGAAGTAGTTCCTTTTCTCTGTTATTTTCTTTATTATTTTGTATGTTATTCTGTCTTTCTGTTGTTTTTTATCTTTTTCCTTCTATTTTTGAAATTTTCTCGTCAGGAGACAGACTGTCTCACAGTGATCTGTGAAACTGAACATATCAACCGGCTGTATTTTTCTTGCATCATAGCCGTGCTTTGTAAGATATTCCAGATCTCTTGCAAGTGTTTCCGGGCCACAGGATACATAGACGATTTTAGATGGATTCAGGGTAACCACTGAGGACATAAATTTTTTGTCACTTCCTGTACGCGGAGGGTCCATAAATACTACATCTGCATGTTCGCCCTCTGCTGCCATCGCTTCCATAAATTCACCGGCATCCCCCTGATAGAAATGGGCATTTGTGATTTTGTTTTCTTTTGCATTCAGCTTTGCATCGTGAACAGCATCCGGATTTAATTCTACTCCGATCACAGTTTTTGCCTTCTTTGCAGCTACCAGTCCGATGGTTCCAATTCCACAATATGCATCGATCACAGTTTCTTTTCTTCCCAATCCGGCATATTCAATGGCTGTCTGATAGAGAATTTCTGTCTGTACCGGGTTTACCTGATAGAAAGACTGTGGGGAAATACGGAAAGAGCAGCCGCACAGGGTATCACGGATAAATCCTTTACCATAAATGACAATATCACGTTCTCCGAGTACCATACTGGTTTTCTTATCGTTGACGTTGAGGACTACTGTGGTGATCTGCGGAAATTTTTTGCGCAGTGCTTTTACAAAATTATTCTTGGACGGAAATACCGGAGATGCCACTACAAGAACTACCATAATCTCGTTGGTTGCAAAACCTCTGCGCACCAGGACATGGCGGAGAAGCCCGTAACCGGTATCTTCATCATATGTTTTGATTTTAAAAGATTTCAGCATATCTCTGATGGCACGGATAATTTCCTGGCTGATCTTATCTTCGATCAGACATTCTTCCACTGAAACTACTTTGTGAGTTTTTGCCTCATAAGTACCACAGATGATATTTCCTTTTCTGTCCCTGTCAAATACTGCATGTACTTTATTTCTGTAATAGTATGGATCTTCCATCCCGATAATCGGTTTTACATTTCCGAATTTCTTCAGAAGTTTATTCATTTTCTTCTGCTTGGCTGCAAGCTGTTCCTGATAGGATACGCCCTGATACTGACAGCCGCCGCACTTTTTTGACACTGTACATTTTTTTATTGTTTCTTCCATGATTTTCTGACCTGCTTTCTGTTTGCTGTTATTTCAGGTTTATTTTTACCTGGTTATTATAACAGTGAAAACCTGCCCGTGCAATCAGATAGAATCAATTCTGTTCCTTAATTTCAGCATTTTCTGATCCAGTGCCGCAATTTCATCCGAATAACTTTTCAGTTCTTTTCCCACTTTGTCTGCCCCTTTTACGTCTTTCTTATAGAGAAGCTGATATTCCAGCACAGACCAGAAATCCATGGCAGTTGTCCGGATCTGAATTTCCACCGTCCGGTTTTCTGTTCTGTCACCGATATTTTGACAGTCTGGGGATAAAAGAAGCCTCTTCACTGCTTATTATTTTCTCGAAATTGGCGTAAGGGATTTACCTGATCCGGGTCAAGCGGATATTCGCAATCCGCTTCGCTACTTGCTCATAACCAAATAACTGCTCCGCAGTTTATCAGAAAGAGCTTGCACTCTTCCTGATACAAGCAAGTCCCCACCCACTGCTTATTGCTTTTCGCAATTGAAGCAGGGGACTTACTTGATTTGGTTAAATGCAAAAGTAAAGTCGAAAAATAAGATATTCTGTCGGAATGTTTTTCAGGATTTATAGAGAAATCTGTAGACGCTTGTAGAAAAATATGGTATACTTCGTACATACAAATGAAACAGAGAAAAGAAATATTACAATTTACTTCTCTCAGAAATACTTTTTACAGAAAAACCATTCAAAGCACGAAAGAAGCCTGAAACACAAGAGAGCTCTGAAAAACCAAAGAATTTTAAGATACAAAAGAATTTCAAAATACCAAAGAACTACAAAGTACAAAAAATTCTGAAATACAAAAGAACTCTGAAATGTAAAAAAACTTTAAAGTACAAAAGACTGTTAAAACACAAAAGATATATTTCAGAAAGTTACACAAAGGATTTTATCAGAACTACAAAAGATAACTTACGAATGAAAAGCCAGTATAAATATGCAAATGACAGCGGACAGTTTCTCTATGAGGGACTGTCTTTTATTTTTAACCATCATCACATAAAACATATAAATAATATAGCTCCCTGCCAGAAAACCAGCAGGGAGCTTCCGTTTGGACACAAAGATTATCTGTTTATAATCTGTTTTTATTTATATCGCATTCTTATTTGTAGTTTACGATGTTTCCGAAATCAGCTTTCAGAGATGCTCCACCAACAAGTCCACCGTCGATATCGTTCTGAACGAATAAGTCAGGAGCTGTTGCAGGATTTACAGATCCGCCGTACTGGATACGGATTGCTTCTGCTGTTGCTTCGTCATAGATTTCAGCGATGCATGCACGGATACCGGCGCATACTTCCTGAGCCTGCTCAGTTGTAGCTGTTTTACCTGTTCCGATTGCCCAGATTGGCTCGTAAGCGATAACTGCTGTCTTAGCCTGATCTGCTGTAACACCCTGGAATCCAACTTTAACCTGCTGACGGATGAAATCCATTGTCACGCCCTGCTCTCTCTGAGTAAGAGTTTCGCCACAGCACATGATAGGTGTGATTCCGTGTTCGAAAGCTTTAAGGATTTTCTTGTTAACATCTTCGTTTGTTTCTCCGAAGTATTCTCTTCTTTCAGAATGTCCGAGAACAACGTATTTAACGCCTGCATCTACGAGCATTGCAGGAGAGATTTCGCCTGTGTATGCACCTTTTTCTTCGAAGTACATATTCTCAGCGCCAACCTGGATGTTTGTTCCTTTAGCAGCTCTACAACCGGGATAATGTCAATTGCAGGTACGCAGAATACAACATCAACTTCGTCGTTTACTACTAATGGTTTTAATGTTTCTACTAATTTAACTGCTTCGCTTGGTGTCATGTTCATTTTCCAGTTACCAGCGATAATTTTCTTTCTTGCCATAATGAGTTTATCTCCTTAGTGTCCCTTTCGGACGTATATTTATATGGTAACACCATATCTGCTAAATTCAGGCTTCGCCTGCGGCTCACTTTCATTAAGCAGACAGGTGGGCTTTCACATTAAATTCGGTCTGCGCCTGCGGTTTGACCTTATTAAGTGTTTAATGCCTGCCTATTTATCGTTTGCTGCTGCAACACCCGGAAGTTCTTTTCCTTCCAGGAATTCAAGAGATGCACCGCCACCTGTGGAGATGTGTGTCATCTTGTCGCCATAGCCAAGGATATTAACTGCTGCTGCAGAATCACCACCACCGATGATTGTTGTAGCGTCTGTGTCAGCAAGTGCTTTGGCAACAGCTTCTGTACCATGAGCGAAGTTCGGCATTTCGAAGCAGCCCATCGGTCCGTTCCATACAACTGTCTTGGCATCTTTTACAGCATCAGAGAAAAGTTTCTCTGTTTCAGGTCCGATATCCATTCCTTCCCATCCGTCCGGAATCTCACCACGTTTTACAACCTGGATATTGCAGTCATTAGAGAAGTCATCACCGATTCTGTTATCTACAGGAAGAAGAAGTTTTACGCCTTTTTCTTCTGCTTTCTTCATCATGTCTAATGCATACTGAAGATAATCATCCTCGCAGAGGGATTTTCCGATATGTCCGCCCATTGCTTTGGAGAATGTATAAGACATACCACCACCGATGATCAGAGTATCTACTTTATCAAGAAGGTTATTGATTACAGAGATCTTGCTGGAAACCTTAGCTCCGCCAAGGATAGCAACGAACGGTCTCTCAGGATTGTTAACTGCATTTCCGAGGAAGTCGATTTCTTTCTGCATTAAGTAACCAACAACTGCTGTATCAACATATTTGGTTACGCCAACGTTAGAGCAGTGTGCTCTGTGTGCAGTACCGAATGCATCGTTTACGAATACATCGCAAAGAGAAGCGAGTTCTTTGCTGAATTCGTCTCCGTTCTTTGTCTCTTCTGCACGGTAACGTGTGTTCTCAAGTAAGATAATGTCTCCATCTTTCATCTCAGCTACTGCTGCTTTTGCATTTGGTCCAACTACTTCCGGATCTGCTGCAAATTTAACTTCCTGTCCTAATAATTCGGAAAGGCGAACTGCAACTGGTGCAAGAGATAATTCCGGTTTCGGTTCTCCCTTCGGTTTACCAAGGTGAGAGCAAAGGATAATTTTTCCGCCGTCTGCAACAAGTTTCTTGATTGTAGGAAGAGCTGCTACCAGACGGTTCTCATCTGTAATTTTTCCATCCTGAAGCGGAACATTGAAGTCACATCTTACAAGAACTTTTTTGCCTTTTACATTGATATCATCAACAGATTTTTTGTTCAGCATTTGTGGTGCCTCCTTAATAATATTCTTTGAATGTTACTGTATATTTGTGGACAGCAACATATAATTTCTGTACAACCTGCCTGACCGGCTGGCGGCAGATATGCAGATTGCTCAGACAACATCAGCAGGAACTGCCGCTGACAGTTCCTCACAGATGTATAGCGACAAAAAGGGTCCGGTCCATTCCAGACCGGACCCTTCGTTGGAGTCTATTCCTCTACACTTACTGAAAATTAAGCGTTCAGCAGTTTACCAAAGTGTTTGATTGTACGAACCATCTGGCTTGTGTAGGAGTTTTCATTGTCATACCAGGAAACAACCTGTACTTCTGTTGTGCCATTCTCAAGTGGAAGAACCATTGTCTGAGTAGCATCGAACAGAGAACCGAATCTCATACCAACGATATCGCTGGATACGATTTCGTCTTCGTTGTATCCGAAGGATTCGTTAGAAGCTGCTTTCATAGCTGCGTTGATCTGTTCTTTTGTTACGTTTCCTTCAACAACTGCTGTTAAGATTGTTGTAGAACCTGTTGGGGTAGGAACACGCTGAGCAGATCCGATTAATTTGCCGTTCAGTTCCGGAATAACAAGACCGATAGCTTTTGCAGCACCTGTGCTGTTCGGAACGATGTTAACTGCAGCTGCACGGGATCTTCTTAAATCACCTTTTCTCTGCGGTCCGTCAAGTGTCATCTGATCGCCTGTGTAAGCGTGGATTGTGCACATGATACCGGATTTGATTGCAGCGAGGTCATTTAATGCTTTAGCCATTGGAGCTAAGCAGTTTGTTGTACAGGAAGCTGCGGAAATGATGTGGTCTTCTTTTGTAAGAGTTTCATGGTTTACATTGTAAACGATTGTCTTAAGGTCGTTTCCAGCCGGAGCGGAAATGATAACGTGTTTAGCACCTGCATCGATATGAGCCTGAGCTTTGTCTTTGGATGTATAGAATCCTGTACACTCAAGAACTACGTCTACACCGATTTCTCCCCAAGGAAGTTCAGCAGCGTTAGCTTTTGCGTAAATTTTGATTTCTTTTCCGTCAACTGTGATGGAATCCTCTCCTGCTGTTACTGTATCTGCAAGAGCATATTTTCCCTGTGTTGAATCATATTTTAATAAGTGAGCAAGCATTTTAGGAGATGTTAAATCGTTGATTGCTACGATTTCAAATCCTTCTGCTCCAAACATCTGACGGAATGCAAGACGTCCAATACGTCCAAAACCATTGATTGCAACTTTTACTGCCATGATAAAATTCCTCCTATGAATTAAGTGGTTATTTATGATGATTCCTTAGTTTGTTAAAGAATCATCAACCTGTATTGTATTGTACATAATTCCAAACAAAAATTCAAGACCATTTTATAAAAAACAGATAAAAAATAAGTAAAAAGTGTAATTTTTGTGTTATACTGAGAATGCAAGGTACGGTATTCCATCTGGAAAGGAACTTTTAATTATGAACAGACAACTATTATGGGACTGCCATATGCACTCTTCTTTTTCCTCGGATTCCAGCACTCCTATGGAAAATATGATCCAGCGGAGCATTGAGCTTGGGCTGAAAGGCATTACTTTTACCGAGCATCTGGACCCGGATTATCCGGCCACTCCTGATGGTCTGGATTTTTCTCTGGATATTCCCGCCTACAGGGAAAAGCTGCAAAAGCTCCAGGATACATACAGAGATCAGATACAGGTTCGCTTCGGGATCGAGCTGGGACTGCAGATGCATCTGAGCGACTATTTCTATTCCCTGCTTGCAGAGACACCTTTTGACTTTATTATCGGTTCTTCCCATCTGGTTCATGGATACGATCCGTATTATCCGGAGTTTTTTGAAGGACGTAAAGAATTTTACTGTTATATGGAATATTTTGAGTCTATTCTTGAAAATATTTCCGTTTATGATGGTTTTGATGTTTACGGACATATTGATTATGTTGTAAGATATGGTCCTGAGAAGAACCGCCAGTACTCTTACGGGCGTTATAAGGATATTCTGGATGAAATCCTGAAACGACTGATTTTCATGGGAAAGGGAATCGAGCTGAATACCGGCGGGTATCATTACGGACTTGGGGAACCCAATCCCTGTGTAGCGGTAATACGGCGTTACAGAGAACTTGGCGGTGAGATCATCACCATCGGAGCCGATGCGCATACCCCGGATAAGGTCGCCTATGCCTTTGACAGGGCAGCCTGTGTGCTGGAGGACTGCGGATTCCTGTATTATACCGTATTTAAGAACCGCCATCCGGAATTTATCTCATTGTAAATTACAGAAGCCGGAAAGATTTCTCAATTTTGCCTGTGAGTGATCCGAACAGCAGGCTTCTCTGTAATAGAAATATTTTTTATAAACCAGGGAGGAATATTATGGCAAAAAAAAGACTCCAGAAGAAACGAGCAATTACCCAAAAACAGGAGCCGGAAATTCTGAAAGTAGAAACTTCCAAAACAGAGCCGGTCAAAGTGGAGACTTCCAAAACGGAACCCGTGAAAGTGGAAACTTCCAAAGTAGAACCAGTCAAAGTAGAGACTTCCAGGACAGAACCTGTGAAAGTGGAAACTTCTAAGACAGAACCTGTGAAACTAGAAACTTCCAGGGTGGAACCTGTAAAGGTCGAAACCGCAAAAGTTGAGCCGGTCAAAGTCGAAACTGCAAAGAAAGAGCCAGTCAAGCTGGAAGCTCCGGCAGACATGAATATATATAATGAACGTTTCCAGAAACATTATGACGAACTGAAATGGCTGTACTGTGAATTATATCAGGATCGTGAGGATGTCATGTCTTATCTGAATGATCTGACTGCCAACATGAAAGCATTCTATAATGACAGAAATGCAGCATTAAGAACTTCCGACCGGAAACGTGAGGCTGATCCGGACTGGTATAAACGCAACGATCTTCTTGGCATGATGATGTATGTCAACAATTTCGCGCATACCTTAAAAGGTCTGGAAGAAAATCTGGATTATGTACAGGAATGCAATGTAAACTACCTGCATCTGATGCCGCTTCTTGCGTCACCGGAAGGCAGAAGTGACGGTGGTTATGCAGTTGCAGACTTCCGTACTGTTCAGCCGGAACTCGGAACTATGGATGATTTCGCAGAGCTGACCTCCAAATGCCACGAAAAAGGCATCAACATCTGCCTTGATTTCGTTATGAACCATACTTCCGAGGACCATGAATGGGCAAAACGTGCCCGTGCAGGTGAGAAAGAATATCAGGATCGTTATTTCTTCTTTGATTCCTACGATATTCCTGCATTATATGAAGAAACCTGCCCGCAGGTATTCCCTACCACAGCACCTGGAAACTTCACATGGCTGGATGACATTCACAAACATGTTATGACTACTTTCTATCCATATCAGTGGGATTTAAATTACAGAAATCCTGTTGTGTTCAATGAGATGGTCTACAATATGCTGTATCTTGCCAACCAGGGTGTTGATATTGTACGTCTGGATGCGGTTCCGTATATCTGGAAACAGCTTGGCACAAACTGCCGTAACCTGCCTCAGGTTCACACTATCGTCCGTATGATGAGAATGATCTGTGAGATCGTTTGCCCGGGTGTTCTGCTTCTGGGTGAAGTTGTTATGGCACCTGAAAAAGTTGTTCCTTATTTCGGAACTGTAGAGAAACCGGAATGCCACATTCTCTATAATGTAACAACTATGGCAAGCACCTGGCACACCGTTGCGACCAAAGACGTTTCTCTTCTGCGCAGACAGATTGATACGCTTGGTGCACTTCCGAAAGAATATGTATTCCAGAATTATCTCCGCTGCCATGATGATATCGGCTGGGGACTGGATTATGATTTCCTGAAGAATTTTGAAATTGATGAAGTTGCCCATAAGAAGTTCCTGAATGACTTCTTTACCGGCAAATATCCGGATTCCTTTGGACGTGGAGAGCTTTACAATGATGATCCTCGGCTGGGAGACGCAAGACTCTGCGGAACAACTGCTTCTTTATGCGGTATTGAGCGTTATGGCTTCGAAGGCAATACATATGGCGTGAACAGAGCGATCCGTTATGATATCACTCTTCATGCATTTATGCTTTCCCAGTCCGGTATTCCGGTTATTTACAGTGGTGATGAAATCGGTCAGGTCAACGATTATTCCTATAAAAATGACCCGAACAAGTGCGCAGATTCCCGTTATCTGCATCGTGGTGAATTCAGTTGGGCGCTTGCTCCAAACCGCAAGATTGCAGATACTGTTCAGGGCAAACTCTTCTCCGCACTGAATCATCTGGAGCATGTCCGCAGCGAGCATTCTGTCTTTGATACCAAGGCTTCTCTGCGTACAATTGATACCTGGGATTCTTCTATCCTTGCTATTGTCCGTGAAAATGATGAAGAGAAATTTATCGGCATCTACAACTTCAGCGATCAGGACAAAGTTGCGTGGATTAATGAAGATGATGGTATGTATACAGACCTGATCTCCGGTCATGAGATGGAAGGCAAGGGAGTTATGATCCCTGCATTCGGATGCTTCTGGCTGTGCAGAAAAAAATAATCTGGCGGGTAATCATGCAGTAAAATAAAAAGATGAGCCGGCACCTGTATTTTTCATACAGACCGGCTCATTTTTTTATTATTTATTTTTTTATTATTTCATCTTTTTATTATTTTTGCACTCTTTCCAGAAATCTGGCAAAGAAACCTTTGTCCTCATCCTCTTTATCAAGTGATTTCGCATAAATCTTTCGAATCCACTCTGTGATCGTCTCTATGAGGATCGGCGAGAATGTCATAAGGAGAAATACCAGAATGATCATTCCGAATTCCAGAGAATCTAATGTCAGCAGATTCTGCAAAATAACCGCACTTGCAAAAAAGATGATCTGCATTCCATAAATAATAACCTTTCTGTAACGGTTTAATGGAGAATAAACAGTTCTAAGTGCTGACATATAGTTCCATCCTGTTACCAGAACGCAGGCCGTGTTTAACATGGCATTGGAATGATAGACATCCTGACAGACCAGCATGACCGTAAATACACATCCGGTGATGGTCACTGCTGCCGGGAACGCATTCATAAATACGTGCCGCAGGAACGTATGGTCAATCTTATTGTAATTGTTTTCCTGTGTAAGAAGGAATGTCGGTATTCCTACCGCACACGCGCTGATCAGTGACATCTGGATTGGTTCAAACGGATACGCCTCGCCAAAGAAAATGGTGATCAGGGCAAGCAGTACGGAAAAAATCGTCTTGATCAGGAACATGGACGCTGCGCTTCGGATGTTGTTGACAACTCTTCGGCCCTGATTTACGATATGAGGCATTGCTCCGAAATTGGAATCCAGCAGTACCACATTGGCAATGTTTTTCGCAGCATCGCTTCCTGCTGCCATGGCAATACTGCAGTCCGCCTCTTTTAATGCCAGAACATCATTGACACCGTCACCCGTCATGGCAACGGTATGTTTCTGTGCCTGGAGCGCCTGCACCATCTGTTTTTTCTGCTGTGGAGTGACACGGCCGAATACACTGCATTCTGCAACTGCCCTCTGCATCTCTTCCGGTGTGGTGATCGTTGTGGCATCGATATAATGATCCGCATTTTTCAGCCCTGCCTTTTTGGCAATGGCAGACACTGTGACCGGATCATCTCCGGAAATGACTTTCAGATCTACGCCCTGGCTGTCAAAAAATGCCAGTGTGTCCGGAGCTTCTGCACGAATCACATCTGTGAGCAGAAACAGTGCAACAGGTTTCAGACCTTCCGGAAGTTTCGTTCCTTCTGTCTCCTGCTCACTGTGAGCCAGAACCAGAATACGGAATCCGGATTCTGCATAAACGCCACAGGAGGAAACCAGTTTCTCATTTCCTTCCGGAAAAAGGAACTGCGCAGCTCCCATCAGATAGGTCCCTTCTCCTTCAAAAACAGCTCCGCTGTATTTTCGGTCAGAGGAAAACGGGATGGCATGAAGAAGTTTCAGATCACTTCTGGATGGAAATCTCTCTCTGAGTGCATCGGCTGTGGCATTCTGATCATGCAGTACCGCCATCATATTTCCCATGATATGCGCAATATTTTTGAGTTTCTGTTTCTCTTCTTCTGTGAGTTCTTTGTGTATTTGCTTCGCACTTGCAGGTTCACTCTGCATTTGCTTTTCATTTACATCTGCTTCTTCCTTTGTCTGCTCTGCTGATTTTTGCAGATTTACTTTTACCGGCTGTGCTTCACATTCACTGGCTTCTTTCTCTCCACCGACATCCTGTTCGTCCGCAGCAGTTTCTTCTTCGCTGTACAGATGCACATCTTCCACACGCATGGTTCCTTCTGTGATCGTACCGGTTTTATCCAGACAAAGAGTGTCTACCCTTGCCAGCGTCTCAATACAGTATAATTCCTGTACCAGCGTTTTCTTTGTCGCAAGGACAAGAGAGCCAAGTGTCAGAGCCACACTGGTAAGCAGTACCAGACCCTCCGGGATCATTCCCAGAACCGCTGCCACCATATTTACAACGGAATCTTTCAGGTTATCTCCCACAATATAATACTGCTTGTAAAACAACATCGCACCAAGCGGCACGATAATAATACTGATCACCTTCAGAATGGCATTCAGCGAATTTCTCAGTTCTGAGTTATGGCGTTTAAATTCCTTTGCCTCGCTGGTAATCTGAGAAGCATAATTGTCCTTTCCTACATGAATGACCTGACAGCAGGCTTCTCCTGCTGTAACAAAACTGCCGGAAAAAAGTTCATCTCCGGGATTTTTTGCCAGATTGTCCGCCTCACCTGTCAGGAGAGATTCGTTTACTTCCACACCGCCTTCGAGTACTTTTACGTCTGCCGGAACCTGATCTCCGGTTTTCAGAAAGATCAGATCGTCGATGACCAGTTTCTCTGTAGAAATACTCCATTTCTTTCCTTCACGCAAGACAACCGTTTTGCTTTCTGTCAGAATTGCAAGTTTGTCAATGGTTTTTTTCGCCCTGATCTCCTGAACGATACCGATGACTGTATTGATCAGGATAATTCCCATAAACATGGAATTTTTGTATGATCTGACAAAAAGAACCATCACAAGAAGTACAATGTTCAGAAAGTTGAAAAACGTCAGAGTGTTCTCCATAATAATCTGCTTGTACGTTCTGGTATTCGGGTTCTCATTGGCGTTGACTTTCCCCTCTGCAATCCTTTCCTGTACCTGTTCGTTTGTAAGTCCTGTCATTTTTACCTCCATTGACGGCAGATTTCATAATCATGCCGGTGATTTAACGGTGATAGATAAAACAGGGCAGATGATGACTATCACCCGCCCCGTCTTCATTTTATATAACGAACTTTAACTGCAAATTACTTCAGATCTGAAAAATATATTAATATTCTTCCTCTTCTGCTTCTTCACCTTCATGAATATCAGACTTCGGTTTCTTAAGACCTTTGATCTCAATGTGATGTTTCTGTGCATAGTCCCAGAGTGCTGCATGGATTGCTTCCTCTGCAAGCAGGGAACAGTGAACTTTTACTGGCGGAAGTCCGTCAAGAGCTTCCATAACTGCTTTGTTTGTAACTTCCATAGCTTCTTCGATAGTTTTTCCCATTACCATCTCTGTTGCCATACTGCTGGTTGCAACGGCTGCACCGCATCCGAATGTTTTAAATTTACAGTCTTTGATGATATGTGTTTCATCATCGATATCAAGGAAAATTCTCATGATATCACCGCATTTTGCATTTCCTACGGTACCTACACCGCTTGCGTTCTCTATTTCTCCGACATTACGTGGATGCTGAAAATGATCCATTACTTTTTCACTGTAAGCCATTTGTATTTCCTCCTGTTATCCTGGTCTTATTTCTGTTTTTTCATGAAGTCTTCATATAATGGAGACATGCTTCTTAAATGTGCAACGATTTCTTTCAGTCTGTCTACTGTGAAATCTACATCTTCCATGGTTGTCTCTTCGCTGAGAGTCATACGCAGGGAACCATGTGCGATCTCGTGTGGCAGTCCGATTGCCAGAAGTACATGAGAAGGATCAAGAGAACCGGATGTACAGGCTGAACCACTGGATGCGCAGATTCCATAGTTGTCAAGCATCAGAAGAAGGGATTCACCTTCTACGAACTGGAAGCTGACATTTACGTTGTTTGGAAGACGTTTTACACGATCACCGTTTACTTTTACATAAGGGATCTCTGTTTCGATTCTATGGATCAGATGATCTCTGATTGCGATTTCTTTTTCGGTACGTTCTTTCATGGAAGCGTTTGCACGGGCTGCTGCTGCACCGTATCCAACGATTCCCGGTACGTTCTCTGTACCTGCACGACGTTTACGTTCCTGTGCACCACCGTGTACGAAAGAGCGGATCTTTACGCCTTTACGGATGTATAAGAAACCGATTCCTTTCGGTCCGTTGATCTTATGTCCGCTGGAGCTTAACATATCAATGTTGCATTCATCTACATTGATCGGCACCTGGCAGAAAGCCTGAACAGCATCTGTGTGGAACAGAATACCGTGTTCTTTTGCGATACGTCCGATTTCTTTGATCGGCTGGATAGATCCGATCTCGTTGTTTGCGAACATTACAGAAATAAGAATCGTTTCCGGTGTGATGGCTTTTTCCAGTTCGTCAAGTTTTACGATACCATTCTCATCTACATCTACATATGTGATCTTCGCGCCGCGTTTCTCCAGATATTCACAGGTGTGAAGGATTGCGTGATGCTCGATCTTTGTTGTGATGATGTGGTTCCCTTTTCCTTTATATGCTTCAAAAGTTGCCTTCAGAGCCCAGTTATCGGACTCGGAACCGCCTGCTGTGAAATAAATTTCTTCTTTCTTTGCTCCAAGAACTTCAGCGATCTGTTCTCTTCCCTTTGTCACTGCTTCTTTGCTCTTTCCTGCAAAGTCATAAATACTGGATGGGTTGCCATAATACTCTGAAAAATATGGCAGCATTGCCTGGACAACCTCCGGCGCTGTTTTCGTTGTTGCTGCATTGTCCAGATAAATCATTTTTCCCATTTTCTTGTCCTCCTGTTTTATTTAAGTAAGTCCGGCACAGCTTCTTCTGTGTTCTGACTTTCCATTTTTTCTTCATGTACTCTTCTGCTCTCTTCTATAAGCTGACCAAGCATCAGGGTATCCACAGCACTTGTGATGCTGTCATTAATTCTTTTCCAGACGAGTTTCGCCACGCATACGTCACTGCCGTGGCAGGTTCCGTCATTCTCAATCCCGGGACAGGCCGCCGCTTCCAGACTGCCCTCGAGTACACGCAGGACATCACCGACTGAGATTTCATCTGCCGGTCTGCCAAGCTGGTATCCACCGTAGGCGCCTCTGCTGCTCTTTACCAGACCTGCCTTCTTGAGCATGGCCATAAGCTGTTCGAGATAACTCATGGAAATATCCTGTCTCTCTGCAATACTCTGTAAGGAGACGGTTTCATTCTCGCTGTGTAATCCCAGGTCTATCAATGCTTTCAGACCATAGCGTGCTCTTGTTGACAGTTTCATTTTCTCACCTCGTTTTTAATTCCCAGTGTTTCCCTCGGATTTCATGATTACTTTACCAGAATCTGTTTGTTCTGTCAAGGCTGTTTTGTGCATATACTGACATAAAAGTATCCGTAAGCTGCTGTGTAAAGAAGGAATCAGCAGCTTCAGACATTCCGGAGGCCATCTATGTCAAAAAAGCTCTTCATCCGGGGAACTCTGCTGCTTACTTTCACAGGTCTGCTCAGCCGTCTGATCGGTTTCTTTTACAGAATATTCCTTTCTCATACAATTGGTGCTCATGGGCTGGGAATTTTCCAGCTCGTCCTTCCTTTGCAGCTTCTGATCCTGTCTGTGTGCGCTTCCGGTATCCAGACTGCCATTTCCCGGCTCACAGCCTCCGAGATCACTCTCGGGCATTCCAGGCGCGCAGGGGACTATTTTCTGACGGGAACTGTGTTTTCTGTTTCGTTTTCCCTGATATTTTCCTGGCTTCTTTATACTTATGCCGATTTCTGGGCCTGTCATATTCTGAAAGAACCTCAGACAGTTTCTCTGATTCGTCTGCTTTCTTTCAGTATTCCTCTGAGCACTTTTCATAGCTGCGTCAACAGTTATTATTTCGGGAGAAAAAAGGCGGCTTTTCCGGCAGGTGTCCAGCTCATTGAGCAGATCTTCCGTGTGGGAGGATGTTATCTTCTTTATCTGATCCTTGTTTCTCAGGGGCGTGCTGTCACTCCTGTCATTGCAGTCGGCGGAAATCTGATCGGAGAGATTGCTTCTTCTTTTCTTTCTCTGTTTACTGTCAGTATGCACTTTCAAAAAACATCTGATACCTCTTCCCGTACAGAAAAACCTTTTTTACTGTTAAAAGATCTGTTTCAGATTTCCGTTCCTCTTACTCTGAACAAAGTCCTGCTGACAATTCTTGGCAGTATTGAAGTGATTCTGATCCCTGCCAGACTGCAGATGTCCGGTCTGAGTTCCAGAGATGCACTCAGTATTTATGGAATTTTTACAGGAATGGCACTGCCCCTGATCCTGTTTCCCGCGACTGTCACAAATTCGGCTGCGGTGATGCTTCTCCCTTCCATCACAGAACTTCAGACCCTTGGTTATCAGAAAAGGATCCGATATGTGATCAGTCAGATTTTCCGGTATTGTCTGCTGCTGGGCGGAGTCTGTATGATCCTGTTTCTGTTTTTGGGAGAGTTTCTGGGCAATTTTTTATTTCACAGCCAGACTGCCGGTATCTACATTCAGACCATGGCATACATCTGCCCTTTCCTTTATCTGAACACCACCCTCACAAGTGTGCTGAACGGACTGGGCAAATCCACTGCCTGCCTTGTCCACAGCGTCGTCAGCATCTGTATTCGCGTCAGCTTTGTTCTGTTCGCGATTCCCAGCTTCGGGATACGGGGTTATCTCTATGGAATCCTCTGCGGAGAACTGGTTCTGACAGTCCTTCATGTTTATGCACTGTCTGAAAAACATTTTCCCTATCGACATTCAGATAAGAATGGTTTATAATTAATGCCGAAAAAGCAACGGAAAAACAAAGAAACAAAGGAGATACAACTATGGGATTCGATTTTATCAAAAAATTACCAACCCCTGAAGAAATTCGCAATCAGTATCCCATTGATGCTGAAATTCAGGCCATTAAAGATGCAAGAGATAAGGAGTTGCGTGATGTCTTTACCGGAAAATCCGATAAATTTCTTGCTATCATCGGTCCTTGTTCAGCAGATAACGAGGACGCTGTTCTGGATTACCTTACCAGATTACGCAATGTTCAGGAGAAGATAGCTGACAAGGTTCTGATCGTTCCGCGTGTTTACACAAACAAACCAAGAACAACAGGAGAAGGCTATAAGGGTATGGTGCATCAGCCGGATCCCGAAAAACAGCCGAACCTTCTTGCCGGCCTCATCGCCATCCGTAAAATGCATATCCATGCAATTCAGACCAGCGGCATGACCTGCGCAGATGAGATGCTTTATCCGGAGAATTACCGTTATCTTTCCGATCTTCTCTCCTATGTCGCAGTCGGTGCACGTTCTGTAGAAGACCAGCAGCATCGTCTGACTGTCAGCGGCATGGATGTTCCGGCAGGTATGAAAAACCCTACCAGCGGTGACCTCGCAGTTATGCTCAACTCTGTTGTAGCTGCTCAGGGCGGACATCGCTTCATCTACAGAAGCTGGGAAGTAGAGACCACAGGTAATGAACTTGCTCATACCATTCTTCGTGGTGCTGTAAACAAACACGGAGAAGCTATCCCGAACTATCACTATGAAGACCTTCGTCTTCTCTGGGAAAAATATCAGAAGAAGAACCTGAAAAACCCGGCTGTTATCGTTGATACCAACCACTCCAACTCCAACAAGCAGTATGACCAGCAGGTTCGTATCGCAAAAGAAGTTCTCCACAGCCGCCAGGTTGATCCGGAACTTCACACTCTGGTAAAAGGTCTGATGATTGAAAGTTATATTGAGCCTGGAAATCAGAAGATTGGATGTGACCATGTATATGGAAAATCCATCACAGACCCGTGCCTTGGATGGGAAGAATCCGAACGTCTTCTTTACACAATCGCTGAGATGTGCTAAACAGAACTGAAGAAAAGTCAAACAGATATTCGCAATTGAAGCAGGGGACTTACTTGATTTGGTTAAAAAGAGAGACTGTCAGTAATGATATCTTTTATCTGTATATCATTATCAGCAGTCTCTTTTTATGTGCTTTATCTTACCTTATCTGTCAGCCTGTTGGTGCATCAGTGACGCGGATGTGTTTTCATATACACATCTCTCATTTTATTCACATTCATTCCAAGGTAAACCTGTGTGGTGGAAATATCAGAATGTCCCAGCATTTCCTGCACGCTTCGGATATCTGCGCCATTCTGTAACATATGTACGGCAAAAGAATGTCTCAGGGTATGAGGTGTAATGTCTCTCTGGATTCCGGCATCATCTGCATAACCCTTCAGAACTTTCCAGAATCCCTGACGGCTCATTGCCTTTCCGGAGCAGTTCGTAAACATTGCGGTTTCCTCGTTGTTTTTTACAAATACTGCCCTTGTTGTCTGAAGATAACGTTCCATCGCTTTCTTACAGGGGATTCCGATCGGGATGATCCTCTCTTTGGCGTTTTCATGGCAGATCACATAACCAAACTGTAAATTTACATCTGCAATCTGTAAATGAAGCATTTCGCTTACCCGCATGCCTGTGGCATATAAAAGTTCCAGCATGGCCGCATCACGGATTCCCTTTGGTGTATCCAGTTTCGGCTGCTGTAATAACTTATCTACTTCTTCAATACTCAGAATCTCCGGTGCCTTCTTTTCCACCTTCGGAGGTTTCAGATTTTCTGCCGGGTCTTTGGTGATCACGCCTTCTTTCCATAAATACTGAAAAAAAGCTCTCATGGAAGCCACACTTCTGGAAATAGAGGAAGATGCAAATTTCTCTCTTTCCATATAGCTGATATAGCCCTCCAGCTCCAGTTCTTTCACATCTTTGAAATTTTTGATTCCGCGTTCTTTCAGAAATTCTGTCATTTTTTTAAGATCACGCTGATAGGAAACTTCTGTGTTTGCGGATGTCTTTTTTATATTATGTAAATATGTGATAAATTCCCTTATTTCTATCTCCATGGTATCGTACTTCTCACTCCTTCTTCTTCGTTTAGCCGTCTGAATTTCCAGTCAGATCAATATCCTTCCGTCTGTACAGATACAAATTCCATTATAGTTCACACCTCACTATCCCACACGGAGTGAACAGTAACCAGATTTCCCATATCTGAAAATGTACCTGTATTATACTGTCTATTTGACATAAAATCAAACATTTTTTTCGCCGGAATCCTGTAAAATCAAGGCTTTTTCGCGTAAAACACCACATATCGGAGATTTTATGACAACCAATACTAAATATAGTAAAAATTTTTCAAAAAATTTTTATGTAACTCAGCAGTTTTTCTACGATCCAGGGATTCAGACAGCATTCTGCCAGGATTCCGATAAGGTAAATTCCACAGGCAGCACTGCTTCTGAGCAGATAAACTCCGATCCTTTCAGGAAACAGCCCCTTGTTTCTCCAGATTCCTGCTGACATCTCCCAGACCTGTCTCATCAGATAGAGAGAAGCCGGGATATAAAACAAATACTGCGGAAGAAGCAGACCCAGACCGATCAGTCCTCCTGCAAAGCCAAACTGCAAAATTGATACGGACATCACTGCACCGATATAGGCTCCCAGAAACCATATTCCAAGAACTGCCAGCGGTGCCCCGAAGACTGAAAATCCACAGATCGCACTTACCAGAACGAGACTTCCTCTGTATTTTAAAATCTCTTTCAGATATTCTGTTCCTGTGATCTGTCCGGTCGTAAATGTGCTGAGAAAGTAAACAGAAGCCATTGTCTTCTGCTGCCATTTTATTTTCCACAGAACATTGGGAAGGAGATTTCCTGCCAGAAACCCGCACAGAAAGAGAATCAGGGCAGGGAAATTATTTTTTCTTTTCATAGATTCACCCTGTATCAGTTTACGGCTGCCGTATTTAAAATATACCTTTTAGCCACACAGAAAATGTTCGCGCTCCATACAGGTAACAAAAAAACTCTGAAAGTGTATTATAAAAATACAACTTCCAGAGTTTATATTCGTAAAGAACTATTTATTTCGCATAGTCAACAGCTCTGCTTTCGCGGATTACATTGACTTTGATCTGACCAGGATATTCGAGTTCTGCCTCAATCTGTTTCGCGATATCGCGTGCCAGGAGAACCATATCTGCATCATTGATATGTTCCGGTACTACCATTACACGGATTTCCCTGCCTGCCTGAATAGCAAAAGACTTATCTACACCCTTAAACTGGTTTGTGATATCTTCTAACTGTTTCAGACGGTTTGTATATGTCTCCAGAGTCTCACGTCTTGCACCAGGTCTTGCTGCGGAAATCGCATCTGCGGCCTGTACGATACAAGCGATCAGAGATTCCGGTTCTACATCTCCGTGATGGGAAGCAACCGTATTGATAACAATCTGTGACTCTTTGTATTTCTTACAAAGATCTACACCAATCTGAATATGAGAACCTTCTACTTCATGGTCAATGGATTTACCAATGTCATGAAGAAGTCCTGCACGTTTCGCCATACGGACATCCACGCCGATTTCACCGGCAAGCATTCCGGATAACTGCGCAACTTCGATAGAATGTCTCAGTGCATTCTGTCCGTAACTTGAACGGAACTTCATGCGTCCGAGAAGTTTCAGTAATTCCGGGTGAATGCCATGAACACCAACATCCATAGCGGCTGTCTCACCGTCTTCACGGATCTGTGCTTCCACTTCTCTCTGTGCCTTCTCTACCATCTCTTCGATTCTGGCCGGATGGATACGTCCATCTACGATCAGTTTCTCCAGAGCCACTCGTGCCACTTCACGGCGGATCGGATCAAAGGCGGATAAAACAACTGCTTCCGGTGTATCATCAATGATGAGATCTACACCTGTCAGTGTCTCAAGAGTACGGATGTTACGGCCTTCACGACCGATGATCCTTCCCTTCATTTCATCGCTCGGAAGCTGTACAACAGAAATTGTAGTCTCGGCAACATGGTCTACTGCACATTTCTGAATGGCATTTACCACATATTCCTTGGCTTTCTTTCCTGCTTCTTCCTTTGCTCTGTTCTCCAGTTCCCTGTAGAGCTTGGCTACATCCACTTTGACGTCATCTTCAACGGATCTGAGCAATTCTTCTTTTGCCTGTTCGGAGGTCAGACCTGAAACTCGTTCCAGTTCCTGTACTCCTTTTTGCTCAAGTTCTTCTACTCGTTTCTCTTTTTTCTGCACTTCGGCTGCTCTCGCTGTGCATTCTGCCTCACGCTTCTCGACTGCATCTGCTTTCTTATCTACCGCGGATTCTTTTGCCAGTACACGGTTTTCATACTTCTGCAGTTCATTTCTTCGTTCCTTGGTTTCTTTCTCCAGTTCATTTTTTGTGCGGAGAGATTCTTCCTTCACTTCCAATAAAGCTTCTCTTTTTTTAGTCTCGGCTGCTTTCAGAGCTTCATCTATGATGCTTCTTGCCTTGTCTTCTGCTGTTCCAACAATCTCTGCGTCTTTCTGGATCTTGTTGTTTACAGCGACTTTGCAAGTAACAGGAACCGCAATAAGTAGCGCGACTACCACAGCGACAATTGCAACAATAATTGTTGTTGTCACAGGAGCACCTCCTTATTTAGTTTTCATTGTACAAATACAACAATACAAGTTTATCTTTTTTTGATACTTATGTCAAGTTTTTCTAGGCAAATTCAGGACAAATGTTTGAATATTTTTGTTACTGTTCACTTAGTATTCCTGTTATCCTTCCGGATTCTCACTCCGGGCATTGCTGTGTACTGTCACAATCTCCATTTCTTCAAGAACACTGGAAATATCGGAAAACTGAAACCCTCTCCTGACAAGGTATCCATAAAGGCGGCGCATTTCTTTTTCGTCAAGTTCTGTGCCCGGTGCATACTTCTTCTCTACCGTTCTGACCAGAAGGGTTCTCTCATCCGGGCTGTTTAAAGCCGCTTCCTCTTCCCATGCTGCCACGGCAGTCTCTTTGTCAACCCCCTTGCCGATCAGCTCCTGTATGATCTTCTGGCGGCTTTTGGAGTCCATTCTGTATGCAATGTAGGTTCTGGCATAACGGCTGTCATCTATATAGCCATAAGATTGTACATATGCAAGAGCTGCATCCACGGCATCCGGACTGAATCCCGACTGCCGCAGTTTATCTCTCAGCCCCTTCTCTGTGCGGTCCATATGCTCGAGAAGGCGCATTGCTTTTCTTGTGGCATCTTTCTGTTCTTCCGGTGAAGCGGCCATGATTATTCTTCAGTCCCGTCTGTCTGTGCAGGTGTTTCTTCTGCTCCTGCTGTTTCTGCTTCCTGGTTTTCTTCATCCGGAAGAAGATGGTAATGGATTCTTACTTTCTTCTCGATCTCATCGCAGATGTCTGTGTGCTCTTTCAGGAAAAGTTTCGCATTCTCACGTCCCTGTCCGATCTTATCACCGTTATAGGCATACCATGCACCACTCTTGTTGACAATTCCACAGTCTGCTGCCAGATCAAGAATATCTCCTTCTTTGGAAATTCCGGTACCGAACATAATATCAAACTCTGCCTGCTTGAACGGCGGCGCTACTTTATTCTTCACTACTTTAATTCTGGTATGGTTTCCTACCATCTCTCCGCCCTGTTTCAGAGTCTCTACCCTGCGCACATCCATACGCACGGAAGAATAGAATTTCAGGGCACGTCCGCCTGTGGTTGTCTCCGGGTTTCCGAACATAACACCGACTTTCTCACGAAGCTGGTTGATAAAGATAACCACACAGTTGGATTTACTGATAACTGCTGTCAGCTTACGAAGAGCCTGAGACATCAGACGCGCCTGAAGTCCCACATGGCTGTCGCCCATATCTCCGTCAATCTCAGCCTTCGGCACCAGAGCAGCTACAGAGTCCACGATCACGATATCCACTGCTCCGGAACGGACCATCGTCTCTGTGATCTCCAGAGCCTGCTCTCCATTATCCGGCTGTGAAATATATAAGTTATCAATATCTACGCCGATATTCTTGGCATATACAGGGTCCAGTGCATGCTCTGCATCAATGAATCCCGCAATTCCGCCTCTCTTCTGCACCTCTGCCACCATGTGGAGGGCAACAGTTGTCTTACCACTGGATTCCGGTCCGTAAATTTCAATGATACGTCCTTTCGGTACTCCGCCGACTCCTAAAGCGATATCGAGGCTCAAAGAGCCTGTAGGAACGGTTTCCACCTGCATATTCGCACTGGATTCTCCCAGTTTCATTACAGAACCTTTTCCATACTGTTTCTCAATATGTCCAAGCGCTGCTTCGAGTGCTTTCTGTTTTTCTTCATTGATCATCTATCTTTTCTCCTTAAATATATTCAGAACTTATGTTCGTTTTTATGTATTAATAGTATTATACTTCCGTAAAAATGTCAAGCATTTTATCCATGATATACGGGCATTCAAAACTGCCAGTAAACAATAACTGCCAAAATTACTGTTCACAGTTAATAAGCTTAACATACCAAGAGCAGGAAATGCTTTTCCCCACACTTCCTGCTCTTTTGTATTTGTCGGATATTTTATTTTTACTGTTTTACAGTCTTTATAACTTTTATAGCTTTTATAACTTTCGCGCCGGTCAGTCAGATATCCTCTGCTTTGTTCTGCTTTGTTCTGCTTTATCCTGCGTTTATTCCGATTTGTCACCGATCAGCCAGTTATACATCTCTTCATACTGACGTGCGGAATTATTCCATGAGAAGTCGGCTGCCATTGCACGGTCAACCATCTTGTTCCACTCGCGTTTTTTGTCATAGTAGATTCTCTCTGCATTACGTACAGTTGCAAGCATTTCATGCGCATTGTAATTGCGGAAAGAGAATCCTGTTCCTGTTCCTTCGAATTCGTTATATGGTTCTACGGTATCTTTCAGACCGCCTGTCTCTCTTACGATCGGAAGAGTTCCGTAACGGAGACTCATTAACTGGCTTAATCCGCAAGGCTCGAACAGAGACGGCATCAGGAATGCATCTGCTGCTGCGTAAATACGATGGGACATCTTCTCATCATAATAAATCTGTGCGGAAACTTTGCCATGATATTTCCAGTCAAAATGACGGAACATATTCTCATAGCGTTCGTCACCGGTTCCGAGTGCCACGATCTGCACTGCATCCTGACACAGCTCATCCATCACATAAGCGATCAGGTCAAATCCCTTCTGGTCTGTCAGACGGGATACGATTCCGATCATCATGGCTTTCGGGTTCTCTTCCAGTCCCAGATCCTTCTGAAGCTGGATCTTATTTTTCACTTTTTCCTTACGGAAGGTTGTCGCATTGTATGTCTTGGTGATATATGGGTCTGTTTCCGGGTTAAATTCATTGTAATCAATACCATTTACAATACCGCGCAGGTCATTGGAACGTGCACACATCAGACCGTCCAGACGCTCTCCGTAGAACGGTGTCTTGATTTCTTCTGCATAAGTGCTACTTACCGTTGTAACTGCATCTGCAAAGACAATACCGCCTTTTAAGAAATTGGCATCTTTGTAAGCTTCAAGCTTGTCTGCGGTAAAGTAATAATCAGAAAGACCTGTGATCGCCTGTACTGTTTTTACATCCCATACACCCTGGAATTTCAGGTTATGTATTGTCATGATCGTCTTGATATTCCAGAAAAATTCATTCTGCTGGAAGCTGTCATGCAGATAAACCGGAACAAGGCCAGTCTGCCAGTCATGGCAGTGGATGATGTCTGGTCTGAATCCGATCACCGGAAGTACAGATAAAACAGCCTTGGAGAAGAATGCAAATTTCTCCAGATCCCATGGTGCACTGTCATATGGTTTCGGACCACTGAAATAGTATTCGTTATCAATGAAGTAAAAATGAACGCCTTCATACTCCATATGCATGATTCCTACATAGCAGTTCTTATAGCCGAGATCCATGTAGAAATGTGTAACGTACTCCATTCTATCTTTCCATTCCTGTTTCATGCAGGCATATTTTGGTAAAATTACACGAATATCGAAATATCTCTTGTCAAAACATTTCGGTAAAGAACCAGCTACATCCGCAAGGCCTCCTGTTTTAATAAATGGAACTGCTTCAGATGTTGCAAATAAAATATTTTTCATGCGAAAAACCCTCCTTGGTAGCGTTTATAAAGTAATTATAAACCAAAACAACCCTATTGGAAAGAGCGATTTTTATATTCCAGCCGGATTTTGTCCGCGATCAGGGCGATAAATTCTGAATTGGTTGGTTTTCCCTTTCCATTGCTGACTGTGTAACCAAACAGTGCATCAATGGTATCCATTTTTCCTCTGCTCCACGCTACCTCAATGGCATGGCGGATCGCCCGTTCTACCCTGCTGGATGTTGTCTGGTGTTTCTTCGCAATTGTCGGATAAAGAATTTTAGTAATAGAATTGAGCATCTCCATATCATTTACCGACAGGATGATCGCATCTCGAAGATACTGATATCCTTTAATATGAGCCGGAACACCGACTTCGTGGATAATGTTTGTCACATCTGTCTCCAGATTTCCCATAGTCATGGGATTATTCGTCTCAGTTTTCTGTGGCTGGCGGCTGATCTCCCTGAATCTTCTTTCCCCTGCTCTGCGCACATGTTTGATCCTGTTCAGCAGCATTTTATTGTCAAAAGGCTTCAGCACATAGTAATCTGCACCCAGGCTGAAAGCATCTTCTGTGATTCGTTCTTTTCCCACCGCAGAAACAACAATAAATGACGGTATTTTCTTCAGTTACTGTCATGGGCAAAATGTTCCATGACTGCCAGCCCGTCCATCTTCGGCATAATAATATCCAGTACAACAACATCCGGTTCTTTTTCCTGTATCAGATTACACAGTTCTTCTCCATTATGCGCCTTTCCTACCAGTTTCAGATCTGCATCTTCTTCTATAATCTGACCAAGTACTTCCACCATTCTCTCATTATCATCTGCAACTGCCACATTTAACTTTTCCATGAGGCCACACCCTCCCTCTTTCAATCCTACAATTTGTTCATGTCCGACACATTAGATATTATAGTAGAACGAACAGAGAGAAATCAAGCCGAAACAGGCAGGTCAGACCTATTTTCCATCGACTGATTCAGAGCTGATTTTCCATTTATTTTTGTTTTTCGTCAAATCGTAACACGCCCGGACAAATATCGAACTTTATCTCATTGACCGCTCTGGTTTCCAGTTCCTGGCTGATCTGCCCTTCTGCCTCCACAAGGCACTGTAAAAGCACAGGATTAAACACCCCTTTTTCCCCGTCAAGGAGCATCTGAACTGCCTGCTTATGTGGAACCCCTCTTTTGTAGGAGTGCTCACTGACAAGTACATCATAGGCATCTGCCAGCGATACCACCTGAGCCGCGATCGGAATTTCTTCTCCTTTCAGTCCGTCCGGATATCCTCTTCCGTCATATCTCTCATGATGCCATCTGCAGATCTGATATGCAGTCCGTACCAGTTCTTCATTCTGATACAGTTCCAGATTTTTCAGAAGCGATGCTCCGATCAGCGTATGCGTTTTCAGGATTTCTTCTTCTGTCGGCGTCAATGGCGCCGTTTTGTTCAGAATTTCTTCATTGATGCCGATTTTTCCGATATCATGAAGCGCAGAGGCTGTCACGATCACTGTGCGTTCTGCCCAGGAAAGATCATATTTGTCCGTTTTCTGGATCAGGCGTTCCAGCAGAATTTCTGTGATAATGTTGATCCTGAGAATATGCTGCCCGCTTTCTCCGTTTCTGTAGCCCATGATCTGACTCAGAATACCGATCATGATCTGGTTGTTCTTCTGCTTTTCATAAATCTGATCCGTCACAAGCGTGATCAGTCTTCTCTGTTTGGCATAAAGTTTAATTGTATTAAATACCCTGCGGTACACGACCTGCGCATCAAACGGGCGGTTGATATAATCCACAACTCCCATCTCATACGCTTTCCGTACAAATGCCTCAGAGTCCTCGCTGGAGATCATGATCACAGGAATGTCGTCGATCCAGTTCTTTGCAGCCATGGCGGTCAGCACTTCGAAGCCATCCATCACAGGCATGACAATGTCCAGCAGTACAAGGGAAATATCCCTCTCATACTGCTCCAGGATATTCATACATTCTTCTCCGTTCTCAGCCTCCAGAATATCAAATTCATCTCCGAGAACCTCTGCAAGGATCGCACGGTTGAGTTCTGAATCATCTACGATCAGGATCTTCTGGGGCGGTTTGTCTGCTGCTTTCCCCGTCCGTTCTTCCTGTCCCGGCTGTGATGTACTCTCCTGAGTAACCACCATGTTTTTACGCAATTTTGCCTGATACATAAACTGATCTGCCTGCACAATGGTCTCTTCTACCGTATTTCCGTCAGACATTGCCCCGCCAATACTGACAGAAAGCCGGATCTGGGAATATCCTGGCACCTTCGATTCTCTGATCTTTTTACAGATCTGTCTGAGTTTCTGTGTAAAGATATCTGCGGCAATATCCGGCATGACCAGAAGAAATTCATCTCCTCCATAGCGAATAAGAATATCGCTCTTGCGGATACAGCTCCGGATCATTTTTGCCACAGTCTTTAAGACCACATCTCCTACTCTGTGGCCAAACGTGTCATTGTAAAGTTTAAAATCATCCAGATCGATCATTGCCACACCTGCCAGAGCTTTCATTTTCTTGATCTGATCCTCAAAATATCTCCTGTTGGAAATTCCTGTCAGGGCATCAATATACAATTTATCATCATAACCGCTCAGTTTCCGCAAAAGGCGGTCTCTTCCTTCAGAATCCAGCATCAGCTCATCATCCAGACAGTTGATCATCTCGATCACATACGGCTTCCCGTCAATCTCAACATATTTGGCAATCACCTGATAAAGAGCAGTATCTATAAATTCCATTTTTACTCGTTTATCTTTCGCCTTATATGCCTTGAGTGATACGCAGTTCTCACAGGATGATCTTTCCTCCAGAAGGAAAAACACTGATCGTGATCCTGATTCTGATCCTGTATTTCTGTATCATTTTTTCTGTTTATATTTTCTATTACTTCCGCATCCAGCAGCCGTACCACATCAAAGATTTCCCTGAGTTTTTGGATACTTTCTTCTGCTTCCTGCATTGTCATTACTGTATTCATAAACGTTGCCTCATATTGTGACACACAAAAAAAATATTGTTATCATAACAATAACAATACTTTTGATTAACTACCTGCAGCTGGCTGCCATTTTACAGGCCCTTTAGCTTTGCGTCGCAACCTTTCGATTGTTTTGCCATATTAACATCTAAATATTATTCATGATAGCATAGCAGATATAAAAAGTCAAAACTTTTTAGTTGATCTCTGCCCGGAGTCTGTCCTGAATCTCAATCAGATTCTCCAGAAGCATAGAATTAAAAATTGTACAAATTCAGTCAGTGTTTTCATGCGCAATCCGGTTGTAAGAAAGCATTGGTTTTTCACAATGCTTTCTGGTATTCTCCAGCATATTTTCTATAAATATTCCATATCCGCTGGTGGAATCCTGCACAAATACATGGGTGACTGCGCCAATGATTTTACCGTTCTGGAGCACCGGAGAACCGGACATTCCCTGTACAACGCCTCCTGTAAGTTCCAGCAGTTTTTCATCTGTGATCTGAATTACAAAACTTTTATTTGTATCCTCATGATTCAGATCAATTCTTTTAATCTGTGCAGTATATTCCTTCACCTGCCCGTCCACACAGCAAAGAATGGACGCCTCTCCTGTCTGTATCTCCTGTTTATGCGCCACAGGCATCTTTTTCAGCGTAATCCCGTCTTCCACTCCTTTATAAAACTGCCCGTAAATCCCGTTTTTGCTGTTTTGCTCAATATCACCCAGAATATTTTTATTCTCATACCGTATAAATCCGGCCAGTTCTCCCGGGCTTCCTTTACTTCCTTTTGTCACTGCCAGAACCTGTGCCTTATATAATGCACCGTTTCGGATATCCAGAAGCTGTGCAGTGTCAACATCACTGATTCCATGACCGAGAGCTCCATAATTTCCATTCTGATCCACATAAGTGAGGGTTCCGATGCCCTGTGTGTCATCCCGGACCCAGATTCCGAGTTTATAATCTCCTTTTGTATCTTTCACAGGAGTTACAGACACCGGAACGCTTTCTCCCTCACGTTTTACCTCGAGTGTCACTGCATTTCCATCCAGCTTTTCGATATCATGAATCAGTTCTTTTTTTGTGGAAATTTTTTCACCGTTAAAAGCCACAATATAATCTCCCTGTTTCACAATATTTTTCGCCGGTTCCTTCGTCTCTCCATTCTGGTCCTGAATCTCTCCTGTATTGACCACAAGAACGCCCTCTGTCTCCATATAAATCCCGATCGTGCTTCCGCTGACATAGATTTCCTGCTCATCCACAGGCGTTACTTTCACCTCTTTAAACGGAATACATCCCAACAGTCTGCACGGCAGCGTATAACCTCCATCCTGCGAAACTGCCACTGCCTCTTCAAAGGTAACCAGCGGATTCTCCAGCATTTCTGCCACATCTGCCTCATTTTCTCCTGACACCTGAATCTCATCCGGTATTTTCCTGCTCAGATATTGATATCCCAGAAGTACGATTGCCAACAGATCCAGTGCCAGAAAACATACAATAAAAAGTCTGTATTTTTTTCTTCTGTTCATTTTCCCGCATCCTTTCTCAAAAATAAGAGAGCACAATCTCCAGTAAGATTATCCTCTCTTAGTATGCGGTCAAATATTTTATTTGAGTCTTGTATTTTTTTGTTCCTGTGCCAATTCTTTCATTTCTTTGGCGTTCTCGAGAACCGCAGGTGTGATTTCCGCGCCACCCAGCAGTCTTGCCAGTTCCCGGATGGAATCATTTTCCGAAAGTACATGAATCTGGGTGATTGTATCTGTTCCTCTTAAATGCTTTTCAATTTCAAAATGGCTGTCTGCCATCGCTGCAATCTGCGGCAGATGTGTGATACACAGTACCTGATGGTGCTGACCGATCACTGCCATCTTTTCAGAAACCTTCTGCGCGGTTCTTCCGCTGATACCAGTGTCGATCTCGTCAAAGATCAGTGTCTCGATCTGATCTCTGTCTGCAAGGATTGCTTTCAGCGCAAGCATGATTCTGGAAAGCTCACCGCCGGATACGATCTGTCCCAGTGGTTTTAAGCTCTCGCCCGGGTTTGTAGAGATCAGATACTGAATCTCATCGGTTCCATTGTCTGAATAGCCATTTTTTTTCTGGAAATCAATGGCAAAATTTACATCCAGGAAATTCAGGTCTTTTAATCCCTGAATGATCTTTTCCTCAAGCTGTGTACTGTATTCTTTACGGATTTCGGAGAGTTCATCCGATTTTTGTGCAAGAACTTTTTCCAGCTTTTCCAGACGGTCTTTTAATTCCTGTAAATTCTCTTCATATCTGCGTAATTTTTCCAGTTTTTCTTCCTGAAGCTTCCGGTATTCGAAAATTTCCCCGATGGTACGTCCGTATTTCGCTTTCAGACCATTGATCAGGTCAAGCCGACGTTCCGTTTCGTAGAACTCACCTTCATCGAAGGTAAGATCATCCAGATAAGCTGACAGTTCCCTGTTAAAATCATTCAACAGCCCGTCTACTGAAGTCAACGTCTCTTCCAGCGGTGCGAGTTCCTGATCATACTGTGTCACATGGGAAAACTCCCTGAGTGCTTCCCCGACCGTCTCTCCTGCGCCTTCTTTTGCATCATATCCTGTAAGATTATGTATAAGCTGTAAAGAATCCACAATCAGTTTCGCATTGTTCATCTTCCGGTACTGGCGTTCCAGTTCCTCGTCTTCCCCTGACTGAAGATTTGCTTTCTCAATCTCTTTGATCTCAAACTCCAGAAAAGCAGTTTCTCTGTTTCTCTGTTCTTCATCCATATTCATGGAATTAAGTTCACTTTTGCACTTACTGTACTCTTTGTATGCCTGATGCACAGTTTCTTTCGCCGGAAGGATCTTCTCTTTTCCATAGGCATCCAGAATGGCAAGCTGTTTATCCTGATAAAGAAGAGACTGGTGTTCATGCTGTCCATGAATATCCAGCAGGCAGGTTGCTGCTGCCTTCATCTGGCTTACGGTACTTGTCTCTCCGTTAATCTTATTGATGCTTCTTCCGTCCATGATCTTTCTGGAAAGAAGGACCTGTCCATCCTCCGGATAGATATCCAGTGCTTTCAGTGCTTCCTTTGCCTTTTCATTCTCAATCTGAAAAAGCAGCTCTACAAGAGCATAAGGTGCATTTTCTCTTATCATATTTTTTGAAGTTTTCGCTCCGAGGATGAGCTGCATAGACCCCAGGAGAATGGATTTACCAGCTCCTGTCTCACCGGTCAGGATATTAAGTCCCGGTCCGAATTCCACTTCAATTTCTTCTATCAGTGCAAGATTTTTTACATGCAGATGAGCTAACATTTTTTATTGCCTCCAGTACAAGTCATTATCAGAAAATCAGGGGCAGAATCTCCGTATTCCACAGAAAAGATTCTGCCCCGGTCTCATTTTTTATTGATTCAGCCGTACAAAACTTCTGAGTTTCTCTGCTGCTCCCAGTGCCATATCTGCATTCTTTGCAGCGCACATGATAGTGTCATCACCTGCGATACATCCCAGTATTTCCGGCCATTTCAGGGCATCCAGTGCTGCTGCCACGCCCATCGCCATTCCGGAAACGGTTTTGATCACGATGATATTCTGTCCCACATCGATCGAAAGCAGGGTATCTTCCAGTACTCTCGTATATTTTGCGCCCAGGCTTCCGGACTCATTATTGATGATAGCATAGCGGGATTTTCCGTCTTTTCCTGCTACTTTGGTCAGTTTCAGAGCACGGATATCCCGGGAAACGGTAGCCTGTGTCACTTTAAATCCCGCCTCATTCAGCCGGGATGCCAGTTCTTCCTGTGTATCAATATCATACTGATGGATCAGTTCGATAATTTTTTCATGTCTCGCAACCTTCACGTTATCCCCTCCTGCTAATCAGCTGTCTCTCATTTTCCGGCGCAGTACTTCCACGAAACTTAAATGGTTCAGTTTCAGTATCCGTGTCTTTACATCTGCCTGCCGGATCTGTATACAGTCACCGGTAACCATGGGAATAAACGTATCTCCGTCAAAAGATGCGATCCCTTTTTCACAGTCACAGTGTCTTCCTTTTCCAATCTCCACGGTGATCACATCCTGAGCCGGAAAAATGATACTTCTCGTATTCAGCGTATGAGGTGCAATCGGTGTCATAATGGTCATGGCAGCATTTGGCGATACAATCGGTCCGCCTGCTGACAGACTGTAACCTGTGGAGCCTGTAGGCGTAGAAATGATGATTCCATCCGCATTATAGGAATTGAGATAAACGTCGTTCACATAATTCTAAAACGTACCACACGAAGATGTCCGTCACGCCCGATCACGATGTCGTTCAAAGCAATATCCTTTCCGATCAGCTCTTTGCCGCGGTACACCCTGCCTTCCAGCATCATGCGTTCTTCCACCTCGTAGTCATCTGCCATAAGCTGATCCAGGGCACCGTATAAAGACGGCTGATCCACTTCCGCAAGAAATCCCAGATTTCCAAGGTTGATGCCCAGAAGCGGAATCTCTTTATGCACCACATCCCTGGCCGCCTGAAGAAGTGTTCCGTCACCTCCCAGTACAATGATACACTGAGTATCATCCGGAACCTGATCCGGATCTGTATAATGATAGGAGCCTTCGTGTTTTCGTTCTGCCTGCTGCACTGCACATTTCTTCTGATGTTCTTTCAGATAATTTACAATTTTTCCGGTAATCTGAAGTTTCGGGTCCTTGTCACTGTTTGTAATAATATAAAACCTGTCCATAACGTTTTCCTGACCTGGTCTTTTAATCTAACTGTCCGTGGGCTTCAGCCACCACATCTTCTACAGATACCTGCAGACTGTCCGGTACTTCTGTGCCTTCCGGATGTTTTTTCAGATGAAGGAGATATTCAATATTTCCCTCCGGTCCCTTGATCGGTGAAAAAGAAAGGTGACATGGCTCCATGGATATGCTCATTGCATAATCTCTTACCTTTTCGATGACTTCCTGATGAACTGCCGGATCTCTGACCACGCCTTTTTTGCCGACTTTCTCTCTGCCGGCCTCAAACTGTGGTTTGATCAGACATACGATCTCGCCGCTCTCAGTCAGAAGATTTCTTACCGGAAACAGTACCTTGGTCAGAGAAATAAACGAAACATCGATCGATGAGAAATCTGCCGGTCCTTCCAGATCTTCCGGTACCACATAGCGGATATTTGTCTTTTCCATGCAGACTACCCGCGGGTCATTACGCAGTTTCCAGTCAAGCTGGCCATATCCCACATCAATGGAATACACTTTCACTGCTCCGTTCTGAAGCATGCAGTCTGTGAACCCGCCGGTAGATGCACCAACATCCATACAGACCTTTCCCTCCAGTGTCACATCGAAGTTCTTCATGGCTTTCTCAAGCTTCAGACCTCCTCTGCTGACATACGGAAGAGTATTTCCTCTTACTTCGATCTTTACGGTCTCAGGGAACATGGTGCCTGCCTTGTCCTCTTTCTGACCATCCACATATACATCTCCAGCCATAATATACGCTTTCGCCTTTTCGCGGGAAGGTGCAAGCGCACGCTCCATCATAAGCATATCCAAACGTTTTTTCATTGTTCTTTCAAAACCTCACTATCTTCTATTGCCTGTCTGATATCTGCCACTCCCAGACCAATCTTCGCCCGCAGGCTCTCCACATTTCCCTGAGGGACAAAACGGTCCCACACAGTCGCAGACAGCACATGTGCCTCCGGATGACAGGCTTCCATATAGGCAGATACATGTTCTCCATATCCACCGCTTTTTACATTTTCCTCCACAGTCACAAACAGGCTGTGGTCTTTTGCAAGCTGATCCAGAAGTTCCACATCCAGCGGCTTTACAAATCTGGCATTCACAAGCGTCGGCTCATATCCGTCTTCCCGCAGTCCCTGACAGACTTTCTCACAGGAGGGCAGCATACTTCCCACTCCCAGTACCGCTATCTTCTGTCCTTTTGCAAGGATTTCACTTCTGCCATACACGATCGGTTCCTGATGCTCTCTCAGCCCCTGATATGCGTTTCCTCTTGGGTAACGGATCGCAACCGGTCCCTGATGGGATACGGCAAATTCCAGCATCTCCTCCAGCTCCCGGTCATTCTTCGGTGCCAGAACTGTCATATTCGGCATCATGGACAGATAAGACAGATCAAAACAGCCCTGATGGGTTTCTCCGTCTGCACCTACCAGTCCTGCCCTGTCAACAGCAAAGATCACATGGAGATTCTGCATGCAGACATCATGGAGGATCTGGTCAACTGCCCTCTGAAGAAACGAAGAATAAATCGCAGCCACAGGGATCAGACCGCCCAGAGCCAGTCCTGCCGCAAAACTTACCGCATGTTCCTCTGCAATTCCCACATCAAAGAACCTGTCCGGAAACTTCTTTGAAAATCCCACAAGTCCGGTTCCATCCGGCATTGCTGCTGTGATCGCCACAAGTTTTTTATTTTTCTCTCCAAGAGAGAGCATTTTTTCCGAGAAAATATCTGTATAGGACGGAGCCGTTTTTTTCTGTAATGCCTTTCCTGTCTGAATGTCAAACGGTCCTGTTCCATGGAAACGGTCCGGGTGTGCACTTGCCGGTCCGTAACCCTTTCCCTTCTGGGTAAGGACATGAACCACCACCGGTCCCTCCACGCGTTTCGCTTCATTAAACAGTTTCATCATCTGACGCATATTGTGCCCGTCCACAGGTCCCAGATAGGTCAGTCCCATATTTTCAAACAGCATTCCCGGAATAAAGAGCTGCTTGATACTGCTCTTGGTTTTGCGCATGGTATCTACCAGTGCGGTTCCCACTTTCGGAACCTTCTTCAGCGTCTTGGTCACTCCCATTTTCATTCCCGTGTAGGCTTCCGCGGTTCTCAGAGCACTGAGATATGTGGACATTCCTCCTACATTTCTGGAAATGGACATGTTGTTGTCATTGATGATGATGATAAAATTTGTTTTGAGTTCCGCTGCATTATTTAACGCTTCATACGCCATTCCTCCGGTAAGGGCACCATCTCCGATCACAGAAACCACATGGTGTTTCTGCCCCAGAATATCTCTGGCACGTACATAGCCAAGCCCTGCGGAAATCGAATTGGAACTGTGTCCCGCATCATAGGAATCACAGTCACTTTCGCTTCTCTTGGGGAAACCGCTCAATCCGCCTTCCTTGCGGAGATTTGAAAATTCGTCCTTTCTTCCGGTAAGGATTTTGTGAATATACGCCTGATGTCCTACATCCCAGATTAGTTTATCTTCCGGAAAATCCAGTACATTATGCAGTGCCAGGGTCAGCTCCACCACTCCGAGATTCGAGGCAAGATGACCTCCGGTCCTGCTCACGGACTGAATTAAAAAATCTCTGATCTCCTCTGCCAGAGGCTCAAAATCTGCCAATGGTATCTTATGGATATCATTGGGTTTTCTGATTTTTTCCAGAATCATTTGTATCCTTCCTTTATTTTCTGCGGTTTATCAGTTTCTTCACCAATAAATACAGAAATTCATTATTTTTATTCAGGCTCTTTAATAAGGTGATCGCCTTCTCTGAAAGTTCTTCCACCTGTCCTGCTGCCTCCTGTACTCCAAACAGAGTCACATAGGTCACTTTATTGTTCTTTTCGTCACTGTGCACAGGCTTGCCCAGTTCCTGATCCGTGCTGGTCACATCCAGAATGTCATCCTGAATCTGAAAAGCCAGTCCGATATTGTAAGCAGCCTCTTCCACCACAGACACTTCCGCCGGATCTGCGCCTGCCAGGATCGCACCTGTCATCATAGAGGCTTCGATCAATGCAGATGTTTTATTCCTGTAAATATAATCCAGCATTTCTTTCTCTAACGGCTTACCGTCATTCTCCACATCCACACTCTGGCCGCCAAGCATTCCGTGAATTCCTGTCTTGTCCGCCATCACAGTCAGCGCACGGATCACACGGTCCTTCTCTTCTGTCATGGAAAATGCCTGAAGCATCGTCTCATATGCATAGTTTAAAAGGGCAACACCGCTGAGTACTCCCATGGCTTCTCCATAAACCTTATGGGTCGTCAGTCTGCCCCGCCTGTAATCATCATTATCCAGTGCCGGAAGATCATCATGGATCAGGGAGTGGGTATGGATCATCTCCATTCCGGCCATGAATGGCTCCACAAACTTTTCCGTGCCGCCAAACAGACGGTATGTCTCCTGCATCAGCATCGGGCGGATACGTTTGCCGCCTGCCAGCATACTGTAGTTCATCGCCTGTGCCATGGTTCTGGCGAATCCTTTTTCTTCCGGAAGAAAAGATTTCAGGATCTCTTCAATCTCTTCTGTTCTTTTGGTCAATTCATCTTGAAAATTCACTGAACGCTCCATTCTCATTGATCTGCAGCATTTTCTTCTCCACTGTATCGAGTCTGTCACTGCAGAATTTTAAAAGTTCCATTCCCTGTCTGTAAAGTAAAAAAGAGTCCTCCAGAGAAGTCTCCCTGTCCTCCAGCTTCTCAGCCAGAAGGTCCAGTTCTGCAAATACTTCCTCCAGGGACTTCTCCTCCTGTATCTGTGTATCATTCTTCTCAGTCTTCGCCATATATACGCTCCTCCTTTGTGATCTGGCTTACCTGCGCTTTTATGGTTCCGTCAGTCACAGAGATAAAAACCGGCTCTCCTGTCTGTACCTGTTCCACGCTGGTCAGTGTTTTATGATCTTTGTCTGCCACATAGGAAAATCCCTGATTCAGTTTCCGAAGAGGGGATAATCCGGCAAACTTTTCCAGATAAACCGCCAGTCTGTGCCGGTTCTCCTTCAGTTTCTGATTCATTCCATCTTCAATGGCGTTCTGAAGGTCCGCAAGGTGCTGTCGTTGTTCTCTGAGCCTTGCTTCCGGGCTGAGATAACTGAGTCTGGTCTGAAACTGCTCCAGCCTGCTGCGGGAAAGATCCACTTTGCCACTCATCGCGCGATACATTCTCTGCTTATAAAGCAGAATCGTCTGCACAACACTTCTGAAATCATCCACTGCCAGTTCCGCTGCCGCAGAAGGCGTAGGTGCCCTTAAATCTGCCACAAAATCCGCAATGGTAAAGTCTGTCTCATGACCGACTGCCGAGATCACCGGGGTATTACATTCAAAAATAGCTCTCGCTACGATTTCTTCGTTAAACGCCCACAAATCCTCAATGGAACCACCGCCACGGCCTACAATGATCACATCCACACCTGCCTGATCCAGTGTGCGGATTCCTTTTACAATACTCTGTGCAGCTTCACTTCCCTGTACCAGAGCCGGGTACAAAATGATCTGAAGATATGGATTCCGTCTGTATGAAATATTCCGGATATCCTGAATGGCAGCTCCTGCAGGTGCCGTCACCACTCCCAGACGTCTGATAAATCTGGGAATCGGCTGTTTATAACCCGGATCAAACATTCCCATTTCTTCCAGCTCCTGTTTCAATGCCAGAAAACGCTCATATAAGGCTCCGGCTCCCTCAAGTGTGATCTCTTTTGCATAAAGCTGGTAACGCCCGTCCCGTTCATAGACATCAATGGTTCCTCCCACAATGACCTTGTCACCGTTTTTCATGGAAAAAGCCAGTCCACGCCTCTGTCCGGCAAACATCACGCAGCTTAAAGTGCCTGTCTCATCTTTCAGGGAAAAATAGATGTGTCCACTTGTATGGTATTTACAATTGGACACTTCTCCTTTTACATAAATCTTCTGCAGAAAATAATCCTGGGTAAACATATTCCTGACATAGCGGTTTACCTGGCCTACAGAATATGCATTTTTCATTCTGATTTTTCTTCACTTTCACTGCTGGCGATCTTGCCAAGGATACCATTTACAAAGGAACCGGAAGTCTCACCGCCAAAACGTTTCGCAAGTTCTACTGCCTCATTGATGGCTACTCCTGTCGGAACATCCTGATCAAATTTCAGTTCATAAACTGCCAAACGAAGGGCAGTCAGGTCCACACGGCTCATTCTCTTTGTCTTCCAGCCTTTACTTGTCTCATTTAACAGCGCATCGATCTCATCTAATTTCTCCAGTACATGTCTGTACTTCTGACTCATGTATTCCTGATCTTTCTCAGAAAGTTCCTCAAGTGTATCAAAATAAAGTGAAAGCTGTTCACTCATTTCTTCCTCTGAATTAAATTGTGTCATGAACAATAATTTAAAAATATGTTCTCTCTGTTCTCTTCTTCGCATTGTTTTCGCTGCCAAAACAGCTTTCCTTTCCTATTTTATTTCTTAAGTACACAAAAAAGGAAAGGGTTACTTTCCTTTTTCGTTCTCCATATCTACACTGGCAATGTGAATGTTGACATCCGCAACTTCAAGACCTGTCATATTCTCTATGGATGATTTTACTTTCTCCTGAACTTTCTTACTTGTCTCCAGGATATTCTTTCCATATTCAATATTCAGGTTCAGATCTACTGTCACTACGCCTTCCAGCACAGTAACCTTTACGCCTTTGGAAAGATTCTTCATTCCAAGTTTGCTTACCAGTTCATTTGTGATATTTCCTGCCATGGAAGCGACACCGTCAACTTCTGTAGCAGCAAGTCCGGCGATGATGGCAACCACTTCATCTGCGATCTGCACTTCACCAATGCCGCCTAAATCCTGTATTTTATATGTTGTTCTTTTTTCTGCCATTGGAAAACCTCCTAAGGAATTCTATTGTACTGTTCCCTTCCTTCCCAGTCGTACATTTCGGGATACTACCGGTGAACAGTAACCTCCGTATTCAATAACATTCTGTTATCATTACGCTCATTATACCAAATCGACAGAAAAATGAAAAGGGTTATTTACTGAATTCCGTTAATATTAAGCCCGGGTTTCTGTCCTCTGTCATACCCACACTCCATGAGTTTACAAAGAGAAGCAGCGGATTTCCCTTCAGGTCTGTTACTTTCTTCATGTCAGAAGTTCCCACGATCTTGTCCACTTTGACCTCTTCCTTGTTTGCGATCCAGCGGATATGCTCATATGGAAGTGTTTCCAGACGGATGTCTACATTATACTCATTTTCCAGACGATATTTCAGGACATCAAACTGCAGGACACCTACCACGCCTACGATGATCTCCTCCATACCAGTGTTAAACTCCTGGAAAATCTGAATTGCACCTTCCTGGGCGATCTGATTGATTCCCTTGACAAACTGTTTTCTCTTCATGGTATCGATCTGACGGACTCTCGCAAAATGCTCCGGTGCAAAGGTCGGGATTCCCTCAAATGCAAATTTCTTACCCGGTGCGCAGATGGTATCTCCGATAGAGAAAATACCCGGGTCAAACACACCGATGATGTCACCTGCATATGCCTCGTCTACGACATGGCGGGACTCAGCCATCATCTGCTGTGGCTGAAGAAGACGCATCTTCTTGTCTCCCTGCACATGATAAACTTCCTGGGAAGCATCAAATTTACCGGAGCAGATTCTCATAAATGCGATTCTGTCTCTGTGCGCTTTATTCATGTTCGCCTGAATCTTGAATACAAATGCAGAGAAATTGTCATCCATAGGATCGATCTCTCCCTCATCAGACATTCTCGGAAGTGGTGAAGTTGTCATTTTCAGGAAATGCTCCAGAAATGTTTCCACGCCAAAGTTTGTCAGCGCGGAACCGAAAAATACAGGGGTCAGTTTTCCCTTACTTACCAGTTCCTGGTCAAAGTCCGCACTTGCTCCGTCCAGAAGCTCGATCTCATCCAGAAGCTGTTCTTTCTGCTCCGGGTCCATGATCTCGTCTGCACGGCTGTCGCTTAACGGGATTTCCTCGATCACACCTTCTTTGGTTCCTTTCTGTGTATCGGAGAAGGTAAGAATCTTTTCTGTATTTCTGTCATAAACACCGCGAAACTTCTTACCGGAACCGATCGGCCAGTTGATCGGACAGGTAGCGATCCCCAGCTCTTTTTCAATCTCATCCAGAAGATCAAAAGTGTCATTGGCATCTCTGTCCATTTTGTTGATAAAGGTAAAAATCGGGATATGGCGCATTACACAGACCTTAAACAGCTTTCTTGTCTGCGCCTCGACACCCTTGGAACCATCGATGACCATAACCGCAGAGTCTGCCGCCATCAGAGTACGGTAAGTATCCTCTGAGAAATCCTGATGTCCCGGAGTATCCAGAATGTTGATACAATATCCGTCATAATGAAACTGCAGAACGGAAGAAGTAACGGAAATACCTCTCTCCTTCTCGATCTCCATCCAGTCTGATACTGCATGGCGGGCAGTTGCCTTACCTTTTACGCTTCCGGCAAGGTTGATCGCTCCGCCATACAGCAGGAATTTCTCGGTCAGGGTTGTTTTACCTGCATCCGGGTGGGAAATAATGGCAAATGTTCTTCTTTTTTCTATTTCGTTCGTATACTTAGACACGTTTCGCCTCCTGTACTCTCTTTCTCTATAGCAATTGTCTTTATTGTGTGAAGATACTGTAGAAATCCACAGTATCCTGTTACGTTTCCTATTTTTTTACAGCATTCCTATTCTAGTATATGCACTGCTTCGCTGTCAAGAGTGTAGAAATGTTTTTTGCACATCCACCCCGGCAAAATATGTTCCCGTTTCCCCCGCTTCCCGGTTTCAGTCATAGATATCCGTTGTATCTGTCACAGAATCCTCATAAGGCTGCGCACTGGTCTGAGTATCTGTAGTCTCAGTATCTGTAATCTCTGCATCTGCGCTGCTGTCTTCTGAATACGCACTGGTATCTTCATAAGAAGTTTCATCCTGCACCTCTTCAGAAGCAGTATTTAAAGAATCACCCGAATCCTCTTCTTCATAATCTTCAATTCCGGAAGCTGAAGCTGTATCCAGACTGTCCTCTTCACTCTGCTTCAGTGGTGTGATCACAATATTCTCCGCTGCAATCCCTGTTTTTCTTTTTACGATATCTTCAATCTGCGCTCTCTGCGCATCCGAAAGTTCCGTATCCGGCACAACCACATCCGCAGTTTCCCCTGTCAGGTTTACAACCACATTCTCAAACCCCTTGGCTTCCAGAAGAAGCTCTGCCGCCGCCTCCTTTTCTGTCAGGTCTGTCATGGAAACCATCGTATGTATTGCCTCCTGCTTCTCTTCATCACTGATCCCCTCATTATTGATGATATCCTGCAGGTCTGCCTTATTCTGGGAACGGATCTGCTCCCTGCTTATTTTTGCCTGTGCGGCAAATCCTGTCGAGCCGGTAAGAACCGCTTCTCCCGGGCTGCTGGTATCCTGGCTTTCCGTCAGGCTGCTGTCTGCGCTGTTTTCATCCAGAAGCGCACTCTCATCTGTCAGATCATACCCTGCATCTTCCAGAATACTGCTGCTGTCCGTGCTTGCTTCCTGATCTTTAAAACCCAGATCCACATCTGCGAAATTCAGATATCCGGCAACTGCGATCAGGATTGCAAGGGAGGTGATGATCACCTGATTCTTTTTCATGATTTTTTTCACACTGCTCTCCTCATTTCATTTTCATTACTTTAATTTTATGGGCTTCGAGCTGAAATAATGACATCACTGCCTCCTGAATATTTTTTACCACCACTGGATCGCCCCCGCCCTCCGCAGAAACCAGAACTCCGGTCACCTGGACTGCATTGGATCGGGAAAATGCCTGTGTTTCGTTATTTTCATCCGACATTACGATCACCTGCACCTTGCCCACTCCCTCCACACTTTCCAGAAGCGCTTCCAGTTTTTCTTCCAGCCTGGATTTCTCTACCTGTATGGTGCCGGTTTCCTTTCCCCCGCCAGTATCAGAGAACAAACTTTTCTGTGTCTGATCCTGGTGTGTCTGATCGGACACAGGCATGGCCGCCACTGCCAGTAGAAGTCCCAGCAGAAGCAGAATGATCCACTGTCCCGGTCCCATACTGCGCAGTCTGGATATGATATTCTCCTTCTTCAAGTCCCCACTCTTCCACAAGTTCATCTGCGATCCTTCCTTTCTGCTCCTGTGTCACATTTTCCCCGGTTATGACCACCACCTGTATCTGTTCTCCTTCTATATTTACTTTCACTCCCTGTATTTCTATCCCTTTTTTCTGCAGAGTTTCCTGAATTTTTTTCCCCAGTTCCGTCTCATATCCCTTTTCCAGATAAGCCTTCTGAAGATTTTCCAGTTCTTTCTCCTCTTTGGCTTTGTTTTCCCGGCTCAGATAAACCTGAAAATTCCCGGTCAGCTCCTGCCCCTTCCCGAACAGAGAAAAAATCGGCGTACTCATCATAAAGATCAGCAGAAGCCCCATAAAAAAGCGCACATATTTTTCATATTTCTTATCCGGCACCAGATTCAGGATTGCTGTAAAAAGAATATAAAATACCGCCATATTTCTGACCCACTGATAAAGTTCTTCTTTCATCCTTTTCACCGCTCCCTTCTCATCTGCTGCCCGCCATCAGGATCAGAAATGTCAGCATACACAGCACTTCCGCTGTCAGCAGCAGTTTCAAAAGCAGTGCACAGCCTTCCCCCATGGTACTGAGCGCTCCCACGATCCGCTTATCTGATACAGGCTGGGAAAGAGCTGCCAGAAAACGATAGGAAAGAGACAAAACACCATAATGTATGGCAGACCCCATTCCCGCAAGTGCCAGCAGGATCAGAAACACAACTCCCAGACTGTTTCTCACCAGTACCGCACTTGTCAGGATCAGTTCTGTAATGGCATTCATTGAATTTCCGATCACCGGGATCGCTCCCGCTGTTTTTCCCAGTGCAGATCTTTTCAGAGAATCCATCACCGGAGTTACGAGATTCCGGACAATCTGCAGACCTACGGCTGCTCCAAGCAGAGTTTTCAGTCCCCAGTTCACAGCAATCTCCAGAAGCTCTGCCATCTTACTGAGCATTTCCTCTTTTGACAGATGATTGACCAGTTTCAGCAGGATACACAGATTCACTCCCGGCAGGAACACATTGACCAGAAGCCACTGGATCGCCCATACCATCAACAGAACTCCTTCATAAAATACCACTGCCGAAGATGCCCCCACTGACGCTGTCACCGCCATAAAATATGCCGGAGAAAGCACCTTCATAAACTCCGCCAGCCAGGACAGGCGGGTGCTTAAAGAAGTGCTGAGTCTGGAAAAATTTTCTACCAGAGACATAAACAAAATCAGATACACGACATAAAAACTCACATCCCCAACCTGACCATTTTCAAAAGCATCTGCGAAATTCGCCAGCACTGCTGCGATCAGAATCAGTAAAAGCAATTTGAAAAAAGTATCTTTCTCCTGCTCTATCCCCGAAAAAAAAAGACTTCGCAGGAATTCCCGCACAGTCTCTTTTGAAATTGGTTCATCTCCGTTTATCATATCTCTTACAGCATCCTTCACAGAAAAGCTGTTCTCTCCAAGGATCTGCCCGATCATCTGCTGTATTTCCTCAAATTCCATCTCTCCGAGCAGTTCATTCTGCATTTCCTCACTTTCTTCTGACTCTATATTTTCCGTCAGATTATCTTTCATTTCCTTCGGACTCATCTGCGCTGCCTGACAAATTTGTGCCGTACCTGTCTGACAGATACCGCCGAATCCATAAATCACCAGAATCAGAAAACACATGCAGAATCGCCTGACATCTTTACTTTTCCCCTCTTTCTTTCCCGCTGTATTCATCTGATCTGTCCTTTCTTATCCATCAGAAATTTTTTCATAATTTTTCTGCCATATCCCCGGTCTTCAGCAGCACTTTTTTCATTTCTCCCACACATTATAAAAAACCGGAGATTGTATCCAGAATAGCCAGCAGTACCGGCATACTCAGGACCATCACAGAAAGTTTACAGAACAGCTCGATCTGCGCTCCGATCGTCTGATATCCCGCATCCTTACAGATAGACGCAGAAAACTGTCCGATATAAGTGATCCCGATAATTTTTACCAGCGTAGCCAGATAACTTCCATCTACAGGAATCCTTTGGCGAAGTCTGTCCAGCGTCTCAAAAAGATATGCCACTTTCCCTGCTGCAAGCCCAAGGATCAGAATACCGATGGCCATGGTAATAAAAGAAGCGTATTCCGGTCTGGTGCCTTTTAAGATAAATCCAAGCATCACTCCGCATACGCCAAGCATTGAAATTTTTATAATGTCCATTTCCCTCAGCCCCCTGTTCCACACCCTGTTACATCATTTTCCTCTTTCTATTCCTGATGCCCGCTTCCACTCCTGCCACCCACTTCTACTCCTGCCACTCTTTTCTATTCCTGACGCCCTCTTCTACTCCTGATTTCCTTTTCTATTCCTGATTCCCTCTTCTTTCTCGGTCAGTATAACGTGTTTTTCATCTTTTTCTACAGTACAAACATCTGCTGAATACTTTCAAACAGTTCATAAATATAAGGCACAATCCAGAACAGAACCATCAGAAGTCCCGCAAGGCTTACCAGAAATGCCTGTTCTTCCCGCCCGCTGTGCTTGAGGACCTGGCAGAGAACGGAAACCAGGATTCCCACTGCGGCTATTTTAAAAATAATCGTTACCTCCATGATCTCCTCCTCTCCCACTCTTTAACAGACAAGCTTTACCAGACGATCACCGCCAGCAAAATTCCAAGAAGAATCCCAAGATTCTGGTACATCTTTTTTCTTTCCGGCAATCTCTTCTGCAGTTCCTGAAGAGATAAACGGATATCCTCTTCCATCAGTTCAAGCTGCTTCATCTGCATCTCCAGCCCCAGATATCCCAGACAGCGTCCAAGGGAATACAATTTCTCCCTCTCCTCCCCTGTGAGTTCTTCTGCCACCAGACATTCCTCCGCACATTTCCGGAAAATCTCTCCAAAGGATTCCCCTTTCTGTCTCTGCATTTCCCTGGCTGTGAGTAAAAAAAAGTCTCTGTACTTTCCCTCCAGTTTACCGGCAGCACCGGTAAAGGCATCGTACAGAGATGTATTTCCATAACGTATTTCTCCTTTTAAAAGGATGAGCATGCGTAAGATCATTTCCAGATTCCGTTTCCTGCGGGTCAGACGGCTGCTCAGGGCAAACCCACATCCCGTCCCGGAAACAAGAATCATACCTAATCCTATTATTCTCAGCATTTCCTATTTTTTTGAAATTTTCTTTTTGAAATCTTCTTTTCGAAATTCTCTTTCCGAAATTCTGTTCCACCTGATCTCTACTGTGTCAGACATACCCTTCCATTTTCATCCAAAACCCCTTCCAGATATCCTGCCTGGTCTGTTTTTCCAAGGATAATATACCGTTCAAAAACTCTCTCCCCCATCAGTTTATAAAAGAACGGCTGCTCCAGAACATCCTCCAGACAGTTCCCATGAGCCGTTGCGATCAGTTTACATCCACAATGGATCACAGTTTCTACTGCCCTGAAATCTTCTTCACATCCAAGTTCGTCCACTGCCACCACATCTGGAGACATGGAGCGCACCAGCATCTGCATTCCCTCAGATTTCGGGCAGCAGTCGAGCACATCTGTGCGCATTCCCAGATCATTCTGAGGAATCCCCTGGTAACATCCTGCCAGTTCACTTCTCTCATCCACCACACCGACAGTCAGTCCCGGTGTATTCTCCCAGCCATTGCTGAGCTGGCGGATGATATCTCTCAAAAGAGTGGTCTTTCCACATCTAGGCGGAGAAATGATCAGCGTATTGGCGATCCAGTTCTTTGTACGGATGTAAGACATCACCTTATCCGCACAGCCCTGGATCTCATGCGCCAGTCTGACATTGATACAGGAAATATATTTCATTCCCATTATCCTTCCTCTGTCAAGAATCACCTTTCCGGTCACTCCGACTCTGTGTCCTCCCTGAACACTGATATATCCCTGACGGATTTCATCCTCATATGCATACAGAGAATATCCTGTCACATACTCCAGCGTTTCTGTCAGATCCTCCCGCGTCACAACATACTGCTCCTGACCCGGGCTTCGCAGAAAACATTCCCCGCCATCATAGGTCAGAAACAACGGTCGTCCCACGCGTAAACGTATTTCATATAATTTATCATAATCCAGATTTGCTTCCATCAGAAGCTGCCGGATATTTCCGGCAAACAGGTTCTCAATCTGCTGCGCTTCTATGCATCTCACCTCTTTACACTTAATCCTATGTGGACAAACTTTATTTCATACCATTTTCATGTCAATTTCATCATCTGTTTTATCATCTGTTCCATCCATCATCCGATTCCGGAAACACCATTCAGACGAGTCCTTTCACTCTGCCTCATTCTGCTTCTCCACATAGCTCTCCATTTTCGGCAGACTCAGCTTCAGTACACGATCCACAACATTCCCCGCATACCCTCTGTATGCATAGGCACCGGATTCAAACAGTACATAAAGATCATCTTCATCCACCACGATCTGCTCGATCATCTCAGGGAAACGATAACTTCTGGCGGAATTTTCATTGACATAAAGCCTTTTATCCGACTGTTCATAAAACACAACCCTGGACGGCAGAATTCCAAAAGAATGAGACAGCAGCAGCTTATCATGATAAAATGCCATCCCCTGTGCCTGTTCCGAGATCGTAGAATAGTCCAGCGGAACCGCCATCTCAAACGTCATTCCCAGTCCTTCATCAAACGTATTGACCAGATTTCCCTCATCATCCACTTCATATCTGGCAATGGTACTCTCTGTATATTTATTAAAACATCCAACATACAGACATCCCTTATAAAAAGTCATAAACGAATCTCTCACAATTCCATAAAGGTTGCATGTCTGATTCACCTGCACAGGCATCCGGTTATCTGCATAACTGTAGTTACGCAGAACATCCATCTTAATACTGATGGCCTGTGCGATCCCGTTTGTATTGGAAGAATACCACAGCATATCATGTTCCGGATCATAGGCAAGTCCGCCCACATGAGGCAGACCCGGAAGCACCACTTCTTTAATAAAACGATGTGTCTCTTTGTTGATCACATAAATCACAGAGTTATGTTTCGCTGTATGACAATAGGCACTTACCAGCACATATTCATCCGTAACAGCCAGCCCCTGGGGGGTCATGGACGTACAGACCGCCTGTTTACTACCCTGTGCATTCAGAAATGTTCTCGTATATTTCAGACCCGGAATGATATAAGTTCCGTATTCCTTCTCTTTCTTTCTGTCCTCAAACGCAAATGCGATCAGGTCTTCCTTCTGGGAAAGCATCTGTATCTGCCCTCTCAGAGAATAAACCGCCGCATCCTGGTTGGTTACCAGATATTTGGCAGGAGGTTCCGTCCTGCCTCTGTATACAAAAGCATATCCCCAGAAAGCCAGCCCCAGTGCCAATACCACCATCAGTATCTTTACTGCCAGCCCCCGGATCTCTTTTTTCGTTTGTTTATTCATCTTCTACTCAAGTCAGACGGAGTCAGGCGAATAAAAGACTCCGCTTCGCTACACGGCTCTGCACCGGATAACGGCTCCGCAGTTTATCAGGATGAGCCTGCAGTCATCCCAGCATAACATCCTCAAATTTCCAGCAGATTTCTATGGGATTCATCGTCCATAAGGCTCCGCTGTAACCCTCTTTCATGTCCAGAAGCATACAGGTTCCCTCTTCCATGGAAATATTCCTTAAATCTCTGGAGAAGCCCTCTCCTGTCCACTTAATATAGGCTTCCAGCAGGACCCACTGTGTGAAAAATTCCTTTTCCACATCCGGACCAGCAAGGATTTCCCTGCGCTTTTCGTCTGTCACCATACGTTCCAGCATTCTCTCATAATTGGCTTTTCTGTGTATCTGCACATCAATTCCCACTTCTTCATCTGCCAGAACACATACCACATACTCTCCGGAATGACTGATATTATAATGAATCGCCGGACGATAGGAAAGAAACGGCTTTCCATGCTCTCCCTCTGCCCTCGGTTCATATTCCAGATCGATCCCGAACTCTTTCTTCAACCCAATCTCCAGAAGTTTCTCCGCGATCATATGCTCCATATGTGCGCCCTTATATTCTTCCCGGATTTTCGTATAGTAAATAACTCCTTTATTCATAAGCCTGTCTCCTCAAGGAAACGGGAAGGTTCCCGTTCCTTCTCATACTGACGTTTCACCCAGGCAAGCACCAGCTTCTTTTTTGCCCGTGTCATCCCCACGTAAAACAGTCTGCGCTCTTCTTCCACTGCTTCTGCAAGAACTGCCTTCCTGTAAGGAATACTGCCCTCATTCACATTCAGAATATAAACAATATCAAATTCCAGCCCCTTCACTGCATGAAGCGTAGACACGATCACACCTTCTCTGTGGTCTTTCTGCTTTCGTGCCTGTTCTGTCAGCCGCCTGGTATATTCTTCTATGTAGGTTTCCCACTGCGCAAGAGTTTTTAAGCCCCTGGTGCTCTCATGAATCCTGTCAAGAGTTTCCAGCAGTTCTTCTGGTTTTATTTTACGATATTGCGCGTATTCCCGCAAGTACTCTTCGTATCCCATTCCCTTTCGAATGAAATTGATCGCAGCAAACGGAGAAAGTGTCCCCAGAATCTTCAGATGCGTTTCCAGTGTGGTCAGCCGGTCACACATCCAGTCTTTATCTTTATAATATTCTCTCAGTTCTTCAAAATCGATCCGCTTCTCTTTCAGTGCCTCTCTGGAAAGATAGCGGTTCGGCCGGTTCATCACTTCCAGGAAATTTTTCCTGCCCCTGTCCCCTGCCGCCAGTTCCAGATATGCCACCAGACTTCTGCAGATCCAGTGATGAAACAGGTTCGGCAACTGTTCCTTCATGGTAAAAGGTACCTGATACTCCATCAGCGCATTGATCAGACCTTCTGCCTCCTGATTGGTACGCAACAGGATTGCCGTATTCTGCAGATCCTCCCCGCGCTCCAGCCGCCTCTTCAAAGCCGCCACGACACACATATATTCCTCTCTGGGATTCTCAAACTCTTTGCATGTCACAGGCATCCCTTCTTCATTCGGAGTCGTCAGCTTCTTCTTAAAACGTCTGGTATTACATCCGATCACTTCCATAGCCGTATGCAGAATATTTTTACTGCACCTGTAATTCACATCCAGCAAAACTGTCTCCGCATCCGGATAGTCCTTTGTAAAATTCAGCATGATCTCCGGTCTTGCTCCCCGGAAATGGTAAATAGACTGGTCATCATCCCCCACGATAAACAGATTATTCGCGGGAGCCGCCAGCATCCGCAGAATTTTATACTGTAAACTGTTGATATCCTGAAACTCATCCACCAGGATATAGGCAAACTTTCTCCTCCAGGCATTCAAAATATCCGGTCTCTGGGAAAAAAGTTCATAACAGCACAGGATCATATCATCAAAATCCAGCTTTCTTTTTGCCCTCAGTGTCTGCTTATATCCCTGAAAAATATCCCGGAAAATCTCGTCCGAACAGCAGGAAGCGTAATAATGTTCCGGAGAAATACAATTTCCCTTCACAACGCTGATCTCCTTCGAAATTTCTTCGAGAAAATCCCCTTCCTGCGCCATTTCCTGTCCATATTTCTCAGTCATCTCCCTGAGGATCCCATACTTTTCTTCCTCGGAAAGGATATTGGCTGCACTCAGATGATAGGCTGCTTTTAAAATCCCATAAAAAATTCCGTGGAAAGTCCCAAACGTCACTTCGCTTCTGTCCTGTCCCACGAATTTCAAAAATCGTTCTTTCATCTCTGTTGCCGCTGCTCTGGAAAAAGTTACAACCAAAACAGAAGAAGCCGGTATCTTCCCCTCATTGATCATGTATGCAGTTCTCTCCACAATAACGGAAGTTTTACCCGAGCCTGGACCCGCCAGGACCATCATAGGTCCTGACAGGTGAGCGATCGCCCGGAGTTGAGATGGATTTCTTTTCATATTTATTTGCTTAATTTCTCAATAGCCGCCTTTACACGTTTGATTGTCTCGTCTTTACCGATGATCTCCATGATCTCAGTAGCACCGGCCGGTGTCATCTGCTTGCCGGAAACAGCAGTACGCAGAGGCCACATTACATATCCGTTCTTATAGCCATGCTCTTTTACAAATGCGCTTAAGGACTCGTATAACGGATCATTCATGTAGTCTTCCTGCTCTTCCAGAACCGGAAGGACTTCTTTTAATACTGCAAGGGAAGTCTCCTCATTTGTTTTCATCTTCTTATGGCAGTACATTGCGGAATCATATTCCGGTACTTCCTCGAAGAAGTCGATCAGAGCCGGGATGTCAGGGAAGGTTTCGATTCTGGTCTGTACCATTCCTGCAATCTTTTTAAAGTTATAGTCTTTTTTCAGGACTTCCTTCATGTATGGAAGTGCTTTCTCATAGAACTCATCCGGATCCATGTTCTTAATATATTCGCCATTCATCCAGCGGAGTTTTGCGATGTCAAAGACTGCCGGTGATTTGTTGATATGATGATAATCAAATGCCTGTACCAGTTCATCCAGAGAGAAGATTTCTCTGTTATCAGCAGGACTCCATCCGAGAAGTGCCACATAGTTAACGATTGCTTCTGAAACAAATCCCTGATCAAGAAGATCTTCATAGGAAGAATGTCCGCTTCTCTTGGAAAGTTTCTGGTGTGTCTCGTCTGTGATCAGCGGACAGTGTACATAAACCGGGATGTCCCATCCGAATGCTTCGTAGATACGGTTGTATTTCGGAGCTGAGGAAAGGTACTCATTTCCTCTTACTACGTGAGTGATTTCCATTAAATGGTCATCAATTACGTTTGCAAAGTTGTAAGTCGGATATCCGTCAGATTTGATAAGGATCAGGTCTTCCAGTTCTTCGTTGTTTACTGTGATATCTCCGTAAATAACATCATGGAATGTAGTTGTTCCTTCTGTCGGCATGTTGAAGCGGATTACGTGTGGTTCTCCGGCATCCAGACGGCGCTGTACTTCTTCTTTGGAAAGTTTGAGGCAGCGTTTGTCGTAGATGGAAATTTCTTTTCCTGCTACGATACGTTTCATGCCTTCGAGTTCTTCTTTCTTACAGAAACAGTAGTATGCGTCTCCCTGTTCTACTAACTGCTGTGCGTATTTGAGGTAGATTCCCTGTGCCTGACGTTCGCTCTGCACATATGGTCCGAAGCCTTTGTCTTTGTCCGGGCCTTCGTCGTGGAGAAGTCCTGTTTTTGCAAGGGTGCGGTAGATGATGTCTACAGCGCCTTCTACATAACGTTCCTGGTCTGTATCTTCAATACGGAGGATGAAGTCTCCGCCTTCGTGTTTTGTAATAAGGTATGCATATAATGCTGTTCTTAAATTTCCAACATGCATTCTGCCTGTAGGGCTTGGTGCAAATCTTGTTCTGATCTTGGTCATAACTTTTTTCACTCCTGAATTTCTCATATATTCAATCTGTAAAAAAAGACCCTGCTTAAAAGCAGCGCCTTTCTACTTTCGGATTTATTATACGTCAGAGGCTTTCTTATTTCAAGTCGGTTTTTTCATTTTTATTTTCTGTTTCCAGACATACAGAAACAGGAATTATGTAAGATGTTGGAAAGGGACGCATGGGAAGGTGTGATGTCTGGGGACTCAGTTTCAGAACCATTGTAGTTCTAGGCATTCGGAAAGCCGCTAAAACCATGAGCAGCCCTGTCAAACTCGCTCCGTTGCAAACTTCGCTCAAACAGTGATGCGGTCTGCTCATAACGCGTCTTCCCGAATACCAAGAACTACAATGAACCTTCAAATTCGCCCCCAGACATCACACCTTCCCATGCTGGTTATTGGATAAATAACATAGAGTTATTTTCTACAATTTTTTATATATGTTAAAACCAGAGTTATTTAATCCGTTTCTGAATATCCTCGACGGACGGTAACTGCTTTTCCAGATCATCCGGCAGACTGCTGGTTATTTTGTATTCGCTCACACCAATTGGCTTTGAAATGTCCTTGAGCGAATATTCTGCGACTACATTATTCTTGCTTTTGCACAGAAGCAAACCAATAGACGGATTGTCCTGCTCTTTCTTCAAAATGCCATCCACAGCTGATAAGTAAAAGTTTAGCTGACCAGCATATTCAGGCTTAAAGTCACCGGTTTTCAGTTCAATGACAACATAACAGCGCAGATTCAGATTATAGAACAGTAAATCAATGTAAAAATCATCGCCCCCTACATTCAGGTGATACTGATTTCCCAGGAACGCAAATCCTGTTCCAAGCTCCAGAAGAAGCTTTGTGACATCCCGAACCAGTGCCTGCTCAATATCCCGTTCGAGCATATCTTCCCGGAAAGGAATGAAATCAAAGACATAAGGGTCTTTCATAGTCTGCACCGCAAGTTCACTTTGTGGAGATGGCAGACGATGTTCAAAATTTGTGACCTTATCTGTTAGAACCTGCCGCTGATACAATCCACTTTCGATTTGATGAACCAGAACATTATATGACCATCCATTTTCAGCCGTTTTTTCAATGTACCATATACGCTGTTTTGGGTCTTTGACTTTTTCCAAAATTGCAATATTATGAGACCACGGAATTTGTGCAGACACTGTCTGCACAAATTCCCGATCCGGATAAGTCTCTGCAAATTTTGCCATATATTTTAAATTACGAACAGAATATCCCTTGCTCTCAGGGAAAGCAATCCGAATATCAGCAGCAAGGTTATCAATAAACTTATTACCCCATGATTTATGTTCATTAATTACACAACCTATATCATAATAAAGGAGTAACATATCTGCGTTCGCATGAATTGCTGCGCGGTATTGTGCAGCCTTTATTTCGTTCTTGATATTTTCAATAATGGAGATATACTCAGATGTATTCATCAGCATATTTATCGCCTCGCTTTCACATAATTCTTATCATGATTTTTCTCTTTCAATATGTCATTCAAAAATAATCCACGTACTCTTTGATTTTTATCCAAATAAACAATCGTCATAACAGTTTTTCCGCTAAAGAAAAAAAGGCTTCATAATATCACTTTCCGATTACAATTTATCAGAATAATGATATCATGAAACCATTTTAGCGTAAAGCTGAAAAGCTCGTTATTTCACCCCTCTATTTTGAATTAAATGACAACATCCAACAAAACAGCGCAGAAAAATATTTTATCTGGAATGCATTTGCAGGGGTCTTAGATATTCTTAGTCATCAGAAATCTGCGTTATGAGCCGACTGCATCACTGTCTGAGCGAAGTTTGCAACGGAGCGAGTTTGATAAGGCGGCTCATGCCTTTAGCAGATTTCTGATGGCTTAGAATATCTTAGGCCCCGAAACCGCATTCCAGATAAAATATTTTTCTGCGCGTCCCTCCTGACATAATATTCGCACTCTACATCCTTCGAAATCTTTCATATCGTTCCTGAGCCAACTGCTCTCTGCTTTTACCAGCCTGTTTACTCAAAAACTGTTTCATCCGGATTTTCATATACTCCGCGATTTCACGCAGATTCTCCTGACTTGCCGGATATTCCTCTGGTATAATTCTTTCAATAATTCCCAGTTCTTTCAAATGCGCCGCCGTTACCTTCATAACCTCCGCAGCCTCTGAGGCTTTCCTGCTGTCTTTCCAGAGAATAGATGCAAATCCTTCTGGTGAAAGGATGGTGTAGGTTGCATTTTCCATCATCCAGACTTCGTTACCAACTGCCAATGCAAGTGCCCCTCCACTGCCACCTTCACCGATCACAATTGAAAGTACCGGTACTTTCAGATCAGACAGTTCCAGCAGATTACGTGCAATTGCTTCTCCCTGTCCGCGTTCTTCTGCTTCAAGCCCGCAGAACGCTCCGGGAGTATCCACAAATGCGATAACCGCACGACCAAACTTCTCCGCCTGTTTCATCAGCCGAAGTGCTTTCTTATACCCCTCCGGTGACGGCATTCCGAAATTGCACTTAATATTCTCTTTTGTACTATGTCCCTTACGGATTCCGACAACCGTGACAGGCTGCCCGTCCAATGTCGCAACACCACCAATGATTGCCTGGTCATCCCTGACCCCTCTGTCACCATGAAATTCCATAAAGTCATCAAAAATTGTCTCTATATATTCCGCTGCAGACGGACGCTCACTGCTTCTGGCAATCTGGACTCTGTCCCATGCTGTAAGATTCTTCTGTTTCTTTGATTTTTTCTTTTTACCAAACGTCTCAAAAGCTCTGGCAGGCAATTCCTGTGGAAACTCACCGTACTTTTCTCTGCTGCTGTGCATCTTCAAAATCAGCGAAAGCACTTCCCTCATGGAACCACGTTCTACAATCTTATCCAAAAAACCATGTTCCAGAAGAAATTCCGACCGCTGAAATCCTTCCGGCAATTTTTGCCTGATTGTCTGCTCAATCACTCTAGGTCCTGCAAACCCGATCAGTGCCCCCGGTTCTGCCAGAATAATATCCCCAAGCATGGCAAAACTTGCTGTCACACCGCCTGTTGTCGGGTCTGTCAGTACAGATATATAGAGAAGCCCTGCTTCAGAGTGGCGTTTAATCGCAGCAGAAGTCTTTGCCATCTGCATCAGTGAAACAATTCCCTCCTGCATTCTGGCACCGCCGGAGCAGCAGAACAGAATGACCGGAAGTTCCTGTCTTGTCGCTTCTTCAAATGCGCGTGTGATTTTTTCCCCGACCACATAACCCATAGATGCCATCAGAAATCTGGTATCCATAGCTCCGATTACAGTGCGGATGCCGCCGATCGTAGCTTCCCCAATCAGGATTGCTTCGTCCATCTTTGTTTTTTCTTTGAGATCTTCAATTTTCTGCGGATAATCCGGATAATCCAGAGGATTGCTGTTTTCGATTCCTGTAAACCACTCTTTGAAACTCCCCTTGTCTGCAATCATTCTGATACGGCGCTTCGCGCTGATTCTGAAATATCCTCCGCATTTCGGGCACACATAGGCGTTGGATATTACGTCTTCTTTATAAACCATTTCCCCGCACTTTGGACATTTGATCCATAACTTCCGGTACGGAAACAGATGCGGTCTGTTTGTTCCGCTCTTCTGAAACTGTTTTCTTAAAAAATCTTTTCAAGTCTGCCATAAAAATCCTGCTCCTTTATGTAACCCATTCTATCTATCCTTCAGATCATAAGTTCATTTATTATGTATATCTGATTTTTATTCAGCAACCGCCCTTCCACAACTATATGATCATTTCGTTACCCAGATATATTTGCACCAGATTTTTCCTGATGAACCAGATTATAAATCCGGATAATGCTGCGGAATAAAATCCGTCGTAATGTTTCCTTCCTGAAAATCCGGCTGATTCAGCAGTTCATACAGGAAGTCCACGTTCGTCTTTACCCCTTCAATCGCGACTTCCCCCAGTGCACTGATCATTTTCCGGATGGCACTGTGACGGTCTTTGTCATAGACGATAATCTTGGCGATCATGGAATCGTAGTATGGCGGGATCATGTAGTCATTGTAGACTGCCGTATCTACACGGATTCCGTTTCCTCCTGGAAAATGTAAGTCCGTGATCCTGCCGGGACAGGGCATGAAATGTCTTTCCGGATCTTCTGCATTGATCCTGCATTCCATGGCATGACCGCGGATTTCGATGTCTTTCTGCTGAACGCTTAATGGTTCGCCTGCTGCAATACGGATCTGTTCTTTGATCAGGTCTACTCCTGATACAAACTCTGTCACCGGATGTTCCACCTGGATTCGGGTGTTCATTTCCATGAAATAGAAATCTCCGGACTGATCCAGAAGAAATTCTATGGTTCCGGCACTTTCGTAGCCTGCTGCTTTTGCGGCGCGTACTGCTGTCTCTCCCATTTTCTTTCGAAGCTGATGAGAAATGGCAATACATGGAGATTCTTCGATCATTTTCTGATGACGTCTCTGGACGGAACAGTCACGCTCTCCGAGATGAATCACGTTTCCGTATTTGTCAGCAAGAATCTGCACCTCCACATGTCTCGGGTTCTCCACAAACCGTTCCAGATACATGGTGTTGTCCGAAAAAGAATGAATAGATTCCTGCTGCGCTGTTTCAAACAATTTGGCAAACTCCTGCTCGTTTCGCGCAACTCTCATTCCTTTTCCGCCGCCGCCTGCAGAAGCCTTGATCATCACCGGAAATCCGATTTTTTTTACTGCTTCCTGTGCTTCCGATACCGTGTAAACCGGTTCCTTTGTGCCCGGAATTACCGGAACTTTGGCTTTTCGCATGGTGTTTTTTGCCTCGGATTTATTTCCCATTCTGGAAATGACTTCTGCGGATGGGCCGATGAATGCCACATTACATTTCTCACACATTTCCACGAATCGGCTGTTCTCTGAGAGAAATCCGAATCCAGGATGGATGGCTTCTGCTTTTGTGGCGATCGTGGCACTTAAAATACGTTCCATATTCAGGTAGCTGTCTGTGGATGGTGCTTTCCCAATGCAGACTGCTTCGTCTGCAAGCTGTGTATGCAGGGCATCTCTGTCCGCTTCTGAGTACACGGCAACGGTACGGATTCCCATTTCTCTGCATGCGCGGATAATACGCACTGCAATCTCGCCTCTGTTGGCGATCAAAATTTTTCCAAACATCTGTTATGCTCCTACTGCAAAGGTCAGTTCTGCGATCACCGCTACCTTGCCATCCTGGTTTGTCGCTTTTGCTTTTCCGATTCCCATTGGGCCTTTTTCCCTGATGATCTCTACTTCCAGAGTAAGCGTGTCGCCCGGAACTACTTTATTCTTGAATTTGGCATTGTTGATAGATGCAAAATAAGCAATCTTTCCTTTGTTTTCCGGTTTGCTTAAGATTGCGACTGCGCCTGTCTGCGCAAGTGCTTCGATAATGAGGACTCCCGGCATGACCGGTTCCTGTGGAAAATGGCCTGCAAAGTATGGCTCATTATAGGTTACACATTTCTTTCCGACCGCACTTACTCCCGGCACCAGTTCTTCAATTGTGTCGATCAGGAGGAACGGGTGTCTGTGCGGAATGATTTCCATAATTTCTTTTGTTGTAAGTTTCATAACTTTATCTGTTACTGCCCTTTGAAAATGTCCGGTCAGATATCCTGTGAACGCTTCAGAGCATGCAGCAACATTGCCTCCTTTTCTTTTTTACTTTCTATTCTATCACAAACATTGGCTGTCCGAACTCTACCATCTGTTCATTTTCTACCAGAATTTCTTTTACTGTACCGTCAAATTCGGATTCAATCTCATTCATCAGTTTCATCGCCTCGACAATCCCAAGAACCTGGCCTTTGCCTACTTTGTCTCCTACTTTTACAAACGGCTCACTGTCAGGAGATGAGGCTGCATAGTAGGTTCCCACAAGCGGAGATTTGACGATATTTCCGGAAGCTATACTCTGACTGCTGTCTGCCGGATTTTCCTGATGGGCGGATGGTTCCTTGAATGGCCGGGACATCACCTGTCCGGTCAGGCAGGCAGTTTTCTCTCCTGCCGGCTGATGCTGAGTTTCAAATGCTGCTACATCTGCATTTACAGCCGTCTGCTGCAAAATTGTTTTCTCTGTTGACATGGAAATGTTCAGATTTCCATCCTGCATCTGAAACTGTGTCAGATTAGAATCGCTGACTGCATGAATGAGTTCTAAGATATTTGATAATTCCATTTATTTCCTCCTGCCAAAACAAGTCGGCAAACAATTTCTTTCACAACTTCTTTCATGAAATGTAAAATCCGTGAAATCAGTCTTCATATTTTTTAATCAGTAAGGAAGCATTGTGTCCGCCAAATCCCAGAGAGTTGGAAAGTGCATATTTAATATCCATTTTGATCGGACCGTTTCCTACATAGTCCAGATCACATTCTTCATCCGGCACCTGATATCCGACCGTCTGGTGGATCAGACCTTCCTGAAGTTCTTTGACACAGGTGATCACTTCGACCGCGCCTGCCGCTCCCAGAAGATGCCCGGTGATGGATTTGGTAGAGTTTACTTTCATTTCTTTTGCATGTTCACCGAATGTCTTTTTGATAGCGATCGTTTCAAATAAATCATTGTGATGGGTGCTTGTTCCGTGAGCATTTACATACCAGACATCATCTGTGGAAATTCCGGCTTCTTTCACTGCGAGTTCCATGGCTTTGGCAGCTCCGGAACCGTCTTCTGCCGGGGATGTGATATGGAATGCATCTCCTGTTGCTCCATATCCTACAATTTCTCCGAGAATTTTTGCACCGCGGGCTTTTGCGTGCTCCAGTTCTTCCAGAACTACAACGCCTGCGCCTTCACCCATGACAAAGCCACTTCTTTCTTTATCAAAAGGAATGGAGCATCTCTTCGGATCTGTAGAAGATGTCAAAGCTGTCAGAGCTGCAAAACCGCCGAAACCGGTAGGTGTGATGGCTGCTTCTGTTCCGCCTGCTACCATAACGTCTGCATCTGAGCACTGGATCGTACGATATGCTTCTCCGATACTGTGTGTTCCTGTTGCGCAGGCTGTTACAACATTGATATTTTTTCCACGGAGTCCGAACTGGATGGAAACATTTCCGGATGCCATGTTTGAGATCAGTAACGGGATCATCAGCGGATTCAGTCTTCCAGGTCCCTTTGTTTCAAGAATTTCGCAGGATTTCTCTACGACCTGCATGCTTCCGATACCACTTCCCACACTACATCCGACACGGAACGGATCTTCTTTGCTCATGTCCAGTCCGGACTGTTCGATAGCTTCTTTGGCTGCTGCCACTGCATACTGGCTAAAAAGTTCCATACGTTTGGCTGATTTGAAATCCATGTAATCTTTCGCATTGAAATTGTTGATCTCTGCCGCCATGTGTGCTCTGTATTTCGTTGTATCAAAACGGGTTACTTCTGCGAAGTTTGTCTTCCCTTCTTTTACGCTGTTCCAGAATTCTTCTACACTTAATCCCACAGGAGTGATCGCTCCCATACCTGTAATTACAACTCTTCTCATTTTTTTCTCCATTATTTTTCTGTTTTTATACGTTCATGCCGCCGTCTACGCTGATCACCTGGCCTGTGATATAGTCTGCTTTGTCGGATGCCAGAAATACTGCTACATTTGCAATATCCTCCGGTTTTCCGAAGCGTCCCAGAATGATCTGTTTACATGCATTTTCTCTGATTTCTTCAGAAAGCACTTCTGTCATCTCTGTATCCACAAATCCGGGAGCTATGGCATTGACAGTGATTCCGCGGCTTCCCAGTTCTCTTGCCATCGTCTTTGTCAGACCGATGACTCCTGCCTTGGATGCTGCGTAGTTTGCCTGTCCCACATTTCCAAGGATTCCGGAAACGGAGGAGATGTTGATGATCTTTCCGCTTCTCTGTTTCAGCATCTGCCGTGCACTGTGTCGGATGGTGTTAAAGGTACCTTTCAGATTTACATTCAGTACACGGTCAAAATCTTCTTCTTTCATTTTCATGATCAGCCCGTCTTTTGTAATCCCGGCATTGTTGACCAGAATATCCAGATGTCCGTGTTCTTTCACGATTTCTCTGATCATTGTTTCGCAGGCTTCAAAATCGCTGACATTACATTTATATATGGAAGCTTTTCCACCGTTTTCTTCAATCGTCTGCTTTACTTCTTTTGCTCTTTCCTCGGAACCGTTATAATTGACGATCACTTCTGCGCCTTCTTCTGCAAGGGCAATGGCAATGGCACGTCCAATCCCGCGTCCTGCACCTGTGACAAGTGCTACTTTATTTTCCAGCATTTACAGGCACTCCTTTCTTACTGCATCCAAGTCTTCTGTTTTCTCTATGTGGAATGCTTTCACATTTCGGTCAATTTTCTTAAGGAATCCGGTCAGGGTTCTGCCAGGTCCGATTTCGATAAATGTGTCCACCCCGTCACGGATCATCTGCTCCACACACTGCTGCCAGCGGACAGAAGAAGAAACCTGTTTCACAAGCAGTTCTTTTACCTGTTCCGGCTCTGTTACATACTGTGCGGTTACGTTTGTCACATAAGGAATGGTAAACGGCTGAATTTCCACTTCTGCCAGATCTTCTCCCAGTTTTTCCCCGGCTTCTCTGAGAAGTTCACAGTGGAACGGACCGCTGACATTCAAAGGGATCACCCGTCTTGCTCCGGCTGCCTTTAAGGCTTCTGAGGCTTCTGCGACCGCCTTCTCTTCTCCTGTGATAACAATCTGTCCGGGGCAGTTATAATTGGCAACAGATACGATTCCATCTGTCTCTTCACAAATCTTCTCGATCACCTGTGCGTCTGTCCCGAGAACAGCAGACATGGCACCGCCTGTCGGATATGCTTCCTGCATCAGGATTCCTCTTTTTCTTACTATGGCAAAAGCATCTTCCTCTTTCATCACTCCGGATGCAGCCAGCGCCGCATATTCTCCAAGACTCAGTCCGGCATTTACCTGAGAATGGATCCCGGACTCCTCGACTGCTCTTAAAATAGCAATCTCCGCTGTCAGCATGGCAATCTGTGTATACTCTGTAATATTTAAATTTTCATTTTCTTCAAAACATAATGCAGCTACATCAAGCCCGGATGCTCTGGATGCTTTTTCAAACACTTCACGGCTGACAGGAAATCTTTCATAAAAGTCGTGTGCCATGCCAGTGTACTGTGCACCCTGTCCAGGGAATACAAATGCAATTTTTGACATATCTGTTTCCTTTCTTCACAGTTTAAGATCAGATTCTTTTCCTGAAATGACCACAGACCCCAATAATGATATCAGGTTCAAAAGGTATTCTGCTCTTAACTTTATATCTTCAAAATATTTTATCTTAAAATATTTTGATATTCAAATTATATTATCAAAAAATTCTCCCCGGAGCCATTTCTGACCCAGGGAGGATTGAACATGTTTCTTATGATTATAATTAAGCTTCTACGCCTTTGCTCTTCAGATAATCCATAACAGCGCCAACAGTAGTTAACTCTGTAAGTTCTTCTGCCGGGATTTCGATGTTGTATTCATCTTCGAGAGCCATAACCAGCTCAAAAAGATCCAGAGAATCAGCTCCGAGATCATCTTTGAAAGATGTATCTGCATTAATTTCTGCTGCGTCGCAATTTAACTGTTCTGCAATCATTTCGCTCATTTTTTCTAACATAATTCTTTTCTCCTTTTTATGCAGGTTCTGCAACTGTTCTCTGATGATATCCACAAATAGATGCCTGAAATTTCATAATTGTTCAGCTTTCAGAAGGAACCTGTTTCTTTCTTGTTTTTCTTCTAACTGTTTTAGATGTTAACTGTTGATCAGTTAATTACTTTGATGCTCAAAGTATATATGCTTCCTCTCTGTTTGTCAAGAACTATTTTATAACATTTTTCAGTCCCGTTTCCATACATTGCAAAGTGTAACCACCATAAACGGATCAGTTCCGTAACATATTACTCAAACTTAATCCTTCGTGCCACACTCAGGGCAAGCCCCATTTCCGCCATGAGGAATACGATCGACGTACCTCCATAACTGATGAAAGGAAGGGTTACACCTGTGTTGGGCATCAGATTAACCACAACCCCAATGTTAAGAATAACCTGTAATGCTATATGAATAAAGATTCCGCTGACCATCAGGGAGCCAAACATATCCGGTGCATTCTGTGCGATAAAAAACAGCCGGTACAGAAGATAGCCGTACAGAAGCAATACGATAATGCCTCCAAAAATCCCCAGTTCTTCACATATGATTGAAAAAATCATATCGTTCTGGGCCTCCGGCACACTTCCAAGTTTCTGAATACTGTTTCCCAGTCCTCTGCCAAAAAATCCTCCGGAACCGATCGCATATAATGCCTGGATCGTCTGATACCCCCAGGTATCTGCAAAATCTTCCGGATGAAGCCATACCATGATACGGCGGAGTCTGAAACTGATATTACTGTCCACACTGACCGTCGCATTCAGAAATATCACCACTGCCGCTGCCACTGCTACCGCACCGCCTCCGAGAACAAAGAAAATCTTCGTATCCGGATGTGCCACAAAGATCAGTCCCACTGTAATCCCGAAAATAATAATGGCAGTACTCAGGTTATCCGTAAAATAATATGCTCCAAAAGCAAGCACACCACCCCATCCGGCAAGTACCATACATGCTTGAGTGTTTTTACCTGCCTGCCCATTTTTACGATCATATAGGGAAGACATACGATCACCGCAACTTTGGCAATCTCAGAAGGCTGAAACTGGATCGGGCCAACCTGAAGCCATCTCTGCGCACCGTTTGCCGAAGTTCCAAGAGGTGTTTTTACCAGGATCATCGCTCCCAGTGCGGCAGCATATAGGATCATGGTAAAATAGTTTAATATATGATAGTCAATCCTGGAAATAAACAATGCCATTCCAAGACAGGCAAGACTGATCAGTGCCTGTTTCTTAAAATAAAACATATCATCTTCATATTTTACCTCTGCCATGTAAGAGCTGGTACTGTACAGCATAACCAGACCAAAGCAAATCAGAAGCACGATCACTGCCACCAGACTGTAATCATAATAACTGGCTTTTTCTTTCCGCCTGCCCTGAGTCCTTTTGACCTGCGCAGGGGCGGATCGTTTCCGTGATTTTGTCTTTTCCATGAAATCACCTGATGCTTTCTAAAAATATTTCTCCCATATTATAGCAGAAAGTTTTTTGAGAAGCAATACAGGAGAAAGCAACTCTCCTGCTTTCTCCTGTATGATAATTGTTTCTTACTGTTCGCTGCTGTTCTGATAAAACAGTGTCCGGCTGATCACCATATTCACTCAGATCTCCGACTGATATCGGATCATTCTCCGTCGGAAATCTCGATCGGATCAGATTCGAAAATGAATTTTACATTTCCATTCATATCAGAGGACCTGTCTGTAAAGGTTGTGTACATTACATCATCAGACTGAATTGCCTCGAAGCGGTCAAGGATATCCTGAAGATCATTGTTTACTGTGTCATCCAGTTTCTTGATACCTTCTTTATAGAACTTCTTCTGTCCTTTATTCAGTTCTTTCGCACCGTCATTGAGGTCTTTGATACCATCTTTTAACTGATCACTTCCATCTGCAAGCTCATCGGTTCCATCCATCAGAGTCTTTGTACCGGATACCAGACTGCTGGTTCCGTCTTTTAAGCTCTTGGTTCCATCTTTTAAGCTCTTGGTACCGGATGCAAGGGTCTTGGTTCCATCTGCAAGGGTCTGGCTTCCGGATGCAAGAGTCTTAGTTCCGGATGCAAGGGTCTGGCTTCCGGATGCAAGGGTCTGGCTTCCGGATGCGAGAGTCTTGGTTCCGGACGCAAGGGTCTGGCTTCCATCTGCAAGACTATCACTTCCTGATGCAAGGCTCTGGGTTCCGGATACAAGAGTCTGGCTTCCATCTGCTAACTGAGAAGCACCGCTGTTTAAAGCAGAACTGCTGGAAATAAGCTGATCTGCTCCCTTATAAAGTGCTGCGCTGTTGGAAGAAAGTGCTTCCACTCCACTGGTAAGCTGGCCTGTAGCTAAACTGATCTTGGACATACCGGAAGTCAGGCTCTTCTTCGCACTCTTCAGTGTTTTGGCGCCTTCAAGTAACGCATTTGCATTTGCATTATCTTTGCCCTGAAGCTGAGTGATTCCTGCTGTTAAGGTTTTACCGGAACTCTGAAGTGTCTCTGCACCGGAGATCAGCTGCTCTGTGCTTGCTTTCGCAAGACTTTCGTAACCGCTCTGGAGAGATTTATTTGCTGTTGTCAGCTGTTCGGAACCACTCTGAAGCTGAGCAATTCCCTCCAGCATAGCCGGCATCTTCTCTTCTAACTGAGTAAACAGAGTACTCATACCGTTTACACCCTCTGCAAGCTGGCTTCCAAGTGCGGAAAGCTGCTCACCGCTGCTCTGTAATGCTGAATCATTGGAAGTAAGCTGGCTGGCACCTGCATTCAGCTGAGCTACTGTTGCTTTTACAGTTTCCATACCCTGGCTGAGAGCTGCCAGCTGCTGCTGAAGCTGTCCCAGACTGCTGTTTACTGCTGCCTCCTCAGAATCTGCGGTTGCATAAGCATTGTCTGCGGAAGCTCTTAAACTGTCTGCTGCTGCCTGTAAAGCAGATGTATCCGGTGCAGAAGCGGTAATAGTAGACGTATCAATACTGCAAGCACTGTCTTCTGCTGCCTGAACAGCTCCCAGTGCGCTGTTTACTGCTGCTTCCACAGCCGCTGCTGTCTCATCATCCATGCTGCTGTAATCAATATTATATAATGCAGATTCTGCTGACTCAAGCTGACTGCTGACAGAAGCAACACCAGCTTCTACAGAAGTCGCATCAATGGAAACATCAGAAGCATCACTGATCCAGGATTCGATGGCATCTGCCTGTGCATTCATGGTATCCGCACTGTTGTTTAACTGTGAAGACATTGCCTGTGCACTTTCACTGGCTGCTTCCGCTTCAGAAGATCCCATGCTTTCCAGTGCACTCTGCAGCTGATTTAAACCTTCCGCAAGCTGTTCTACACCTGCAACATATTCCTGTACTTTGGAAGTATAGGTGGAAACGCCTGCTGTATAATCAGTTACATTCTGGCTGAAATTTGTGATCGCAGAAGGATCGATCTGGGAAGAAAGTGCAGAGATGTTCTCTGCTGCAGACTGGATTCCCTTTACTGCTGTATCAATTCCCGGAACTATCTGTCCGATTCCCTCTACCAGACTCTTAATGCCGCCTGCATACTGGCTTACACCGCTCGCAAGCTGATCTGCGCCTGCTATATATTGTTTCATTCCGTCTGTAAGAGTGGTCGTTCCGTTTACATAGTCCTGAACGCCGCCTGCCAGCTGATTTCCACCTGTAACATACGCATTCACACCATCACTTAAAGACTTCATTCCTTCCTGATACTCTGCCATTTTGCTGTTAAGAGTATCCACGCCTTTTGTGTACTGTTTGATTCCTGCGGAAAGAGTATCTGCTCCTGAAGTATAGGAAGATACTCCACTGCTCAGTGTCTGCGCCCCACTGCTTAAGCTCTGCGCTCCGTCATTGACCTGCCAGGCTCCGTCATTCAGGCTCTGTGCTCCGCTGTTTAAACTCTGTGCTCCGCTGTTTAAGCTCTGTGCGCCACTGTTTAAGCTCTGCGCTCCGTCATTTAAACTCTGTGCTCCGTCATTGACCTGCTGCACGCCGTCGTTTAAGCTCTGTGCTCCGTCATTGACCTGCTGTGCTCCGTCATTGACCTGCTGTGCTCCGTCATCCAGATCTTTGGCTCCGTCGTCCAGATCTTTGGCTCCGTCATTCAATTCGCTGACACCGGATTTCAGGCTGCTGATTCCATCATAAAATTCTTTGTATTTGTCATTCAGTGTCTTGGTTCCATCGTAAAGTTCTTTTGTTCCGTCTACCAGTTCCACTGCTGCATCTGTCAGTTCTTTCATGGAATCCTTTAAGTCATCCAGTCCGTTTACATCATCCAGATCAATGCTGTTGAAAATATCCGTCATTGCAACGGTAAAGGTAGAACTCATTTCGCAGTCTGTAACATCTGCCTCCATGGTAAATCCTTCCGGAATATCCACATCATCCGCAATGTCGGATGAGAGATCCAGATTGTCTTTCAGACCCGGCATCCCCAGACCGATGACAACATTTCTGCTTCCGTCAGAGATTACTTTTCCATTGTCTACGGTCACATTTGCAAAATTATCAGTGGACAGGATCATTCCTGTTACCATTACAAACGGAGAATAAAGTTCTGTGCTTTTTCCGTTGATCTTTGTGCTTGCCTTTGCAGTATTTGTATAGGAAACTTCCATTTTCAGATGACCTGTTTTTCCTGCCAGATCATCAGCGGAAACTTCTGTTCCGTCCAGATAGTATTTGATATTTACAGATACCGGAAGTTCTTTGTCAGATTTACCCTGGTAATAAATGTCCTTACCGTCTGTGCTCCATGTAAGATTATCGCCATCCTGAGTAAAGGTTTCGTCACCTTTTACATTCTTGATGTCTGCCAGGTCTGAGGAATCTTTAATATCAGAAGAACTGTCTCCTGCATTTTTCAGCCAGTCAGACACTGTAACGTCTGTTACTTCTCCGTCAGCGGTTGTATTTACATAAACGGTTTCTTCCTTCTGAACGCTGCTGTCACCTGTCTGTGCTGCTGCCATTACGGTACCTGCACTGAGAACTACAGCCATACCTGCTGCAAGTGTTGCCGCAGCCGCTTTCTTTCTGTTTCTGTTCATAATAGATTACTCCTTTTATATTCTTTCCAATTTTTCTGTTATCTTTATCCTACAATTTCCATTGAAGTTTTTCAATTTTTATTTCTGAGGTTTTTTCTCATCTGCACCTTTCTTTTTCGCAAATCCTATAGAAGTACGGCAGATCAGCGGATCAAAGATCATAAACATTGCAGGCAGTACCAGAAGAACGACCAGTGTACTGATCACGGCACCTCGTGAAAGCAGGTTTGTGATACTTCCGATCATATCAACCTGTGTGTAAAGGCCTACACCAAAGGTTGCGGCAAAGAAACTGCATCCACTGATGATGATTGATTTCATGGATGTCTTATGCGCAATGGAAACAGCCTCTTTCTTGCTCTTTCCAAGTCCACGCTCTTTCTGATATCTGCTGGTCATCAGGATTGCATAGTCAACGGTTGCACCAAGCTGGATACATCCGATAACGATACTTGCCACGAATACGACCTCTTTGCCCTGATAGAAAGGAACGGACATATTAACAAAAATCGCAAACTCAATAACCGCAACCAGGATAAACGGCAGGGAAATTGATTTAAATACAACCAGAATGATGATAAAGATCGCCAGAATGGAAATGGTATTAACTGTCTTTAAGTCCACATCTGTGACATCCTGAAGGTCCTTGGTCAGAGGTGCTTCACCAATAACCATGGATTCCGGACTGTATCCTTTTACAATCTTCTGGATCTCATCGATCTGGTTATTTACCTCATCTGTCGCAGTTTTATATTCAGAGCAGATAAATTCCATCTCATATTCATCGCTCTCCAGCATCTTCTTTAAGTCACTCGGGATCATGGTATCCGGGAATGCGGCACCTACAAAGGAATCCATACCCAGTGCCCATTTTACTCCGTCTACATCTTTGATCTGGTTGAGCATTTCTGTTTTCTCTTTGGAAGTCATGCCTTTTTTCAGAAGAGCCATATGTACGTTATTCATATTGAATGTTTCCTGAAGTTTTGCATTTGCCACGTTACTGTCCAGTGTCTCCGGAAGAGATTTATCAATATTATAGTAGTTCTTTAAATGGTTGTTTCCATAGATTGCCGGGAACAGCATTACCAGGAAAATAATCAGCCATATTTTATAATGTTTCGTAATAAATTCGGATGCCTTATCCAGACTCGGGATCAGTTTTCTGTGAGTCGTCTTCTCGATCGCACCGTCAAAAGTAAGAACCAGTGCAGGAAGAAGAGTAACACAGCAGAGCACACCGATTACAACACCCTTTGCCATAACAATACCCATATCACGGCCAAGTGCGAATGTCATAAAGCACAGTGCAATAAATCCGGCAACAGTTGTGATAGAACTTCCGATTACGGATTTAAATGTGGCATTGATCGCATGGGCCATGGCACGTTCTTTGTCACCTTCGAAACGTTTCTTGTTTTCCTCATAACTGTTCAGAAGGAAAATAGAATAGTCCATGGTAACACCAAGCTGAAGAACGGCTGTCAGCGCCTGTGTGATGTAGGAAATCTGACCGAGAAAAATATTACTTCCCAGGTTATATAAAACTGCCACACCGATACACAGAAGGAAGAGCACCGGAACTACCAGAGAGTCCATTGCAAGAAGCAGGACTACCAAAGACAGGCAGGATGCGATCACAACATAAATCGGCATCTCTTTCAGTGCGATTTGTTTAATATCTGTAACAATACCGGTCATTCCACTGACGAAGCATTCCTTGGTAGCGATCTTACGGATCTCTGTTACTGCATCCATGGAAGTCTCTGAAGATGTCGTATTATCAAACAGAGCGATCATCATGGTTGCATTGCCGTTAAAGAATGCCTCTCTTAACTCTTTCGGAAGCATTTCCACCGGAACGGAAAGATCCATCACGCTGTCATACCATAAAACTTTTTTTACATGATCAACTGCTTCTACTTTCTCCTTCAGAGCAGCTACATCCTTCAAATCCATATCCTCCACGACGATCATGGAGAATGCTCCCATTCCGAACTGATCAACCATGATATCCTGTCCTTTAACAGTTTCCAGGGTATCCGGCAGATAGCTCAGTACATCATAATTGATTCTGGTTGCGACCATACCGAGATACGCAGGAATCAGTAAAACGATTCCGATAAGAATGATCAGTATTTTGTGTTTCGCAATCCACTTGCCTACCTTAATCATTTTTTTCTCCTTTTCCTTTTTTTAATAAAATATCAGAGGCAAAACAACATCTGTCCTGACATCTTTTGATAACTATAAATAATTCTATGACCAACAGTCATTTTCAAATTACATGAATGTTATATACCAAAGCTGACTGATAGTCAATAATCATTCTTTATAATTTGTCTAAATTTTTTATTCTTAATAAAATGTGCGGATGTTCTTTTCTCTTTTCAGCGAATACCTGATTTCTGTCTGTCACCGGATGCAGAGTGCACAGTACCATTTATTTCCCTGAATAATAATATTGACTTTTAGTCATTTTTGTTTAAAATAAAATTATGAATGTAAATCAGGGAGGATTTGCAATGGGGAAACTGGAATTAAATAAAAAAAAGAAAAAAGATGCCCTGTTTAATACTGCCTTTGAACTTTTTACCACAAAAGGGCTGACTAAAACTACAATCTCTGATATCGTGGAACAGGCCGGCGTTGCCAAAGGTACTTTCTATCTTTATTTTAAGGATAAATATGATATTCGCAACAAACTGGTATCTCATAAGACCGGAGAGCTTTTCTTTCATGCGCACGAAGCACTGGAACAGGCAGGGATCACCGATTTTGAGCAGCAGGTACATTTTATCGTAGATTTCGTCATCACAGAGCTGGATCAGGACCGTACACTCCTGCTCTTTATTTCCAAGAATCTGGCGTGGGGCGTATTTAAAGGCGCATTTGAGGAAAAAATGCCGGACGATGAATATAACTTTTACCGGTCCTATCTGGATATGCTCGCCCAGAACGGTCTGCATTACAGAAATCCGGAACTTCTTCTTTTTACGATCATTGAACTGGTAGGTGCCACCTGTTACAGTTGTATTCTGTACCAGCAGCCGGTTCCGATGACAGAATACCGGCCCTGTCTTCACCAGACGATTTCTGCAATCATGAGTTCCTTTATACAGGACTCGAATGCCTGTCCCGCACTGACAGAAAAATCTTCCCCACCACCTGTTCCGGAAGTATTGCCTGCCCGTCAGGCATAAAAAAAGAAACAACCCGACATCAACCACTGCGATTATTTTCGCAGAGCCGGGCTGTTTCTTTTTTGTATTTCTGTCTTTTTATAGCTCAAAAGTTTCCAGATCATCCGGGATCAGAAGATTTCCTTTATAATACTGTTTCCCTTCCTCTGTGTAGAGTTTCTTTCTTTCAGAGATATTTTTATCTTCCGTATGATAAAGAAGCAGATTTTTTACCTGTAACTCTTCTGCAAGCTGACAGGCATCCTTCACTGTGGAATGATGTTTTTCATAAGGTTTGAATTTATCTGCCTGTGAAAACAGACAGAAGGCTTCGTGAAGCATCCATGTGCTGTTCTCTGCGTAACTGCGTTCGCATTCATTATACGGTTCATCTCCGCAGCAGGTCAGTTTCTGTCCGTCTCCGTATTCCATACAAAAGCCATATTGTTTCGCTTTTGTAGACAGGATGTCAAAAAATGTAACTTTATGTCCGAGGATCATTTTCTCCTCTCCGTTCTCTACAACTTCCAGCTGCACTTTCTCACCGATAAATCTGGTTTCCTTGGCAGTCAGAAGCATTTCTGCCATCTGTTTCAGCAGTGCGATCACTTCATCATGTCCATAAATCGTTACTTCCCCGTCAAACTGCCCTCTCGCCATTCCCTGACAGTACATTCTGAGCATCCAGATAATTCCAAGAAGATGATCAATATGCTTATGGGTCACAAAGATCGTTCCGATCTCTTTCCAGTCAATTCCGGCATCTTCAAGCTGTTTCAGAATTGTGTTTCCGCCGCCGCCATCGACCATGAAATATTCGTTTCCTTCCTTTAAAGTGAAGCATGTATTGTAACATCTGGTTACTTTCGCATTTCCTGTTCCAAGTATGGTAAGTTTCATTTCTTAAGTACCTCCCGTTTCTTTCAGAGTAAATTCTCTGTTACCGTTCACACACTGCCCCTACACATGAGGCAGACAGTAACCATTCTTCTGCAGCAATTCCCGAAAATCATGCGGTCTTTCATGAAAATCATGCAGCCTTTCACGAAATCGCTGTCGTTTTCCGAAAAGTATAGCATATTTTCCGTGCGATGTAAAAATTTATCATCAAATATCTGCCATTCATCCGCAGTCTTTGCAGGATGCCGTACAAGGCTTATCAAAGCTCGGATTAAATGCATAGAAATTCTTTGCATCCAGTTCTTCCTGCACAGAACGCAGTGCTTCCCCGAACCTCTGGAAATGAACCACTTCTCTTGCTCTCAGGAACCGGATCGGATCTGCGATCTCCGGGATATCACGCACTACGCGGAGAATATTGTCATAAGTTGCCCTGGCCTTCTGTTCTGCTGCAAGGTCTTCAAACAGATCCGTGATCGGGTCCCCTTTGCTCTGAAATTCACAGGCATTAAACGGAACTCCACCTGCTGCCTGCGGCCATATTCCTACCGTGTGGTCAATATAGTATGGTCCGAATCCGGATTTCTCGATTTCTTCCATGGAGAGATCACGGGTAAGCTGATAGACGATCGTTGATACCATCTCCAGATGCGCTAATTCCTCTGTAGCAACATCATTCAATACAGCCATTGCCATACGGTTTGACATAGTAAATCTCTGAGACAGATACCTCATGGATGCACCGATTTCTCCGTCGGGACCACCGGATGTCAATACCCTATAATATAGGAAAAACTTGAAGATGATACAATATTTTAAGAAATGAGAGTTCCTCAGAATTGTTTTTGGGAAATTCTCATTTCTTTTTCTTTATAATTATTTTGGAGCTTTTAGATTGCGATCAGGTCTTTCCATGTCACAGGCCCACAGATTCCATCTACTTCCAGAACCTCTTTTCTGGATTCCTGATATGCTTTTAATGCATAAATCGTATTTGCGTCTGCTGTCCAAGTGAGCTTCAGGGCTTTTCCGTCTTTGCCCTTGAAACCTCTGGCTCTTAAAATTTCCTGTAAGAGAAGCACGGATGTATTTTTATCTCCTGCCTTTACTGTTTTCGGATTGAACATATAACCGCCTCCCGTTGTTGTATTATTTGTGTTGTCAAGTGTTTTTTCCATGTATGCTGCTGCCTTTTCTACGAACTTCGGCCAGAGTCCTTCATCCAGGATCCGGCGCGGGCAATGTTTCCTGGAGGCATCATAATGGCGTTTCAGGCGCTCTGTCCCCCAACCGTATTGTTTTAAAAGGTATGCTGTCAGCTGTTCAGCCTTATCCACTGCTACATAGTAATCCGTTTCAGGGTTCACACAGATCTCAATGTTGATGGAGTTTCTGTTCGTGATTCCATATTTTCCCTGACCATCACCTACGGCCCAGGCACCGTCACTGTGCTCCAAGGTCTGATAAATGCTCTTTGAATCTACATAGTAATGAACTGTTCCGGCCAGATTTCCGTTTTTCATTGCTGTTGCATGAGCTTTTGCATCTGCACCTTTGCTCCAGTTGTCTGTTTCATGAATCACTATATATGCCGGCTTATTCTGGCCAATGTAGCAATTTTTCTTACTGATCATTTTAATAATATCCATATCGTTTCCTTTCTCATCTGTCTCATTGGTCTTAATTGATAATATGCTGTTCAGAATCCGGATGATCTCCTTCCCATAGTTCTTCCCGGCAGCCCAGCCGACACCGTTTGGATTCTCCTGGATTCCCAGCCACTCCACATAAGGAGCAGATTCTCTGATTACATAACCAAATCTGTTGTCTACACATTTCCCTTCCAGTTCTTCAGAAGATGCATAGGCTTTCAGATGCTGGATCTGTGCACGAATCCCAAGCTGTGGTGTTTCCCAGGAATTGCCTTTCATACCGTTTTGGACAACACCGATCCCGGCAAAGTTATTCTGATCCAGTGTCACCGAAGAGCCTTCAAATGTAAAATTACCAGTTTCCAGGCAAGATTGTGCAAATGCAATGTCCCCTCTCACTCCTTCCGCTTCCCCCTCTGTCAGATACAGTGAGATCATCTTCTCAACAGACTCCGGAACCAGTGGATTCGCTCTTTTAATATAATCTTTCATCTGCTCTGCAGTTGCCTGAGCATGTCCCATAATCTTCAGCATTGTTTTTCCCCCTCTTAAGCAGCATTCTGGAATAAACTTAATATGAATTCCCTTCCCATCTGCGTAATCCGTCTGTGGTAGATCACTTTTCCAGAATCCAGAACTTCCTGTTTGATCTCCTCATATCCCAGATCACTGTACTTGGAATACATAACCCAGGTTCCATTTACAGAGTACTGAATCTTTTTCTCTGCCAGGATCTTGTTTAACTGTGTCACCGATCGCAGCCCCAGCTCTTTTGCAATCTCTGTAACTGTGTAAGTTTTATTTACATGCATGAGGATGGCATTTTTTCTTTCTGCTTCTACTCTGGCAGCACGCTCCCCTTTTAGTCTTGTCAGGAGTTCAATACCAAAGTCCGGGTTATTTAGAATGTTATCGATCACGTTGTCCGTGGCGTACAGGCCATGATTGCGGATTGCTGGAAGGACTTCATCCATTACCCACATCTCAAATTTTTCTGCTGATGGAAGTTTTGATTTCATAATCAGGCGGTACAAATCTCCCTCATTTATGTATGACATTGACTGAATGCCACTAGATGTAGGGGTGTCACGTTTCGTTACTCCCTTGCAATGGTCAAGAATGGCTTTTCTCGGATTACTGTATCCAAGTGCTTTTGTAACATCAGTTCCAACAAAATACGGTTTCCCGTCAATTTCTATTGTTCGAATTTCTCCGAACTCTTCCGAATTAAAAATCTGTAAATGATTCATTTCTTCTGCTCCTCCATATTTTTTGACAAAAAAGAGACGGTTTTCCGCCTCTTTTCTTTACTCGTCTTTATTCACCTGCTTAATGATCTGATTCACATATGTAGAAAGCCCCGCAATCAGGATTCCCTGCGTAATTGCCGTGAAGATTGCCATCGCAATGTCCTGACCGGTACTACAGGTGCAGTTGGCAAATACATACATTGTGCAGATCAGAATGCTGATACCGCCAAGGATGAGTGGAATATACTTATCTTTTACTGCCTGCGCCTGTTTGAGCGCCATTCCTACAAAATATAAGGCAATTGCTACTACAATGAGTTCCGGTTTTACATAATTTGTAATCTGTTCCATAATTATTACTCCTCACTTTCCTGCTCTTCCGGCATCGCCAGAAGTTTATGATACAATTCCGTTGCCACGTCATTCCCGCCTAAGTTATGATATGCACAATATACTTTTTTGATAGATTCTTTTGCGTAGATTGGACAATACTTCCGATCCTTATACTTGTTATAATTTCCTACAATACTCTCCCTGAGAAGTGACTGCACCCCTTCTGCAATTGCTGCATTCTTTTTCTGTTCTTCTTTAAGCCGTTTGGATACTCCCCTGTATCCTATCCCAAGCAGTGCTGATATAATCGCAAACAGCCATTCGACCCAGTGAATCTGTATGTAATTAATAAGTTCCACTCATTCTTTCCCTTTCTCTGTTTTTTGCGCCGGCGCAATTTAAAAGGGGCAGTGCGTCCCTTATCTGCACCGCCCCTTTTGTAACTTTATCATGCCGCTTCCAGCGCATCCAGACACTCTCCTACTACAGCACGAAGGTTAAATAAATTTGGCACCTGTTCTCTTGTGTATACTCCAGTAAGTACCAGAGATACCCATGTTTTTACAAGACCGCTGTTCTTTGTAAACTTCATTTGTCAGATCCTCCTTTCTCCAGAATTTTATAAACAACCTCACGCAGGTTTCCGATGTTCGGAACCTGTTCTTTTGAGTATTGTCCGCTTTCTACTAATCTCACCCAGGTCTTTACAAGACCGCTGTTTTCATCAAATTTCATTCTGTTGTTCCTCCCATTATCTGAGCCAGCATGATGCTCAGCTCTCCGATCGCACTGTCATTTTGTTCCTGCATCTGAGCTAACATGATGCTCAGCTCTCCGATCGCACTGTCATTCTGAATCTGCTTCTCTGTATCTTCTGCTTTTCTGGTCTTTTTCACGTCACGCATTAAAGTACCCCCATCCCGATCGCTCTTAAGGCAATCTCTCCTGTTGAGTCGTTTGCTGTAATCTTCACTCTCGCCGCAACAGCCCATTTCTCTGCGGTCTTTGCAGTGTTTTGAAATGTATGATTGCCTGCTGAATCTGGAGTGTAAGTCTCCCAGGCCGGAGAAGCATCGTTTGCATTGTTTGCGACCCAGATCTCTTTTGTAACCTTGTCATCTGCAACAAGGTCTAAAAGAACAACCATCTTCTGTGTTCTATCGGCAGTCTCCTGCGGATGTGCCTGTACATCCAGAATAGTCCCGATGCGGATATGCACTGCAGATGATCTTGCTTCAGAAAGGCTTCCTGAGTCTGTTGATACAACTCTCAGATATACTTCTCCGGATGCCCCGGTTACTTTTATTCTGAATTTAGTTCCCACATCTTCATTCGATGCGGATGCTGCAGATACCCATTGCCCGCCTACGTATTTTTCAAGGCTCGTAAATTCCTTGCTGTTTGAGAATCCTGAGTTCCCGGACATCTGAACCTTGAGCGTCTGTGTATCCCCTTCAGAATCTGCTCCGATGTTGAATTCTACATAGAAGTCACCGTCCCGGCGTTCTCCGTTTGCCGGAGATATGATCATCGGAGCAGCAGCAGGGCCGTTCTTCTTTGTGAACGTGTACGTGACTGTTGTTGCCGCGTTCTTTGTGTCTGTCGCAGTAATCGCCACAGTGTGGCTTCCGATGCTTAATGCGGACCAGTATTTGCTTAGCACAAGTGAGAAGCTCCCGGAGGACTGGCTTTGGTAGGATTCCTTTTGCGTTCCGTCGATCTTCACGCTGATGTTGAATTTATCACCATCGGAATCGTTTATGGCGTAGTCAATGTTTATCGGTTTATTCAGATCACCGAAATTTTTGCTGGCCGGGGTAATCTTTGGGGCAGCGTTCAGAACTCGGAGAGCGGGGCGCCAGCCGAGACCGCCGTTGTAACCGTCCGAATAGTAGTGGCCCCAGCAACGCGCGCCAGTGCGGCCACGAGAAGCCCTGTATGAATTTCCATTTGTTATTGTGTTCTGGCACCAGCTATAGCAACCGGCCCAGTTCCAGATCTTATTGTGAGCTGTTGTAAAGTTGGCAGATGAGCTGTTGTTCTGAAGATCCTGGCTCTGTGGTGTCGGAAGTCCGGAGAACTTTCCAAGATTTCCGATGTATTTGTCCCATTCGTTTGATGCTGTGGTTTCTGATTGTGCATTTCCATCTTTGCCGCCAGTAAGCATGAATAATTCATACTGCTGTCCGTCAATGGTTATTTTCTTTCCGCTCCCTTTTGCTCCGCAGAATCCTAATGCGTTCAGGCGGTCCCATGTAATGTTGCATAGTAAGTTCCTGTCGCAGATCAGAATCTTATCGCTTCCGTCATTCACCTCCACCCATTGCAGTTTATAAGCATCATTTGAATCTGTGTCTTTGATTTCAATAGCATCCGATCCGTAATATAACAGATTTCCTGTAGATGGTGCTGACCCGTTTGTGTCGTACCATGGCTTCGTAGGTCTTGCTTTCTTTACATTCGCCACATACAGTGTACCAAGTTTATGTATGGTTCCGTTTGCCATAGCTTCCTAACTCCTTTCTTTTCCTGGGGCTTATATCCCCAAATTTCCAATCTTTGTCTTCGATCTGAATGTAATCATATTTCTCGAATATCTTCTTTGCCAGATTGTAGCTGTTGCTGTGTCTGGCATGTCCAAGCCAGGCGTTTACGGCCTGCTGCGCCTGCTTCTTTGTCAGCCTTCCGGATTGTACCTTTTCATCAATCTTTTTGATCCTGCGTTTCATAGCTGCCTTGGAGCTGTTCTGCCTTCTTCTGCGTGATATATTTCTGACCTCGTGACACAGAAGTTAAAACAAGCAGGTATTTCAACTCCGCGTCAATCTGCTTCAGATAATAGAGTTTATCCCTCTTCAGCGCTGTCTGATACTGAATGCTTTCCCGAATCATCCTGTAACAGCTCTGTTTGATTTCCTGACATATGGCGAATTTTTCAGCCTTTGGGAAATGTACCAACATCGAATAGATGATCGTGTTCAGAAGAACCTCGCCCTTTTTCTGCAGTGATAAAGGTTCGATCATATATAAACCTTCTTGTCAGTATAAGTTCCGGATGTAATCACAACGGCGTCTGGAGAATCTATCTCATCAACGGTTACTTGTGTCATGTCTGAAGAATCAATCAAATCCTTTAATTGCAGCTGAAATGTTAATTTCGCAATATCAGACATACTCACAGCTAAATTATTTGTGTTCTTTTGAATTTGATGTGTATATGTTTCAATCTGTACCTTCATTTCTTGCGTTGTCTGTTTGACAACCGCCAGTTCCCCAGTTATCGCCAACGCTTTGTCAATTTTACTTTCCTGCTCATAAAATTTTGTGTCCAACTGGTCAAGTGCTTCGTTAATATCACTAATGTCGGCAAAATCCTCGTAGTCAGGCTTTTTAAACTTAAAATGTTCTGTGTACTGCATTACAATACCTCTTCTTTCATCATGCGCCATGTCTTCTGTAGTGCCTGCTGCCATGTCAGATTTTCATTTATTTTTTTCCACGTATTGTATCTGAGTGCTACGGATATCAAATAATCCAATGGTACCATCTGATCAAGCATATCAATCACGCTTTTCTGCATCCTCTTTCGCGTCAGCTCAACAAGGCAAAAGACAGTTTTTGTATTCAAGTCGATTTTTAATACATACTGGTTCTCCCCCAGAGTTGCGTCCATTTTTTGTCTTAGTACAGTTTCTGTGTACAGAGGCTGTCGTACCATCTGAGAAGCACTTCCAATCGCCTGTCTTCTATAGAATCTGTATCCCGTGGATTAATCCCAAGAATCTTTTCTCTATGTGCAATGCCAGACTCTTCAGAAGATCGTATGCAGATATCGTTGTCCAATTCGAATAGTGCTCTTTCCAGAACATCTCCAACTTTATCTCCAGCGTCAATTGACGCTTTAATGTCCTTTATATTTAGTATCACTTCCGGATACTCAACGTTTACGTGCATGTGATATCACCTCTTACCGGTACCGTTCCGTTTGTAATCTGCAGATTTTGTTCTGAATCGTTTATTGTTGTCCCGGTAACATCAATAATTCCATCAATCTGTACAATCGCTGATTCTATCTGTAGAACGCGGACCGCAATCGCATCGCTGTCTTCCCATTTTTTTCGAAGTTCCAAAAGATAGTTGTCTACTGCCTTCGTAATATAACTTTTTAAATCTTCGTAAGAGTATCCGGAATCATAAGTTATATTTGTCTTTATATTGACTTCTGTCTCTCCTACTCCCGAAATAATAACCCTATGTCCGATCGGTGCAATGCCGACTCCATCACCACTATTCACCACAGGATCCACTTCTGTTTGAACCGCATTTATAACATCATTTGAAGGCGTACGGTAATCGCTGCCTATGATTGTTATCGCTATTTTGTCTTCCGGAGCTGATACTCTGTTAAGTTTGCATCCGTATACACCGCTCATTTCTTTAATTCGGCTTTTATAATATTCCCGGTTTCCTGCAAAGCCACGATAATTGTATGTATTCAGAATCCTGGCTCTATAGCTTTCCACTTCTTCCTGATCCGTAGCCTCAAGAGTGCATTTCAGAATTCTTCCCCATTCAAATCCATCCACGAATTCAATTGGTTCTAAATCCCCCAGCATTCGGTTGGGTTCGGATCCGGGACTATCGCATCCGATTCGATATGTGTGTTCTTCCTCACTGATTACATTGAATACTGTGTAATTATATTCGTCATAATTCCATCTGGACCCTTCTGGCACTGCACAGTTGAACTGAGCAGTAAATTCAGCATATGTAGCTTCATTGATATATACGCCTCTTTCATTTCCATTTCGGATCAAATGTTCTAAGTCGGCTGTATCTGCATACATATTCTGTTCAAGCCCGGACAGGAGCAGATAAGCTTCTTCCAGGCGTACCGCCTGTTTCGCACAGGCATTAAATATCAAGCTGCCTTCTGATGTATCTACATCATCAGGCATATCTTCCATCATTTCGCGCATGATAGTTTCGTAGGTTATATCCTCATACATTTGTGCTCACCTCCCCGTCTCCAAGTGATGTTATAAGCGAAAATGATATGGCTACTTTCTCATCATTTTTAACACATGAAAAGTTTTCAATTCCCGTAATGTATGGATTTTCCATTAAGCATTCCTCTGTCATGCGCTCCAATTCTGACTGTATTAATTCCTGCGAATAGCTTTTTCCTACAAGCTCATCATATTCTTGACCGTAATCATCAGAATATATGTAATACCTATATCGTGCGGTATGTAGTGCAAGCCATGCCCATACAAGTATGGCATCAAAACCTTCCACAATTTTCCCGGAAAGTTGTCCTGTTTCGAAGTTGATTCCATACTCTTTAGGAATGTATTGCTCTTCCTGTATTTCATTTTCTTCCGCATCTATAAAAGGAAACATCATTCTGGCTCCACCACCTTTGCAATCAAAATGTATTTCTCATGTTTATGTAGTTTCAAGAGAAGAACGATATCTCCTTCTTTTAAGATGTTTTTTCTGTATTCCTCCATGGTGACATTATGGTCGGAGTCTGTCATATATTCTGCCGATTCAGGTTCTGAAGCATGCAGGAATATTTTTTTGTTCGGATCCAAACGCAAATTGCAATCTATTAGATAATCTTCTTTTTTCAATGTCATTGTGTCTATTCTGACCTTTCCTGACTCCATCATAATTCCAAGTTGAGGTACCGGAGCGTTATAGAATTTTCCAGCTTTTCTCATTTGCTCTACGAATCGTTCATATGTATCTATAGACCTTGATATCTTCCTCCATTAATAATAGTCGTTACCCTTTGACCTCTCCATTTATCCACGTTTGGAAATCCATACACCATCGATTCCCATTCAATTACGTCTGCCTTTCCGCCTCCGAGGTCGTGTCCCCATTCTGTGTAATTGCTGTCGCCTGGGTTCTTCTCATCTGCGATCATGCAATTTATTCTTGTTCCGTTTGCCAGTACCACACATACAATATCTCCTACTTGGCCAAATTTGTGTGTTACGGCAATCAGATAATAACCATCTATGGTTGCTATGTTTTCAGGGCTTCCAGTCTTTCCTTTTTGTCCCCATATTTCAGAAATCCTTCTTTGTGTTGTTCCTGCGTTCCATCTTCCATAGAATTGCGGATAGCATGTATAATTACCGGTAATTCCTGTCTGTGCCACAGATGACGGTATATTAACAGATGTACCGGATATAGCGGATGTATTGCCTAACGATACCGTTGTTGTTGATGGATAGTCAACATAACAGAATCCTAATACTGTGCTACAAGATGGTCCGTTGCTTCTTTTTACAGTGTCGCTCAGATTTCCTTCGATTGACACGAAATCTCTTGGTCCCGTTCCAGTTACACTTTCCACGATTCCTATATGTCCTTCTCCGCCATAGATAATCAGGGCACCAACTCTCGGTGTGCTTCCAAACTTTCCTCTCGCCTGATACCAATCCTTTACGTCAAAGCAATATGCAGTCTTCCCGCCTGCCATAAACAGATTCCCATGTCCGGTTTTATTAAAACATGACCAAATGAACATGCAACACCAGGCAGCATCCCATCCATAATATACGGTGACTTCGTTATGATTGCTTCCTGGCGGGTTCTCTCCCAGCCCGATCCATGCCCGAGCCTGGTTTAGAACATCGTTCAGCACGTCACTTATTCCTGATGCATTCGTTGTTACTGATGCATTCGTTGTTGCTACTTCAGAGGTATCGGTCTGTTCTTCGTCCTCCTCCTGTATATCCATTATATTTTTGAATGCAAGCTCCAAGGTTGTCGTATAGATTCCGTCACTCCACTGGTGACTGTCGTTTTCTATCCAGAACTTTCCCTTTAGTCCAGTCCTGGAATCTTCTATGATCACGCCCAGTCCAGACACGCATCTGTGGTCGCCGATCATACTCAGGCTCGCAGTTTTGTTTATGCCTTGTAACTCTGCTTTTGCTTCTGTTTTCCCGTTTCCACTGTCTACGGAAATAACATTCTGGAAGACCCCGTATTTCTTCACCCAATTCGAATTACTTACGCTTCCGATCTTATTGTTGCTTGAATCATATATATACACACGATTGACCATGCTCTCCAGGTCTTCTGCGTAGGAAGAATCGGTGATTCTCTCTCCTTGTCTGATGCGAAAATTTGGGATAATCTTCCCTTTCTGGATAACCTCAAGCTTGTCTCCGTTCATCTGCGCGATATATTTCTTCTTGTTCTTCCGATACGCTTTTGTATATGCCGCCATAATAATTTCATAGTATGGACGTTCCTGGAAGAATATCTTCGAAATAGGGATCTTTGTCTTTGCGAGGGATCCTGTTTTCACTTTTACATCTTTGCAGATCATCTCCGTAATCTTTTCCGGAGTTTTGTTTACGATTCTGTACGTACCACTTGATCTCAAAAGATGCATCATTCCATCTGTTGCGGTATACTGTAGTTCTCCGGCTTCAGACTTCCTTTCTCTCTGTGTTACAATGCCAACGAATTTTGTTTTCTTGTCATTCGGATATCCTGGATAAAATGTAATCTTGTCTCCCAACTTAATGTTTAAATTCTTAACATTTTTATCATTTGGCTATATGCCACGCTAAATGCAACCGTCCTGGCTGCCTGTTTCGCGCTTCCAGCCCAGACTACGGATGTTGCATATCCAGTTATGTTTATGCTTTTCCATTTCAAAATCATGGTATCACCAGCTTTGTCCCGGGATATATCCACCATCCTTTAACGCCATTGTGCGAACTGCTTACAAGTCCATGCTTTTTTGCAGCATTTTCAATAACCGTCGTGTTTGCATTATAGATCTTCGTATAATAGCTACCTGATCCATAGTATTTCTTTGCCAGGCCCCAGAGCGTATCATTTCCATTGACGGTATGCGTTTTGACTTTCTTTTTCGAATCTGTTCGGGTCGTTTTCTTTTTTGGTTTCTTTTCTGTTGTTTTTACCGGTTCTAACACCGCTTTTACTGGTTTGGTGTATTTCGGTGCTCGATATTCCATCAGAGAAAGGGAGTATTTTATATCACCAGTTCCATCTTCTTCTGAATAGCTAAATGACTGAATTGTCACCATGGTATTGATTTTTGTTTTTGTAATAATGAACCGTACTTTTTTCTCCTGCCAACTAGATATTTTTTTTACGTAGTCCCAAGGGTTTCTGTCCTTTGGGTAATCTGCAAAAGGATAATCACGGGCGGGGAAAAAGGACTTAAGCGAAAATGCCTTAAGCCCTCTTTTTCCTAAAATGCTTACATTGCCAAGCGTCTGAACATTTACTGTCTGATGCGTGTTTTCCTGTGATACTTCAAATGCTCCAGGTCGGATAGGAAGCTGTATGGAATCCTTTCCGCATTTTAGCCAATATTCCATTTTTTACCTCCTATGCCGTCTGTGGCATGTTTTCTGCTGTCTCTTCTATCTTTTTCACAATTGCTTCTGCGATCTTATCAATGTCTGATTCTTCCCTTACCACAATGCTGTCAGCAAGTTTAGCAATTGTAACAGATATGCTCTTCTTTGTTTCCTGACGAGCCATCCGTACAGATTCATCATGCGGATATACCCTGCTGCCGGACGGAAGATCTACAATCTCTCCACCCTTTTCACTGATCTGTACAATGCCGCCTTTCCAGTTATCAGTTCCTTTGGCCAGAGTCGGAATTAGCGGGATATCGAATCCTATATGTCCTCCTCCCACAATATCCGGCAGTGTCACACTGATGTTGTTAATGGCTGAGATTGCTTTGTTTACAAGATTTATAACTGCATTAATAGGAGTTTTTACAAGCGCTTCCAGTGTTCCGAAGATGCCTCCTACTGCTTGTACAATTCCAGTCCATGCTTTTTCCCAATCTCCCTGGAATACGCCTGTCAGGAACGTTATAATTCCTTCGAAGGTGTCAAGCACGTTGTCAATAACTTCGCTTACCTGATCAAACCAAGTAACGATTGCTTCTCCTGCTGCCTGCCACACTATTTTAAAAACTTCAAGCAGAGTGTCTTTTAAGTATGACCCGATTTCTATGCACAAATCTATAAATGGTTGCAGCTGTGGCTGTACCGTATTCCAGAACTCCACAAATCTCTGGCCTATCTTCTGCAAGATCGGTGCGATTTTATCCCAGTTCTTGTAGATTAGCAGTGCTGCAGTTGCCACTGCTGCCGCCGCGATTCCAAATGGTCCTGTCATTATCTTTGCAATTCCTGAGAATCCTGAAGCACCTGTCAGTCTTGTAATCGCGCCACCTACTTTCCCAAAGTTTGAGATTACTGTTCCGATTCCGGAGGACACTTTCCCGAACCCCAGTAAAACAGGTCCTACTGATGCCGCTACTGCTGCAAATTTGACTATAGTTTTCTGAGTGGCCGGTCCCAGTCTGTTCCACTTATCGGTAAATTTCTGTATGAAACTGATGCCTTTTGTGACATACGGAATCAGCTGATTTCCTATTGGCTGCAGGACGTCCACCTGTATCGTTCGCCAAAGTCCTCCCAGTGCACCTGATAATGTGTCATATTTTACATTTACCAGTTCTTCAACAGACTCCTTGCTTTTATCTATGGCATCACTTGCTGTTGACATAGAGGTTATAACCTGAGGTCCCAAATCTTCCCACATGGTTCCGAACAGGTTTACTCCGGCTGCACTCTGTGCTACAGGATCATCCATTTCTGCAAGACCTTTGATTACTTCATTGAATGCTTCTTTTGCAGAATCTCCTCCAGCTCCGAATCTCTCTGCCATTTTTGCCGCATCCATTCCAAGGGCTTCGAATCCCTGCTTTGTCGTATCTGAACCATCTATTGCTCTGATAGAGAATTCTTTTACAGCATCTCCGACTTTATCCAGGTTAAAAGCGCCATTCTGAGCGCCATTGGCAAATATGGAAAACATGTCTTCTGCATCCAGTCCTAGCTTCTTAAACTGCACAGAATACTCATTGATACTGTCTATCATTTCCCCGGAATAGTCCATTCCTGACTGCGCTCCCTGGGTGATCAGATTAAACGCTTCTCTTGCAGATACACCGTAATTCTTTATCAGTGTATCTGCAGCTCTGGTGCTTTCCGCAACATCATATCCGAAAGTGTCCGAAAGAGTATAGGCATATTCTGTGCATCTCTGCAGGGCAGAATCGTCCAAATAGGACATGTTCTGATTAACCGTGGCCATTGCTTCTGCAACATCATTAATTGATTCGCCGAAATTATTCTTGTAGACATTGTTGATCATGTCCTTGTATTTACCCATCTCTTCTGTTGCTGTTCCGGTTGCCGCTGCAAACTGCTGGAAGGCATCCTGTGAATCAGAGGAGAATTTGACTGCGGCCGTTCCAACGGCTGTTAGCGGCGCAGTGACCGATTTTGTCAGAGTTTCACCGGCTGTGGAGAACGCTTCGCCGGCATGGTTAAACACATCAGCAACGTTGTTAAACCGTTTTTCCAAGTCACGTGCCTGTGCCGCTACTTCTCTGGATGGATTGCTAAAATCATCTATCAGCTTTACCACTGCAGCGACTGTCTTACCTGCCCTTGTTCTTCACCTCTTTCTCAATGTCCTGCAGTTCCTGTTTTAAAAAGGCACGGGTGATTAATCGTTCTCCCGCGCCCATTTTGTAGTATTTTGATGGTTTCCACTTCTTTAGGCGGAACAATGCATAAGCTATGCTTGCTTCGCTGTCCACCTTTATGAGTTTTTTACCTCTTCCTCTGCATCTTCTCCAAGCCCTGAGAGTTTTATGATCTCTGCGGCAATTGTTCCGGACTCCATTCCGAATAAAATAGCAGCAAGGTCTTTCGGGGTAGATGCTCCAAAATGGTCCATCAGATTTTTGTCTGTCAGGCATGGGTCTACAACACCATGCACGCAGCACATTAAATTAAAATCATATGTAGCATTTACATCGCGATTTCCCTTTTTGTCAAAAAGCATGGCCTGGAGAGTATTGTATCTCTTTCCGGACAGTTCTCTGATCGTAATCTCGGCATCTTCTCCTACTAATTTTGCCAATTTTTTTGATTTAATCTTTTTGGTTGCTTTTTCCGTCGCCTTTTCTTTGTCTACACAAAGTAATTTTTCAATTAAATTCATATTTTATCTCCTTATACATCTATTGATTCCAGCACTTCCCATCCTGAGAAGTTGAATGGAATAGATTCTTCCAAGAGCTTTCCTGCTTCCCAGTCTGCAATTGTCAATTCTGTGATCACGCAGTCATCCAGTCGAATCCTTTCTGCCCCAAACGCTTCCGGATCCTCTAAATTCGTGATAATTGTCATCCTCGTGGCTTTACCTTTTTTCAGGTTTTCAGACACTTTTTTCAAGAAATAGGATGTAACCTTATTTAATTTCAGTGTGCCAGATCCACTGATTCCAGTTATTTTGTATCCTTTCTCCAATGTCCCTGTTCTTTTTACTTCGCTTGTATCAAGTTTCATCTTTGCCTGGAGCGCCGTTGTTTCCGCCATATAATCATTATCAATCCAGCATTCCCCAAAGGTTCCGTTAATGACTCTGTCCGGTGTATAGTTGTCCCTTATTCACTCCTCCTTACACAGTGATGTTCAGATTAATGTCTTCCATTACGTCCACCAATGTAGCGGATGCTGCCAGGAAAACCTTTTCGTCTGTATACTGTTTCTTGATTTCTGCCTCACTCATTGCTTCTGCTTCATCTCTTGTTACACCCTTGTTTTTAATGATATATTCCTTGATTGCATCAACATCCAGGTCAATTGTGTAACTCTCAATAATTCCATTTCTCTCCATTTCTGCCAGATAGGAATTAATTGCTGAAATAAGTAGGCACTTATTTGCATATGTATTCGGGTATTTCCCGATATAATTGTCTTCTGCTAAAAGAACAAGGTCATCGTGGATCATGTCCATGCTTTCAACTACACGGATTTTTTTCCACGGGTTCCCTTTTCCTTTGCTAACTGTCTGTAATGAATTGACTCCCCGTCCCACTTTTACTTTTTCGCTATCATAATAAAGGACCAGTTTTCCTGCGTCAATTTCTGCGTCCAGTTCGGTTTTTTTCTTTTTCTCACACTCCGTTACATCATCGAGAATTGCGTATGTTGCAGAGCTCTTATTAGCTGTGCCGGCGAGCAGTCCTGCAATTCTTGAACAGAAGGATTCTGCTGTATACTCTTTCTCACCAACTTTCACGCTGGCTGTAGCATAATTTATAATTCCTTCATCATCTGCTTCTGTTTCCGGAAGTACCGCTTTAACCTTATTTCGCTCATTACGCTGATCTTTTACCCATGTCACAATGGTCTCTGTCTGTGTGTCCGTCTTTGCTGTCGGACAGCACAGCCAGGTAACCTTTTTGACTGCAAAATAATTCAACGCCGCTTCGTAATTCTCAGCGTCAGAACTAAGAACGTACAGCACGATTTTGGCAGGTGCTGTATCGTTCCCAACCAAGGCGAGTTTCACTTGCTCTTTATTTGCATCGCTCAGTTCTTCCGGAATATCTTTTTCTTTGTAAATCATAGCCGGATTTGTTGCCGGCACTTTCGCATCTTTTACAATCATTCCCACTACGCCACGTTCAGATCTTCTGATTGAATTTCTTGCGGCCGCAGTAAAAATAATATTCATTACTGGTAATCCCCTTGTTTTACCTCCTGTGATATTTTCAACTCTTCCATCAACTTGCTACTATCCGTTCTCGGCCTTCTTGGAATTACATCCCAGAACTCCACGTCAAACTGGCAGACTGGAATGTTTGCGTTTTCGCCCTGAAAGTTTAGATCCATGTTGCTTGTATTCAGTCTCCTGCTGCCAATCGTCAGCTTCTGCCCGAACATTTCTTCCATGGCTGCAAAAAAAGCCATCCCTTCTGCTTCATTTGTGTTCTTTTGAATAAAATCAATTTCCACTTCAACGTTCTTGTGGAATACGTTCTTTGTGGATTCAGAAAACGTCTGTGTTACATATACAAAAAAGGAAGGCCGCGTATAGCCTTCTACTGTGTCTGCTCCGTATATCTTCATATCCGGAAATCTTTCTTTCAAAGCGGAATTGACCGCTTTTTTTATTTCTTTAAGAGTCAATTCCTGCCTCCTTCAATATCTCGCCCAGCAGTTCCTGTCCGATCAACTCAGCGTGGTCTGCGCGCTGTGCCATATATTTTGCAACCGTCTTCTTGCCCTTGACTTCTCCAACTTTACGATTGCTTCCGATCATTCCCTTGCCTCTTTTGTTTTTCCTCTTATGAGTTACCATATCATGACCAAGCTCATAAAGATGGTAATGTGGAGCTGAAGATGTTACTGCAACCGTCATTTTGCTTCCAGAGCGAATTACTTTTCCCTGGCGGAAGCTCTTCGCTAATGGCTTGGGCTTTTCTTCACTTTTGGGCCTAATATAATGGTGTCCTTCTGCCTCTGAATTCACTCTGCCTTTCAAATCCTTGGCGATATTTCGTGCTTCTTTTTTTAAAACTTTTTCTGCAGATGCTGGATATTGTTTTGCTGTACTTTCCATTGCTTTAATCAATTCAGAGGCGTCGAAGTCAAAGCTGATACTTGACATCTTCGAACACCTCCTCACACTGAATTTCCAGCAGCTCCCTGGCATCATTTACATCCAGCGGAGGACCGGCAATCGCATATGTATGTCCTTTATACAGGATCCTCATATCTGTTGTTATGTCTTCCCTGTATCTGACATATATACGATGCGTAACCTCTGGCTTTAGTTTCCCCATGAAGTTATATTCTGAAGATTTATATGGCTTTACAGTTCCCCAGACAGTTTTGTAATTCTTCCACTCTGATTTATCCTGTCCCATATCGTCTTCTTTTGCTTCAAGGCGTTGAAAAATAATGCATCTGTTCAGTTTTCCTGTATAAATCATCTGATCACCTCACAAGAAGTTTACGCAATACATTCCCAGGATAGTCTCTGCCGTTTTGTTCATGATATTTTTATCTACCTGCAGCTGCCGGTTATCGTACATGTCAGCAATCAGCATGAGGACTGCGATCGTAATATCCTCATGCTGATCCAGCTGCTCCTCTGTAAGTCCTGTGTATCCTTTGCAGTATTCTACAGCTGCAGTTTTCATGGTCAGGATTTCTCTGTTGTCAGCCTCTTCCATCTCTTTCGGATCTTCCCGGATGTGCTGCCATATATCTGCAGTGGTCATTTCACTAATCTTCATATTCTAACCTCATTTGCGCCGGCGCAATTCACGCAGATGCCATAGTTAATTTTGCAATCTTCTGTGCATCCTCTACCTTTGTATCAATTTCCATCCAGGCTACTACGCCAACCGCATGCTGTGTTGCGTATTTTTCCCTCAGTACTTCGATATTTGCATCTTCCGCTACTTTTACCGCTAATCCGGAGAAATCGCCGTAATAAACAGTGACAGCCTCTGCTCCATCTTCGGCATTGCATCAGAGCAGTATACGTCTTTTCCCAGAAGAGTGTATCCCCATCTGGCTGAAACATCTCTGTTCAAAAGATAATTTCCGTCGTTATCTTTTAATTTTCTGATCGCTGTTCTGGTTGCTTTGTTCATGATCCAGATAGCTCCGGACTGATAAGTATCCGGAATGGACTCCTGTACATCGATCAGTTCATCAGCTGTGACTTTTGCTGCTGCCGCCGCTGTAGTGCCACGAGTAACTTTTGTGAGTCCTTCTGCTTTTCCAGTTGTTCCGATCAGGCATTCATGTTCGATAAATATGGAAATCGCTTTCGCCATGTACTGAATAATTTTATTCAATACATCGAATCCGCTGTTGTTGATCAATTTCTTTGAAATTACAGTAAGTGCTCCTGCAAGGAAACCGCTCAGAGAAATGCTCTTGAATGTTCCGGATGTGCTTGTAAGTTCTGTAAACTCATCTGCGTATGCCATCTTAATAGAACTGGTGTCTTCATCATAAAATGGAATACTGATGGTTCCTCCGATGTTATATCTATCTGCCATACTGTAAATCGGGCAGATTTCTACTACTTTTTCAATGATCTTGTTTACGATTGAAGACGGGATCACCGCACCATTGTCTGTATAGGTAAGGTTTGTAGCTCTCTCATTGGTAATTGTACCTCTTATATAATCTACAAATGCTCTCTCTTCTACGGTCAGGGTGTCGCCTTTCTCCTTACCTTCCTTCTTCGGATTTCCAAGATTTCTGGCTCTTTCTTTTGCTTCGATTGTCTTGTCAATGGCATTGATTTCTTTTTCAATCTCATCAAAACGAGTCTGTTCTGTTTCTTCGAAGGCTCTCTGTTCTTCCTGTGCTTTGTTCAGGATTCCTTCCATCTCTTCCACGAGAGCAGTTCTTTTTTCCTCCAGGCTTTTTAATTCCTCTGCTCTTATCTGCAGATATCTTCTGGCAGCTACTCTGAATGCTTTTTTATTTGTGATTTTTCTTTTATGACTCTTCCTTATTTATTTCCTCCTAATCGTCTGATTGTCTCTTCATACTTTGAGTAATCAATTTTTTCTTCCGGTTTATTTGAGACTACCCTGGTTTCCAAAGTTCTTACTTCCAGAACTTCATTTCCGTCTGCACGCATCTCTATTGATGTGCTTGCATAACATGGGACTTTTCGGTTGTCAATGATCGACACCTCTTTCAAATCCATGTCTTCCACAAATCTGCGTTTCAGGCCGGAATCTGTATCCTCTTCTTTGGCTGCTCTCTCAATAAATCCAAAGGACCAGCCTCTGAGCTCACCTTTTTTCGCTTTTTCGATCACTTCTGCATCTGTGATTTCCGCAATCGCCCGAAGTCCAATATTATCTTCAAACAGCTGAAGGTTTGTTTTGGTACTTCCAAGTTCCCTGCTATAATCATGGTTTAACAGGATCTTGATCTCATCAGCACGTGAGATCGCCCTTTCAAAAGCTCCCGGGACGATCTGCTCAATGAACTGTGTCCCGCTTCTGTCCCGGATGGGTCTGCTGTCTCTTGCAACCGCGTTTACATATCCATCAATTGTGACAGACTGTTCTCTGATCTCGATTCTCCTTACTCATCGCCTCCCTCTTTTAATCTTTCCAAGTCTAATGTTTTGCTTGTATTAAGCACGATCACTTTGTTACTCTCCGGATCATATAATCCGTCCTGAAGCCCTAATTTAATGAATTTCATTCCCAGTGGTGGCATATTTTCCTTCTTTCTGACCTCATCTGTCTGAAGGAATCCTTTTTCTATTCCGATGCTGTATGCGCTGTATCGTTTGTCGATGTCGCCTTTAATCAGTTCAGATATATCAAAATCAAAGAAATATGTCTGTTTTTCCGATTCAAGCAACATTGCTCTGTTTAACGCAGTCCGAAATTCTGCCAGCAGGTTTGATAATTCATATTTTATGAAATTCTTTTCATCCTGTTCACCGGAATTTCCATTCAAAAGTGATGGTGGAATCCCCATGACCTTGCAAATCTCATCACCGTTTGTCTTTTTATTCTCATTCAACTGCATTTCTACAGATGTGTTGGATGCTTCCTGGAAGTCAAGTCCTTCATTTAAAATTACAACACTCTCCGTGTTGTTTGAATACAGATTTCTCCAAGCATCTTTCAGAGCATCAATCGCTGTCTGTGATAATTTTCGCGGAGATTTTATGAAACCTTTCTTATTTCCGCCTGTTGATACAAGGGTTTCCTCAAACTTCAGTGAATTATATGCTACTCTTAAAAGCCTCTCATTCTCTTCTATGATGCTCTTTCCTTTCGCCCCGTTCTCTGTATTTCTGAGAAGTCGTATGAACTGATAAGGTTTATAGGTGTTTCCCTGCACCAGGATATCGTAATCTTTAAAGATCACATCCGGATTCTCGTTGAAGCTTATGTTCTTTTCCGATACATACCGGAGAGAACGTATTTCATTTTTGACTTTATCTATAAAAATATAGCCGCCCCGTCCAAGAAAATAATCCAAAATAACTGCCCGTTTCATCTGATAGGCATCCAGTGTATCCCCTGTTTCGGAATTCAGCAGAACTATTCTGTTATCATCCAGGACTTCTGTTATCCGGTTCGTTTCCCGTTTGTACATCCTGATTGGAACTGCTGCCACCGTCCCTGCGATTTTATTTAAGCATCCCGCCAAAGATGGGATATTCACAGCTCTCTCCCGTCCAACAGACTCTCCTGACAGCCACGCTCTCAAAATCGCCGCGTCCACTTCCGGCTCCTGTGCCGGATCTGCTCTCTTTTTTCGTTTCCAAATTCCCATTTTTCTGGTCCTCCTATGCTGTTTGTGCAACAAAACTGTCGTCATTAAGTAAATACTGCTGTAAGAGGTACATTGCATTGATCAAAGCAACTACCTCATCCACTTTTCCTGTTGATTTCTTTTTGTTAACATATTTATTCAGGTTTGTATCTTCTGTACATCTTGCATTCTGGAAATTAATCTCCAGAAGCCTGTTTTCTTCGTACCTGAAGTGTTGCTGTAAGATTACCTCTTTCAGCCATTTTGTCGGCTGGTGTAGGACCGAGCTGTGCTGTTTGATTTCTACACACTCCAGACCTTCTGCTTCCATCTTCTGTACGCTGGATATCGCATTGTATCGGTCATATCCAACTTGTTCTACAGTCACACCGTATCTTTCTTCCAGTGCATGTATCACGTAATCTTCCACAACGCTGTAATCAATCACTTCTTCCCCACATGCGATGCACTCGCCTTTATTGATCAACCTCTGGTAATCCACATGTTCCTTCTGTGTCTTTATAGCAGTTTTATCTGTTGGGATAAATCCCATTACCTTTGCGTAAACGAATCCGTCTTCTTCTGTCACCATCGCTACTGCAGTATTGTCATCCGTCTGTGAAAGATCCACGCCCACCCATACCCGGCGGCCAATCCACCACTGTGAATCCAATTCCGTTTTACACAATTTTACTTTCTGGATATCAATGTATCCTTCAACTCCAAGTCCTTTGTAAAGGATATTGTTGTGTTTGCAGAGATAGTTTTCCCTTTTATTCTCATAGAGTATTGCCAGGGTACGTTTCTTTTTTATCTCATCAAAGATATATTTGTGGGATACTGCTACCGGATTGCTCTGATATATGGCTCTGTCGTCTTTCTGCCAGACTTCTCCCTGTTTCAGATCGTCGTCAGGCTCGTAAAGCAACGCAAAATACCTCCGGTCATCAAGTAGACCGTCCAGGGTCTTTTTCGCAATGTCTATTTCATCGATCATCACATTGTTATCATTCGGATATTGTGTACTGATAATAATCCCAAGTTTGTTAAACAGTGTGATCTGTGATGATCTCATCGCTTCTACGGGATAATCGTCCAATGCTCCTGCTTCATCCGCAAGATAAGCATTTGCCAGTTTTCCATCCATACCGTCCTGACTATATGCGAGCGGTGTGTATTCATTTTCGTTAAGTAGACATATAATCTGGCTTCTGAGAATCTTAAACGCCGGTTCGTCTTCATCGTACAATGCCGGAGAAACTTTTATGATCTTGCGGATCGCGTTCTTCAGCTCCGATGACAACTGTAAATCCGGTGCAACAGAAAAGAACCGGGAAAAATCCGGTTCCGTAAGCATCAGCAGAATGAATATTACTGCTGAATTGAAGGTTTTGAAGTTTTTTCGTGCTATCTCAAGCAAAATCGTCACATAAAACCGGCTCTTCTGTTCTGAATTTTTGCAATATGTACACAGACCAGCCACAATCATAAGCCATGCGTAATCTTCCAAGCCGTCATAAATACTGCATCTAAGATCCGGGTGGACCATTAATTTTAACAATTTGCATACTTTCTCGTACTCCTCTTCATCTACATAAGCATCTGCATCGTATCCGTCTGCAATATACAGCCAGCTCTCAGCCTGTTTTTTCACATATTCAGGAACTTTTCTCTCCTGCTCTGTCACACACCACAGAGCGTACTTATACGCTTTTCCATCTTTCATTTACTTAACGCTTCTTTCAATGGATTCACCTTCTTTTCCGGTTTCTTCGGAACAGATCTGAGAGATGCGGCAATCGTCATGATATTTTCTTTTTCGATGTCTGACAGCATTTTTCTTTTTGACTGGACCTGGCGATCCAGAGAGACCAGATTCTTCTGCATGGATGCTTCAATGCCGTAATATTCTCTCGGAGTCATTTCCTCATGGATGAGGAGATCTTCTTTTGCATCCTGAAATTCGCATAACTGCTGATAGAAACGTTCTCTTTTTTCTTCAAATTCTTTTGTTTCTGCATATAGAACACAGTATCTGTTGATCACTGCACCGTACATATCATCAAACTTGTCAATTTTTTGCAGTAGCTTTTTTAGGCGAAGAAATTCTTTGTGTGCTGTTTCATTATCCTTTACTTCCTGGCGTTCTTTCAGAGTAATACCTGTAAGCAATGCTTTTTCTCCCTGTTCCCGCTGCCGAAGCTCTTTCTTTGTCCGGTGTGATTTTTTCTCCAATCGGATAATATCCGCAGTCTTTGGTGGTGTTGGCATTTCTTTCTCCTCCTTCCAAAATTAAAAAGCTGATGTGGGAATATTTTGTGTATCATGGGGCATATGTGGTCGTGAGACTTCTGCGTTTTTTCATTTTCACAGACCGGGGGGGGATTATTTGAGGTCCTCCTGCCGCCTTGCAAGCTCCATCAGCTCCATCCGTGGTATCTTCCCAGCTTCTGCCATCTCATGATGCCTGCTACACAAAGAGATAAGATTGCTGTTGTCTAATCTTTTGTCCCAGTCTTCTGATACCGGAACAATGTGGTGCACTTCTATCTCCCTATTATTATACTGCCGTGTAGTTCCATATAATTTTCTTATACAGATCTGGCACAGATAGTTATCACGTGTCCTGATATCCAAGCTCTTTCTCTTCCATGCTTCTGTGCTCCTGAAACTGTTCTGCTTTGTTCGTGTCTTTCTGCGTACAGGTTTCTCGCTGCACTGATATTTACTGTCATGAATCTTTCCACAATACTTACAGCTTCTTAACATTTCGTATCCTTTCGTAAATAGCGGGAGATGGATTCGAACCACCGTTCCAGGCTAAGGAGACCTGTAAGTTACCATTACTTTATCCCGCGGTATTTTTGTATATTAAAAGAGAGCCTGTTTCCAAGCTCTCTTGTTAATTAATATTTCTGTTTTCATGGACATTCTGGGTTCGAACCCAGGACCGACCGGTTATGAGCCGGTTGCTCTGACCTACTGAGCTAAATGTCCTTATTTTTTGCAAGATAAAAACCACCTGTGTACTTAGGTGGTTTTTATCAAAGGAGTTTATAATGTATGAACAAACTCTTGTTTTTCTTACTGAGTTCATTGTAATAATAGCATAGCAAAAGACTGACATTCTAGGACATTTTGAAATTTTTTAAAGCCGCTGAGTGAAATCTATGTATCTGCTTTTCACAGTATCCCATTTCTTCTGCAATTTCTTTCCATTTAAGCCCTTTTATGTAATGTTCTCTCAACACGTCTTGCTCATTTTCGTTCTTCATCTGTCGAATTTGTCTTTCAATTCTCTGATAGCGTCTGACTCTTTCCAAGCGTTCCTTTTTCAAAAGTTCTATCTGTTCATCTATGGCAACTATGTATTCAGACAAATCTGAACAACTGCTGCCGTGTGGCATTCCATCATTGATCACCGATGGGAACATTTTATCCAGTCTCAGCCTCTGGATCTCGTCCAGGATGTCCTGCTCTCTCTTTATTGCCCGCCGATAGGATTTCAAGTATTCCTTCTTTTGTTCATTTTCTTTCTGATTTGTAATCTCTGTCGTTTCCATCGGTATCGCTCCCCTTTCACAAATTCTTCATATCTGCATCACATATTACTCACAATTTCTGGGTATATTATTACCTGTACAGAGCAAAGAGTAATTGCAAATAAAACTTTTTCTTTTTCATACTTTTAGCCGGGAGCTGTTGATAGTTCCCGGCCTCCTTCTTCTTATCGGCTCCATTCCCTTCCAGATTCTAAATCTTTTAATCCAGTTATCTTTAGTCCCATACGAAACGCCATTGCTCTGAGGATACAGTAATCTTTATATGTATGCTCTGGCATTCGGTCTGCTGCCTAGACTGCTTTGCTGGCTGTCGGATCCGGATAGCCTTCGTTGTTTTTATAGCTCATTCGGGTACCTCCCTCTTACTTTCCACATAATTTCAAGAACCAGTTCCTCCGGAGTTCCCAGTCTATCCAAATTGTATCCGTTTTCTTGATCGTCACGTCTACCTGTTCCAGCTTGTATTTGTCTTCGATTGCATAGTTTCCGTGATATGAGTTCGATACCAGTTGTTTGCTACAATGCAATCTGTCTGCTACCTCCTGCAAACTCATGGATACGGCCGGGTCAAGGAGCTGTCCGGTTCTTACGTCTTTGATCTCATATAAATTCATTTTCTCTCCTTGTAGAATCGGCAGCCTTTACAGGTTGACTGGGCTGTTACATATTTCCCCTTGATGATGTGCATATTCGGGCAGGTTGGAAGGGTATATACTGCTACGCTTCCTGTATATCCTGTACTGTGTTTACATATCTTTGCTCTTTGTTTTGCACCCATATATCCTCCTTAGATGTATTCTTCAATCAGCCAGCGAAGTACTTCCAACATGTCTTTTTTCGTGATGCCGTTATGTGTAGCCATATCAATTACTTCCTGAATTGCTGTGATTTTGTCTTCTACTTCTGTTTCCTCATTATGAATATCTTTGAATATTGCTGCTGCTTTTCCTATGTTCATTACTCATCCTCCAGATAATTCTTACCAAATAATCTTATAAATTTCTCTCTGCTGCCACATTCTCTTTCAAAAGCCCTCTGGCCAATGCGTTGTAAAGTTTGCCTGACTTCTTTGTTTCTATGTACGGCTACTTCTGAGGTTCTGTGGCATTCCGGGCAAAGATATACGGTTAAACCGTATTGCTCGGAATATTTGCGGTTTGCACTGCCATAGATGTGATGGCGTTCTGTATATCCTCGTTTCTGGCAGATGAAGCACTGACCTTTCATATCTCTGTTTATGATGCTTTTGTGGTGTTTCTTTCGTTTTTTTCTGACGGCTTCCTTTGGAAATAATAATCCTTCCTGATTCATCTGATGTACCTCCGTGATCTTCTGATCTGAGTGTTTCTATCCTGAATATTTCGGTTAAAGTCTTCTACTGCTCTGGTGGTTTCCTGTCTCTTCAGTTCTGCCAGACCGCCCCAGGGCTTGCGAATAAAATTATGAAACCGGCGGCTGCTGTAAAACATCCAGCCCGGTGGATTCTTACCGACTCTTTTCTTGAATAACTTCTTTTTCTGTCTGAGGTTCATGATTTTCCTTTCTCCTGCTCCCGTTGACAGGCTTGGGAGCAGGAATGATATCTAATATCTATGTGAATTTTAGAGCACCCTTAATCTTCCCACGGGATTCCGCTACTGTTTACTTTTCCTTCCAGCCATTCTTCCCAGAAGGCAGTATCCAGAAGTGTGCTATAGGTCTTATGTGAGAAAGATTTCATTGCTTTTGCCAGATACTCTGCGGTTCCATAGGATGTCAGAGTATCTATGTATTCTTTTCTGGTCATGGGTTCTTCTGATGCTTCTGGTTCGGATTGCGCCGGCGCAATTTCTGGTTTTTCCGGTACCATTTCGTTGACCTCACCGAAATGGTCTTCCTGCAATGCTGGTTCCGGATTGCTTTCTGGCTGTTTTACCGGTTCTTCTACAGGTTTTGGCATATATTCCGGATGGTTTTCGATGCTGTCCTGACCTGGAATCTGTGGTTCTGGCTCTGGAAGTGCTGTTTCTTGACTTTTTTCTGTATTTTCCGGATGAGATTCTGGTGTTTCTAAAGCAGAATCTGACCGGATGTTTTCCAGTACTGATTCTTCTTTTTCCGTAAGTGCTGTTTTTTGACCTTCTGCATGGTTATCCACAGAGTTTTCCACATTTTCAACCTGTTCTGACTTTTGCGCGGGCGCAATTTCCGGTTCCGGGCGAACAGAGTGTTCGGTTGCCGGTTTGGGCTGTGGCTGTTCTGGTTCCAAGATGGGAGCTTCTTCCGGAATCCCGAAATAATTCTCATATGTCCGGTTACCTGCTGCCGCTTCCGCAAATATCTCCTGTGTATGGGCGAAGAACTGTTCCCATGAGATAGTTTTCATCTCTCCATTGAAGATTTTCACAGTAATATTTTCCTGATGGAACATTAAGAAAACAGTTCCTTTTCGATAGCTCATACTGTCTCCAGGGTTAATGATCTGGGACATTTCCTTGATGTTCCCTGTCTGATAGGCTTCGCTGCTATATAAAGAGTTGAGTAATCCTTTCTTCTCATGAAAGAACTCCTGAATAGTTGCTCTGAGCTTGTCCTCCGGATTCTGGGCTGCCTTCCAGTCCAGGAGATTCACAGGATTGCTTTCATTTTCTTTGTTGAAATCTTTCAACTCTCGGATATGTTCTCTTTTGTCCGTTGGTTGAAATATTTTCTGATCTTCTTCCGGAAGTCTGATCAGCTCTGCCAGTACATTGAATTTAAAGTTTCTGTACTGTTCCTGAAGTTCCGGAGTGTCCCCTGGAACGGAGCATTTCTCATATACTTTTATAAACTTGGTGACTCCGGATGCGTTCATGCCATATTCTGCTTTGGCGAATTCTGCAATTGTGTTATAGCCATCATGTTTATAGGCTTCTGAGTTGTTAATTCTGGTGAGCTGCCAGCCAATCCGCACGAAGCTCTTTACAATCCCGCCTAATTCCTGTTTGATCTCATTCTTGCTCTGGATGTAATCATCCATGCTTAACTGCATATATTCCATAGTCTCCTCCTTTTTCAAACATACAAAATCTGTGTACGTTTCATTATGCTGTTATGGCTAACATTTCCTGTTTTTCTTTTAATGCTTTTATGTACTTCTTCAGCCATTTTTCAATAACAATCTGGTCTGGCTTGGTGTCCCTGATGCCGAACCACTGCACGATTTTATTTTTACAGATTTCAACTGTTATATATGGAATCTCTGGCTGCTTTTGTAAGCGCAGGAACAGGATTGTGCTTACACCTGTATTATGTTTATCCAAATAGTTGTCCCCGCCTACGCAATGATGCAGGAAGCGTCCTTCTGATACGATTTCTTCTGCCGAACGGGCAGGGCGGATCAGATATTCTTCATCCTCAAAGAAATACCGGTTTCTGAGTTTTCGGTACTTCTTGCGGATATCCGGGTATTTCCTGCCTACTTCCTGGTTTCTCTTCTTAAATTCCTCTGCGTTGGTTTCCAGGACCATCTGATCGTGAGCATTCTGCAGATCGCGTGGAAACAGATAGATCTGATTATTCAGGTCGTATCCTCCCTGAATCCTCATATGCAGATAATCTATATATAAGTTGCAGATAACCTTCAGAGCTTCTGTCGCATGTCCACACAGCTGCTGCTTTGCGAAACTGTCTGGAATGTCTATACCGGAATAGTTTTCCATCTTATGCATAAATTTTGCAACCGTCGTATATTTCAGCACTTCTGCAATATCTCTTTCTTTTATTTCGCTTTCAGCCAGAAAAATAGTTTCCTTCTCTGATAAATGAGTATTTTCTTTGCGTTCCATCTGCCAGATCTTTAAATATTGTATATTTCCTTCCACTGCTGCCAGATCCCGTATCCGTTCCTTTCGGATTCCCAGGAAGTCTTCCGGATGTGTGGCGTTCTGATCTTGAACAATTTCACGGTATCCGTCAAGCATTTCCTTAACCACTTTATGAAGCCCCATTTTGGAAAACATTTCCATCTGCGGCCACTGTATATATCTCTGCAGATAAGTCATGAGATTATATTTCGGTTCAAATCTGCTATACTCTTTTGCTCCTGAATACTGAAGGAACGTGCCTTTTAACCATTCATAGCTTTTTTCATATACTTCTGCCGCAGTGATCTGGATATGATTCATACCATACAGGTTGCAGTCATCCCAGAATTCTCCATCGTAAGAAGAATATTTGTGATAATCTGTCTGGGGACGTTTCCCCTTTTCCAGATAAGTACGAGCTATCTCTGTTGTAATGTAGCTTTCTTTTGCCCCAAGCATGACTTCTTTTTCACCTACTGCCATCGTATCCAGCCTGTAGACCTTTTCAATCTCTACATACCGGACCACTGCCCCTGTCTCTTTGTATGGCTGTGCAACAAAACAGTACTTTCCAAGACCATATACACCTCTTGTCTTTCCCAGAGCTTTATACGTTCCAGTAGCTTTGCAGTGCGGACAGTATCCCGGGAAATTATTCCTTGGAGGTTCAATCACTGTCTCAAACTGTCCCTCAAAACTTTCGCTCCTTCTGGTTGCCACTGTTGACGTATGCCCGCAGGCAGAGCAGGCAATATCCGCATATCTGCCATGACGTTTGTAATATAAAAAGTGTTCATTGAAAAACAGGTTTTTCTTTGCCCATTCTTGTAAATCGGTTGGGAGTGCTGGTGTGTTTTGGATTCTTTCTTCTAATCTCAATCCGCGATTCGCACTCCGCTTCCGTGCTCTCTCATTCCGGATATCCCGGATCAGGTTTCTCAGAACATCCATCCAGCTGTGGAATTTCTTATTCATGTATCCATGAGCGTTAATGCTCCATATCTGGTCAATCTCTTTTTCTGTTATAAAAGTTTTGTTTGCTTTAGGCATGAGAGAATACTGCAGTTTGCGTTCTACTTCTTCCAGACCTGCTGCCGACCAGATGCCTGACTCCGGATAGTAAAATCCCCAGTCTTTTTCAGTGAACACCATTCGAATCCACGGAACCTGAAGCTTTCCTTTCCTGTTTTCATATACTTCTACAAACAGATGACGTTCTTCTTTGATCTCCTGAACGAAGACGGATACGGTATTAATGTACTTCTTTTCTGCTTTTGTACCGCCTGCAAAAGGTACCCTCTCAATTGCTTTCTTTTTCATTCCTGCTGCCTCCCAGATAATAGCCCCTGATCAGTTCTTTGGCTTTCGTCATGCCAGGAATACCGAAAGTTACTCTGCCGGCATTAATCTTTGCCGCTTTTATGATTGCCTTATCCACTTCAATCTGGTTCTTAAAGGAATATGCCAGTAAAACTGCGATGCATCCCTGCAGGCTCTTGCCTTTCTTGCGGACCTGATGGGCGATCATCTCATTTTCCATACAGAGTCCTTTGATATACTCCACCCAGTCCAGCATCAGTTCCTTGGGTTCCAGCTCTGCACATTCCATATCGATCTTGCCAATGGCAGCAGTTGTGGCGTCGCAGAGGGTTGGGATGGCATCTTCCAGGTACATTTCCACGTAGTCATCCGGGATGCCGTTTTCTTTTGCCACTTCTTTTAAGCTGTCAAGGTCGCCTTCTTCAAGAAGGTTCTTTGCAAGCTCATTGATCTCTGTGTATGAACTCATTTCTCCAAATTTTTCAAACATTATATTCTCCTTTCTGTGTTAAAGCCCTATCTGAAATCTCACTGCATGGCCGCTGAGCTTTTTGTCAATCTCCTGCCAGAGGTCTGCATTTTTTAATTCCTGATTTCCATTTCTTTTCCATCCGTTTTCTTTCCACACTGCAAGGTTCTGGCAGCCATTTGCCAGGTACCGGCAGGTTGTGTGGATGGTAAGCAGGGATGGTCTGTGTATTCTCTGAAGGCCAGCTATCAGGCACTGCATGGCAAGGCGGTGTCCTGTAGTTTCTTCTGCTTCTCCCGATCCGCTGATCGGATTGCCTGGACCTTTTGGGAAATCCTGGCTGGCGATCGTGTATGTATATTTGCCCTTCTTTATTCTTCCGCCTTTATCACTGACATTAAGAGTGATATCTACTCTTGTCATTTTAGGTTCCCGCATTTTCAAATCCTCCTGTCTATCTTTATGAGGGTGTAGTGCCGGTACGCATAGCCGGTATATGGGTTAATTCCCATCTTTACTGACTCCGGATCCACATAATAGCCTTTGGGAGCTTTCGGGTAGATTGGCTGTTTGTATCTGTCTACCAGATTTCTTCTTTTGATCTCTTTTTGTTTCGGTTCCTTCCGGATCAGATTCCGGGAACAGCTATATCTCTTGATCTCGTCCGGCTCCTGTTCTTCCAGAGGTTTTGTGATATACTCTGAAAGTTTCACATATCCGCCTGCATCATAAAGGGATGCAAAATACACATGCCCGTTCTCCCATAGTTCTGAAATAATCCTGTCGGTACCGGTGTTCTGATCTGCTTCCCTGTTTACCAGAAGATGTACATGAGGACCTCCCTTCTTGCCAATAGCCAGGCGATAGATGTATTTCAGTTCCCATCCATTCTTCCGGTATTTCGTGCGTACTTTCCGGATCAGCTTTCCAAGGTCTTTTTTCATCTGCTCCCATGTGGGGCGGTCACCCTTTTTGTAGGTGAGAGTCATCCAGTAATCACCTGGGGAGAAGTTCCACTTGATCAGTCTCCTGACATCCCTCTCCCGTCTCCACTGATTCTGTTTTGCTATCTCTTCCGGAGTGGCTTTCCTCTTCTCCTCTCTCTCCTGCCCTTTAGCTCCATACCTCCCTGTATGTTTTTCCTCTATCTCTATGGAACTGCCAAAGTCCCATATCTCTCTGATGTATGCCCACCTCATATAACACTCCTGTCGTAAGTCTAATACCCCTAATCGAGCTTCCAAGAGGCTTGCGCCTCTGGAAAAAGGTTAAAAATATAGCAGGTTTTTCCCTGCTTGCATCTTGACTTTCTGACACCTGGATGTTATATTTTTTGTAGGTTATTTTATCCAAGTGGCAGAAAGTCACCCTGACTCATGTAATGCGAATACATGAGTCTTTTTTATTCAATGTGTTCGATTGGTCCGTAGAGACACTCCATTTGCTTTGCTGTCTGGAAGACTTCTTCTAACGTCCCTGTACGGGTTGTAAGTTTTCCGCTTTTGTATCGAACGATACGAATGATCCTCTGCTGATCCGGAGGAATCTTTACGGTTCTTCTGCTTTTCTCAGCGATCCGCTCTACTTCCTTCAGTCTTTCTTCTTCAGTCATTGTGTCTCCTTCTTAGTGTTATCAGGTTCCGGAGGAAACATTTGATTTCATCCAGACGTTCTTCTGTGTTGGATTTCTCTGAAGCAATGAATACTCGACCCTCTCCGGTAATCCCTAACATTTTCCCCTTGGTATGATAGTCATAGCTTATACTTATATCTGTCTTGCTCTCAACTTCAAATATAAGGTTCAGGATTTCTTTTACCTCTTTTTTGAACATCTGACCTTCTTTTCTCGGTACTTCTGTGAGTTTTCCTTCCAGAAGCATAAGTGCAAAATCATCGTTTGTGAGAAGTGTCATAAGTCCAATCGTATCTACATGAATTACATAAACCTGTTTGTTTTCTGAAAATCTCGGAAATTCTGAAAACGCTGGTGTTATTCTTGTGTTTTTGTTTCTGGCAATACTTTTGTATATTGCTCTGATTTCCTCTGTCTTTCCTACGAAAAACTCGGAATAGATGTTATCTTTTTCTACATACTTTCTCATATTTCCTCACTCCCGCTCTCTTTCGAGCTGTTTCGCGGACCATGCCGCCGCAATCCCGAACAGAATGTTGATCCAGATCGGGATGTCTACATATTTCCCTGCAAGGATGCAGAGGGCTATGATTATGTACTGTTTCATAATGCTTGTCATTCCCCCCATTCTTCACCCAAAATTTTTTTCCAGTGCGTTGGTTCGGTTCATATACGTTCTTCCGGTCGTACTTTTCTCTGCTTTCCTGACTGCGCCAAGAAGCCTCTCAAGCTCATTGATCGTTTTCTGATTCTGATCTGTCCACTGAACGATCGGGGTCATTATTCTTTGAATGTCTTTGGCTTCCCTGCGTCTCTTTCTGATTTCTCTCAGTGCAAGACCTTGTAAAACATAATCGTCTGGATAGTTGTCGTTAAGCTCAATGTTGTGTAAGATATCCTGCGTCTTATTGTCCAGATCAGTTTCATTACTTGCTGCAATTCTATTTAATTCCTGGCATGATCTGCAGAATTTTAAAAATGCATTGATCTGGTTACTGAATCCATCTATTTTAACCACCTCCGTTTTAATGCTTGTCCTTCTTTCTCCGCCTTAACCGGCGGCTTTTCTTTCATAGTTCATGCTCAGAAGAAGTTCATCCTGTCTCTGGATAAGCAGGCATTTGATTTCTTCTTCTGACATATCACTGGCTTTATGCTGAATTCCATTAATACGGATATTTCTTGTCACCAGTTTTAGTTCTGACATCTTCCTCACCTCTTTTTTATGGTATGGGAAATGATATGTATGGGTTACTGTTTATAAAAATTTAAGCAGTTTGTCGAACGGCCTTTGTTGACTTCTCTTTGTTTCTCTCCTATTCTTGTATTACAGGGTACTGGCATACCCGAGTACATACAGAAAGGAGGAAAATCGTATCATGTATCGTTTTTCCAAAAATGAAAAAGATATCTTGAAATCGGCTTATAAAAACCTCACCGAAAACGGCACGCACAGAAACACATTTTTGATGAAAAATTCTGAATTAGCCGTGTATATCAATGCTCTCCGTTCATTAGCCGGAGAAGGTTATATTAAGCCTATTTCTGATAACTTTTTCGATTCTACGCTTTCTTTGAAGTATGAGTATGATCTGACTTCAAAAGGCGAGTCTGCAGCGGAATCTTTAACTTAACAGTCAAAGCAGGTGTCTCTGCATCTCCTACCGATATAGAGACGCCTGAAAGATAAGGAGCCAGGTCCTTCCCTTCCATTTCTTTAATAAAATCAAGAAATGCTTCGCATTGTTTTATTTTCTTTGTCCACTCAGGTTCAAAGAACATTGCGTCCGATAATGTATCTTTATATTCTGGTTCGGTTTGTTTTTCCCATTTTGGAAACCATGCTACTTCCATAACTGGATTACTTGACACTTCTCTCACCTCTTTTCTTTCTGGACATACAAATTATTATCCTTTTATATTGTCTTATTCTGGTTTAACAGCTATTGACTTTTCCTCTTTGCTCTCCTATTCTGGTATTACAGGTACTGGCATACCTGAATTTAATAGAATGGAGGCGTTTTATGTTTCAGCAAGAAAAAGAATATCTGGAGGATGCTTATTCTCATTACCAAAAAACCGGTGAGCGTTCCATGCAGTATGATTTTTCAAGGAATAACCGTGAAAAACAGCTCACTATCCGTTGCTTGGATGCACTACGTGATGATGGATATATTCTCTACGAATATCAGGCAACTGGCTTTTACGGGATCAGACTCACTCCTAAGGGTATTCGTTTTGCAGAAAATGGTTATCAAGATGATATTCTTCCTACTGTTTCTGGAAGTAATAATATTTTCGTTACTGGTTCCGGAAATACAATATCCAATAACTACAACCAAATCATTGCGGATGTAGAAGCATCAGAACTTGACTCTGAGATGAAAGAATTATTAGAATCACTTTTATATGAGTTGAAAAATCCTGTTTTGTCTGAGAAGAAAAAAGAGTCAAAAATCAAGGATTTTCTATCAGAGGTTTCTTCTAATACTTTATCTGACACTGCTTCTTCAGCCTTATCTACTTTACTTATGTTTCTTTTTAAGAAGATAATTTTTTAATCTGAGTAGCCAGTATTCTGATCTGTTTTTAAAGGTGCTGGCTGATATCTTATAAGTAATTGGCGTGCTGAAATTGCCATGATCGCTTTCCTCTTGCTTTGTGACATATACATGTCGTTTTCTAAATAACTGTTTTTGGATAGAAACAAAATATCTATTTCCGTTATCTGTGAACTGTATTTTGGTTTCTTCCACTTATTTCACCTCTTTCTGGATATCCACCCATTGACTTTCTTTATATCAGGAAGCAACGCTTTGATCTGGGCGAATGTGTTTACGGCACACTCGCTTTTATAAACCTTGTCAAGATGATTTTTCAATAAGCTGTTCGATAGATACATCAAGAATTTTGGCAACCTTCTCAAGTTTCCATATTCCAGGCTCTATTTTATCGTTTTCATCAATAGATCCCCATTTGCAAATACTGCCTCTTGAAATCCCCGCCATTTTTTCAAGACTATTAATAGATATTCCTTTTTCCTTCGCAATTCTACAAATATTTTTATAAATCAACTTCTCACCTCCTTAATTACGTGATATAATCAGATTGTTACTATTGACCCCAGCACACCTTTAAGGAGGTAAGCAAAGGATTAATTTTAACAGGAGCTACGTTCTAACATCAGAAATAGAAAGGAGATATTTAAGGTTACCTAACCTTGATATCAATACTCTGTGTGGCATTATTTCAGCCGTATGTGCTGTTATTTGTGTCTTACAGAACCGTAAGAAATAGTTTTTGCGGTACATATTTTTGTTTTATAGTAGAACGTAGCTCAATCACCGGGCTGTTGCTTTTGCAATAGCCCTCTTTCATCTATATTTGCCTCACCTCTTTCTGGATATCCAAATTATTTTGTTGAGTTTTTCTCAACTAAATGAGTAAAAAAATAAGAATGAATATCAGAAAAGGGGATTTCTAATGCAACTATCGCGTTTTCCATTTCATCCTGTCCCCAGTCTACTACATTGTTTAATTTATTGCTGACAGATACTTCTGATAATCCGATATTCCTTGAAAATTCAGCTTGTGTGCCAAATTTTTCTCTTATACGCCCACGTAATTTTCTATAATCGTAAGGCATTTTCTTTCACCTCCCATAGTTGAGTTTTTCTCAACTACCTGTATAATAGCATCGCACTTCAAATATGTCAATGGTATTTTTAAGTTTTTCTCAATTTTAATAAATAATCATTGATATTTTCTCAACTCTGCTTTATAATTCTATTAAAGAAATCTTTAAGGAGGATTTGCTTTGAACAAGGTTGATATAAAAGAAAGAATAAAACAAGGTCTGGAAATTCGTGAAATTACTCAAACTCAATTAGCAACTAGAGCCAATATCGATAAAGGGCAGCTTAGTTCATATATATCAGGAAAATATAAACCTCGTCAGAATAATATAGATGCTCTTGCCGCAGCATTAAATGTAAGCGAAGCCTGGCTTATGGGTTTTGATGTTCCTATGGAAAGAGTTTCGAATAAGACAGAAATAGATCAGTCAGTTTCAAGATCTGTTGAATGTAGGGAAATCCTTGAAATATGTGAGCAGCTATCTACACATAATCAAAGAAAGGTCCTCACTTATTCAAAGAACCTTCTCTCCACCCAGCAAATGGAAGAAGATCTTCTTGCAGCTCATGCCCGGACAGATGTTGAACAGACACCTGAGGGTGTCCAGCATGATCTGGATATTATGAATGATGATAGTAAATGGTAATAGAAGGGAGATGTTATTATGCTTTATCCATTTATGACACTAAACGACAATACAGAGATTGTTCATTCTGAATCGCTTCAGAAGGACGGTAAAGAGCAGGTTAAAGTTCGCATCGAAAAGCCTGTTTACGGCGGATTCCATTCCGCTTCATGTTGGTTGCCTGATTATAAATGGGAAAATATTGATGGATTCTCTGATGAAGAAATTAAATATTTTCAGGATTATCTGGCATCTGTTGCTCACATTATTATGCAGTTAGCCCGCGAAGGAGGATTTGAAGGAGGTATGGATAATGCCTCGAGTTTTTAAGATTGGTTCTTATATCATATATTTCTGGGTAAATGAAAATGACCCTTTAGAACCAGTACATGTCCATGTATGTGAGGGAGTTCCATCTCCTACCGCAACCAAAATATGGATTACTCGAAACGGTGGATCTCTTCTTTGCCATAATAAATCAAAGATTCCCGCTAAGCAACTACGATTTATCATGCAGACTATAGAGGCTCGAAGCAAAGATGTTCTTGACCTCTGGTATGCAACATTTCATCAGATCAGCTACTATTGCTAATCTGCATTATTTACTTGAAGGGGTGATCCCAATTGAACTACGGACAGTTACTGACTGCTGCCGATCAGGAAGGATTGTGCGTCAAAGAGCAGCCGCTTACCGGGCATGACGGCCTAATCCGCGGCAGTCGCATAGCAATCCGAAAGGATATAGAAACACAAGCAGAAAAATCTTGTGTGCTTGCCGAAGAAATCGGGCATTATCGCACCAGCTCCGGAAACATTTTAGACCAGAATAAGGCAAAAAACCGAAAGCAGGAGTATCGAGCTCGGCTTTATGGGTATAATCTAAAAATTGGGCTTGCCGGCCTGATCAGGGCTTATGAAGCAGGATGTGGGAATCTTTATGAGATGGCTGAATATCTGGATGCTACGGAGGAATATTTAAAAGAGGCTATACAGTGTTACCATTCTAAATACGGTGTATACGCTGTTGTTGATAATTATGTCATTTATTTCGAACCATTTGCGGTGATACATATGATTTCATCAACAGATTAAAGAATGGAGCTATTATTACTAGCTTCGCTTTTGGAATAATATAAGAATTTTACTATTGAACAGATATCTCGAATGACGGGGTATCATCAGGAACTGATTGAATTACGCATTTCGAAATATTTGTAAACCATTTAGGAACGGAGGATGAATATTGTGGGATTATTCGATATATTCAGAGTTGGCAAAATTAAGGCCGAAAATAATTCTTTAAAACAGCAGTTACAAGAATTGCATGCTGATGAATATTTTCAAGTAAAAACTCGCTTGGATTCTATGACCCAAGAAATTGTTGATAATAATGCGCTTATATCTAAGCAGCACGAAGAACTTTCTTCCCTTACTGAACGTTCTCAAAAAGTCAGTAAGCAGTTAAATACACAGACATCTAAAATTAATCGCTACAAAGAACTGTATAAGAGCATTGAATATGTACTTGATAATTTTCTCATATCTGATATTCAGTACAGCAACTGTCGCCTAAATCCCCATGATAAAAAGGATTTGGAAGCGCTCACTCCCTCGATATCATTATGTTTTCATTCTTTAGATGTTAAAGAGCTTCGTAAGGCATATAAAGAAAATGAGAAACAAATAGATCAGTTGATGGATCTTTACAAGTCTCGTTATACTACTAAAGCAAATAAATCTATATATTCTCTTGTCGTTATCGCTCTTAGAGCTGAACTGCAAAATGTTTTATATAATCTGAAATACGATAAATTAGAAAAATCTATTGAAGACATTAAAACCATCTGTGCAAAATATCTTAAGATTGCTGCAGAAGGAAATCAGAGTATTGCCAGTACTCTCACGAAATTTATTGGTGAAATGGAATATCTTTTTATCAACGCTGTTAAAATAGAATACTCTTACTACACAAAGAAAGAACAGGCTCGTCAAGAACAACTTGCTTTAAAAGAACAAATGAGGCAAGAAGCCGAGGAAAGAAAAGCTCTTGAAACAGAACGAAAGAAAATTGAAAAAGAAGAAACTAAATATAAAATTGAGATTGAAAAACTTCAAGGTTCTCTTAACCAAGCCTCTTCCGATACCGAAACGCAAAAATTACGTGCCCGAATTCTTGAATTACAGCAACAACTTTCTAATGTAATTGTCAAAAAAGATGAAATTACTACTTTGCAGAACGGTAAAGCAGGAAATGTATATATAATCAGTAATTTAGGAGCTTTTGGAAAGGATGTATTCAAAATCGGAATGACTCGTCGTTTAGACCCTCAGGATCGTGTTAACGAGCTTGGCAGCGCAAGTGTTCCATTTAAATTTGATGTGCATAGTTTTATCTTTTCTCAAGATGCTGTTGGACTCGAAAAGCAACTCCATGATATTTTAAATGAGAAAAGGCTCAATAAAGTAAATCTTCGCAAAGAATTTTTCAGAGTAGACATTTCCGAATTGGAAAGTATAGTTACTTCTATTGATCCAACTGCAGAATTTAATAAAACTATGTTTGCAGAGGAATTCCACCAATCAGCTGAAATTGATTTGTCGCAACCATCCAATAAAACTATTTGGATAGATGAAGAAGACAATAACGAATAAATTAACATTAACAAAAACCGCCCCAGTATTGGCATACTGAGACGGTGATCAGAATCTCCGAAGAGATTCGGTACTTTGGCAAAGATATTGTATCATCTTCGGAGCAGTTACACAATCAGAACATTTGTGTGGCTGTTATTTTTATACTTAAAATTACATATTTTATAAAACCGAGGTGATATTTATGAGTAGTAAAGTAGCAGCTCTCTATATCCGTGTCTCGACAGAGGACCAAACAGAGTTATCTCCTGATGCACAGAAACGCCTTCTGCTGGATTACGCCCAAAAAAACGATATGATTGTTTCCGGAGATTTTATCTTTACTGAGAGTGTTTCCGGCCGGCACGCACAGAAGCGCCCGGAGTTTCAGAAAATGATCGCCCTGGCGAAGCAGCCCTCTCACCCCATTGATGTGATCCTGGTATGGAAATTCAGTCGTTTTGCCCGTAACCAGGAAGAGTCTATCGTATACAAGAGTATGCTCAAGAAGGATAATGTAGACGTGATCAGTGTATCTGAGCCACTGATTGAGGGACCTTTTGGCAGTCTAATCGAGCGCATCATCGAATGGATGGATGAATACTACTCCATTCGATTGTCAGGTGAGGTTTTGCGTGGCATGAAAGAAAAAGCCCTGCAAAAAGGCTATCAGACATCTCCCTGTCTTGGCTATACTGCAGTTGGACATGGAAAGCCTTATGTTATCAATGAGGCTGAATATACCATTGTCTCTTATATTATGGACCTGTATGATAATCAGAACTTAGATGAGACAGCTATTGCCAGGCGTTGCAATGATCTCGGGTACCGGACGAAACGTGGAAAACTCTTCGAGCGGCGTAGCGTTGACCGGATTCTTGGAAATCCCTTCTATTGCGGAACTGTTGTCTGGAACGGAGTGGAATTTGAAGGAAGCCATGAGGTACGTCTTTCCAGGGAACGGTATGAAAAACGTCAGAAGCTGATCACTTCCCGGAAACGTCCGGTCAAGGCGCGGAATGTCTCTGCCTGCAAGCACTGGCTATCCGGTCTTTTAAAGTGTTCTGTCTGCGGAGCCACACTTTCTTACACCGGTAATAATAAGTGTCCTTATTTCCAGTGCTGGAAGTACGCAAAGGGATTTCATAAGACTTCCGTAGCCTTATCTGTCAAAAAAGCCGAAGAAGCTGTGATAAGTTATTTTGAACAGATCTTAGACGGAGCAGAATTTACATATGTGTGTAAAAAGAAAAAGACTGATCATTCACTGCAAATTGAACAGTTGCAGAAAGAGATCAGTAAGCTCAGTATGAGGGAAAGCAGGATCAAAGAAGCTTATGAGGCAGGAGTAGACACTCTGGAAGAATATAAGAGAAATAAAGACCGTCTGGTATCAGACCGATTAGAATTGACTGCTGCCCTTTCGCAGCTATTACAGGAAGAACAGGCAGAACAGCCTAATACAGAAGAAGTCCTGAAAGAGATCCGTTCTGTTGCGGATGTCCTGAAGAATCCAGACGTAGGTTATGAGGAAAAAGGAAATCTGATCAGAAGTGTTGTGGAGCAGATCATATATGATAAAGAATCCGGGAAAATGTCTTTTGACATCATTATTTCCTGAATTTCAGGCTATAAAAAAGTGCTATTTAGGCCATTTTAACACTTTTGTAATATTTTTCCAAAATTGAAAATCCCGCAAACCCGCATAAACACTGGGGTTGCGGGGCTATTATAGGGTACTGCACTCCGGACCACCATATTGACTCATGATGTACTGCGCAATTTTCGCATTCGGCTGTGTGATATTTACCGGATACTGAAGCCTTTTTTCATAATTCCACATAACCTATCTGCACGCTCCTTCCTTCTCCCACGGGAATGGCTGTTCCATCCACTTCCATCTGTCACAGTCCGTCAGATCTGCAGAATCTATCGTCAGCGGACCATACATTTCTGCATATTCTTTTAAAAGCTGCTTCCTTTTCCGGATCATTTCGCTGCAGCAGGTAAGGGCTTTTTCATCACAGGGATGGGTATCCAGATATAAATGAAGATCATTTACTGCAAAACTTACTTCATTGATCTCACCAAGGAGCTGGCATCTGGAACGGTTCTGTTTCATCTGCGTCCACCTCTCTTTCCGCAAAACGGCTTACATAACTGTGGAAAAACAGTTCCCACACTCAGCGCATATGGCAGTTCAAATATTCCTGTGAATTTCTGGCAGGGAACATATGCCATTGCAGGCTCTAAATGCTGAAGATGTGAATACATTTCTGCATTTTTGCTCTTACTTCCGGGCATCATACAGTCACAGTTTCTGTTGTCATTTTCGGGCATTGCGCAGCCGTAGCTTTTCTTCTGTCCTTCCGGCATTGTATGACTGCAGTCTCTTCCTCTGTTTTCCGGCATCGCACAGCCGCAGCCTCTGCCCTGCATTTCCCGGTTTACGGGCTGTGGTTTTGTCATGCCACAGGTATGATTATATGGTCTGCCGCAGGAACGGCCCATCTGATAACTTTCCATGAACAAATCCTTTCCGTCTGAAATTCCTTTACGCTATATTTTATGACATCTTCCTGAAAATAGTGAGAGCAAAGCAGTTCCGTCCGGAACAGACACCTGTTTTACTCGATTTCGGGCGGTCTGAAACAATGAAAAAATCACAAAAATTTCATATTTACAAACCAGTTCAACAGTGCTATAGTATCCTTGCTTATAATATCTTATTTATCGTTTACTCACAGTTTTATAGACACAAAAACAAAAAAATATTTTTTATAAACAGATCAAGTACGCTTATTTTCCGGGCATGTCTGAAAAGATTTCTCAATAATATCCAGTCATCTTCAGACGCGCTCCAGGGCGTACTTGATATCTTATTGGAGGATTTATGCAGATAATTATTGTTGGATGCGGAAAAGTCGGACGTACCCTGGCTGAGCAGCTTCAGGAAGAAGAGTCCGATATTACACTGATCGATGTTTCTTCTAATGTGATCAATTCCCTTGAAGACGATATCGACGCAATGGGAATCGTAGGAAACGGAGCAAGTATCAACACTCTGATGGAAGCCGGCATTGAGAATGCCGATATTCTGATCGCAGTTACAGGTTCTGATGAGATGAACCTTCTCTGCTGTCTGATTGCTCAGAAAACAGGACACTGTCACACCATCGCCCGTGTCCGTAATCCGATCTATGCCAATGAAATTGGCTTCATCAAGAAGCGTCTTGGCGTTACCATGATCATCAACCCGGAACTGGCAGCAGCACAGGAGATTTCCCGTCTCCTTCGTTTCCCGTCTGCCATCAAAATCGACACTTTTGCCAGAGGCCGTGTGGAACTGCTGAAATTTAAAGTTCTCCCGGAATTTGGTCTGGACGGAATGACAATTTCCCGTATCACAGAGTCTCTGCGATGCGATGTTCTGTTCTGTGCAGTGGAGAGCAGAGATTCTGTCTCTATCCCTGGCGGTAATCATGTCGTTCATGACGGAGATCTGGTTTCCATTCTCGCTTCTCCTGTCAATGCGGCTGCATTCTTTAAAAAGATCGGGCTGAAGACCAATCAGGTAAAGAATGCCATTATCGTAGGCGGCGGAACTATTTCCTATTACCTCACCAAAGCACTTCTGGATATGAACATTTCCGTAAAGGTGATCGAACAGAACGAAGACCGCTGTGAAGTTTTAAGTGACCTGATCCCGGAAGCGACCATTATCAATGGCGACGGTACCAATCGTTCGCTCCTTATGGAAGAGGGACTCTCCCGTGCAGAAGCCTTTGTCTCTCTTACAAACCTGGACGAAGAAAACGTATTCCTTGCACTTTTTGCCAAAACCGTATCCAAAGCCAAACTGGTTGCAAAAGTAAACCGCCTTGCCTTTGATGACGTGATCGACAGTCTCGATATCGGAAGTGTGATTTACCCGAAATACATTACTGCCGATTACATTCTTCAGTATGTGCGTGCCATGCAGAACAGTATCGGAAGCAACATCGAAACTCTTTATCACATCCTGGATAATCAGGCAGAAGCTCTGGAGTTTGCAATCCGCGAGAACTCTCCTGTAGTCGGAATCCCTCTGTCAGAATTAAATCTGAAGAAAAACCTTCTGGTAGGATACTTAAACCGCAACGGTGTGGTAAAAATCCCGCGAGGCCACGATACCATCCAGGTCGGAGATACGGTGATCATCGTAACTACTCATAAGGGCCTTCGTGATATCACAGATATTCTTGAAAGGTAAAGGAGCCGGACTATGAATTATTCTATCATTATTTATATTATCGGAATGATCTTAAAGATCGAGGCCGCATTTATGGCTCTGCCTGCTGTCACAGCCCTGATCTACCGGGAAACTTCCGGAATTGCCTTCGTGATCACAATCCTCCTGTGTCTGGCAGTCGGATTTCCTCTGACCCGTAAGAAACCGACAAAAAAAGCCTTCTATACAAAAGAAGGCTTCGTGACCGTCGCATTGAGCTGGATCGTTCTGAGTATCATGGGTGCAGTTCCATTTGTCATCAGCAGAAGCATCCCGAATCCTGTAGATGCACTTTTTGAGACAGTTTCCGGTTTCACTACAACCGGTGCCAGCATCCTCAGTGATGTAGAGGCACTTCCTCACTGTGTGCTCATGTGGAGAAGTTTCACTCACTGGATCGGCGGAATGGGAGTTCTGGTCTTTATCCTCTCTCTTCTGCCACTGACCGGCGGGTATCATATGAACCTGATGAAAGCAGAGAGCCCGGGACCTTCCGTCAGCAAACTTGCACCAAAGGTACAGTCCACTGCCAAAATCCTTTATACGATTTACTTTGTCATGACTGTCGCACAGATGATCCTGCTTCTTCTCGGAGGAATGCCTCTTTTTGATACAATCTGTACTGCATTCGGTACTGCCGGTACCGGTGGATTCGGTATCAAATCAGACAGTATGGCAGGCTACAGCACTTACCTTCAGGTAGTCATCACCATATTTATGATCCTGTTTGGTGTAAACTTTAATGCTTATTTTTTCATCCTCACCAAAAAGTTTGCCCAGGCATTTAAAATGGAAGAAGTGCGTTACTACTTTGGAATTATCGGAGTTGCCGTCCTGATCATCACCTGCAACATTTATCATATGTTTGGCAGTGCTGCCAAAGCATTTCAGCAGGCGGCCTTTCAGGTTGGTTCCATCATCACGACTACCGGTTACGCCACAACCGATTTTAACCTGTGGCCGGAAATTTCACGTACGATCCTGGTATTGCTGATGTTTATCGGAGCCTGTGCCGGAAGTACCGGAGGCGGTATTAAAGTTTCCAGAATTTTAATCTTATGTAAGACCGTGCGAAAAGAACTGCATCTTTTCCTTCACCCGAATGCAGTAAAGAAAATAAAAATGGATGGCAAAGCCATCCCTCACGAAGTAGTCCGTTCGACCAATATTTTCTTCATTGTATACATGCTGATCTTTGCAGCTTCTCTTTTCCTGATCTCCTTCGATGACTTTGACCTGATCACGAACTTCACAGCCGTAGTTGCGACATTCAACAATATCGGTCCTGGTCTGGAGCTGGTTGGCCCTAACGGAAATTTCGGACTCTTTTCCTGGTTCTCCAAACTGATCCTCACCTTCGATATGCTGGCAGGACGACTGGAGATTTTCCCGCTGCTTCTGTTATTTGTTCGAGATACATGGAAAAAGTTCTAAAAAAATCGCAATTTATTTTACTTTTTACATTTCGTTCATAGTTTTTTCACAAGTTTAGGTTAGAATAGTATTTAGAAAGACGATGAGTCTTTCTTATAAATATTTTTCTTTTTCATACGCGCCGGTACGAAAGTACCGGCCTCCTTCCATTTATGGGAGGATTTTTTTGTTTACAGAACTCCTTCATAGTCAAACGCCGGAATGAAACTTTCTTCCGCAGTTTTCCCATCCTGAAAAAATCCATTGACGATTCCCAGTTCAAACGCTGCATTCAGCACTTTCTCATATTCTCTGCGTGTCACCTTACGATTTAATTCCGGATAATTCTCCTGCTCAAAGACAGGGGTGTACTGATTCATAATACTGATATAAATCTGTTCTCCATAAGTCTGATGCAGCCAGGTCAGTGCTTCTATGGAATTTCTGGTATGTCCCGGAAGGATGAGGTGCCGCACGATCGTTCCCCTTCTGATATAACCTTCCTCATCAAAAACTGCCACTCCTGTCTGCCTTACCATCTCTCTGATCGCTTCCCGGGCAGTCTCCGGATAATCTGCCGCATGAGAATACTGCTGTGCCAGTTCTTTCTGCGCATATTTGTAATCCGGCAGATACACGTCCACATATCCTTCCAGAAGTTTCAGGGTTTCCACCTTTTCATATCCGCTGGAATTATAAACCACAGGAAGATCCATTCCCTGTTTTCTTGCTTCTTCCAGAGCAGCGACCACATGAGGAACATAATGCGCTCCTGTCACAAGATTAATGTTCGCAGCTCCCTTCTCCTGCAGCTCCAGAAAAATCTGTGCCAGTCTCACGGTACTGATTCCAAGACCGCTTTTTCCAATGGCGATCTCACGGTTCTGGCAGAAACAGCATCGAAGCCCGCAGCCTGTAAAAAAGACTGCACCGGAACCTTTTTTCCTGAGATACAGGGTTCCTCCCACATATGCAGAGCGGCCCTCGCCGCCCGTATCTCACTGTCCATCCCGCAGAATCCGGTTTTTCCCTCTGCTCTGTTTACATGGCAGTTTCTCGGACATAAGATACAGTCCTCATATAACTTCATAACATTTTTTCTCTCGCTGACCTGTATTTCTTCTGTCTGTATTTTTTTCATCTGTATTTCCTCTGTCTGTATTTCTTCTTATCATTATACAATATTTCACAGTAAAATCTATTCATATTTTACGATCTCTTTTTTCAGCCGCTTCATGATCCTCTTTTCCAGTCTGGAGATATAGGACTGTGAAATTCCCAGAAAGTCTGCTACTTCTTTCTGCGTCTTTTCCCTGCCGCCCGGATGTCCGAGGCCAAAGCGCAGGCGGATGATAGTCTGTTCTCTGGGAGAAAGTTTGCTGATTGCCTTTGCAAGGAGTGAAATCTCCACTTCGTCTTCGAGTCTTCTGGAAATCACATCCTCATCGGTTCCCAGAATATCAGACAGCAGAAGCTCATTTCCATCCCAGTCCACGTTCAGAGGCTCATCTATGGAAACTTCCATTCTGGTCTTGCTGTTCCTTCTCAGATACATCAGAATCTCATTTTCGATACATCTGGAGGCATACGTTGCAAGTTTGATATTTTTCACCGGATTAAATGTATTGATCGCCTTGATCAGTCCAATGGTCCCAATGGAGATCAGATCTTCTACCCCGACTCCTGTATTGTCAAATTTCTTCGCAATATACACTACCAGCCTGAGATTATGTTCAATCAGTTCTGATTTCGCTTCCTCTGCCTGCTCTGTTCCAAGCTTCTCCAGCACAAATGCTTCCCGCTGCGGTTCCAGCGGTGCCGGCAGAACATCATTTCCCCCTATATAAAAAACTTCACCTGAACGGTTTAACATCAGTCTTGAAACTACCTGAAATGGATAACAGTTCATATCTGCAGCCCCCTCCTGTTACAGTAATCTGGAATTTAAAAGTATCTCGTATTCCTTACCAAAAGCGGAGGTCTGAAAGTCAAACGCAATGACCGGATTTTCTATCTGAACCACCTCTGCCGGAGTCTGGATGCAAAGCTTTTCCAGGGTAACTGCCAGTATCATCCCCTGCCCTTTTCCGAGACTCTGAAACGGAATCAGGCGGGGCTGCAGCCCATGGATTTCTCTGTCATACAGCTCCTCTGGATTTTCCCTCAGGTGCTTTAGCTGTTCTGCAGTCTCCTGCGGCAGCATTTCATACAGAATTTCCTGTTTTCCAACTGAAACCGGCTTCCTGTTTACCGGGTCCGTAAGAAGGTTTCCGGAATCATAAAATCCATGATATGTATAGTTCTTTCCTCTGTAACTTAGTGTGACCGGATAAATGTTTCTCATCTGTATCCTCAGTGAATCTGCCAGATAAGACCATGCGGTGAGAATCAGCCAGGTTCCCGTACCCAGGATCACAAATACTCTCAGGCTCAGATTTCCCATATCTGCCATCTCCCACACTCCGCCACACAGAAATGCTGCAAAATACAGGGCGAGAACTGCTTTGATCAGCAGGCTTCCTGTTTTCAGCCCGCAGCCCACAACCAGCATTCCCACAGCACATCCTCCATGAAGCAGTATCAATGCCGGCAGAAAAAGTTCTGAACGGATACAGAGAATACAGCAGGAAAATACGGCTCCGATCCCGGCACCCAGAAGTGTACGTTTCCGGCTTCTGCTGCACCGGAAGATTTTTCCGACTGCCCGTAAAAGTATATAATCCATCAGGAGATTCGTAAGAAAAACCAGATCTATGTAGACCTCATAATGCATTTTCTCCCCTCCGTCAGCTCTGCTGTCTTTTTTTACTGTGTTACGCTTTCCTCTACAGCAGACAGTTTTTTTGCCACATCGCACCTGCAGTAATCTCTGTTACACTGCTTCCTGCTTTGGTAAGTGCTCTCATTATATGAAATCCGGTTCGCAGATTTTGTCAAAATCGGTAATGCACGTCTGAAAATTTATCACGTTAAATCGACAAATTTTTTCTTCTGGTTTTCTTGACATCCGGGTTGTCATAGCATAGAATGATAAGTAATTTCTATCATTTTTAGAATATTTTTTATTATTGTCCCAAAGCGGACAGCAGATTTTTTTCTTTTACTTATTAAACGATTGGAGGTTCTGACCATGAACACAATTACCGGCCATACCGGTCTTACTGCACTTTTGGGAAGCCCGGTAGCACACAGTATTTCCCCTTTGATGCACAATGAATCATTTCGCCTTCTGGGGCTTGATTATGTATATTTATGCTTTGATGTAAACGAAGACACCCTTCCTGCTGCTGTTGAAGGGCTGAAGACCTGCGGCATCCGCGGTTTTAACCTTACCATGCCTAACAAGAATAAGATCGTGGAACTTCTGGATGAACTTTCTCCGGAAGCCCAGCTGATCGGTGCTGTAAATACCGTTTTAAATGATAACGGAAAGCTGATCGGCTTTAATACAGACGGATATGGATTTATGCAGTCCGTGCGGGATGCAGGACACGATGTAAAGGGAAAGGCAGTGACTGTTATGGGTGTTGGCGGTGCTTCCATGGCGATCTGCGCACAGTCTGCCCTGGATGGTGCTTCTGCTGTCCGGATCTTTGCACGCCGCAGCAGCCGTTACTGGAACCGTACACAGAAATTTGTGGAAAATCTGCATGCCAGAACCGGATGTGAAGTCTGTCTCTATGACAACGACGATACAAAAGCATTAAAAGAGGCCATCGATTCCAGTTATCTGCTGATCAATGCCACTTCCGTAGGTATGGTGCCGGATATCGATGATTCTATTATTAAAGATCCTTCTCTTTTCCGTCCGGGGCTTGTAGTCGCAGATGTTGTCTACGAACCACAGGAAACCAGACTTCTGAGAGAGGCAAAAGCCGCAGGATGCCAGACTTTCAATGGAATGTACATGCTCCTTCACCAGGGTGCCAAAGCCTTTAAAATCTGGACCGGACAGGATATGCCGGTTTCTGTGATCAAGGAGAAATATTTTTCTGTAAAATAAAATTTCAGCCAGATCAGGGAAGTCTCCTGAATCAGACAGTAACAAAGGGTGCCACCAAACCATCACACAGATGGCCCGGTGGCACCCTTATATTATTTCCGGAACTTTTTATCTTCTGTCAGTTCCCCGGAATCTTATTTTTTATCTTCTATAAATTTCCCTCAATCCTGTCTTTGATCTTCTATAAATTCCCCATGATCTTATCTTTTATGATCGCCAGGATTTCTCTTGGAATATAGATCAGAAGCCTCCAGGAACGATATCTGGAAGGAATGGGATAAATTTCTTTACATCCACATTTCTTTCCGATCGCAGTCCCGCGAAATACATGGAAGTTGTTGGTCACCACTCCTACCGAATGGTCCAGTCCAATGATCTCAAGGCTGAATTTCAGATTCTCGGTGGTGCTGGTGGAGCGGCCTTCCAGGATCAGGCGTTCTCTGTCGATTCCGTGTTCTACCAGATAATTACACATTGCCTGTGCTTCGGAAATATCTTCTCCCTCTCCCTGTCCTCCGGAGAGGACTGCTTTTGTCTCAGGATTTTCTTCCAGATACTGTAATGCCCTCCTGGTACGTTCCAGAAGGGCTAAGGTAAGCCGGGTACCCTGTACATGGGCACCCAGTACGATAATATATTCCAGATTTTGGATCTTACGCATTTTTTCCGCAGCAGTATTTGTATTTCTTACCGCTTCCGCATGGACACGGATCGTTACGTCCGATTTTCTTTGCTTTTACAACGGTACCGGATTTCTTCTGCTCCAGATAGAGTTCTTTTCTCTTCTCAGGTGTGAAGATTGCATCCCACTGTGGCAGTTCATACAGCCAGTCAGCTCTTGCATCTACCATGTTTTTGTAAAGAAGTTCTTTGTCAAAGCAGAGAGAAACTTTGGTGTTCTCATCCATTGTCTCGATCGGGTTCGGAATCTTAAGACTGTCGTTGATACCGTCAAGGAATCCAACCATAGTCAGAACTTCCTGTCCGTATTTCTCAGCCAGTTCTTTTACAGTACCGGTTACAACTTCGTCCGGGTTTGTAAGAAGCTGTTCGTAGATTCCTTTTTCGATATTAAAATAATTTGCCCAGAATCTCTGAAGTTTATTACGGTCTGCCTGCTGGTCATAGGCGATGGAACGCCACTGCTCTAAGATTGTTTTATCGCTCATTTCCTTTATCCTCTTTTCCAATATTTCATAGGTATATGCCTGTGGAAATACATGGAAATATCATACTCCCCCACAAGCTTTTTTATTATACCATCTTTTTAATAAAAATACAAACCATATTCTTTGTATTTTTGGTGAACAGTAACACGTTAATACGTGAATCGGTTCCGAAATTGTGGTAACCTGAATCCTGTAATTGCTGCCGGAAAATGGAAGGAATCCTTATTTCACACCCATTTTCTCCAACTCTGCCGCTGCCTGCTTAAAGTTATGGAACTGAATCGTGTGAATACCGAATTTCTCTGCTGCCTCACAGTTTTCTTTTCTGTCATCCAGGAATACAGATTTCTCCGGATTCAGATGATAGCGGCTGATCAGTGTCTGGTAGATATCCGGTTCCGGTTTGATCTGTTTTACCTGACAGGAAAAGACTGCCCCGTCCACATGTTTCAGGAATGGAAGCTGCTCCTGTGTGCGGTTCAGGGTATCTGTCGCATAATTGGAAAGAATATAGACATGATAACCCTTGTCCTTCAGATATTTCACCCATGTTTCCGCATAATCCATCTTTTCAACGGTTTCATTGGAACGGCGCATGACCTCACGGATGTCTTTCTCATACTGTGGAGCTGCTTTTACCATCTCATCTACATAGTACTGTTCATCCTGACTGCTTCTGTCTCTCTCATTCCATACATCACTCAGAAAAACTGCTTTTGCGATCGTATCCCGTTCTTCTTTCGGGAATCCAAAGCTGTCCAGATACGTTTCCCAGTCATATTTTACCAGAACCTGTCCCACGTCAAAAATAATGTTTTCCATATCAGAATCCACCACCTTTTTATTTTTGTTCAAAATCCTGTATACCATCCACATCGCATAGGCAAGCACCGGGACCATGATCGCCACTGCTATGGCTGCCTTGAAATTGCTCTGCGAATCCGGTCCCTTGCCAAATGCAAAAAACATCGGCATACTGCACGCAAGGAGCAGAAGGATGATCACCACCCATGCTCCGATCTGTTTCCACCTGTTATTATTTTTTTTCATAATCCTCCATAAATATAAGACACGCCGGAGAAGTTCCCCGGCGCAATTGTCTTATTTTGTTATTATTTATTTCTATAAATGATATCGTCACGTCCCGGGCCATTGGAGATCATAGTGATCGGGAATCCAATGTGTTCCTCTACGAACTCAATGTACTTCTTGCAGTTTTCCGGAAGATCTTCGTAATTCTTGATTCCACGGATATCGCATTTCCATCCTGGCAGAGTTTCCAGAACCGGTTTTGCTTTCTCAAGCAGAGTAGTTGTCGGGAATTCTGTAGTTACTTTTCCGTCGATCTCATATGCAGTACATACCGGAATCTCATCCAGATATCCTAATACATCAAGAACTGTAAAAGCTACATCTGTAGTTCCCTGCAGACGGCATCCATATTTGGAAGCAACGCAGTCAAACCATCCCATACGTCTCGGACGTCCTGTAGTAGCACCGAATTCGCCGCCGTCACCGCCGCGTCTTCTCAGCTCATCTGCTTCTTCACCAAAGATTTCAGAAACAAATGCACCTGCTCCTACTGCACTGGAATAAGCCTTGCATACAGTAACGATCTGTTTGATCTCGTATGGAGGAAGTCCTGCACCTACTGTGCCATATCCTGCCAGTGTGGAAGAAGAAGTAACCATCGGATAAATTCCGTGATCCGGGTCTTTCAGAGAACCAAGCTGTCCCTCGAGAAGAACTTCTTTGCCTTCTTTTAATGCATTCCACAGATACAGGGAAACATCACATACATATGGCTCTACCATCTTCTTGTATTCCATCAGTTCTGCAAACAGTTCATCCGGATTCAAAAGCGGTTTATGATATAAATGCTCCAGAAGAATGTTCTTTGTCTCACATACACTTGCAAGTTTTTCTCTCAGATGTTTTTCATCAAAAAGTTCGCTTACCTGGAAGCCGATCTTTGCATATTTGTCTGAGTAGAACGGAGCGATACCGGATTTGGTTGATCCGAAAGATTTGCCGCCAAGACGTTCTTCTTCATATTGGTCAAACAGAATATGATATGGCATTACCATCTGTGCTCTCTCGGAGATCAGGATCTTCGGAGCCGGAACACCTCTGCTTACCACTTCATTATATTCTTTGAAAAATACCGGAATATTCAAGGCAACACCGTTTCCGATCACGCTTGTAGTGTGATTATAGAACACACCTGACGGAAGGGTATGAAGTGCAAATTTACCATAATTGTTTACGATTGTATGGCCTGCGTTTGCACCACCCTGAAATCTTACGATAATATCGGCTTTCTCAGCGAGCATATCGGTAATCTTACCTTTACCTTCATCTCCCCAGTTTGCACCAACAACTGCTTTTACCATTATAATTCCTCCTGTTTTTGTATTTTAACAATACGATTCACGCCTGATATCAGACGTTGATCTCAGCCTTGATTCCCAGTAAGTCCTTGTGTGAATCCAGAATCGGCTGAACTACTTTGCTGACAAATCTCTCTGTCTGCTCTTTCGCACGGCCTACATATTTCTTCGGGTCCATGGATCTCTGAAGATCTTCCAGGGAAAGATTAAATGCAGGGTCTGCTGCGATCAGCTCAAGCAGATTATTGTCCTTGCCTTCTACTTTGACAGTCTTGCCTGCCTCCATAGAAAGTTCACGGATACGCTCATGAAGTTCCTGACGGTCACCGCCTGCCTTTACGGCATCCATCATGATATTCTCGGTAGCCATGAACGGAAGCTCTGCCATCATGTGTTTCTCGATTACCTTTGGATAAACCACAAGCCCGTCTACGACATTCAGACACAGATCAAGAATTCCATCGATCGCGAGGAATCCTTCCGGAATGCTCAGACGTTTGTTTGCGGAGTCATCCAGAGTTCTCTCAAACCACTGGGTTGCGGATGTGATTGCCGGATTCAGGGCATCTACCATCACGTATCTGGAAAGGGAAGCAATTCGTTCACTTCTCATAGGATTTCTCTTATACGCCATTGCAGAGGAACCGATCTGTGATTTCTCAAATGGTTCTTCTACTTCCTTCAGATGCTGAAGAAGGCGGATATCATTTGACATCTTATGTGCACTTGCTGCGATTCCTGCAAGCACATTCAGTACACGGGTATCCACTTTACGGGAATAGGTCTGTCCGGATACCGGATAGCATTCCTTAAAGCCCATCTTCTCTGCGATCATCGGATCGATCTTGTCGATCGTCTCCTGATCTCCGTCAAAGAGCTCCAGGAAACTTGCCTGTGTTCCAGTGGTTCCCTTAGATCCCAGAAGCTTCATGGTGCTCAGAACATATTCCAGATCCTCCAGGTCAAGAAGGAATTCCTGTGTCCAGAGTGTGGCACGTTTTCCTACTGTGGTAGGCTGTGCCGGCTGGAAGTGTGTGAAAGCCAGAGTCGGCTGCTCTTTATACTTATCTGCAAATGCAGAAAGTTCTGCGATCACATTCACCAGTTTCTTGCGTACCAGCTTTAACGCTTCTGTCATCACAATAATATCTGTATTATCTCCTACATAACAGGAGGTTGCTCCCAGATGGATGATTCCTTTGGCTTTCGGGCACTGTACTCCATAAGCATATACATGAGACATGACATCGTGACGTACCTGACGTTCACGTTCCTTGGCAACGTCATAATTGATATCTTCTGCATGCTCTTTCAGTTCATCGATCTGCTCCTGTGTAATGTTAAGGCCAAGCTCTTTCTCTGTCTCAGCAAGTGCGATCCAGAGTTTTCTCCATGTGCGGAATTTCATATCCGGAGAAAAAATGTACTGCATTTCTTTGCTGGCATAACGTTCTGATAAGGGACTTACATATCTGTCTGTACTCATCTTGACTCTCCTGTCTTTATAGGATTTTTATAATCTTTTGCATCCTTTTATTTCGCTTCCATACGCAGTTATTTTCTGCGTACGTTGAAATTATATAACATCATTCTCCTAAAAGCAACCACAAAAACCTTATCCCTGATGGAATTTGCCAAGAAACTCCTTCATTCGCGCATGTTCTGAGGCAAATACCTCCTGCGGGGTTCCCTCCACAGCAATCAGCCCCTTGTCCATAAAGATGATATGATCGGAAATATCTCTTGCAAAAGTCATCTCATGAGTAACGATCACCATGGTGATATGCTGTGCTGCCAGCTCTTTGATCACTTTCAGGATCTCACTGGTCAGCTCCGGGTCAAGAGCGGAAGTCGGTTCATCAAAGAACAGAATCTTCGGGTTCATGCAAAGGGCTCTTGCAATGGAAACCCTCTGCTGCTGACCGCCGGAAAGCTGGAACGGATATGCATTCTCCCTGTCTGCCAGTCCCATCTGTTTCAGCAGAACTCTTGCCTGGGCATAGACTTCTTCTTTCTTTCTTTTCTGCACACGGATCGGTGCATCTGTGATATTTTTCAGTACGGAAAATGGGGGAAAAGGTTGAAATTCTGAAATACCAGTCCCACCTCTCCCTGTTTGATGATCTCGCCGCTGTCCGGTGTCTCAAGTCCTGTGGCGCAGCGAAGAAGAGTAGATTTTCCGGAGCCGGAAGGTCCGATAATACTTAATACTTCTCCTTCTTCCACAGAAAGAGAAATATCTTTCAGTACCTCCAGACTGCCGAAGCTCTTTTTGATATGCTTCATTTCAAATAATTTCATATGAATGATCCTCTCAGACTGTTACTGTTCTCCATCATCCTGCGACCGGACAGTAACTTCCTTGTTTCTTTTCTACGGTAATTAACGATAATAATTTAATTTCTTCTCAATCTTATCCATCACGATCGCAACCAGCAGGTTAAAGATAAAGTAAAATACTGCTGCGATCACAAACGGCATCATGGTCGTCTGTGCGCTGGCGATCTGTTTGGCAATGGTAAACATTTCCGCTACCGCCACGACAAAAGCCAGGGAAGTATCTTTTACCAGTGTGATCACCTCGTTTGTCACAGACGGAAGGATTCTTTTAAATACCTGCGGCAGGATGATCCGGAAGAAGGTCTGCGCCTTGCTGTATCCCAGAATCTTTGCAGCTTCATACTGTCCCACGGAAATGGATTCGATCCCGCCTCTGTAAATCTCCGCAAAATAAGCGGCATAGTTGATACTGAAAGCAATAAATACTGCGATCAGACTGTATCCCATGGAAATACGGATACCGAAAATAAAATATGGTCCAAAATAGACAACCATCAACTGAAGCATCAGCGGGGTTCCTCGCATGACAGAAATGTATGCGGAAACAATTCCCCGGATCACCGGGTTCTTTGACATTCTTCCAAAGCAGATCAGAAGACCGAGCGGTAATGAAAAAAGCAGTGTCACCACAAAAATCTCCACTGACACCACCATACCACCGGCAAGCTGCTGCAGCATTACACTTAAAGACATAAGTTTTCCTCCAAAAAATATTTCGTTACTGTCCGTACTTATTCTGTTCTCAGTAACACGCTTCGCGATGCACAGAATTTATGCTAATCGCATAAATTCGCGCCATATGTCTCGGGTTTTCTGTGACCTTCGCTCACAAAAAACACCTCGCGGGATATTACCAGTGAACAGTAACCAGTAACCGTTTCAATTCCAATTTCTGTTGTACAGTAAGAACAGAGGGTTCATATCATATGACCCCTCTGTTCTGTCCTTATCCCGGACGTTCTGTACTTCCCGTCCGGCGACATTTTTATTTTTTACTGATTATTCTGCATCTTCCTCAGCTTCAGCATCTGTCTCAGCAGCCTCATCTTCAGAAGCATCATCTGTTTCTTCTGCATCAGCAGCTTTTGTGTCATCGTCATCACCGATGCAAAGCATATCTGCAACTTCATATTTCTCTGCAAGTTTGTCAACTTCACCTGCATCATAAAGTTTCAGCACTTCTGCCCATACAGTGTCTTTCAGTTCGTCATTGCCCTTTGCAAATCCGATTCCGTACTGTTCGCTCTGAATCGGCTCGTCGAGGATCACATATTTGCCCTCTTCTCTCTGGGAAAGCTGATATTTCGCTACTCCGATATCTACGGCAATGGCATCTGCCGCACCGGAATCCAGATTCATAAATGCAGTGTTGTAATCCGGGTTCTCTGTCAGGGAACCAAAACTTGCGGTCAGATCTTTGTTGTCATCGCTGTTTAAGGCATCCAGTGCTGCGGAAGCCGCCTGTACAACAACGTTCTTACCGGCCAGATCATCCAGTTTCTCAATACCGGAATCAGCAGCTACGACCATAACCTGCTCATTATTCAGATATGGATCAGACCATGTATAGTCATCTTCACGTCCGTTGATGGTAAATCCGTTCCAGATACAGTCGATAGAGCCGGAATTCAGCTCCATATCCTTGGAATCCCAGTTGATCGGTTTCTTCACTAATTCCCAGCCAAGATTATCGCATACTTCCTGCGCAAGGTCGAGGTCAAATCCTACATAATCTCCGTTATCATCCTTATATCCGAAAGGAGGATACTCTGCATCAAATCCTACAGTTAATGTCTTGCTGTCAGCATCTGCATATACAGAAACAACTCCTGTCATCATAGATGCTGCCATAATACCTGCCATGAGTACTGCCAAAGATCTCTTTTTCATGATAAATATCTCCTCTTTATCCGTTTTGTTATTTATCACACAGCCACTCTACCATGTGAAAGTATGAGTTAATACTATCACACACATCGTTTTCTGTCAACATGATATCAAAGGCAAACATTCACAAAAATAAATCAGAGGCAGAATCTTTCTGCCCCTGACATCCGGATACCATCTTATTCTGTTTATGACCCCGTAGTCCTGTGGTAATCTTTCATCAGGTCTTCCAGCATTGCACCAGATTCTCTTCCCTCAACCGGTTTCTCCGGGATCTTCTCAAACTCTTTCCATGCTTCCTTCAGCTCTTTTTTCAGTTCTTCTGTGATCTTCAGTTCTGACACTCTGTGTTCATAATCTTTCTTATTGCGGGTGTTTCTGTATGCCAGAAGATACGTTTTCAGTGTTGTCTGAGACTGGCTTTTTCATAGGAAACCCAGAAACATTCCAGTGCCTTCTCCATCTGGAAAAGATAGCTGTAGGCACATCCCAGATTATACAGCACATCAGCCGCAAAATCCGTTCTCTCAGAGTCCGGATTCTGTTCCAGAAGTTTCTGGTACACCTGAATGGCATTGACATACATCCGGTTCTCCACCAGGCAGTCTCCTTTTCGTTTCTGGCGCAGTGCCGGACTCTCCTGATTCAGCAGTGCCATACGGCTGTTCAGGTTCTTCAGTTCCTCATAAGTCAGATAATTGATCTCTTTAAAAATCGGATACAGCACATCTTCCGCATTGGTATAATTCTGCAGCTTCGGTCTTAATTTCGCTGCCAGCTTCGGCAGCTCCAGTTCCTGCTGAATCCACATACACAGTTCTTCATTGATGACCGACGCATCGATCAGGTAAAGGTTATGGTACAGATAATAACAGAGCTCTTCTATGGAATAAATATTCGTACTGATATTCTCAATAAAATACGGACGTTCTGCTTTCTTTGTCTGACATAAAATATATCCACTCATCTGCTCATCCCCCTTACCATTCTACGGTCTCTGTCCAGACCTTGCCGCTCGAAGGGAACATTTCCCCGAAGCCTAAATCTCTCACAGTCACTCTGCATTCTTTCTGAGAAACATAGTGAAGTTCCAGAGAAAGTCTTGTTGTCTTATTCGGGCGGTGCGGGATTCCCGGAAGCATCATTCCTACCCTGCGCTTCTCCGGTCTGTCAAAGGTACTGATGATAAAAACCAGTTCCTCCGTATTGTCCAGGATCAGTTCACAGGAAGCATGGCAGTCATACCAGTTATTTCCATTCTCGATCAGCGGATAATAGGCAGGTGAACCCATCACCCGCATTTCCATTCCCACATCTGCCATGACCAGAGAGTCACTGAGAAAACGATATCCCTTTAAAACCTTGTCTTCCAGCTTCTCTTTTCCTGCTGCACAGGCACCTTTTGCAAACAGATTGTTTCCATAAAATACCCTGCGTTTCTGGAAACAGAGAATCTTTACAGACTGAACTGCCCAGTCCTGGGAAAATCCCTCTCCTGTGATCTGAATACTGGAAAAGAGATCTTTTCCCAGTGTTTTCTGCACAAATTTGCAGAATTCCGAATCTCTTTTTTCTCCTTCTTCCGGAAGTTCTGTCTCCACCGGCTCCTCAAGCTTCACCACAACCGGCTTGCTGCTTCCGTCCAGAGTCATTTTGCGGAAAGAAACACTCTTTGGCGTAAATGCATACCAGGCAACACTGCGGTTCCAGGTTTCCTGCGCTGGGAAAGAATATAATAATAAAAACTCTCTCCATAGTCCTGCAGTAAATACTGCTCTTTTACAAATCCAAGGTCTGCGAATGCTTTCTGAAAATTTTCCACCTGCACAGGAGTCAGCTCCTGCAAGGTTACGGTTACACATTTGATATTTTTGACCAGTTCCGTGATTCCCAGAAATTTCAGCATTCCCTTCAGAAACTGAGCCAACAGCTCCCAGGGTGCAAGATCCTGCCCCTCTACCAGCACCGTATCTCTCTTTTCACTGATCCCGTAGATATCACTGATCATGATTCCGCCTTTTCCCGGCAAAATACTGTGCTTCGAGTCCTACGCAGTAGTCCTTCTGTTCCGGTCTTCTGCACAGGCAGGTTGGTGCTTCATATTCATTTCCGCCGGCTTTCAAGGAAAGAGAACGGGGTTCTCCTCCCTTGCGGTCATAATAACAAATCTGGGAATATTCTCTGCCAAAATCAATTCCCACTATCAAGTCACGAATTTCGTTCATCTGTTCCTCCTGCCAGGATCGTCAGGCAAAGTCAAGCAAGTCCCCACCCACTGCTTATTGCTTTTCGCAATTAAAACAGGGGACTTACTTGATTCGGTTAAATCTCTGCCTCACGTTCTGGTTAAACTTCCTGCGTTTCTTTTTTTATGGTAAACATACTTTCCACATACTGTTCCTGTCTGAAATACTTCTTCATCTGGGAAAGCACTTCCTGTTCCTTGTCCAGTCTGTGAGCGGAAAGCATCTGATTGATCATCTGATACTTGCTTACCGGAGTTCCTTCCACTTTATTCATGGTGATCACCCGTTCCTGTGTCTGAGTGACTTTGTCACCGATCTCTGCCTTGAAATAGTAATGCAGAGTCTCACCGTAAAACAGGGTAAATGTCTTTGCAAAAATACCCTCATACAGATTTCGCAGCGGTTCTGTCTGATATCTGGCCTCTTTTCCAAGACCTGCATCCAGTGCATAGTAAAGTGTCACTTTCGCCTTCGGGTCTGTGTGATATTCCACAAAAGTTTTGTCATCAAGCTGATACGGACTCAGCAGAGAAACCGGAAGTTTTTTGAAAAATGCAAACTCCATTCCTTTCTTTACACATTTCTGCAGAATCTCTTTCTCCATTTCAAGCTGTTCCTGATCCAGGCTTTTTTCTTTTGCAAAAGCCTCAAACAGTGCCAGACTGCACACAAAATCTACCGGCCATTCCTCTTTGCAGGCAAGTTCCAGTCTCTCTCTGACAAACGGACTCATCGGATATTCCTTTACGAACACTCCGTAAGCCACCTGTGTCAGATAAGCACTGACAACGGACTCTTTTCCCGTATGTTTTACATAATCTTCTAAAATCTTCTCTCCCTCTTTCCGGTAGTCAGAAGTAAACATCAGAAGTTCCAGAAGTTTCTCATCCAGGTCATAGGTGTCCATCTCAAAGCCCTGCGCACTTTTCCACACGGACAACATCTCGTTCACCGGTCCGAAACGGAAATCCATCAGGTATTTCAGGATCACCTCATCATATTTGCCATGTCTGTAAATATCAGAAGCAAGTGCCAGAAGTTCTTCATCCTCTGCCATGTCGCAGCGGATCAGCATTCTGCTGGTAAGCTTCAGAAGGCTCTCTGTGCGCAGACCTTCATAACCAAACTCTGAAATGACCGCCATCGCCTGTACAAAAAGTCCTCTGGCGATCAGAATCTCCAGAAGGCTGGTTCTGTCCACTGCCGCATATGCCTTATAATCCATCTGTTTCAGATAATCGTCCAGATCCTCTCCCCGGATATTTGCACTGTAATAGTCAAGAAGTTTCTTTCTGATACTTCTCTGGTATTCATCGGAAAAATCCTTCGTCTCTGTGATCCTCTGGAAAATCTGCAGATTCGAACGGTCAATCTCTGTATTCTCACAGTAATGAAGGATCAGCCCCGGCTCTCTTACTTCCTGCTCAAGTACTTTCTTCACCAGTTCCCGTTCGTCAAAGAGTTTCTTCATATTATAATCTACCGTGGAAGCATAACGTCTCTGTTTTGCATCCTGGAATAAGATCACCGCATCCTCTGTGTAAATCCTCGGATATGCCACACCCTGAATACACGGATAACTTTCCTCCTCCCGGAGCTGGTCATGGCGTACGATAACATAACGTACCTTCGGATCATCGCAGTATAAACGGTGTGTAAACATTTTCTCCGCGATCAGTTCTGCACGTCCCGGAGTTTTCGGATCACTCAGAAATTCCTGATATAAGACTGCATAGTTGGCATTCATTTTGCCTTCTTTTGCCTTCTGTATGGCAAACTTCTCCATATGTTCCTCATAGTCCTCATAAGTCTGAGGCTGACGGAACTTATTTCCCACGATGCTGGCATAGATAAAGGCTTTTTTGTCATCACCGAGAGAACTGTTATTATAGGTAAAATACATCAGCAGCGGCTTCGGCAGCTCTCTCTGATAGGAAGTATCCATCGTCTCCACATAATATTCATAAAGTCTGGTCAGGCGGAGTCCTCTGTCCACTGCCAGGGCAAACCAGCGGAAATACTCCGGCTCTCTTGGATTCCCCAGCATAATATAACGACAGATCGCCTCCAGCGTATCATCGGAAGGAAAAGCATCGTATCCCATTGCCATCGCCTGATACATACTCTTGTTAAATTCCTTTTCGTAACCGGTCAGATAGGCAAAGCGCATCACCAGTTCTTCGGTAAGCATCTGTTTTCTTCCTGCCAGCAGAAAGACCTGCGCCCAGAAACCGCTCATTCTGTGAAGAAGAGTCATATCTCTGCTGATATACTTCCACGCTTCCAGATAAAGGAAGGGGCTTCTGCATCCTCTCTCAAACTGCTCTTCCATCATAAATACGATCCTGGATGTGGAGCCAATGCTCTCCGGCGCCATCTGAAGCAGAATCCAGAACAGCAGGAAGCTGTCCTCTTTCTGCATATAAAAGCTCTGCAGTCTTCTCACTGCCTGATCTTTATCCTTATATAAGCCTGTCAGATTACACAGATACAGATAAACCCCGGCAAGTTCCAGATTTTCTTTAAATAACTGTCTGTTCTGAAATCTTCCCAGAATTTCCTCTGCCTGTTCATCATTTCCCTCCACATGGGAAATATATGCCTCATACATCTGATATTCCGGGTAATCACAGCCCGATTCCTTAAGCTGATTCAGTAGAAAGTGGCTGCTTCCGCTCCAGGTTTTCAGTTCCATCCGGTTACAGGAATACTCCAGAAAATCCCTCATCAGGGAAAGTTTCTGCTGTTTCTCATGAACATCTACTTTTAACTGTACCTTCGGTTCTCTGGAAGCGGTAATACGGTAAGTCAGTTCCTGATAAGGACTTCTCACCACGATCTCACCAAACTGTCTTCCTTTTGGCAGAACATCTTTATGAATGACATACTCCACCTGATAATAACTTCCGATAAAATCCTCATCCGTCACTACATACTTCGGAACCTCCAGAAAGTCTCCCTTTGCTTCCACTTCCAGTCTCAGATGTCCCCAGCCATTCTTCTGAACAGGAAAAGATTCCCGCACTGTCTCCTGAATATCATAGTAGCTGCTGTGATCCGCTTTTAATTCAATTCTCACAGGCTGTTTCCTGCCGGTACCGATCAGAAATTCTTCCACATGCTGAAAAGTGACCGGCTGTCTGGAAAGCCCTTTGTAAAGAGCCATCTCTTTCTCATCTGCATTCTTCAGAAGATTCGTAAAACTTTTATCTGTAAAAAGACGATACGCTTCTTTGAAATCATCTTTCGCAATCTGCACAAAAGTATTCATATCCGGCACTTCCCCGGCAAGGCTCTGTACTTCTTCCTTCTCAGCCTGAATCAGGAACGGAAGTTTGTATTCGCCGATATTGGTCGTAAAGCACAGCCAGCCCTCATGTCTGTCTCCCGGGCGCATTCCCACACCGTCAATTCCATATTTCAGACATACAGTAGTCCCGGAAAACTGATCCAGTCCAGGCACCACACGGCGGTTGGATGAGGTCACATATCCACGTATCCTCTCATTATCCTCTGTTCCCAGATACACTTCTTCCTGACAGGTTTCTCCGGCTTTTAAAGTAACCTCGATCCTGTCTTTCGAAAACAGAAGGCGTGGGTGTTCATATTTAAAATTTCCGTTTAAAAGTTCTTCTATCGTCTTTTTCAAAGTCTTTCCCCTTATATCCTTGCTATCCATCTTTTTTCGCAAAATCTCACTCTGATGTCAGAAACAGAAAAAAAATCCTGCTCGCAACCTTACCATACCTGAAAGGAATGATAACTTCAAAATCCGTTTCTGACATTTTATCATTTCAGTCATTGGACACAATTATACACCACAAACCCTTCCGGTGCAACAACTCCGTATGCCTCACTTTGTCCGGTTTTCTCTGTTTGTTACGAATGATCGCTGCTGCCATTCCGATCAAGGCTCCTATTGTTGTAAAACTATAATCCATCATTTATTTCCTCCCTGTGTTCATCAGACGGAATACCTGTTCTACAGTATCTGTCATGTTCGCTTTTGCGTTTTCCGGTTTCATGGCTTCTTCCAGTGTCACTACCCCTCTGAGGATTGGAAAGAATGCATCGATTCCGTTCTGGTTGCAGGCAACGGCTTCTTTCGTTACACTTCCTGCAAAAGCAATGACAGGAATGTTATGTTTCTTTGCCAGACGGGCAACTCCGACAGGAGCTTTGCCCATTGCAGTCTGACTGTCCAGTCGGCCTTCTCCTGTAATTACGATGTCTGCATCTTCCATATATTTCTCAAGCCCGGTTTCCTCTAAAACAATCTTGATTCCGGACTCCAGAACCGCATTGGTAAAGCTTAAGAATGCAAACCCAAGTCCGCCCGCTGCACCTGTACCAGCCTGGTGTGCATTGGCTTTAGTGTATTTCTTTTCTGTAAGTGCAGCATAGTTTTCCAGCCATTTATCCATCTGCATGATCATGGATGGGGTTGCACCTTTCTGTGGACCGAATACTGCACTGCATCCATTTTCTCCACACAAGATATTTGTTACGTCACATGCAACACGAAATTCACATTCTGCAAGTTCCGGAAGTACATATTCATCTGTAATCTCTTCCAGCACTTCCAGTCCTCTTGCGCCAAAAGGAACCTGCTTTCCTTCTTTGTCAAGAAAACCATATCCCAATGCCTGAAGCATTCCGATTCCACCGTCATTCGTAGCACTTCCGCCGATTCCTACGATAAAGCGTCTGCATCCTTTGGCAATTGCATCTTTGATCACTTCTCCAACTCCATAGGTTGTGGTATAAAGTGGATTACGTTTTTCATCCGGAACAAGTGTAATTCCTGCTGCACCGGACATCTCGATGACTGCAGTGTGACTGCTTTCAATAATTCCATATTCACAGTTCACAGGTGTTCCAAGCGGTCCTGTTACAATTACATTCTGTGTCATTCCGTTCATTCCGCTTACCAGTGCTTCAACAGTCCCTTCACCTCCATCTGCCAAAGGTCTTACTACGATTTCCGCATCCTGTCCATGAACTCTGCGGATACCATCTGCGATAGCATATCCTGCTTCCATGGAGCTTAAACTTCCCTTTAATGAATCAATTGCGATCACTGCTTTCATTTTCAATTTTCTCCTTATGTATTTCTTTCTGTATAATTTGTTTTGTTGCACTTAGTATAGTGCTTTTTATTTAAGATTAATATGTTATTTATAATACACCAGTTTACAACTTTATAAATGATAGACTTGTTGATGAATCAGCTGTTTTAAGGCCTTTGTCATGGCATTTGATTTTATATGTGTTTCGATATTTTTCACGAAAGTGGCAAAAAATAT
>NZ_QUDO01000030.1 GCF_003477525.1 Ruminococcus sp. AF41-9
ACAGGTCTAAAAGCCTCAGCGTAGCCCGCTACGCCTGCGTTTTTAGACCTGCACACTCGAATCCGCATCCTACGCGATTGGTATAGTTATTTACGAAACGATGTACTAGATTCCGAAACCGCATATCAACAGAACAATATTTCGGAGCGTCCCTCCTATACAAACAAGATTACATTTTCTTCCCTTTTTCAGCCGCCCCATTCAGAGCTTCGAAAACAGCACTTCTGAACCCATTCTGTTCCAGAATTCGTACTCCTTCAATGGTAGTTCCGGCCGGGGAGCATACCATGTCTTTTAATTCACCCGGATGCATACCGGTTTCCAGTACCATTTTTGCACTTCCAAGTACGGACTGTGCTGCAAACTGATAAGCCTGTTTTCTCGGCATTCCCTGAGCTACTGCTGCGTCTGCCATTGCCTCTACGAACATGAACACATAAGCCGGTGAGCAACCGCTTACAGCACCTACTGCATCCATCAGACGTTCCGGAACTACCTCTGTACGACCGAAACTGTCTGTAATCTCACAGATCTGATCCAATTCTTCTGCTGATACTTTCTCATTAGCGCATACGCCTGTCATACCCTCACCAACCTGAGCTGGAGTATTCGGCATCATTCTCACTACTTTCAGAGGTTGTCCACATTTCTCCTCCAGCCACGCAAGAGTTTTCCCCGGTGCAATACCTACGACTGTGTGTTCCGGTGTCAGTTCATCTTTTACTTCATTCAGTACTTCTTCATAAAACTGCGGCTTCACTGCCAGGAAAAACAGTTTTGTACCTTTTACTACTTCACGGTTATCCAGAGTTGTCACCACTCCCAGTTTCTCTTTACTTCGTTTGCTTCCTTCTTCTGTAAGATTGGAAACAATGATCTCGTCTTTCTTGTAGAGTCCTTTTTTCAGCATACCGCTGATCATTGCGGAACCCATATTTCCACATCCGATAAATCCGATCTTCATAAGTTTGCTCCTCTCATGCAATCCAAAACAGACCAGACAGGTAAAAACATCCACCTTACTGCCTGCATAACCAGATAACTGCTTTTTCGCATATTATAGTATATCCCTTTAGCAAAGTAAAGCAGCTCTTTACAATAAACATCTGCTATCCGCTTACTGAACAAGCTTAATAACTGCCGTGTTTGCATAAGTCAGAGGTTCATTATGGATAAAAAATACTTTCCCGTCTACCGGTGCATAAAGTGTTTCTATCAGTTCGCTTTCATACGGATGGATAATATTGGCAAGCGGTTGTCCCATTGCTACCGTTTCCCCTGCCTTTACAAGTGGCTCAAAAATACCGGATTCCGAAGTTCTGACCGGTATAAGTTCTGTATCACTCACTATTTTCGGTTTTATCAGTGACGGTCCATGATATTGGACAATACCCTGTGCAGACAGAAAATTCAGGACAGCCAGCACCGCCTGACCTGCACCATTGGGATTGATCCGTTCTGTTGCCGTTGTATAAAGTGAAAAAGGCACTTTGCATGAGTACAAAACGCCTTTGTTTCAGATTCAGATTTTAAATTTTTAATGGATGTATTTTAACACGTTGAATCAATGATATCAAGAATCCAGACTGTATATTTAACGTTTTCTTTTATTATGTCTGGAAAAAAAATAACACACCGGAAGCAGATACAGATAAATTGCCGCACACACACTCATTGTCGTGCACCGATAAATGCCAGAGGAACCGCCGATGCGATTGACCAGGGGATCAGCGGGGCGACTACAACTGCTGAGTTTTCCAGCGAAAGAGCAAATTCCTTTTTATCCGGGTTGTTTTCTCCGCAGAGCTGATTGGTGAGCATAATAGATAATGTCTGGTTACAGGATACCGCTGCAGTCACAACGGAAGTCAGCAAAGTTGTTCCAAATGGAGTAATCCTGCTGTTTAGATTCCCGATAAACTCTTTAATCCCATGAAGAAAATCTGTCCCTTTAAAAATTCCGGAATAGCAGGATGAAATGCCTACGATCGCCACTACTTTCATATTAGAAAGAACGCCACCTCCGCCCATCAATCTGTTTATCTGTTCATTGTCCGGTGAAAAACCTGAAATGCACAAAGATGGAAGTCCTGAAACCGGATATTTCTGTACCAGCACTGCGACAAAAATTCCGACCAGCGCACTTATCGCCAGAGTTCTTTTTACCTCCATGCGCAGTATGGAAAAAATAAGAACTGCCACAACCGGAAGCAATGTCCAGATTGATAAATGATAAAATTCTCCCAGTGCTGCACGAATATCTACATCCGTTTTTCCTGCATGTGTCTGCAGCCCCAGAACCCAGTAAATCACACATGACACTGCAAATGGTACTGCTGCAGTCTTTGCCATTCCTTTCAGATTTTCATACAGGTCTGTCCTTGTCAGTTCACTTACAAGCAAGGCACTGGTGGAAACCGGCGAGCATCTGTCGCCAAAATAGATTCCTGCAAGCACTGCACCTCCCGCAAGTACTTCAGAAGCATTCATACTCTTTGCCATGGTCATGCAGATCACACCCATAGTAGCCGCTGTACCAAATGCAGTTCCTGTCAGGAAAGACACCAGCGAACATAAAAGAAATGAAGCCAGCAGCATAATTGATGGTACGCATATTCCAGATGCATAATAAACAATAAATGCAATCGAGCCGCTTGCCCTCCATACAGCAGTCATCATTCCGATCAGCAAAAATGTCAGCAGGATATTCTTTGCTGTTTTCACTCCCTGCCATGAAAAAACAAGCATCTGTTTCCATGTTTTTTTCTTTACCAGTCCATATGCAAAAAACAGCACCAGTCCCAGAATCATGGCATAAATAATGGAGATTCCGGAAAATACGCATAATAAAAGAGCTGCAGCAAATATTCCAAGTAATAATAATTCCATAGTTTACCTCCGGAGTTATTATATATCAGCTACAGTTCTTTTTCCATTCTTATATTTCTTATATTGTCGATACTTCAGGCGTGTTTGTTTTTTTCATCATTTTATAGTAAACCGGAATCAACAGTGAGCAGGCTCCGATCCATGCCATTGGGCTGGCAATGCATACGGATGTGTAACCAATCACTCCGGAAAGTCCGACAGTTGCTGCAATTCGCATTACCAGTTCGATCATACATGCTGTAAACGGTGCGCGTCCATTCTGCATGCTCTGAATGGAAGTGCGGTATACTGCAAGTAATCCCAGTATGAAGTAGCATGGAGCAACAACAGTCAGGTACATATCTGAGTAATGGTAAATCTCCTTTGTCGGATCTGTAAGGAACATTCTTACGATCGGATGACGAAGAAGCAGAATTCCGATGCACATGATCAGGTTGAATGTTTCTGTCTGGATCAGGCAGGCACGTACACCCTGACGGATACGGTCTTTTCTGCCGGCTCCGAAATTCTGGGCTACATAGTTGGAAATCGCTGTCATCATTGCATTGTTTATCAAAACAGAAACCTGATCTGCTTTGGATGCTGCAGTATATCCTGCGACTGCCGCAGTACCAAGTGAGTTTACAACTGTCTGCATGGCAAGCTGTCCGATACACATAACGGACATCTGGAATCCCATTGGAAAGCCGGTCTTTAAATGCAGGATTGCTGCATCTTTCAGGTCTGAAAAATCTCCTCTGCGAAGATGCAGAATCGGATATTTTTTCAGTCCTACAATCAGACTCAGAACTGCTGAGAGGAACTGTGACAGAATGGTTGCCCATGCCGCACCTGCTACTCCCATATGTAACGGTACGATAAATACAACATCAAGGATAATATTCAGTACAGATGAAAATACCAGAAAATACAGTGGTGTCTTGCTGTCTCCCAATGCACGAAGCATGTTGGAGATCATGTTATAAAAAACAGTAGCACCTGTACCAAGTAAAACTACGAACATGTAGTCATATGCTTCCCCTGAAATGTCAGATGGAATCTGCATCCAGACAAGAATCTGACGTGCGAGCAGACAGCAGATCAGTGTCAGAACTACTGTAAATGCAATACTCAGCAGTGTAGAAACCGCAACACTCTTGCGCATTCCTTTTTCATCTTTTGCCCCGCATTTCTGTCCAAGGCAGATACCGAAGCCTCCTGTGAATCCATTGATAAAACAGAATACAAAATAAATAATAATACTGGTGGAGCCTACTGCTGCCAGCGAGTTCGCCCCCAGTGTTTTACCTACGATCACAGAATCCGCCAGTGTGTAAAATAACTGAAACAGGTTTCCCAGAATTACAGGGATTGCAAATTTCAGCAGTGACCAGAACGGATTTCCTGTAGTCAAATCCATTTCTTTTGATCTTGCCATGTTTCTTACTCCTCTCCTTGCACGATGTGCGTGTCAACGTTATAATTATCAATATATAAGATAGAATCGGAGAATTGTAAAATGGCTATGCGTAAAATTCTGGTGGATGAGACCAACCGCGAACTTTGTGAACATGGAACTGCGGGTTTTCCCATGACTGTAAATCATGACGACCTCTGGGCTTTTGAGGGGAAAAGTGTTCCTATTCACTGGCATAATGACCTGGAGATCAGCGTTCCCAGAGAGGGAGAAGCAATTTATCAGGTTTACCAGAAAAGCTATACTGTCAGACCGGGGGACGCTCTTGTTCTGAATCGAAATGTTCCGCATAGCTGCCATTCGCCTAATAGCAGTCACGCCAGATATAGTACTTTTCTGGCACGTCCGGATTTTATATACGGCGAATACGGAAGTGATGTGGAACGCAGATGTTTTCGCCCTTTTCTCCAGAATTCTGCTGTCCCCTGTATCCTTCTTACTTCCGGAAATTCATGTACCCGGACTGTGATTCAAAAGCTCAATGAAACAGAAGCCCTCTTTGATCAGAAGACCTTCTGTTATGAGTTGAAGATTAAGGGGATTCTCTGTGAGATTTTCGGTATGATTCTCTGCGAACATCAGAATGATCTTGCAAAATTTATTCCGGCCAACCATCTGGAACTGGAAAGGCTGGAACAAATGCTGGATTATCTTAATACGCATTTTGAATCCGTAATCTCTCTGCAGGAACTGGCAGACCAGGTTCATCTGTCCAGAGAAGTCTGCTGCCGTCTGTTCAAAAAAATGACTGGCAAGACAATTACCGGCTATCTGGAAGAATATCGTGTCAACCAAAGTCTGCCTCTGGTTCAGAGCTGCCAATATTCTATGATCCAGATTGCAGATATGACAGGCTTCAGCAACGCCAGCCGTTTTGCCCGGGCATTTCGCCGACAATTCGGATGCAATCCCGGTGAATACAATTCTCTTAAGCTGCAAAAGTGCTAGAGCGTGTCTGAAAAATGCTTTCTGCAAGATGTGCGTCACAATTTGTGGGATATTTTGCCCGGATGAGGGCGCCGTAGCGGGCTACGGCAACTGAATTCGGGTGAAATATCCCGCAAAGTGGGGCGTGCAGATTGCGGGAATGATTTTTCAGACACGCTCTAACCTGTATCTGTTCTTTTATATGGTTATCCTTCTGCCGCATGGATATTATATTAGAATTCTGTGTCAGAAACCATTCCGGTATTGATTTACATGATACAGATATTGATTTTTTCAGACCTATTGTTTTCAAAAAAAGAACAGCCCCTTTGACTTATTATGTGTCAATGAGACTGTTCTTTTTTATTATTTGTGTTCAATCGAAGCCAGGGACTTACTTGATTTGGTTACATCCCAAGTGTGTCATTTACCAGAATCACATGGATTCTGTCTTTATGTCTGGAATATCTGGTGATCAGGAACTGACAGCAGATGGTATCCGGGGATTTGCAGTCAAAGCATTTTCCGGTTTCCTTACATGGAGTTTTGATATCAAATCTCTGCGCATTAGCTGTAGCTGCCACATTTCTGGCACGCTTCATTGCACTGTCAAGATCCGGACAGACTTTGTTTATACCTACAATAAAGATTACTTTTTTCGGACCCTGGGCAATGCAGGATACACGGTTGGAATTGCCGTCAATATTGACAAGGACGCCATCATCTGTAACTGCATTGGCACTGGATAAAAAGAAATCTGCATCATAGGCTGCCATAAGTCCCTCACGAGGTTCAAGCTTTGCGCGGTCAATATAATTATACTCTCCATCCTGCAGGGCTTTGACCAGACCGATCTCATGTGCACTCATGCATCCGCCCATGGCGATCGTGCTTCCGTTTGGGATCAGTTCCAGGGCCTGCTTTAATGCTGCTTCTTTATCTTGTGCATAATACCCGGACATATTGCGGGATTCCAGTCCCTTAATCACTGTTTTTGCCAAAAGCTCGTTTCTTTTTTTCATGTTTGCATCCATTGTTGTATCCTCCTTAATGTCTGGAGCATGCAGATTGTAGAAATTATTTTCAAACACGCTCTGGTTTTAATTGTTGTCCCAATCATACCATATTTCCGGTTTCATTTCTATTTTAACCAGATAAACACTGCACTTTTTTTATTACGGTTTATTCACATTTTCCAATACCACCAGGAAACGTAGTAGATGCTCCGCCCTGTACTCTTTGTACGACACTGCCATCTCGTGCATCGATTGTGAGAAGCGGTACACCGATGCGATCCATAGTAACGCTGTCTATACCCATTTCATCACCGCCATCTGCATAGGCCGGTTCCTGGGAATTCCAGGTTCCATAGAAATCCCATACCGGAATCAGACTTCCCTCTGTGCTGCTGTTGCCCTCCCGCACGCGCATATATCCAATCTGGACTTTTGTTATCATCATCTCAACACTCTGTGCATCAATAGAGGGATAACGGCTGAAACTTATGCCACCTACTGCCGGCAGACGGTTTTCCTGTTCTGTCATAATCTGCATGGTGATTGTTTTTTCGAAAATGTCTTTGATTTCATTAAATGGCAGAAGAAACAATGCTTCGTCCGAAGCATCTGATACCTCAATTGGATCACTGTGTTGGAAACTCTGAAGTGTTCCGCTGCAGAAAATCATTGTCAGCGATTCATTATCCCACACATCGCACTTCGCTTCATGAAAATTATCGTCTTCATCTATCCAGGGACGGGATAATTCATCATATGGCAGATAAGAATTCCGTATATAATTAACAGGTACACCATCGACCATTCTTTCAAAGAAAAAAGAGGTCTTTTCCAAAGTGCAGTTTTCTTCTGTGAGTTCTTTTGATGCACTGTCAAACAGGTGCCATTCTCCAGAAACAATATCCTTTACATAATTTTCTGCGCCGTCATCAGGCATATTCTGATTTCCTGCTTTTATATAATTCTGAAATCGTTCTGCTCTTTGTTTTTTCTCATCCTGAGACATATTTTCTTCGTTCACATCATCAAACGCAGCATATTTTTCCAAAAAACTAAATGCTTCTAAATCGGGGAATGTACCTGTATACTGGTACGTCAGTCCATCCACCTCATATGTTTCTGCCAATCCATCATAGTCTTGTTTCAACAATTGCCCTTTGGCAAAAGTATCCAGTACTTTCTGTGGCTCTTCTTCAGAAATTGTCGCTTTTTTTACATTTTTCAGACATATGGCATCCACATCCGGCACTTCCACCGGTGCATCGGCTATCAGGGTAAATTTCATAGGATTTTCCTGATCTGTTCGTTCTGCGGATCTTAAATCGGACTGGATGGTTGTCTGGTAGGTTTTCGGAGCCTGCACCTGTTCAGTGACTGTTTTCTGAACTGTTTCTTTCTCTTTGTTTTCCTCTTTCTTTGCAGCAGTCTTATCCTTTTCTTCTACAACAGCAGAATGAACGACCTTATCACATCCTGATATTGTAAAAAGATTCATACATAAAAAAGCTCCCAGAAATATTTTTACTTTCTTCATTTCTTTCTCATCCTTTCTTAATTTGTCAAAAAAGGTACCCTCTTCATATGAGAAAAGAGTACCATACTGTCTTTCCAATGTATTCATCAAGATGTAAACAAGTTGTAAATTCCATCTGCTAGATCAGGTTAATTCTTTATCTTTTTTTATCAAATATTACTCTTACTTTCGTTCCTGTTCCAAGCTGGCTTGTGATGTCCAGTCTGCCTCCATGAACTTCTGCGATTTTTACACATAACGCAAGTCCAAGTCCTGCTCCGCCCTCCTGGCGGCTTCTGGATTTGTCTACCATGTAAAAAGCTTCCGTAATTTTTCCCAGTTCTTCCTGTGGGATTCCCCGACCGTTGTCTGCAACTTCCAGAATTTTCCTACCCGATTCTTTATATGCTTTTACGGTAATACGACCTCCTGCTTCTGTAGCACGGAGAGCGTTATCTATCAAATTTACAAGAAGACTTTCCATTAATTCATCATCCATTTTCATAGAAAAATCTTCGTATTCTGTCTGTAATTGTATCTGTCTCTGCGCTGCCTGTTCTGCCTCTAGCTGAACTACATGTTCCAGCAGTTCTCCTATAGAGTGTGACTCCATTTTTATTGAATCATTCTGATGGAGCCCCAGCATCTGGAGCATTTTTCCGGAAAGTTTTTCAAGTCTTTTTCCCTCACGGCTGATATGTTCCAAGGCACGGTCTTTTTGTTCATCGTTTAGTTTTACATGCCGCAGAGTGTCTGAATATCCAATAATAGAAGTAAGAGGTGTTTTCATTTCGTGGGCAAGTGCTCCCATAAGCATTTCCTGTTTTCCGGCTACTTCCTGCAGTTTTTCCATTTGCTGTACGGTCCGCTTCATCATTAGATAGATAAACAGACCAGCAATGCAAAATACTGCCAGATAGATTCCCAGGAACCAGGCTGCCGTCTGTCTCAGTTCCGTAAACATAGAAGTAACATCACGGACTGAAAGTATTTCGTAACCCTCTGGATTTGTAAGCAGCGCATGCTGTAAAAGTAAGTATTTGTGATTCAGTTTCTGGATTTTGTACTCATAGGAATCCGTTTTGTTGTTTAAACCGAGATTATCCATGCTGACAATCTCATAATCTGTGCGGTTTACTACGGCTTCTTTACTTTCGGAATTAATGAGGAGCATTTTCTCACCGCAGCATCTCAGAAACTGGAATTCCAGATAAGATTTTTTTCCTGTTTCTGACATCTGCTCATATTTACTGTTGTCCCAGAATTGTTCCAGGAGATTTTTTCCATTTGCAAGCTGTCGTCCATAGGTTTCAGCAGCATTATTCAGGCTTCTTTTTCCTGTGACATACAAGCTCAGGACACCGACCGGTATCAGAGAGCACAAAAGTGTTATCAGCATAAGTGCTACTGTCCGTTTCCACAACTTCATAGCGGTTAGTCCTCCAGTCGATAGCCAAGTTTTGGGATTGTTTTTATTTCATCGTACAACTCCAGTTTCTTGCGGAGCTGGCCGATATGCACGTCTACAGTTCTGCTCTCTCCCAGATATTCTTCGCCCCAGACACGTTTTAATAGTTCTTCTCTTCCAAGTGCGATGTTTTTGTTCTGTAAGAGCAGGATAAAGAGATCGTATTCCAGTGGTTTCAGGTTTACGGGAATCCCATCTTTCAGAATCTGATGGCTCTGGAGATCTGCCTGAATATTTTTAATTGTAAGAATCCTCTTTGCACGTCCGGTTCTTTCCAGGATTTTTTCGATCCGCACAAGAAGTTCCAGCATTTCAAATGGTTTTACCATATAATCTTCTGCACCGAGTTTCAGGCCTTTTACTTTGGATGCTACGTCATCTTTTGCAGTAAGGTAGATCACCGGGAGATTCTTTGCGCGGAAATCTTCCATCAGAGCAAAGCCATCTTTGCCGGGAAGCATAATATCGACAACTGCAAGGTCTGCATCTTCATTCCATAGCAATAGGCGCTGGGCTTCTATTCCGTCGTAGGCGGCTACTGTTTCGTATCCAGCTATGGTTAGGTTCATACATAATAATTCGGAAATTGCTCTGTCATCTTCGATTACCAGGATTTTGTTTTTCATTTTGGGATCACCTCGATTAGTTTATGGAAATAGTATAACGTTTCGAAGATGTAACGTCTACAAAGATATATATTTTACTTCATTAGTCATACTATTCTATCCACTCATATACCAGATAATCAACCCCTGCATCTATCATAACAGGAGCATCTGAATGCAACTTAGTTATAATCGAACAGTATCCTACATTATGGTACAAATATTCCAGACGTTTGCGGGGTAATTTTGTAATTTTCCTGGTATTCTGGCGTATATAGCATTCTTTATTTAAGATTCGTTTTAAAGTTTTACTACACTTATATACAGAAAAGTCTTCTGGATTACTTAGATGATACTTCAAAATCAAATTCCTGATGTTTGGGCTAAGTTTTCTGACAGAATCATAATAGGATGTATCATTGTCAAAGGTAAATATTAGCCATTTGTGCTCTATACGGATTTTTTTAATTATACAATCATGTGGTACCGGGATTGTCGGCAGAACATCTTTGTTTAAATAATATGTCTTCTTCATTTTCATCTTATCTGTACTGTAAACTTGTCTCCTATTGGTATTGCGTCATCTGTGGGGCTTTCTCCCTCATTATATACATAGCCTGCAGATTCTTCGTAGACATCATCTGAGGAATCTTTATCTGTTTTTTCTTCGAATACCTGGTGGGCTGTATCGTTTTTCACTTCATATAATTGTAATGTGATTAATTTTGCTTCCGGAGAGATTTCTTTGTAGCCGGTGAATTCAGGGTCTCTGGTTTGTTGGAATGCAGTTTCTTCGCCATTTCTTCCTGTCTCCTGATAGCAGATTTTGTTTCCCTGATCGTCTGTTCCGATCAGATAATAATCACTGTCAATATACACTGTTCCATCATATGTTCCGTAAATTGTACTTTCGAATGGATTCCATCTGAATTCTGTAAGGTTGAGAATGTTGGAATCGAATTTAATGTTCTGATCCAGATTTATATCTACGGTGTTTTTCTCCAGCTCTTCTTTTGATGTTGTGAGTTTAAATGTATAAGGTTGTGTATTGGCCTGTATTTTCTGGATGTTTTCCCATGTTTCGGCATCAGACATTGCGATCAACCATACTTTGAACTCTATGTTTACAGTTCCCTCTGTGTTGATTTCTTCTCCAATTGTAAAGTCTTCTACTGTTATTGGATTTTCTGACAAAGCCTTGTTATTGACTGTTCTTTGACCCAGACCCTGATGGATTTCCTGACCGTTAATTCGTACTTCTGTAAATAGGATTTTGTCCTCTATTGCATCTTGCGTATCTGAGTCTGTGTCCTGGGAGATCAGGTCTTTTTTCGTTTGTTCTTTTCCGGTGTGATTCTTGTTGTTTAAATCTTCACTGTCGGAATATGCAATCCATAGATTTTTGCTGTCCATTACAATTTCATTCAGAGTTATGGTGATTCCATCTCTTGAAATACTTTTTCCTACAACATTTGTATAAGAATCGGTATCACCATCCTCAATTCCCAGTGCCTGTCCAATCCAGGATGTTATGCTCTGTAATGCTGCTTTTACGTCTTCCTGGTACCTCAGTGTACATCCTGCCATGATAAACAGTATAATTCCGGCTGCTGCTATTTTCCAGCTTCTGTGTATCCGGGAAAAACGGTGCTGTTTTTTCCATGGTTTAGAGGCTTCATAGATGTATTTATCATCCAGATCACCGATCAGTTCTAATGTTTTAAATCCTTTTTCCATATAAATGCTTCACCCTTTCCCATAGTTTTTTTCTGCTTCGATAGAGGCTGGATTTGATTCTGCTTTCTGAAATTCCATGACGGGCTGAAATTTCGCTGATGCTGTCCATATACCAGTAGCGTCGTATAAAAATGTCACAGTCACCTTTTTTCAGGGATTCCAGAAATTTTTCAAGAATTTCCAGAATCTCTTTTCTCTGAATTTCATCATTCAAAGAATATGCTGTTACATCCTCTATCTCTTCCAGTTCTTTGCATAATTCTAATATGTGCTCTGTTGACCGTTTTGCAGCTTTTTTCCTGCGAAAACAGTCAATTGCCAGGTTTCGGGTTATTTTTCCAAGAAAAACAGACAGAATTGCCGGTTTTCTGGGTGGTATGGAGTTCCATGTGGCTAGCCATGTATCATTGACGCATTCATCGGAGTCTTCCTTATCATACAGAACATTCCAGGCAATACTGAAGCAGTACCTGCTATACTTTTCTTCGGTCGCCTGTATGGCTTTTTCCGATCTGTCAAAATACAGATTGATAATTACTGTATCTTCCACTTTTTTCACCTCACGTTTCTTTTATTTTGTCTTCATAAGATAAGACGGATTTTGAATGGTAAAGTTGCAGTTTTAATAAAAATAATTTTCTTTTTTCAGAGTAAACAATATACTGTCGAAAAGTCAACATGTCTTTTCGCTATCTTTTCACAATTTCTGACTGGAGAAACGAAGTATATTCTGATAAAATAGGCATATAAAGGAGGACAAGCGGAAATCCTTACAAATGATAAAAGCCAAAAGAACAGCCGAAGACATTTTCAAGGCACGAATGAGGACTATACTTAACAAATAAGGGAGTACCTAACCGATTTATCTGAAAGACAAGAATGCAGATGAAGTATTCCGGAAATTAAAGCAGAAGCAGGATAACGGTGAAGCTTTTACTGAAGATGATTACGCAGCTCTTTCCCTGACACCATTGATGTCCGTAAAAATGAGCCGCAAGGATATGTTTAAAGAAGCAATTTGTCTGGCAAAGCCCAATATTGAGCTGAGTGCTGAAAAGACAACTGCGATGTTGTATACACTGGCTGACAAATTCTTAGATAGGACCGAGTTAGATGAAATTAAGGAGGTAATCAGAATGACCAGACTTGGACAGATGTTAATGGATGAGGGAATGGAACTTAAAGAAACCGACTCTATCAAAAAACTTATGAAAAATATGAACCTGACCATTGACCAGGCAATGAATGCTTTGGAAGTTCCTGAAGATAAACGTGAAAAGTACCGTCAGTCAATTACTCCAAACAATTAATGGATAAAAGTACCGCCATATTGACTTATCACAATCAATATGGCGGTACTTTTCTTAATACATTTTTTTACATTTTCTATCTGTTCATCTCATTGTACTGCACGATTCTTCTCATATTTCCAACCAGAAGCAATGTCAGTACAATGGTTATAATTTTAAACGGAAGATTCATATAACCCTTGCACAAATCCCAATATATGGCAATGCACATAACAGCAACAGTACCTCCTGTCAATATGCACATGGACATTTTTGAGACATACAGAGCTTTTTTTGCTTTGGTTTTATCGAATTTGAAACCTATTTTCAAGTGTCGTGGATAGATATTTTTATATCTGTATGTACTCAGTACAATCCCCATCAGTCCATAGGAAACTATAATGCAGCTTCCTCCTGCTGATAAAAAGGGAAGAAATGTTACTGATTGTGGAAATACACCCAGATTTTCCAGGATATTTATGAAAAAGTTTATAAGGAATACAATTCCGCATCCACATCCCATCATCATACCGAGCTGATTCTTCTGTCTCATGGCAGTATTAAAAACTGCAAAAATCAAAACTGCCAGAACACAACATAAAACTATGGCTACAATTGTTCCATATACAGATGACAGATAGGTCAGAATATAATCTGCATTAAAGGCCGGCAGATTTCCCATTACATCTGACCCACTTTTCCCTATCCATTTATTCTGCTGCCAGAATGAATGCAACATTCCGGTGAAATAATCTTCCTCTCCACCACCTGAAAAAATAGCCTGTAAACGTGCGATCTGATATTCTGTCAGGCTGCTGCTCAGATACCTGATCAGAAAAGCTGCCACAGGCATAGCCAGAAAACCAGCCCAGATTCCGCAGATGGCTTTCTTTTTTCTCACAGTAAACCAGTTCTTTTGAATTGCGATTGTCAGCATAACCAGCATAGATACCAGCATCATGCAAGCCGGCATAAGCGCCGGCATGGCATAGACCAATATAACCGGTGCAATCATCCATATGATTGCTCTCATCAAGCCCTTATATCCCCATCCATGATATTTATACAAAATTGCTCCATATATGGGAACATAAAACAGCATCAGAATCGGCATGGATATTCCTCTTCCTCCTGGCAGCACAATGAAATATCTTGCCCCATTTAACTGATAGCCACCCAATAAGGTAACCAGGCAGGCAAATAGTAAAATGACGGCAATTATTTTCGAAAATCTTGCCAGTACAGTGTAATCCAGAAGATATAAAATCATCATAACTGCAAGTCCGATCACAACATGAAGCACATATCTGTCCGAACCGGCTGCAGCATTTTCACTGATTTTTCCGGCAATCCCCGCATGTATCAAAACGCCTGCAATGCTGATAAAAATGATTATTCCCAGAAGTTTCCATGCAACCTGAGGTCTGTGGACACTGTCAAGAGAGATTCCTGTTTCCACAGGATCTCCCATATCCCGGACAGCTTCCCTCTCTGCCTGTTCACGATCCATGCCTGCTTGCATATTTGCCTCGATCTGATCTTCTATATGATCCTGAAATTCCTTTTTTACATAAGGCCGCGCTTTCTTACAGCGAATCTGTTCCAGTAATGTTTTCAGATATTCGTCCATAGATCACACCTCCATTACAAGCACATTGCTCACTGCTGCAGAATACTCTTTCCATTCTTCTACTTTCTTTTCCAGAAATCCCCTTCCCTGTCTGGTCAGGCTGTAATACTTTCTGGTCTTTCCGGCTACCTCCTGTTCGTATACTGTCAGAAATCCTTTATCCTCCAGACTGTGCAGTAACGGATACAAAGTTCCTGCTTTCAGTTCAAACACGTTCTGAGATTTCTGCCGCAGGGTATCGATCATCTCATATCCATACATGTCCTTTTCTGACAGCAATTTCAGTATAAGCATTGTCATACTCCCGGAAACCAGTGATTTTTCAATAGCCATAGTATTCGCCTCCTATTGTATAGATTATCTATATATATCGGTTATCTATATAATACAGAAACCTGTATGCTATGTCAACTGTTTCCGGAATAATTTTGAAAACTTCACTGCTACGGCAACCGAGTTCAGGTATCTACATACTTTTTCGGACAGAAAACCACCGCATTGTCATATATTAACACAATGCGGTGGTATAATTCTCTCAAAACAGATCCAGCATACTGTCCAGATAGATTTTTTCTCTGACATGTATCTGGTATTCCGGTCTGGTCATGTAATAGAGCAGAAATTCCAGTATCAGGGCACTGCCGAGTCCTCTGCCTTCTATTTTAAAATTTGAAAATCCCATTGGCAGATAGATATCCCGGATATCATTGATTCCAATAAATCCCGGATTCTCCATAGCTTTTGAAAAAAGATAGCCCCTCTCTCCCTCCGGTGCCTTGCAGTAATGCTCCGGGCAGTTTTCGCCCAGATTTTTACGGCTGACCGTTTCATAGCAGACTTTTCTGTCCCTGCAGCCGAACCAGCAGCATTCATTGCAGAGAAATTCTACTTTGTCCTTCTCAGCCTGAGACAATGTATTTAACTTATCAAAATCCTTGTTTAGCCGGAAATCCGGCACAACATAACGGAAATCTTTTCTCCGGATTTCTTCTTCAAACTGTGTAAAATCTGTCAGAACCTTGGTAGTGGAGGAAACAAAATAAAGTCCCGGATACTGCTCCTTAAGATATTCCAAAAGCAGTTCTGAATAAATGATCACGCCGTTTTGCGGTTCTCTGTTTCTCTCAAACAACCGGCACAGTGCATTGCATTTTCTGTCTGAAAGGTGCTCCTGGCGAAGCAGGGAATTGCTGAAAGTCAGCCGGGCAGAAATCCCATATTCCTGCATTAGTTCAAGAACCTCCTCCGGATCATTCTCTCCGAAGCCAGCCCTGCCTCCACCCCAGATACAATCTGCCGGAGCACCATATATGGAGCCAATTTCACACCAGTCGTAAAAATATTCCCTGTGTTCCCGGAATAATGGCAGGAACATCCGGTACAGCTCATAAAATTCAAACAGCCCGGGCAGGTGAAAATATGCATTCTCCTTCATTAATCTTCCAGTACATCCTCTATGGTTTCCGAAGCATCCTCAAGAGCGTCCAGGGCTTCGATCAGTTCATCTGCTTTTCCTGTGTGTGTCTCCTCTTCTTCATACTCATCGATCAGTGCTGTCAGCTGATCTTTTATTTCTTCCAGACTTTCATAGATTTCCTTTAATTTTTCTTCCCGTTCCATTACGGATGAAAGCTTTACAACTTTAGACATTGTGATACCTCCCATATGCATTTTCTTTGGGAAAAATTATAACACTGCCCTCTTTTTATGTCCATATGATCCTGGATCGTGTTTGAATAACTGCGCGTCGCATTCTCGTTACTTTAGTGATGAGTTAGACACTGGAAATCTACCGTTCTGCTGTCAGCTATCTGATCGGGATTTATGTGCTCCATAGCTATCCCTGCTATCTTGCTGTCTACGCTCAGCCTGCGCGTTACCGTAACAGGCTCAAGACTCGCTTCAAATGCTGTGGTTAGCAACTTATTTGATGGGGCTTCCACCCACCGGACTATATACCCTTTGCTGGACGCACGGTCAGATCTCTCCACACATATGAATAAGCGACATCTTTCTACACTACTTTATTTTCCTTTTCTGGAAGACGTTCATACAACCATGTCATACGTTTTAATCTCTCCACCGCCTTTTCATCAAACTGCCCCTTTTCCATTCTCCAAGTCCAGTTTCCGCCAAGTGTAGACGGTACGTTGATTCTTGCCTTGCCATCCAGGTTCAGTAAGTCCTGCATTGGTGTCACACAAAGATTCGCCATGCTGCTCATTGCAAGACGAATGAAATCCCACGCCAGATCATCTTCATCCAAGCGCTGTGCATTCATATATTCTTTCGCAAAATCTCTTGTTGCTTTATCTGTGCTGTGATACCAACCTCTTGTTGTATCGTTGTCATGAGTACCCGTATACACAACACTATTCTCCGGGTAATTGTGTGGAAGATATGTTGAACCTCCGTTTGGATCAAATGCAAACTGAACTACTTTCATTCCCGGAAATCTACTGTCAGACAACATCTGTAGTACACTTTCTGTCAGGAATCCAAGGTCTTCTGCAATAATATTCAGTTTGCCAAGTCTTTCTTCAATTGTATGGAACAGATCCATTCCCGGACCAGGCATCCATGTTCCATCTACTGCTGTCTCATTTCCATAAGGAATGGAATAATATTCGTCAAATCCACGGAAATGATCAATTCTTACTACATCATATAATTTGAGACAATGACGGATTCTCTTAATCCACCAGCCATATCCTGTCTTTTTATGATATTCCCAATTATACAGCGGATTGCCCCACAACTGGCCCGTTGCAGAAAAATCATCCGGAGGACACCCTGCTACTGCAACCGGATTATTCTCTTCATCAAACTGGAATAATTCCGGAGATGCCCATGTATCTGCGCCGTCAAATGCTACATAAATCGGAATATCTCCAACAATCTGAATTCCCTGTTTATTTGCATAAGCGTGAAGCTGTGACCACTGTTTATCAAATTCATACTGTTGAAATTTATAGAAATCAATCTCTTCCGCAAGTTCTTCTCTTGCATTTTCAAGAGCTGTTTCTTCACGGTTTTTCAGAGCATCTTCCCATTCATTCCAACTAATTCCACCTTTACTGTCCTTGATTGCCATATAGAGGCTATAATCATCCAGCCAGTACGCATTTTCTTTAATAAAGTTATCATATGCTTCATCTTTTTCGAAACGCTCAAATGCCTTTTTCAGCACTTTAAATCTAGAATAATAGATTTTTTCATAATTAATAAACTCTGCCTTATCTCCGAAATCATATTCTTTGCATTCTTTTTTTGTCAAAAGATCTTCTTTTATTAACGTCTCCAAATCGATAAAATATGGGTTCCCAGCATATGTAGAAAAGGACTGGTATGGTGAATCCCCGTAACCAGTTGGTCCGAGTGGCAGAATCTGCCAATAGCTCTGACCCGCTTCTCTAAGCTGGTCAACAAATTGATACGCCTCTTTTGAAAAGCATCCGATTCCATATTTTGATGGAAGTGAAAATACAGGTAAAAGTACCCCACTAGTTCTATTCATCTCTTTCTCCTCTTACAGATAACTGATATTTAGGCGTTTGCGAAACTCTAAACTCATTGAAAATACTAGATTTTTGTAATATGTTAAATTAATATCTCCTCAAAAACTCTATTTTCTCCGTTTGCTGATATCTGTGGAAATATGGATAACTTTTGTGAATTACTTGGTTTTCAATAATTATTTTTATTTAACACCTCACAAAGCTTATAACTTCGTTGAAAAATAAAATAGTTATCCACACTAATTATATTTTTCGTTTCGCAATTACCTATATACTCTCTAAATTCTACGAATGAGTGTTCCGTTCACACCAAGTATCTCTCCATCAAATTCTCGGGCAAAAAGAATTTTTCCATTTCCTTTTACTTTTATTTTTTCCTCCGATGCATTTAATAGAACCTCAATTTTATTACCTTCTTCATCTAATTTTATATATTCTACACAGCGATCATTTTTGTACGTATCCGGAAAATGGAAATGCGGGCTTCTGCACATTTTCTCGTTTCTTCTAAGCATGATCAGTTTCCGCATCATTGCAATTTTTTCCTGATTCTCTTTGCTTTCGATCTCACTCCATGGCATACATCTTCTGCAATCCGGGTCATGTGCACCTTCCATCGCAATCTCTGTTCCGTAGTAAATGCAAGGACTTCCCGGAAGTGTAAAGAGAATTGCAAGCTGCTGATAGAACTTATCCAGATTATGAAAACGGTTCATAAGTCTCTCCGTATCGTGGGAATCCAGCAGATTGAAAAGTACATCGTTATTCTGTTGCATATACATAGTATAGCAACGATTTACCATATATTCAAACTCCTCTTTTTTCATCGTTTTATCTAGAAAAAAGTCATGGATTCCACTGAGCAGCGGGTAATTCATAACGGAATCATATTCATCTCCTTGCAGCCACTGGCTTGCATCGTGCCAGATTTCTCCCAACAGATAAATGTCCGGTTTTATCGTTTTTAAATGTTCTCGCATCCGCTTTAAGAACCGATGTGATACTTCATTTCCTACATCAAAACGGATTCCGTCTATATCAAATTTTTGAATCCATTCCTCGCAGACCTTACAAAAATACTCAATTACTTCTTCATTATTCGTATTTAATTTTGGCATCGTATCTGCAAATGCGAAAGAGTAAAAGCGCCTGTCTCTGGTGTCTGCCCTTTTTCCGATCTGTTCCCAGTCTTCTATCATAAACCAATCCGCATAACGAGAATCTTTCCCATGCTCCAGTACGTCCATCCACGGCGCGAATTTTCTTCCGCAGTGATTAAATACTGCGTCAACCATAATACGGATTCCTTTTTCGTGCGCTTCCCTACAAAGTGCTTTCATCATTTCTTCATTGCCGAAAGCCGGATCAATCTTTGTATAATCTGTAGTATCATATTTGTGGTTAGATTCTGCTTCCATGATTGGATTCAGATAAATTCCGGTAATCCCCAGCTCCTGAAGATACTGTAGTCTCTGACGGATTCCTTCCAGATTCCCTCCGAATTTTTCCTGATTTGTCACTGTTCCGTGATTTCTCCACGGTGTGATATCATTTCCATTCTTTTCCGGTGTCCCATTGCAGAACCTGTCCGGAAAAATCTGATACCAGATAGTATCATTTACCCATGCAGGTGTGCGGTTTATATCTGCAGGATTCATCCATGGTACAATAAAACACTGCTGCATACGGCCATCCATCTGAAGCTGTTCTTCTGTCAGGAAACCGTCTTCAAAATAATACCAGACTTCCTTTTCTGTCCTCAATTCAAAATAATATTTACATCTTTTATATACAGGAAGAAGCGTTGTTGTCCACCAGATTTGATAAGGCAGACGTTTTTTATAAATAATTTCCTCTCTTTTTCCTGTCCATTTTTCATTTCCACCCAGAATCCCGGCCTCATAAGGATCTCCGTAATGGATAAACACCTGTTTTACATCATACCCGGTCTTAATATTTACGATCAGTCTGTCCTCATCCAGAGGATAACTCATCTGCTCTGATGTTTTATGATATACACCGGTAAATTCCATCTTATTATTCCTCCAATTTTTCATAAACACGCAGGATTTCCCCTACACTCCATGCCTGTGCAAAACATCCTTTTGAAGAAACCGGAATCTCTCCATCATAAATTTCAGGGAGCTGGCCAATACATCCTTCACGCATTGCACTTTCCAACACTTCCAACTGCTTTGCCACAATCTCTTTTGCTTCTCTTGAATCTTTATTTACTTTTAGATAGGCGAGATAATATCCACCCATCGGAAAAGTCCAGACGGTTCCCTGATGATAAGCAAGATCTCTTTTTATCATCTCTCCACCATAACTTGCATGAAACTCCTCGTCTTTTGGATCTAATGTCCGAAGTCCATAAGGCGTATACAGCTTTTCAAATACCGTATCTACAATCCGTCTTTCTTTCTCTTCGTCCAGCATAGTAAACGGCATAGACACCGCCCATATCTGATTACAGCGAATTTGTGTATCTGCCTTTGTTTCTGAGATTACATCCTTCAGGCAGTGTTTTTCCTCCATCCAGAATTCTCGTGCAAAAGATTCTTTCACTTTCTGTGCGAGTTCTCCATATTTCTGCTCTTCTTTTTTCTTCAAAACTTCAGAAAACTTTTGCATGATACAAAGTGCATTATACCAGTAAGCATTGATCTCCACCGGTTTCCCATGTCTTGGTGTCGGAAGGATTTCTCCCACACGTACATCCATCCATGTTACCTGATCCAGCCCCGCTCCGGCACTGATAAGACCATCTTCTTCCATATGGATATTGAAATTTGTTCCTCTTTCATAACCGGAAATAATTCTTTGCATTACCGGATACATTTCCTCTACAAATTTGATGTCCTGAGTTTTTTCATAATATAACCACACACAGTTGATAAATAATAGTGCCGCATCTACGGTATTATAAAGTGGCTCATTCTCCCCCTCTGGAAACAGATTTGGCATCAATCCATCCTTTTCATAAAATGCAAAGGTCCGCAAAATTGATTTTGCACTTTCAAATCTTCCTGTGGAGATGCAGATTCCCGGAAGTGCAATCATTGTATCTCTTCCCCAATCCTCAAAAAAAGGAAAACCGGCAAGAATGGTCAATCCATCCGTGGACTCTCTGTTCGAAAGGAACTTGTCTGCACTACATACCAGTGTCTGTGCCAGTTTATTTTTCAAACCTGAAGTCTTTATAAGCTTCTCTTGATGATGGGTCTGTTCTTCTTTCATTTTATCAAATAATTTTTTTGCATCCATACCAATCTGACTTTCCAGCGAATAAATTACTGTCAAATCTGTCTCTTCTCCTGGCTTTACCCGTTTTTTAATCTGATACACTGCGCTTGCGGTTCCATTTTCCCGTCTTCCGTCACATTCATCGTAGCGATAAAAATACGTTTCTTTCTTTTCCTGAAATTCTTCTGCCTCCCCATTTGTTTCAAAGAAAAGATTATACTTTCCATCGGTAATCTTTTGCTCTTGTCTTGAAAATATCTTATCTTCTTTCAAATCTTCCCCTTTAGGTTCAAATTGAAAAAACGGAGTTACACAGAGAACGGCCTCTTTCTGACCTCGGTTTTTCAGATGATAATTCACTGCAATCTGATTGCTGCCCTGTGCCATCGCAATCTCTTTTTCTATCTCTATTCCACTTGTCAGATAACGCCACAAAGGAAGAATTCCAAAAGAAAACTCTGTAAGATAACGGTATCCTTCTTCTTTTGTTCCATCCGCAAATTCCTGAGTTGAAAGAACATACTTTGTTTCCCCAATACCCAGTTCTTCTTTTATACGGTGAACCATATTCACTCTGTGATTTGGAGCTTTCGTACATGCCATAAATACCGAATGATCATTTCTTGCCACAGCTCCGGTCATCGTAAGCGAAGAAAAACCTCCCAGACCATTAGTTAAAAGATAGCAGTTTTCAAGTCCTCTCTCCAATGTTTTCCAATCCTGTCTGCCATAGATCCACTTCATGCACTACTCCTCCTTAATCATTATTTACGTCCAAGTATCAACACGCTCTGCGGTGCGGCTTCTATCTGTCTGTCCGCACAGATTCCTTTTTCCCAGCACCAGCTGTCATCTGCATCGCTTAAGATTTCCCAGTCATCATTCAAGAATTTTACTTTATAATTACTTTTTCTTGCATTATAAATTATCTTTACCTGGCTCCATCTTGCTTTTTTATCATTGAGCACAGTAAATCCTACTACGCCTTTTTCTTTCCACATATCTGTAATTCGTTTATAACTGTCTTTTGATTTGTCACAAAATCCAGAGAGCTGTTTTCGAAGTGCAATCAGCCCCTGATAATAACGAACCAGTTCCTTGTTTTCCCATGCCTTTTCCCAGTCGAGACGATTCAGGGAAATCGGTGCCTTAAAGGTATTATCCTGTCCATCTTTTGTACGGGCAAATTCTTCTCCTGATAGGAAAAACAGCGTTCCCTGACAGGTCATATAGACTGCTGCCGCCATTTTATTCAGCCTCATACATTCTTCCTCCGGGACTGTCTCTTTTAATTTATCCCACAGGGTATGATTGTCATGTGCTGATACATAGGTAACAATCTGTGAAGGTGCTTTGACATTCTCAAATCCTTCTGCATGATAAGGATTTGTACACCATGCAGCCACACTTGCAAGCATTTCGTCTTCTTTTCCTTCCGCTCCATTTATAAATCCGGCTTCCTTTGCCCGGAGTGCAGAGCCTTTGATTCCATCTCGGGTGCTGTCACAGAACGCTCCGATATTTTCATCCAGAAGCCCAATACTTTCTTTTGTTGCCAGTTTTTTACCGCCTTCTACAGCTGTCTGTTCTGCTGCCCAAGGTTCTCCGTAAATAATCTTCTTTCCTTTTCCGTATCGCTGATCCAGTTCACTTCGGATCCGATTCATTAAATCTACATCCAGAAGTCCCATCAGATCAAAACGGAATCCATCAATATGATATTCCTCTGTCCAGTAAAGCACTGATTCCAGAATATATTTCGCACACATCTCTCTTTCGCTTGCAACATCATTTCCACATGCGGAACCATCAGAGATCTTCCCATCCGGAAATACCCGGTAAAAATACCAAGGTACAGTTCTCTGAAACCAGGAGTCCAGCGAATAAGTATGGTTGTAGACAACATCCATGATTACACCAAAACCAGCTTCATGAATTGCCTGGATCATTTCTTTCATTTCCCGAATTCTAACTTCACCATGTCTGGCATCTGTCGCATAGGAGCCCTCCGGCACATTGTAATTGACTGGATCGTATCCCCAATTGAACTCTGTATCTTCCCCTGCTTCATTTACAGAACCATAGTCATACATCGGCATGATCTGAATGTGTGTCACCCCGAGTTCTTTTAAATAATCCAGACCGGTCGGATGAATCCCATCCTCATTCAAAGTCGTATGTCTGCACGTAAATGCTTTGTATTTCCCACGATATTCTTCCGGAAAACCACCCGCCTTATCCCATGAAAATTCTTTTACGTGAAGTTCATATACGATTCTCTCCGGTCCTTCTTCTGGTGTCTGATCTTTTTCCCATCCTTTTGGATTGGTCTTTTTCAGATTCACTGCCATGCTGCGCAATCCGTTAACTCCGCATGCCTTTGCATATGGATCTGCCGAGCGGACTTCTTCGCCATTGCGTGTAATCAGATAATCATAATAAACGCCGTGAAGTTCTTCTTTGCTCTCCCAACTCCACACACCCTTTTCTTCTTTTTTCATCGGAATCTGCTCGTATGCATTTCCTCCATCTCCTGTCTGATACAGGTTTAAATTAATGCATTCCGCCTGTGGTGACCACAGGCGGAATGTCGTTCCTTCTTCTGTACATTCTACGCCAAGATTATTTTCCTCATAAATATAATTTTCAAGAAACTCTTTTGTAGAATAATATTTTTTTAATTCTATTCTATCCTTCATCATCTTTCTTATCCTTTCACTGCACCTGATACTCCATCTACATAGTATCTCTGCATGAACAAGAACAGAATCGCAATCGGAATTGAAATCAGAACTGCCCCAGCCGCAAAACTTGTGTACCAACTGTCAATATATTCTTTTTCCAACATTTTCCAAAGTCCAATTGCAATCGTATACTGGTCTGAGTTTGCTCTGCAGATTACCTTTGCAAAGATGAAATCGAGCCACGGAGCCATGAAAGATGTCAGCACTGTATATACAATGATCGGCTTACTAAGTGGCAGTGTGATCTTGCTGAAAATCTGCCATCTGGTACATCCATCCAAAAGTGCAGCTTCATCAATTGCAACCGGAATTGTATCAAAGAATCCTTTTGCAATCTGGAAACCCAGTCCTGCACCACCGGAATAACATAAGATCAGAGCCAGTTTAATCAGGTTTCCTTCTGTAAGTCCCATCGCCTTTAAAATAAAGTACACAGCGATCATGGACATAAATCCCGGGAACAATCCCAGAATCATTGCCATGTTCATATATGGTTTTCTCATTTTAAATTTCAGTCTGGACAAACAGTAGGAAACTGCCAGCACATAAAATGCTGATAAAATGCAGGAACAAATTGCAATAAACAATGTGTTCATAAACATCTGCGGGAAATTTAAAATGGATGTATCAGTAAATAGTTTTATATAATTGTCAAGCGTAAATGCTTTCGGGAAGAAGGTTGATACGTAAGAGCCTTTTTCCGCACGGAAGCTCGTCAGAATTACCCATGCAATTGGAAAAAGCCAGATAATTGCCAACACCGCAAGAACAATATGTACGATCGTATTGTTGATCATTTTCTTCTTTTTTGCAGATTGTAATTTCTTTCCTTCCATGATTAAAATCCTCCTTCTTCTTTATAGGATTTACTGTTACGGTATGTAAGAAGACAACCGATTGCCAGAATGATAAAGGTCATAATTCCGATTACCGCACCAATGTTATAGTACTGTTTATCAATTGTCAGTTTGTAAAGCCATGTAACCAGAAGGTCTGTCTTACCTGCAGTTGAAGAAAGGTTTGTTACCGGATCTCCTCCTGAAAGAAGATAAATGACATTGAAGTTATTGACATTTCCCGTAAAGGTTACGATCAGATACGGTGTTGTCACATACAACATATATGGCAGCGTGATCTTTGTAAATGTCTGGAATGCATTTGCTCCATCCACTTTTGCGGCTTCATAAAGTTCTTCCGGAATGTTCTGAAGTACACCTGTCAGCTGAAGCAGTGTATACGGTACTCCTACCCAGACATTGATGATGATAACAGTCACTCTCGCCCATGTCGGATCTGTAAAAAACGGAAGGCTTGCATCACTTGCGATCAATCCAATATTTCTGAGAAGTACGTTGACCGCTCCTTCCGGCTGCAACATGGTACGCATGATCAAAAGAGATACAAACATCGGCACTGCACAGGAAAGAACAAAACAAAATCTCCAGAATCCTTTTGCTCTTGTTCCCTTTCTGTTGATCAGAAGGGAAAGGATCATTCCAAAAATATAATTGCTGAAAGTTGCAAAAAACGCCCAGATGATCGTCCATCCCAGAACAGACCAGAAGGTACTTCCAAGAATACTTTCGGAATCAAACAACGTCTTGAAATTATCAAGTCCCACCCAGTCAAACAGCATCAGATGGTTGCCGATACGGCTGTAATTGGTAAATGCCATACAGATCATGAATACCAACGGAAGTACAGTAAATACAAAGATGAATGCTGTTGGTGGCGTCATAAACAAGCGATACAGATTCTCATGCAGAAAGGATTTCAGATCTTCTGCAAATGTATTTACATGCATTCCCGCTTTCTAAATACATTCTGCTTTATATGCACTTCTTAAGGTTCCTCTCCATACAAGGATCATAAGAATTGTCAACAGGATTGTCGCCACACCATAAAGTAAAATCAGGACGGACTGATCCCCTTTTGTGTAAATATAGATTTGCTTCGCTTCATCCCATACTTCTTGCTGCTGCACAGTTCCAAGTGTCCGTAGACCACCGATAAACCCAATTCCATTTACTGCCATAAAGACGATGTAGGCAATTTCAACTGCCAGATACAAAAGTCCTTTGATAATCTGACCATGTACAATGTTTCCAAATCCCATCAGAATCATGGAAAGCTTCGTCTCTACTCCACCTTTTTTCACTGCATTTTTGCAGGTATATGGCGTTGGAAATTCATTGATTTTCTTCTTAAACATACTCATTCCGCTCACCCCTTAATTAATTCCATTGCTGTTCATTGCTTCATTCATTGCTTCTGTCTGTTCTTCGGCATTTTCGTGTGTCACACTCTTGTTGCGAATTCCTTTTCCCATATTCTCTACCGGTGTCCAGCAATTACTCATGGATGCCACAAACGGCTGGAGTATCGATGTATTATTAAAGGTATCATTCTGTGCCTGAACAAGAGGATCGGATGCAATATCCTTTTCTTTCAGAAGTTCTGTATTACATGGAATCACGGTTCTCATCTCGTAGTGTGCTCTCTGTGCATCACTTCCACCCAGATAAACAGCAAGCGCAACTGCCTGTTCCATGTATTCACTGTGCGAGTTAACTCCGATTGCTTTTGAACCGGCATAAGCAAGCATCTGCTTCTTTTCTCCGTTAATTGTATAAGTAGGAAGAGATGTAACTCCCATATTGTCTCCGAGCACTTCTTTGATCGCATTTGCATCCCATGATCCGGTAAACATTGCCTTTACGCTGCCATCACGAAGTCCTGCAAGTGCTGATCCATCTGCATCAATTTTAAAATTTGGATTGGCTGCCAGATCAATTGCATAATTGGTTGCATCCACTGCCTTTTCTCCTGCAAAATCAACTCCTTTTGACTCGTCTGTTCCATCTCCAAACAAGGTGCATCCATTTCCCAAGTAGAATGCCGGAAGATACCACGAATTAATAAGAGGGAAGGATACAGTTCCTTTTTCCAGCATTGTATCCAGATTTTTCACATCTTCTTCTGAAAATACAGACTTGTCATAAAACATATACCAGGTATTGGTTGTAAACGGAACCCCGTAAAGCTCTCCGTCAACCTTTAGCGAATCTAAAAGTTCCTCTGAGTTGGTTGATTCAATCTCTTCTTTATATTTTCCACCAAATTTTGCTACTGCATCCGCATCTGTAATCGATGTAATCCTGTCATTTGCATACATAAATACATCTGCGCTCGCTTCCGGATCCTGTGCCACCTGATCTGCTGCTGTTGCTTCATCAGCTACTCCATAGACAAATGTAATATCCCATTCCGGATGCTCTTTTGCAAAAGTATTGCACATTGTCTGAAGCCATTCGCCACTATCTTTTGACTGATCTTCTGATGGAGACCATACCATCAGTCTGATCTTTTCTGACCTTTTATCCGATGTACTGCTCCCACATCCGGTTAGTCCTGCTGCCACCAACGTTACAGTCATGATTCCTGTTAGAAATGTTGCCAGTCCTCTTTTCATCCTCTTTCTCCCTTTCTTTTTGTTTCGTATTGTTTCGTTAAACTTAATATACGTCTTTTTCAATTTTTCGTCAATCATTTTTCAATCCGCTACTTATATTTGTTGATTTTTTACATTTTTCTACTTTATTTTTTGTGCATTATTTTTCATTTTCTCATTTTCGAAACTTATCTAAACTTTTATTCTTCCTATAGTTCATTGCTTTTTACTATATCATTGTATATAATAAAAAAAGATTTATTTTCCTACTTCATGAAAGGATCACATATTATGACTACAATCCAAGATATTGCTGATAAGATGAATGTTTCCAAGAGTACTGTATCCAAAGCACTCAATGATGCACCTGATATCAGCGAAACTTTACGGAAACAGGTTTTAGAAACTGCTGTAGCCCTCGGTTATACTAAACTACGTCGTTATAAGAAACCCGTAAAAAAAATCTGTATTATAACAGAAAAAGAGAATATACAATACGAAGAGCCACATCATTTTGCCTATGACATTCTGCTTGGTTTTCGCCAAATGGCTGAACCAGCCGGTTTTGATATTGAAATCGTACCTGTGGACGTTCAGATGCAACGCAACCAACGTTATGATGTTTTTATGTTGGAGCATGATTACGTAGGAGCTTTTGCAATCGGCTTTTCCTTGAACGACCCTTGGATTCAGGATTTTAAAACCAGCCACACTCCTGCCGTGCTTTTCGATAACTATATTATTGGGAATCCTTCTACTGCTTATGTAGGTATTGATAATGATGAGGGAATGGAACTTGCTGTCTCTTATCTTGCCGGACTTGGTCATCGTAAGATTGCCTATCTCAGCGGTTCTCTTGGCTCTCAGATTCTTCAGATACGACATGCAGCCTTTCTCCGTGCCATGCACCAGCATGGACTGAAGACCTCTTCTGATTCTACTGGCTGCTCTTATTATTTGTCTGAATGTATGGAAAAGCACCTGCCTCGGTTTCTGGAAAAAGGAATGACTGCTATCATCTGTAGTCAGGACACTCTTGCCAATGCAGCCCTTATCCAGTGTCAGCAACTAGGCTACAGGATTCCTGAAGATATCAGTATTATCGGATTTGATGATATTCCGATTGCAGCATATACATCCCCTCCATTGACTACAATCAGACAAGATCGGCTTGAACTCGGAAAAAGCGGGTTCTTTGCACTATCAAGCCTACTTAACAACATTTCAATCAGCACATTTTTATTGCATGCACAGCTAATTGAACGGAAATCTACAGGGGAAGTACCTGTGACATAATATTTATCTGGTTATTTTTATACAAAAAGGGCCAGGAAACTCTCTTTCGGTTGTTCCCTAACCCTTTTTGATAGCATCTTTTATACTTTTTTCATATCTTATTCCAACCATGTACCTGGCTTATTTTTCTTATATTTTAACGGAGAAACTCCATATGTTTTTTTGAAGCTTCTGATAAAATAGCTTACATTCTGATATCCGCTCTGCATTGCAATCTCTGTAACAGGAGTATCCGTATCTTGTAACAGCTGTTTTGCATACTCTAATCGTAAATGTGTTATATATTGCGAAAGTGTAATGTGAAAATGTTCCTTAAAATATCGCGATATATATTTTTCTGAAAGATGAAACTGCTCACCAAATTCTTTCAACGGTATCTTTTCTTTAAAATTCTGCTGTATATATGAAATCATTTCTTTTTCTACAGTATTTCTCCCGCTTTTATCATTTTCGATTATAAAGCCCTTCTCCCACATTTCAAGAATAAATTGTAAAAGAATTCTTTTTGTCTTTATCTGAGCAGTTATTTCGGACTCAATTTTCTTATTTTTTGCCATATATGTCTCAACCAACTGCTCACACAGTTCTTTTGCTGTATCTTTTATTCTTGGGCCTATCATCAGATGACCATTTTTTAACGGCTTCAGTAATTTATCATCTAACATATCATTTATGCAAAAAGATATGTATTCTACCGGAAAAAGGAAAGTAAAATAATCTACTGTACCAGTCTGTGAACCCATGAAATGCAGATTCCCCGGCGACACTACAAAAGCATCTCCGGGGGTTCCAATATAATTTTCTCCTGATATACTTACAGTCAAAAAACCACTTTTTACATATATAATTTCCAGTTCATCATGCCAATGTACCGGTATCTGAAATGATCGTCCCCCATTTTTTATATGATATATACTAAACGGATCATCCTCTGTACCGTGCGGTTTATTTTCTCTTAATTCAAAGTACATAATCTCTCCTTTAATATTCCCTACAGCTAAAACAAAGGATTTACGACACATCAGATAATTCCACAAGACTTTTACTCTTCCATTTTCCACTCTTCCATCTAAGTACCATTCCCACAGCTCTCGCACACTCGTCACCTGCCATAGCAATATATGCTCCCACAGCCAGAAGTCCCATGTGTATTCCGAGAAAATATGTTCCGCCAACTGCAAATAAATACATAAATATCGCACCTAGCACAACCGGGAAAACTGCATCTCCACTCGTTTTTAATGCCTGACCATATACAAGGTTTGTTACTCTTCCAAATTCAAGAAATATATCTACTATTAACAACTTTACCACAAGATTTATCATCTGTATATCATCGGTAAATATATGCACTATAAAATGCCCGAGCAATGCAAATGTTACAGAAAAGCATGTCGCTGTGATGATTCCGTATATCGCAGCTTTTCTCGTTCCCCTGTTACATTTCTCAAACTCTTTTGCTCCAATTCTCCAGCCGGTCATAATTGCATTTGCCTGAGCAAGGGCAGCTCCCACACAATACGAGAAATTTGCAATCTGTACAGCATATGAGCGAGCTGTAACATTCATTCCGTCCACATCCATCTGATTCATAAAACGCACAATCAAGGTCATTGCGATGTTGTAAAGTGCAGTTTCAAGTGCAGAAGGAAAACCAATCTTAACAATCTGCGCAAATATCTTTCTTTCTGTAATCCGCTCAGGACTCTGCTTTGCTTTTATAAGCACAGCCCCCATGCCAGCTACAATAATAAGATTTACAACTCTCGAAATAACTGTAGCAACGGCAACTCCCATTACGCCCCAGTTGAATACAAATAAGAATACTGAATTAAGTATTATATTAAAAACATTTCCCACAACAGTTCCTATTAAAGAATGCTTTGTATATCCAAACACTCTCAAATAACTGGAGAAAATAGGAATAAGTGCATTTAAAAAACATGTGCCACCGACAATTCTAAGGTATATTTCAGCTGGCTCAAGCAAAGCCGGAGCAATACTTACGATTCTAAGCATCCCACCAGAAAAGGCAACAAGAATGACAGACATTATGATACCTGTCAATGCGTTGAATATAAGTCCAAGTTGTCTTGCCTGATATGCAATCCCCGGTCTTCCAGCTCCAATATTTTGTGACATAACAGCTATCATCCCCGATGATATCACTCCAAACATAATAATAAAAACGCCTATATATGTATTGGCTGTTCCCACTGCCCCTACAGCCTGGTCACTTACAGATGATAGCATAAGCGTATCGACCATACCGGAAAGCATATAAAATAAAGTTTCTAAGCATATTGGCACAGATAGCTGTGTTAATGTTTTTCTTTTAGCTGCCATGTTTTTCTCCTCACATACAATTCAAGACTACCCATCAATAATACGATATATTTCTATGTGATTCTTGTATAATATCATGCGAAAATTGCACTATTTCTACTTTATCTTGAAAAGTACTAGTACAGCTCATAAAATTCAAACAGCCCGGGCAGATGGAAATATGCTTTCTCCTTCATTAATCTTCCAGCACATCCTCTATGGTTTCCGAAGCATCCTCAAGAGCGTCCAGGGCTTCGATCCGTTCATCTGCTTTTCCTATGTGTGTCTCCTCTTCTTCATACTCCTCGATCAGTGCTGTCAGCTGATCTTTAATTTTTCTTCCCATTCCATTACAGATGAAAGCTTTACAACTTTAGTCATTGTGATACCTCACATATCGCATTTTCTTTAGGAAAAATTATAACACTGCCCTCTTTTTATGTCCATATGATCCTGGATCGTGGTTGGAAAATGCTCTAAGAGACTTGTGATACTTGTTTTCTCTGTGGTATTCTATAGATATGATCATTGCGTTACGCAAAATGTAAAGTGGAGGATTTTTATGTTAGTTTGTGATTATATTGTAGAATCTATTGACGGTGACTATGCACATCTTCGCAGAACAGATCTGCCTGAAGAAGAGCTGAAGCTCGTAGCACGGGCACTTCTGCCCTTTGACATCACGGAAGGATGTAGATTACATTATGAAATGATGCAGTATAGTATCATTGACTGATTGGGCAGTCTCTGGCCCACTGCTGAAAAATCTGTATAATTGAGCATAGCTTAAGACAAAAAAGGGACTGTCGCAGGCTACATATCCAATTAAGGATACATATTTTCAACAATCCCATGATTTGCTCATTTATAGTTTATAGATAAAGAATTTTATATCTGGCACAGGATTTCTTGACATCTCACTCCTGCAAGCGCTTCGCTACGAGCATCCGGCTGTGAAAATCCTGCATACAATTTAAAGTTTTTCCCGGTAATTTTTCGATTTCCGTTTTCATCAACACTGGTAAATGCCCTTTTATCAACAAAAATCTCAGTTTTTCCACTGACATTACCATTCAAATGAATTCTTTTAAATGCTGCCAATGTCGGATTCAATACCGCGTATTCTGTGTCCAGATCTTTAATATATACCTGTAATACGTCATCAGTTTCTGTATTTTTCTGATTTTCAGTCTCTATAAAAAGTTTTACCCCTTTAAACTCTTTTTCCTGACCGTATACTTTTTCTGCTGTCACAGAATTTACCACGCATTTTCCATAGGTAAGGCCGTATCCAAATGGATAAAGCGGCTCTCCGGTATAATAACGGTAAGTTCTGTTTTTCATTGAATAATCTTCAAAATCCGGAATATCTGAGGTATCTTTATAAAATGTTACAGGCAGTTTTCCAGAAGGTGATTTCTCTCCAAAAATAACATCGGAAACAGCTTTTCCACCTCTGGCACCCGGATACCATGCCTGAATAATTGCTGCTGCTTTTTCTTCTGCAACGCTTAAATTCATAGCACTTCCCGTCATATTGACCAGAATCACCGGCTTTTTGCATTCCAGTATTTGATCCATTAATTTTTTCTGCGGTTCAGGAAATTCCAGATCTTTTTTATCGCCGGAAGCATCTGAATTTCCGGTATCTCCTTCTTCTCCTTCCAGAGTTTCATCCAGTCCCACAACCATGAGCACCACATCTGAATATTCTGCAACAGCCTGTGCCTCTGCCAACCGGTCTGGCTGTCCCGGTGCAGCGAGATGTTCAATCGTATCCTTCCACAAATGGCAACCTTCTGAATACAGCACTCTGATCTGATCTCCGGCCGCCTGCTTCATACCTTCCAGTACAGTTACATATTCTGAAGATGTTCCATGATAATTTCCAATAAGAGAATTTCTGCTGTTTGCATTCGGTCCTATAATACCGATCGTATGGATTTCTTCTTTTTTCAGAGGAAGGATTCCATCATTTTTCAGCAATACCATACTCTCAGTAGCCGCCTGTTCTGCAAGTTCCAGATGTTCTTTGCTTTCCACTTCCAGATAAGAGATTTTATCATATTCTGTTTCATTAAACATTCCAAGTAAAAATCTTGTAGTAAACAGACGAACACATGATTCTGTGATATATTTTTCGTCAATAATCCCTTCTCTGTAAGCATTCAGAATCTTTTCATATGTACATCCACAGTTCAGATCGCATCCTGCTTCAAGAGCTTTTTTCACGGATTCTTCCGGTCTGTCTGTCACCTTATGATTTTCGTGGAAATCACGGATTGCCCAGCAATCTGATACATAATGTCCCTGAAATTTCCATTTTCCACGCAGATAATGATTCATCAATTCCTCGCTGGCACAACATGGTTCCCCATTGGTACGATTATAGGCTCCCATAACCGCTTCCACTTTTCCCTCTTTTACACAGGCTTCAAAAGCAGGAAGATATGTTTCTTCCATATCCTTTTTTGATGCCTCTGCATTAAAGAAATGTCTCTTTGCCTCCGGTCCGGAATGAACAGCAAAATGTTTTGCACAGGCTGCTGTTTTCATATATTCTCCATCACTCTGGAGTCCCTGAATAAAAGGTACCGCCAGACGTGATGTAAGATATGGATCTTCTCCATAAGTTTCATGACCTCTTCCCCATCTTGGATCACGGAAAATATTTACATTCGGTGCCCAGAAAGTAAGTCCTTTATAAATATCCCTGTCTCCATATTTCTGGTTTTCATTATATTTTGCACGTCCCTCTGTTGCAATCACAGAACCGATTTCTTTCATCATTTCTGTATCAAAGGCTGCAGCTAAACCAATTGCCTGTGGAAAAACCGTTGCTGTACCGGCTCTCGCCACACCGTGCAATGCTTCATTCCACCAGTTATATGCCGGTATTCCAAGTCTTGGTATTGCTTCTGCATCAAATTTTAACTGTGAAGCCTTTTCTTCCACAGTCATCTTCGCTACCAGTGCACGCGCTCTCTGCTGTGCTTCTTCTCTGTTCATATTTAAGTCTCCTATATCTGCTTATTCTTTATCATGTTTATCTGCCCGCTATATTTTTCTCAAAAAATTCTATTACTTTGTCATAGTATATCTGCCCCTGAAAAAATCCATGTCCCTGCCCTGGCACCATAACAAGTTCAGCCTTATTGCCTGCCTTCTCCAGCCTTCTCTCGTATTCAAAAGACTGCCTATAGGATACCACTTTATCCTGATCTCCATGAAACAACAGAAGCGGTGGAAGCATTTTTTTGTCTGCATAGGAAACAGGACTCATTACTTTTAAACTCTGTCTTTGTTTTTCTGTCAGTGAACCAGCTGTTTCTCTTCGTAAAATTAGTTCTGGTTTTTCCAAAGATGAAAAATCCGGCAGTATATTTACAAGAAAGCCAGGAATGTTATTTTGTTCTTTCAGCATTTCTGTCAGATCAGATGGACAATAAAATGATACAATTCCCTGCACAGGCATCATTTTTTTATTATTATAGTTGCTTCCAACCATACACGCAATATGAGCACCTGCTGATTCTCCCCAAAGCCCTATCTTTTGTGGGTCAATATGATAAATGTCGGCAGTTTTTCGCAGATACTCAATTGCCATCTGGCAGTCTTCCAGACATGCCGGTAAAGCTGCATACCTGGCCAGACGATATTCCAGACATGCAATAAAATATCCCTTTTCTGCAAGTTCTGCCAGTGTGATTTCCGGTCGATAAGATGCGGTAAGAAATTCATCATCCCACGCACCTCCGTGAATCCATATAATAACCGGCATGTTTTCACATCCGTCTTTATAAAAACATTCCATATACTGTCTCGGATGTTCCTGTCCATAATAAACTGCCGGAAGATAATGCAGATTTTTCCGGTAGAAATCTACTCTTTGTATCTGGCAGAGAAATTCATATGCGTTTTCTTTTTTATTCTCCATTTCTATATTATATACCTTTTTTCTGTTGATGTACTATTCTATACTTACAGATCTCTTTTTTAATCATTTACGCTGTCATAAGTTATGCCCTTTTTTACTGATATGCTTTTTTCTCTTTTTCTATATAGAAACGCACCTGTTGATCTGCTGATTTTTTCTGTGCTTTCGGTTTTTCGTAAAAAGACATTAGGTTCGAATCCTGTATATCAAAAGGTGTCCAATCTTCCATCGGAATTCCTGTACAATCCGTTCCGTTTGGATTTCCACACTTTATAAAATTTGACCAGTAATTGCACATCTGTCTGGAAAGATCATAGTGCTTTCCTGTAAATGGTCGCCAGCATTTTGCAAGTGTCTCAAAAAAGAACCACAGATCAGAAGAATGAAAAGCTCCTGGATGGTCTTCTCCCGGAATATCACCACCAAATTCATAGACATAGTGCGGATTCTGGTACTGATTCTCTTCCAGTAATTCACAAAAAGTTCTAGTTCCAACTTCCACTGCATTGATTCCATTCACAATAAACTCATTGTCCGTCCATCCGGTCAGAATCGGAATGTCAGGAAAATTTCCTGATGATATATTTTGAAAGTAATGGGCCTTTTGAAAAATACCATCATTTACCGTTCCCCATAATTTTCCAAACTCATCATTTTTGTCTCTGATATAAGAAGCTGGAAGTTTCCTCGCTTCTTCAATTGTAGACACACCCAGAAGATTCAGGAACTGTTTTCCCCATTCCATGGCTTCTTCTGTGGAAGCCGGAAATCCCATCTTAAATGGCAGCCCGAACATACCACTTTCTATAATTGCACCCTGTATATACCCTTTATTTTCCATACAGTTCATCTGTGTAAGAACACTTCCACCTCCAGCCGACTGTCCACCAATCGTAATACGCTCAGGATCACCTCCAAAAGCCTGGATGTTTTCTTTTATCCACTTAATTGCAAACTGCTGATCCAGATTTCCAACATTCATATCACCATTTCCATCCAGCATATCCGGATGTGCCAGAAAGCCAAATACATTCAACCTGTAATTTATGGTAACAACCACAATCCCTCTCCGTGCTAAACGTTCTCCATCGAATTCCATTTCTGCAGTATTTCCCCATTGAAGTGCACCCCCATGAATCCAGACAAATACTGCCAGTCTGTCATCCGGTGTGTGGGCAGGAGTCCAGATATTTAAATAAAGAGAATCTTCGCTCATCTGAATCTCACTGTCAACATTCCATTCTTTTGTATAAATGTTTTTCTGATCCAGTCCTGGAATGCTTTGCATACAAATCGGTGAAAATTCAATGCATTCTCTGACTCCTTCCCAGTCTTCACACGATCTGGGGGCACGCCAGCGGTTTTCTCCTATTGGCGGTTGTGCATAAGGAATTCCTTTAAATGATATAATTCTGGGATCTGCCGCAGCAGATCCCCTCACGTAGCCATTCTTTATTTTTGCTGTTTTTATCATTGATTTACTTCTCCATATTAACCACAAGCACTGTTATAGAATGCGGATTCAAATGAATGTTATGACCTTTCAATATACCTTCTGCTTCTTTTACAGATATATTTTCTGGATTCTCTCTGGTGTTGTAAGCCTCAAAATCATCATGATAAATCTGATAACATTTTCCTGTGTTCCACTGTATATTACTGCCCAGTACTGACAATTCCACATCATAGCCGTCTTCACTATTTTTATTGATAAGAGAAATACTCAGTCTGGAATGATCGTCATTCATGGCAGCAACACAGTCAATATAATCAGTTTTCACAATTCTCTGTGCGCTCTTTGCATCCAACGCAAATTTCGCTTCTGCTTTTCTGTTAGAATAATCAATGACTTCCGGAAGACTGTATACTTCTCCCTCCATATGCGTCTCAACATATTCATCACACTGTCTGAACACTCTGGAAAACAGTTCAAATACGTAATACTGGGATCTTTTCAGAACTCCCTCTTCATCTGCCACAATAGCTCCGCATACATTGACAAACGGAGAATAACTTGCAATTTCCACAATATCACTGCTTCGAATAAATGAGTGTAAAATACTTGCTGTCAAAATAGTGTTTTTCAATGTGTAATTACAGTCGTTCTTATCTTTTTCAAAATTCCATGCGTGTGTATTCCATTCATCCCAGGCAACCTTAATATCTGTGAGCGCATCATTTGTTCCTGCAACAATGGAAGCCTTTGCCACATTTGTCAGTTTTGTCAGGTAATCAGGAATATACATGCACTGGTTATAATCTTCTTCTTTGAAAATATCATATCCAATGGAATAATGATGAATTGCGATATGACTGATCAATGGTTTCAGCACTCTGGCAACCTCATAATTCCAGTCGCTTCCCAGATCATATCCGCATGCGACCAGTTCAATAGATGGATCCATCCATTTCATCGCTTTCGCAAAATCCAGAGCTTTTTTTGCATATTCTTCTGCACTACACGTTCCAAACTGCCAGTCACCATACATCTCATTTCCAAGTCCCCAGTATTTTACATGGAAAGGTTCCTCATATCCCAGTTCTCTTCTCATGTTCGCATACTTTGTATCGCCTGTTCCGTTACAAAATTCCACCCAATGCATAGCTTCTTCAGCCGTTCCACTTCCCATGTTCACACAAAGGTAAGGTTCTGCGCCTGTCTTCTCACACAGTTTTATAAATTCCACAGTTCCCATACGATTATCGTCTTCTGCCAACCATGCATAGTCAAATACTTTGGGTCTTTTTTCCTTTGGTCCGATTCCATCTTCCCAATGATAATTGGAAACAAAATTTCCTCCAGGGTATCTTAGCATCGGAACCTGAACTTCTTTTAATACTTCCAGCACATCTTTTCGAAATCCATCTGCATCTGCAAATCTGCTTTCCGGATCATATACGCTTCCATAAATCACATCTGCAGAATGTTCCATAAAATGTCCAAAAATATTTTTGCTGATCTTATTTCTGGTATGATCTGCATATACCGTCAGTTTTGCATTCTTATTCATATCTTTATCATCCTTTCACAGCACCGGCAACAAGGCTCTGCTGTACCTGCTCGCTTAACAGTAAGTACATAATAACTGTAGGAATCGTAGCAATCATCAGACCAGCACCAATTTCGCCCCATTTAGTTGTATAAGCTCCTACCATGGACATAATTCCGACAGTCAGTGTTTTATACTGAGATTTATTGATAAATGTAACTGCAAACATCAGCTCATTCCATGAAGAAATAAAAGTAAAGATGCTTACTGTCGCGATTGCCGGACGAATCAGTGGAAAAATAATTTTAAAAAACATCTGATAAATTCCACATCCATCAATCGCAGCCGCTTCCTCCATTTCTCTTGGTAAAGATTCCATAAAACTTATAAACAGATAAATTGCCATCGGAAGTCCAAATGCAATATACGGAATAATCAATGATACATATGAATTCAGCATATGTGCCTTACTTAAAATAATAAACAGAGGAAGCATTGCCGCATGAATCGGCACCATCATTCCCATAAGAACAAGCTTTAATGTCAGTTCACGGCCTTTCCAGATCATTCTTGAAATTGCATAAGATGACATTGCTGCTATGATAACTGTCAGTATAATTGTAACAACTGTGACCAGAACACTGTTGAAGAAATACTGCATAATGTTGGCCTGAAAGAAAGCAGTTACATAATTCCCAAATCTCCAGTGCTGCGGAAGACCTGCAATATTTCCACCAAAAATCTCACTGTTATCTTTCAGCGAAAATTCAAACAGCCAGAATAACGGATAAATCTGAATAAGCGCAAAAAACATTAACAGTATATGTGTGATTATAGTTTTTCCGTTTTTTATCTTTTTTTTAGTCATAATTACGCCTTCTCCTTATCTCTGAACAATAACCGAAGTACACCTGTTAAAATCAGACACTCTATAATTACAAATATCGCAATGGCACTTCCGTATCCATATTTAAAGGAGTCAAATATTGTTTTATACATATAAATTGTCGGCACCTCTGTAGAGAAGAATGGACCACCGCCTGTAAGAACATAGATCAGATCAAAAATCTTAAGTGCCCCGATCAGAGAAAAAGTAGCACATACCTGTAATACCGGTTTCAATAATGGAATGGTAATCTTAAATGCAATCTGAGTCTTGCTTGCACCATCAATTCTTGCAGCCTCATTGATATCCGGAGATATTGATTTAATTCCGGCATACATAATCAGCATATGATATCCTATGTACTGCCATAAGTTTGGAATAAATGCGGAAACCAATGCAGTACTTTCCTGACCGATCCAGTCCTGTCCCTGTATTCCGATCATAGAAAGAAGAGAATTTAAGAGACCATAATCACCATTGTAAATTTTCTGCCATAACTGTCCAATTACCACACTTGAAATAATAACCGGAATAAAAAATGTTGTACGGTAAAATTTTTCACCTTTTTTTACATTTGCAACAACAATGGCAAGCAGTAAAGAAAATGGAAGCTGTATACACAGAGAGCAACAGGCATATAACAATGAATTTTTTACAGAATTTAAAAATCGCTCATCAGAAATCAGGTCCTTATAGTTTCTCAGTCCTACAAAAATACTTTTTCCGATACCATCCCAATCCAGTAAGCTGTAATATACAGACATTCCGATTGGAACAATAACCAAAACACCAATCAAAAGCATTGTAGGAAGCATAAATAACGCAATAGCTTTTTTATTTGATAATATTTTCTGCATTTTCCGCTCCTTAACATATCAAGTATTAAAGAAAAAGGACTACAAATAAATATAGTCCTTTTATAAACATTTATTTGGAATAAAATTCTGACGGACTGAGTTTTGACATACTCTCACAGAATTCTTCCGGTGTAATTTTCATTGCCATTAACTGAGCAAGCAAATCTTTATAAGTTTCGGAATCTTCTGCTGAAAGAATATTATCCCACCATGAAATGTAAGAAGTTCCTGTTTCCATCAGAGCTGCTGATTCTGTATCCAGTGGAGTTAATTCTGAAGTATCAACATCAGAAGTATCCCAACATGGAAGACCTGCTCCCTGTTCATATCCTACCTGACCGATTTTATGGCTCAGGTATTCCAGGTATTCCACAGCTTCCTTTGGATGCTCACAGTCTGAATTGATATAATATCCATCAGAACTTCCACCTGAAAATTCTGTAATGCTTCCCGCACCACCTTCAATTACAGGAAATGCCACACATTTTACTTTACCGTTGGTTGCAGCTGTGTCGGCCTGAATAGACGGATGTGTCCAGTTTGCCTGATAAAGCATTGCTCCCTGTCCTGCTGCAAATCCCTCTACCATCTCATCATAACTCATGCTCATCATACTGTCATTGAAAGCTCCTGCTTCTACCAGTTCCTGAAGTTTTTCTGCAGCTTCGACAAATGGCTTTGTATTAAACTTAGCCGGATCAGCAAAAGCTTCTTCCAGACCTGCATTCCCAGCTGTTCTTGCAGAAATGATATCGTACAGATACATACCTGGCCATCTGTCTTTTTCACCCAGAATAATCGGTGTATAACCTGCATCTTTTAATTTTGCAACTGCATCCAACAATTCATCCCAGTTTGTCGGAATCTCTGCTCCTGCTTTTTCAAACATTTCTGTATTACAGTATAAATTTGCAAGGAATGTTACAGTCGGCAGTGTATAGAGTTTTCCATCAAAAGTGCATCCATCCAACATTCCCGGAAGTACACTGTTTAAAGTATCTTCACTTACATAATCATCAATTGGCATCAGATATCCCGCATCAATATAAGGTTTTACAAAACTTCCGCCACTGAACATATAGGAAATATCCGGTGCTTCTCCTGCTGCAAATGCTGTCTTGATTTTTGTTTTGTACTGTTCACCGGTAACTCCATCCTGCTCGATCGTAACATTGGGATGTAATTCATGGTATTCTTCCACAGAATCCTCAATAATTTTTTTAACCGGGTCAGTGTCTGCTACTGACTGATGCCAGATTGTAAGTGTGATCTGCTCTTCTTTATCCTTTGCCATTGCAGGTGCTGTTGACGAAACAGCTAAACCGGCAGCAAGTAAAAGAGCTCCTGTTTTTTTCAATGTCCTTTTCATTTTCATTTTCCGATCTCCTTTTGATTTGTTTTTGTGATACTGTAAGTATAAAGAAAAAAGACAGGAAAATACATTCATAAAACCTTTATAAATGTTTCATTTTCTTGTCCTTTTTACTGATTGAATTTCATTATTTTGTTTTTTCACTGATACACTTTCGATATTCCGTAACAGAAAGTCCCATCATTTTTTTAAACCAGATGCTCAGATAATGAGGATCCTGGATTCCGATCATGGTTCCAATATCATAATCTTTCATATTTGTGGTATGAATCATTTCCAACAGTTTCAAAAGCCTGATATCTGATAAAAGTTCCACATATTTTTTTCCGGTAAAGTTTCTAATCAGTTTGCTTAAATAACAGCTGCTTAGAGAAAATTTCTCAGCCAGAAAATTCAGGCTTGCTTCTTCCCCCATATGATGAATCATATATTTTAGTATTTCTTCAATCACTTCACTGTTATTGTCTCCAGAGTTAATTTTCCTTCTGATCACCAATTCAGTTATAATATTTCCAACACAATATTTTATCTGTTCCTTTGTATAAACCCATGCAATCTCCTTCAAAAACATAAGATTATTCTGACTAAATTCCAGATCAATACAGAGTTTTTGAAATCTTGTCTGAAGTCTTAAGTTCACTTCCACTAAGTCAGTTTCCTCATTATCCAGAATCATTTGCCCCAACCTTTGAGCTTCTTCGATATTCCCCCTCCGAACAGCATTTTCTATCTGTTTCCACGCTCTTAAATCTTCTGTATTTTTTTTGTTTTCCCCCATGCGTTTATCCTGTATAAACTTCAGCGCATCCAGATATGCCATATGTATTTCTCTCCATCCTGAAAACTTTCCGGAAATTCCCACAAACAGGCGGCATTTATATTTCGTTTTTATAAGAGAATTCAGAATATCCAGACATTCTGCAAAAGGAATTCCTTCACATTCAGAAATGATCACAATCCGATTCCATAAATCCTTTAATACAATAATTCCTTCATCACTCTGGAAAAAAGTTTTTGCTTCTTCCATAATCTGCATAATCACTTCCGGCTCATAAAATCCTTCTTCTACCACAATCAGTCCCAGTTGTATCTCTCTGGAAGATTTTTCTTCTATATTTATGCCATACTCCAGAAGTCTTTCTTTCATCTCTTCTATATTCTGGTTCTGGCTCAGAATATGATTCAGGTAAATATCTCTTAAAGCCACTTTGTTTTTTTGTATCTCATACAGAAACCGGCTTTGTTTTTCTTTTTGTCCACGAGCTTTAAGAATCTGCTCAGTCGCACGCTCCAGAGCATTATTTAATTCCTCTTCCTGAATCGGTTTCAGCAGATAATCAAATACACCCGCTTTAATACCTCTTCTGGCATATTCAAAATCATCATATCCCGTAACCAGTATTATTTTTATCTCAGGAAAAAGTTTTACACATTCCTCACTGAATAACAGTCCATCCGCTTCTGGCATACAAATATCACTGATTACAATATCCGGACGTATTTCCCTCAGTTCCTGCAATGCAGCCGCACCATTGGCATATTCCCCTGCCACTTCAAGATTCAGCCTTTTTGTATCTATTTTCATACGAATCAATTTTCTTATCAGCATTTCGTCATCAATAACAATTACCTTCAACTTTTTCATTTCACTTTTCTCCCAACACATTACAGTTTATATAAATATGAATTTCTGACATCGCTTCATTATGAATTTCATATGAAAATGCATCTTCATATATTACCTTCAGCCTCTGAACAGTTCCTCTCAAACCCAGACTGCGCTTTTCATCCGGGACTTTTCCCTCTTCCATCTCCTTGATAATATTATCCGGTATTCCCTGTCCATTGTCTATAACAGAAATATGTATCTTATCATTCTCTCTTTGGACATTTACCTGGATATATCCATATTTTTCCTGTATTCGTATTCCATGCTGAAATGAATTTTCAACCAAAGGTTGAATTGTTAATTTAGGAATTTTAAAATTTCTGCAAGTTTCATCTAATCTTACATCAAACTTAAAGCTGTCTCCAAATCGAATTTTTAATATATCTGCATAGTCTTTTACAATTTGAATTTCCTCATTTATAGTGAGAAATTCTCTTCCGCCACTGACAGATTTCCTGTAAAACTGTCCCAGGCATCTTATCAGTTTTGCACTTTTTTCCTTTTCATCCATCAAAATTAATGCTTCCAGAGCTTCCAATGTATTGTATAAAAAATGCGGCTTCATAAGTTCCTGCATTTCATTCATTTCCACAATACGGATTCTTTTTTGTTTTTCAATTGTATCCTGAAACAGTCGTTTTATCTCATCTGTCATTTTGTTATAACCATGGAACAATTGTCTGAATTCAGCTAAGTATGCCTTTTCCTCTATTTTTTCAAGTTCGCCCTGTTCAATGCTTTTCATTTTTTCCAGTAATGCCTGTACAGGTACTGTTAAAAAACGAGCTAATGTCAAAGAGATACAGATAATAAAGAATCCCAGTCCCATAATAAGAATAATATTAAACCGAAAAACACTGCTGAATCCATCGGTTTTTATCATCGGGGAATAACGAATGATCTTCCATCCTTTTTCTTTATTAACAATTCCAGCAGTATAATAATTTTTTCCATTGATTCTTTGTCGATGAATAACTTCACTTTCCGATTTTTCCAATTCCCGGACTATTTCTGAGTTTTGCATGAATTCATGAAAGTCACCCACTGAACAGATTATTTCGTTATCTTCATTTAAAATAATGATCTTTTCATCATCAGAAGTACTACTTTTGGAAATTAAAGATCTTAGCTTTTTATTATCAATCCGAACACCAATAATACCAAGTGTACGGAATTTATTCAAATCCTTAAAAGCTCTCACCAGCACAGAATAGTTCTGTCCATTTTGTTCTTTTGTCAGCAGTTTTGCTTTTCCATTTAGTTTTTTTATCCAATCATATTCTGTAGAATTTTTTTCAATGGAAAAATCTGCACTTTTTCCCACGGTCAACTGCTGTTCATTCTGGTCAGTCAGCCAGACCATATCTATGCTCTCTGAAAATTGAGTAATAGAATAAATCTGACTAATCAAAAGCTGTTGTCTTTCAAAATCAGACACTATATTTCCCGTCTTCATTTGCTCCTGTACAACACGGTCAGCCAGAATTAATTTAGAATAATTATTTGCATTTTCAAAAACTGTTGTCAATGAAGAATCAATCGAATGCAACATGGCAATATTTTCCTTGCCCATAACTTCGTTTTCATATTTCTGAGAATTATGAATATAAATAATCAGATATATAAATATGCTGAGAAAAATAATACTGCCTAATGTCAGAGAAATTTTAAGACTGAGTTTTAAATCACGCTTTCTATTCATAAAATCATCTCCATATATACTGATAAAATTTTTATAGATTACCCTGTTCTTAATACTATTCTGTTTAAGAGTAAAGTTTTCTATATC
>NZ_QUDO01000031.1 GCF_003477525.1 Ruminococcus sp. AF41-9
AAATCAAGAAATTGATATTTTAAAAATTTTATTCTTTCAATAACTACAGGGATTCTTTGCGGTTTCACAGGTTTTCACATAATTTATTTGAAGTAGCACAATAGGTTAAATTATTATAATCGGTCTGCCGGATTCATCTGTCTGCCCGGATTGTCTGGTCCGGTCACAACATTTATCCTGTAATCATCTTCTCTCTTTTTATAAAACAAGGCCAAACTCTTCCGGCATAAATCTCGGACAGATATTTTCAGATGTACAGATCACTGTGGAAGAAAGACGGGTTCCGATGCCGCAGGCTTCTTTGAGAGTTTTGCCGTATGTAAGTCCGGCACATGCGCCTGCAAAAAAAGCATCTCCCGCGCCTGTGGTATCTACCACATCCACTTTCATTGCCGGATGAACGCCATGCTCTCCGTTCTGGTCTGCATAGACAGCTCCCTTTCCACCCATGGTCACGATCATTCGTGGGATACGTGCAGATTTTACCCGTTCAGCCAGAATCTCCGCCATACGTTCCGGCTCTGTGCCACTGTAGTCCTCGGAAAACAGGATACCCGCCTCCTGCTCGTTGCATACAAAGCAGGAAGTTCTCTTAAGAAAATCACGACGCTCCACTGCAATACTCATATTGGATACCATTGCGTATACTTTTTTGTTGTATTTTTCTGCGTAGGCAAATGTTTTCTTAACGATCTCTCTGTCTGTGTCGATCTCGATGGCAATACTGTCCGCATCCTTGAAAATCTCATCTCCGCACTCATCCAGAATATATTCTACAGGCGTATGATCCGGTCTTTTGGAAACAGAAGCAACCACATCGCCGTTATTGTCAAAGATCGCCAGCCAGGTACCCATACCGTTCAGCACTCTTCTCATAAATCTGGTATCTACTTTATGGCGCTCCAGTTTGCGGATCACGTCTTCGCCCATGGCATCGTTATCCACCAGCCCCACAAAAGTTGGTTTTAACTCCAGATTTGCAATGTCCTCTGCCACATTTCTTCCTACACCGCCATGAATCTGTGCAATCGTTCCCACATTTCTTCCCTGTGGAATATAAGAAGCGATAGAATACCCCTTAATATCAATAAACACATCTCCAATTACAACAATTCCCATACTAAAATATTTACTCCTTTGTTCTTCCTTTATTTTCTCTGTCTCCTGCATCAAAAGCAAAATTTCGATTTCTGTTCAGCTCCCGCATTTTTTGCGTTTATTTTTATGATAGCATAAAATGATTTTTCCGTAAAGCCTGACATAAACAAAAGCTCCGCATCCTGTCTGCAGAGCTTTTATTGTTTTTTTATTGTTCTTCTATTGTTCTATTCTCGTTTTATTTTCCTGTATCTCATTTTTGGAGGGCTGTTATTTTTCTGTCTGTTATTTTTTACACTTACTGCAGTCTCCGCTGCAGCAACAGCTATTTCCATTCTTTTTGCTTTTTCTTCTTGCATGTACTCCGGCTGCAATTGCTGCCGCGATCGCAAGAACGATCAGAATATCCCACAGATTCATTTTTCTTTCACTCCTATATTCCCATTCCTGCCAGCACTCCGATCAGATGTACGATCAGTGCTGCCACCCATGCAACAACGCACTGCCATACCACCACACCGGCTGCCCATTTTCCGCCAAGTTCTCGTTTTACAGAAGCGATTGCTGCCACACACGGGGTATAAAGCAGGCTGAATACCAGCAGGGAAGCTGCTGCCAGAGGCGAAAGTACAGTACCGATATTTCCGCCAAACAGTACTTCCAGTGTCGATACCACGCTCTCTTTTGCCATAAATCCACTGATCAGAGAAGTACAGATCCTCCAGTCTCCCAGTCCCAGAGGTGCAAACAGAGGTCTGAGAAGTCCGGACACGGCTGCCAGAATGCTGGTGGAAGAATCTTCTACCATATTCAGGTGCAAATCAAAACTCTGAAGGAACCAGACTACGATCGTTGCGATGAGGATCACGGAAAAGGCTCTCTGAAGGAAATCTTTTGCTTTCTCCCAGAGAAGCTGCGTTACATTTTTCACACCCGGAAGGCGATAATTCGGAAGTTCCATGACAAAAGGCACCGGCTCCCCTTTAAACAGGGTACTGTTATACAGAAATGCTGCCAGAATGCCAACCAGGATACCAAGCAGGTAAAGCCCTGCCATGATCAGTCCTCCCCGCTTCGGGAAAAACACGCTGACAAAGAAAGAATAGATCGGCAGCTTCGCTGTACAGCTCATAAACGGCGTCAGCAGAATTGTCATCTTTCTGTCACGCTCACTGGTCAGGGTTCTGGTCGCCATCACCGCCGGAACCGTACATCCAAATCCGATCAGCATCGGTACAATACTCCGTCCGGAAAGGCCGATCTTTCGCAGAAGCTTGTCCATCACAAAAGCAACTCGGGCAATATAACCGCTGTCTTCCATAAGTGAAAGGAAGAAAAACAAGGTCACGATCACCGGAAGAAAACTGAGCACGCTTCCCACACCTGTAAAAATACCATCGATCACCAGACTGTGAATGGCACTGTTGACATTTGCCGCTGTCAGTGCCTGATCCACAACCGCCGACAACTGATCAATCCCAATTTCCAGAATCTCCTGAAGCCACGCTCCAATCACATTAAACGTCAGGTAAAAAACAAGCACCATGATCCCGATAAAACAGGGAATCGCCGTATATTTTCCGGTAAGTATACGGTCAATCTTCTCACTTCGCACCCGTTCCCTGCTCTGCTTCGGCTTTACTACCGTACGTTCACATAAACGCTCAATAAAATCAAAACGCATATCTGCGATGGCGGCACTCCGGTCTAACTGACGCTCTGTCTCCATCTGCTGTACGATATGTTCCAGAGTTTCCATCTCATTCTCATCCAGTTTCAACTGTTTCAGGATCAGCGGATCCCCCTCAATCGCCTTGGTAGCTGCGAAACGCGGTGGAATATCTGCCTGCCCCGCATGATCCTCGATCAGATGCATCACCCCGTGAATACAGCGGTGAACTGCACCATCATGATCCTTTTTGTCACAGAAATCCTGGCGCAGCGGCCGCTCCTGATATTTCGCAATATGTAACGCATGCCTTACCAGCTCATCCACGCCCTCATTCTTTGCCGCCGAAATCGGGATCACCGGAACTCCCAGCAGTGCTTCCATGGCATTGACATCGATGGAACCCTGATTTCCCAGCACTTCATCCATCATATTCATGGCAACCACCATAGGAATATCCATCTCCAGAAGCTGCATGGTCAGATACAGATTTCGTTCGATGTTTGTGGCATCCACAATATTAATGATTGCCTTGGGTTTCTCATTCATCACAAAATTTCTCGAAACAATCTCCTCACTGCTGTACGGAGACATCGAATAAATTCCTGGCAGGTCTGTGATCTCCGTATTCGGATGCCCCTTGATCGATCCGGTCTTACGGTCAACCGTAACTCCGGGAAAATTTCCCACATGCTGATTCGATCCTGTAAGCTGATTAAATAACGTTGTCTTTCCACAGTTCTGATTTCCCACCAGAGCATATGTCAGCAGCGTCCCATCCGGCAGAGGATTTTCATCCTTCTTGGAATGATATTTTCCCTCTTCTCCAAGCCCCGGATGTTCACAGTCATGAAGCATCTCCATTCCTTCATGTGCCCTGCTGCGTCTGGCGATCTGCTCAATCTCAATCTGATCCGCCTCCGCCAGACGCAGGGTCAGTTCATATCCGTGAATCTGCAATTCCATCGGGTCACCCATCGGTGCCAGTTTCACCACTGTCACTTCTGCTCCGGGGATCATCCCCATATCCAGAAAATGCTGACGAAGCGCTCCCTTCCCGCCAACGGAGCAAATGACCGCACTCTTTCCAACTTCCAATTCCTTTAATGTCATTTTCTTTTCGTTCACCTTTTTGTTCTCTTTATCTGTTTGTATTTTGAGATTTTTTCTCAATTTTTTCTAAAGATAGTTTATACTAACTGATAATTTTTGTCAAGTAGCTATGGCAATGCGCTGTGCAAACAGCAATCAGACCCATTATAAAATAAATGCAAAAAAGACTCAGCTATCCGGAATCCTGATACTTTAACTGTATCTTCCCCGAATATCCGACTGAGTCTTTTCCTGTTTTTTCTTATTTATTTACTTATATAATTCCTGTATCGCGACCCTGCAACGGTCTTTTATTTATGTATGATATATGATGTATTTAACAAATAAATCTGAATAGAATTAAAGTCCGATCGCGCCTGTGATATCACCATTGATTACATAATATGCTTTATTTTCTTCTGGTTTGATATATACTTTAACGTCTTTGAGATCTTTCTCTTTCTTGCCCATGTTGTCAGTCCAGATTTTCTTTACAGTATCCAGCACGTTCTTTGCGTATACTTCTCTGCCCATGAACTGTACATAAACTTCTGCATTTACTTCTTTCTTTGCAGTTCTTCTGGTTGTTGTTTTCGCAGCCGGAGCTTTTTCTGTAGTCTTTGTTGTTTTTGCAGTTTTCGTTGTCTTGGCAGTTTTGGCTGCTTTTGCAGCAGTTTCTTTTTTCTCTGCCGGAGCTTCTGCTTTCGCTTCAGCCTTTCCTTCTGTTTTTCTGCCTCTGCTTTTGCAGCAGCTTTCTTTGTTGTTCTTCTGGTTGTTGTCTTTTTCGCTGCCTTTGCTGTCTTCGCTGTCTTCGCTGTTTTTGCAGTTTCTTTTACTGCTTCTTTTTCATCAGCTTTCTTTGTTTCTGCTTTCTCAGCAGTTTCCTTTACTTCTGCTTTCTTCTCTTCTACTTTCTCAGCGCTCTCTTTTACGGTTGTCTCTTTTACTGCGGCTTCTTTGGCTGCAGTTTCTTTCTTTGCAGCTTCTTCTACCGGTGCAGCAGCTGCAGTCTTTGCAGGAGCCTCTTTAACTTTGGTTGCCTTCGCAGTGGATGTACCGAGTTCTGCCTTTTTTGCAGTTGTTTTTGTTGCCATATGATAGCCTCCTTACAAGGTAAAAAATATTCTATTACCGGACTAGAATACTACGTTTTCCCTGTTTTTGCAATATTTTTTAATAATGTATGGAAAAAATTGTTTTACAGACCCAGATTCTGGAGGTCTTCCTTCATATAATCGGTCAGTTTCCTGCGCAGTTCCTCATTCTGTTCCAGAGTCAGGTCTTCATCAAGAGCAAGAATATCTGCCGCTGTCTCGCTGGCAGCCTTCAGGATATCCGCATCCTGATAAATATCTCCCAGCTTAAATTCCAACAGCCCGCTCTGACGGATTCCAAACAGATCCCCGGGGCCACGCAGCTTCAGATCTTCTCCTGCAATATAAAACCCATCATTCGATTTATTCAGGATTTCCAGACGCTTTGATGTCTCTTTCGCATCACTTCCCTGCATAAAAATACAGTATGACTGGTGCTCTCCACGCCCTACACGTCCACGGAGCTGATGAAGCTGTGCCAGACCAAAACGCTCCGCATTCTCCACCATCATCACCGTCGCATTCGGCACATTCACCCCTACTTCCACAACCGTAGTCGATACCAGAATCTGAATTTCCCCGGCTGCAAAGCTCTCCATAACTGCATTCTTTTCCTTTGGTTTCATCTTTCCATGTAAAGATGCCACCCTGATATCCGATGGAAAAATCTCCTGAAGCTTTCTTGTGTAATCCAGAACATTTTCCCCGTCCATCCCCTCACTTTCCTCCACCATCGGACAGATCACATAAACCTGACGTCCCTGTCGGATCTGCTTTTCCATAAATGAGTAAGCCTTAGGACGGTAAGAAGTTCCCACCACACAATTCTTAATCGGCAGCCTCTGTGCGGGCAGTTCATCGATCACAGAAATATCCAGATCACCATAAATAATGATTGCCAGAGTTCTGGGAATCGGAGTTGCACTCATGACCAGAACATTCGGCGGATTTCCCTTCGTCGTAAGAGCTTCCCTCTGCTTCACTCCAAACCTGTGCTGCTCATCCGTGATCACCAGCCCCAGATCCTGATACTGCACTTTCTCCTGGATCAGCGCATGCGTCCCTATCACCAGATTCGCCTCTTTGGATGCGATCAATGCATATTTTTTCCGCTTCTCCTTCGCCGTATCCGACCCCGTCAGCAGAACCGGATGGCAAAATTCAATTCCCTGTTCCTGCAAAAGTTTCTCCAAAGCCTGAAAATGCTGCCTTGCCAGAACTTCCGTCGGTGCCATCAACACAGCCTGATAACCATTCTCCGCAGTCATGATCATTGCCAGAAAAGCCAGAATCGTTTTTCCACTTCCCACATCTCCCTGCACCAGTCTGGACATCAGTGCCTGACCACTCAGGTCCCGTTCAATCTCATGCCAGACATTAAGCTGCGCCTTTGTCAGATCATAAGGCAGACTCTCGATCACCTGCTCTGTCGTCCAGACCGGATGCATAGGAAACGCATTCGGCGCTTCTTCCGTCTTCTCTTTCAAAAGCTGCACCGCCAGAATAAACAGCAGAAATTCATCAAAAACCAGACGCCTCCTGGCAGACAGCAGTTCCTGCATATTTTTCGGAAAATGAATTGCAGACAAAGCAAAATTCCCATCCGCCAAATGATATTTCTCCTTATACTCATCCGCCAGATATTCCATCTCCAGATCCTTTCCCTCCAGGACCTGATGAAGCAGCTTTACGATCATCTTATTGGAAAGCCCTGCTGTCAGCGCATAAATCGGCTGAAGACTGTGCAGGATTTCCTCATAGGCAGCAGGCGTAAAAATCTCCGGATGCTCCATCTGAAGTTTCCCCTGTTTCCGCACAATGCGCCCTCTCAGGATAAACCGACATCCCTTCTTAACCGTAGTCCGCAGATAAGGCATATTAAACCACGTAACCGGAATCTTCCCCGTCAGATCCGCAGCAGTCGTCGTGATCACCTGAAGATTCCGCACCTGATTTACATATACACCCGTAATAATCGCAGCCGAAACAGCCGCCACAGCCCCCTCCTCCAGGTCTTTGATCTCCACCGGTTCTTCATACGCATCATAATTTCTCGGATAATAATGAAGCAGCCCATCTATATTTACAATCCCGATCTTAGCAAAAAGTTTCTCTGTTTTTTCCCCTACACCTTTCAGCGTTCTAAGAGAAGATGACATATTTTGACCATTCCTTTCTTTGTTTTTATTTTCTTTCGCACTCCGATTTCAGGTGGAAAAATGATTTCAAATCATTTTTCCACCGTCCCTTCTCCTTCCACAACCAGAAAACGGATATACCCCAGGCATTTATTCCATGGATATATCCGTTCACCTTTATCTTATTTTTATCTCTTATTCTACAGAAATCACATAATAATAAATCGGCTGTCCGCCCGCATTCAGCTCCACATCACAGTCCGGATACTCTTCCTCGATTGCAGCCGCAAGCTCCTCAGCCTCAGCTTTCTCTGTATCCGCACCATAATAAATACTGATCACCTCAGACTCATCATCCACCATCTCTGCCACAGTCTCTTTCGTCACTTCCAGACGATCCTTACCAACAGCCAGAATTCCATGATCACCGATACCCATGATATCACCCTCATGAATCTCCTTATCATCAATACGGGTATCACGCACTGCATAAGTAACCTGTCCGGTCTTTACACGCTCGATTGCCTGAAGCATCGCCTCGGTATTCTCTGCACTGTTCTTCTCCGGCACATAACTGATCATTGCAGTAATTCCCTGCGGGATCGTCTTCGTCGGAACAACAACGATCTCTTTATCCTCAGTCAGATCTCTTGCCTGATTTGCAGCCAGAATAATATTCTTATTATTCGGGAAAATATAAATCGTCTTTGCATTCACTCTGGCAATCGCATTCAGCATATCTTCTGTACTCGGATTCATCGTCTGACCACCTTCGATCAGATAATCCACACCAAGCTCTTTAAAGATCTCTGTCATACCATTTCCCACAGATACAGAGATAAATCCTACTTCCTTCGAAGGCTGTGCTGCTGCTTCTTTTTCTTCCTGCTCTTTTGCAAGTTTCTCAGCATCTTTGATCAGCTTCTCCTGATGCTCCTCACGCATATTGTCAATCTTCATACGGGAAAGTGCGCCAAAAGTAAGAGCCTTCTCAATCGCCTGTCCAGGATGGTTGGTATGAACATGTACTTTTACGATCTCATCATCAGCAACCAGTACAATGGAATCGCCCAGAGACATCAGGAATTTCTTAAACTCATGCTCTGTTTCTTCAGCCATCGGCTTATCCAGAAGAATAATAAACTCTGTACAATAGCCAAACTTAATATCTGCTTCCGCCTGTGCCCCGATCTTGGTAACTGCCGGACCCTTAGCTTCGCCAAACTGTGTATAATCGATCTCTTTTCCAAGAAATCCGTCATATGCACCATGATAAACTTCCAGAAGTCCCTGTCCGCCGGAATCCACAACGCCTGCTTCTTTCAGTACAGGAAGCATTTCCGGAGTCTTTGCAAGAGTCTCCTCTGCATGTGCGATCACTGCCTGGAAAAATGTATCCAGATCCTCTGCTGTCTCTGCAAGCTCCACAGCTTTGGCTGCTGCTTCTCTGGCAACCGTCAGGATCGTTCCTTCCTTCGGCTTCATAACCGCTTTATATGCAGTTTCCACACCTTTTTCCATAGCTGCTGCGATTGCTTTTGCATCCAGTTCCTCTTTTGTTTTTACACTCTTGGTAAAACCACGCAGAAGCTGGGAGAGGATAACACCTGAGTTACCTCTTGCACCGCGCAGAGAACCGGAAGAAATCGCTTTCGCCAGTGACTCCATATCCGTATCCCCGAGAGATCCTACTTCTGCAGCCGCTGCCATGATCGTCATTGTCATATTGGTTCCTGTATCTCCATCCGGTACCGGAAATACATTCAGTTCGTTGATCCATTCTTTCTTCGCTTCCAGATTCTTGGCTCCTGCAAGAAACATTCTGGAAAGTATTCTGGCATCTATGGTTTTATTGTTCACCACAAGTTCCTCCTCTATCCTAATCAATTGCACGTACACCTTCTACAAAAATATCGATCTTGTCAATCTCCATTCCTGTAAAGGCTTCGACTTTATATTTGACATTGCTGACAAGGTTGTCCGCAATTGTGCTTATATTTACGCCATATGCCACGATCACATGGAAATTCAGACGAATTTTATTATCTTCTGTGATCTTGACACTGATGCCGTGTCTCAGGCTGTTCTTTCCGAGCAGCTTAACCAGTCCGTCTTTCATGCTGACTGCTGCCATTCCAACGATACCGAAGCATTCTACTGCAACGCTTCCTGCGTAGGTTGCGATTACATCTGTGTCAATTATGATCTGACCCAATCCGGAATCTATACGTCCATTCATATGGTTACCTCCAATGTTATATATTGTATGTAAATGTATTATAACCTCTTTTGGACGAAAAAGAAATATTCTTTTTTAATTTTTTCCTTTTTTTGCTTGCAAAACGACAATTCTTCTGTTACAATGTAATCTGTTGAACACAAGGTTACTGTTTTTTATGCAATGCACACAAAAGGCAGTGACAAAAAAGCGTCAAGGAGGTGCTATCATGGCTAAATGTGCAATCTGTGAAAAAGCTGCTCATTTCGGAAATAATGTAAGTCATTCACATAGAAGATCCAATAAAATGTGGAAATCTAACGTAAAATCCGTTAAAATCAAAACTGCTGAAGGCGGAGCTAGAAAGACATATGTATGTACTTCTTGCTTAAGATCCGGTAAAGTAGAAAGAGCATAATAACACCCTTGCCCCTGTTGTTTTACGCAGGGGTATTTTTTTGTCTCAGAAATCATTCCATAATGTTTCTATAATACAAAAAGAATGTTTCTATAACATAAAAAAGAGTTCTACAACACAAAAAAAATAAGAAGTCTCCCGTAAAAATGATAAACATCCAGACGGAAAGACTTCTTCTTTTTTATGTCTTGCTTTCTTATATCTTACTTTTTTTGCAATACTATACTCTTTCTTTCTGATCCTTATTTCCCTGTTTCTTCAGTGACAGAAAAGATGGTAGCCCATAAGCAGGAAAACTCCGGCTGCAACTACCAATATCACGTTTTCTGCGATCAGTAATCCGATCACCATTCCCAGTCCTATAAAAAACAGCATAAAGCCGATCAGCTTTTCCACTTCGCTTCCGCCTTTTCATTGGTTTAATATAGTCTATGCAGGAACCAGAAAGGAAACTACTGTTTTTCAGTTTCGACTGTTTCGTCGCCTTCCTTTCCGGAAGTAAAACGGTCTACAAAATCCGGAACCATATCCAGAATCTTTGTCAGGCCATCCTGATTCTTGACATTGACCAGTTTCGTTGTGCCGTCCTGGATCACAAGCACTGCACACGGTGTCATTTTTCCGGCCATTCCACCGCCGCCGTTATCTTTCTTTTCCCCCGAAAAAGCACCGGCACCTACACCGAAAGATACATCGATCAGCGGAAGGATAATGGTATCGCCCACATGGATGGCATCACCCACTACTGTTTTCGCAGAGATAAAGCTGTCCATTCCCTTGAATAATGAGTTTACGGTTTCCTTGAAATTATTTTCGTTTGCCATAGTCATGCCCTCCTGGTTTTCCAACGTTTGATAACGTATTTTATATTTTTGTCAAAATAGATGACAACTGCTGCTCTTACAAAAACAAATCCGTAGATTCTGCCTCTGACACTGATATTGCCTCTCAGATAGTTTTCTCCGTTAAATAAAGGAACAATCTCCACACAGTTTTTATGGAATGGAATAGTCATTCCCAGTACCGCAAGAACCGTTCCACTGACTGCTGGGTCCTCACTGGAAAAAATAATTTTTCCCTCTGTTCTGGTCGGAAAAATGTGTTTCAGCAAAAATTTCGCATGTTTCCATACAAGCGAGAGTGCTGCTTTTACTCTCGGATGTTCCAAAAATGTCTTCCACCAGTTCGCATTACTTCGGATTTTCTGTAATGTCTTGTGGAAATTTTTCAGTTTCTGCCGGATTCCCCTGATCTTATTCTGAACAGAAGCAGCCACTTTTTTTAACCGGGATTCTTTTGCATCTCCGGCAGACTGCCCTGTTTTTTCTGCGCTTTCTGCTCCTGTTCCGGTAATGTCCGGCATTTCTGAACATGGTTTCTCTGATATCTTCTGCTGCTGTGTCATGCCAGCTTCAGCCATTTTCTCAAAACCGCCGTTTTCAGCATCCACAGTCTCTTTTCCATTATTCTCTGTGTGATTGTTTATGTTATTTTTTGCACTGCTTTCTGTATTGTTTTGTGAATCATCTGTGCTCTTATAAATTGTAGAACGATCATGCTCCGTTTTCGCTGTTTTTGCCGCTTTCGTTTTTTTTGCAGCTTTTGCTGTTTTTTCTTTCTTTCCTGCCTCTACTGCTTTGCTGCATTTTTTTCTCTGCGCTTTTCCAGAATCCGGCTTACCGGGATTCCAAACAGATAAAATGCAGTCTGCAGTTTCCCGTCTTTCCATTCTGCTTTCAGAGAAACACCGCGAAACAGCCAGCTTACACTTCCGCTCCCCCGAATCTCCTTCCAGCCGCTTTCCTCTTTCGCCACAAATGCCCGATACCTCACCGGACAGAATAAAAGAAGCAGAACAGCCAGAAGAATCAGTCCCAGAACGATTCCCAGCAGGATCAGTATGAATTTTAAGATCAGCCATAAAATATGTAGCATATACTCACCTGTTTTCTAGATATTCTGCCACCTGAAAGGTGCCGGTTTCTGTGTATATTTCCTCGATCAGGCTCCTTACCATTTCCAGAGCCTCGTCCTTTCCGTTTGCCATGCCTATGATCTTCGGACAGATTCCATAAAAACTTTTCTGCAAAAGCATGGCTGCCGGAATGATATCCATAAGATTATCCGGATTGTCAGACAGGGTAAGAAGATAAATGTCATAGACAAATTTTCCGGCATCCAGTTTCTTTTTTATTTTTTCCGGTTTTTTTACAGTTTCTCCTGTCAGAAAATTCTTCTGCCACTTCAGCATCTCACACCCTCTTCCCTCTTAACCTTTATCCTTTTGTTATCTCATCTCTTATTTTGTTTCTTTTCTCTTGTTTCTTTTATCTGCTTCTTTCACTTTTTCTCCTACTTTATTATAAGAAGTATTTCCCGTTTTCTCATAATTTAAACCGGGCTGCGTAAAAACACAGCCCTGTTTTCGTTAATAATACTTATGCTGTTTTCCCCAGTTACTCCAGAGTCCGTTACTTCTCATTTCCAGATACTCCTGATAGGCTTTCTCCACAATCTGTTTCTCATTGGAAAATCTCAGAAGATGGTAGATCTCGTGAAATTTGTAATAACCGGAATCCACAAAAAATTCCTCTCTTTGGGGCTTACTATGATAATTATCCGCAGTCATCAGGTACCAGTGAACCTCCTTGGTGACTACGTCGTCCGGAACGGTAAAGTTATACTGGCTCTTCCCGACATATTTTACAATAGTTGCCCGCACACCGGCTTCTTCCATCACTTCCCGCAAAGCGGTCTGCTCATGTGTTTCCCCGGCTTCTACTGTTCCTTTCGGTAATACCCAGCCTTCATAACGGTTCCTGTAAGATTTATACAGTGTAAGAATCTTACCTCGATGAATTACCACACCGCCACAGCTCGTTGCTTCTATCATCGTGCAATCCCTCCTGTTTTGCGTGTGTATTTTAAACTGAGTATAGTATACCCCTTTTTCGTTAAACCCGCAACCCAAAAATCCCCTGTCGGTTGTTTTCACAGTTTGTTACTACAAATAGTAATGCAGCATTTTATTACTGTACACAACCATACAGGGGATTTTGCAAATTTAACAATTCCGTCAGACAGAGAAAAACATCCGTTTCACTGCCTGACGGAACAAGTCAAGCGGATATTCACAATCAATCTGACTGCTGTCAGTCAAAATAATATGCGTCAAAAATACTTCCCGCGATCGGCACTGCCGCCTCGCTTCCGGTTCCACCATTCTCTACAATGATCGCAACGACAAGATCCGGGTTATCCACATTGGAGTATCCGATAAACCAGGAATGGCTGGAGCCATTCTCATCGAACTCTGCGGAGCCTGTCTTACCGGCCACGGTATATCCTCTTCCGTTCAGTGCAGAAGCCGTTCCATTCTCTACTACGCCCTTCATCAGTTTCCCGAGAAGGTCTGCCTCACTTGTGCTCATAAGGCGTTTATAGCTCTCCGGATCCGTGGTCTTTACTGTATCTCCGTCTGTACTTACGATGGAATCAATGAGATACGGCTTCATCAGTTCCCCGCCATTTGCGATGGCACTTGTGATCAGAGCCATATGCATCGGTGACACCAGAGTATTTCCCTGTCCGATAGCTGTCTGCATGATCTCCGCCACAGAAGATTTACTGTTTAATGTAAAAGTACTCTTCTTATAAGAGGTCAGAGGCAGGCTCTTATTAAACAGAAGGTCCTCCGCTGTCTCTTTCAGAGAACCACCGCCCAGCATGGTTCCAATCTCCGCAAACGCACTGTTACACGAATTTGCAAATGCGCTATAAAAATCTTCCTGACCATGAACGGTTCCGCCATAGCAGGTGATCGTATGATCTTCTTTCGTAATGCTTCCCTCACAAAGATAAGAGAACCCTTCCAGTGTTCCATTCGTCCTGAAATAATCCAGAGCTGTCACAACCTTAAATGTAGAACCAGGAGGATACGCACCATTGGTCGCACGGTTTAAAAGGCTGCTGTTACTGGAATCATTGATCAGCGTTTCCCAGTTCTCCGCGATCGTATTCGGGTCAAAATCCGGCTTGCTTACTTCCACCAGAATCTTTCCTGTAGACGGCTCAATCGCAACTACTGCTCCCCTTCGGTCACCCAGTGCATTATAAGCGGTGGCCTGAAGGTCTGCGTTTAATGTCGTCACCACAGTATCACCCGTATTCTTCTGATTTTTAAATTCATTTTTCATCTGATTCAGGAAAAATTCATGGGAAGTCAGAAGCTGGAAATTTGCCTCTGATTCCAGACCGCTTTTTCCATTGGTATCATATCCGACTACATGGGCAAATATATTGGCGTACGGATAGGTACGTTCCTCTGTCCCGTCTTCATAAACATTTGTCTGCGCCAGCACTTCCCCGTCAGCAGACATGATCTTTCCTCTCACAACCCTGTCAGAGAAGGTATCCTGTCTGGTATTATAAGGCTGTTGATAAAATCCTCACTCTTTACAGCATTAAAATAGATCAGATACCCGATCATACTGACAAAGATCAGTACGAAAAAGCAGGATACAAATGTATATTCCAGATTTCTTGGTTTTCTGTTCTGAATTTTCCCGGATTTCTTCACATTTCCGGAATCCTTCCTGTTTCTGGAATTTCTAGAATTCCTGGAAATCTCCTGAGCCTTGCGCTTCTGAAGCTCTTTTAACTCTTTGCGCTGCTTCCTTTCTTCGATATCTCTCAATTTCTTCGTCCTCGTCTTCTCTCAAAATATACAGGCCCTGAATGATCGCCAGCATTAATACGGTACTTGCCACTGAACTTCCTCCATAACTTACCAGAGGAAGGGTAACACCTGTCATTGGTATGAATTTCGTTGCTCCGCCTATGGTCAGAAATACCTGGAAGGCATATTCCGTACCAAGTCCCAGAGCGATCAGTTTATAGAACGGTTTCTTGATCTTCAGTGCAATATTGACGATCATCAGAAAAAAGTTCATGCATACCAGGATCAGGCAGACTGCAAAAATACCACCCAGTTCCTCACAGATCGCACTGAAAATAAAGTCATTCTTTACAACCGGAATCTTCTCCGGCGATCCTTGGCAAAGTCCCATTCCAAACCATCCGCCGGTTCCGATGGCAAACAAAGACTGTACGATCTGATAACCTTCATTCTGATAAACAGCCATCGGATCTTTCCATGCACTGACCCTCTGTCTGACATGTCCAAACAGATGATACGCCACCACAGAACCCAAAGCTCCGGCTCCCAGTCCAAGTCCGAGATATCCCACATTTCTGGTTGCCACATAGACCATTACCAGATATGCTGCAAAAAAGATCACCGCACTTCCAAGGTCTCTGGACAGGACCAGAATTCCTACATGAATACCAGCCACAACCGTTGCCTGTACAACTGTCTTAAAGTCTGCACCGTTTCGCAGCAGCGCAGCCATAAAGAACACAAAGGTAATCTTGATCGCCTCAGAAGGCTGAATCCCCAGCAGGGACAGCTTCGCACCATAACTGGTACTTGCCAGCACCAGAACCGCAGCCAGCAGGACAATACCAATTCCTGCATATACCCAGGTAAGATCTTTCAAAAATTTCATCTTCCGGATCAGAACCGGAACAACCAGTGCCACCACATTCACACCGGCGACGATCACAAGCTGTCTTGTGGCTGTGGATACATCCAGTCTGCACAACATGATAAATCCCACGCTCAACAGCATACACATATTGTTCAGCAGCAAAATCGATGCCTTTTTATATAACAGCCTGTACAAAATCTGGATTCCTGCAAAAAACGCCATCATTTCTATATAGAATATGACAACCTGAAATTTGTCTGTTTTCAGGTAGATGACCAGAAACGCAGTAAAATCCATAAAGAAAATCAACATCAGCTGCTGCCGCAGTGATTCATTTCTTTCCTCCTCACTCTGCTGTTTCACCATATAGAAACAGTGAAAAGTATAAATTACCATCAGGGTAAGGATCACATATTTGGATAATTCTACAATTACATTAATCATATGCCTTACTCGGCTCCTCTTTTAAAATGTCCCCTGGTGTAGTCCCGCTTCGGAGGATTCTGTCCATCTTCGTAGACGCTCTTAAATTCTTCAAAGATTTTCACTGCCTCCTCTGGCTTCTCGATCGTGAACGCCAGCCTGAGTCCGGACAGCCCAAGGTTTTCTGTCTGAACCCGTTCTTTCAGCAATCCATACGGAATACTGTTGTAAATGATATTATAGCAGGGCATCTGTGGGTCTGTATTTTCCATTTTCCACGGATTGCAGACGCATACCGCCGGAAAACGCTTGTCATAGCGGTCCTTCAGTGCCACCCATTCTTCTTTATGATTGCACCCGTAGACGTTTTTACGCACACACTGCGCTGAGATCATAAGCGGAAGATATCCATAGATCAGCATTTCACTGTCGCGGTTATCCCTGTGACGGATTTCTCCCTCGTTCAGCTCCAGTGGAACGGTATTTCCTGACACCTTCTGCTCCCTCCAGAATGCAACAGCCTTATCATTCCAGGTATACATACTGTGGTCCATCACACATCTATCTGCCAGTCCAGCCTCCCGAAGCACGGCAAAAGATTCCAGATTCCTTACCAGAAAACCTTTCATTCCTCTGCCCAGCCACTCTCTGGCTGTAGAAAGAAATTTCTCCGGCATCTCTCCCCGCATAATATGAGGAAGTGACAGATACATCTCCACTCCTCTGTCCAGTCCCCCCTCCAGACAGGCTTCCATGGCATCAAACGGAAGATACATCCTTTTGATTCCCTCTCTTTTATATAACGAAAGAGCTGTCTGTTTGTCTTCACAGGAAACGGAAAATGGCAGATTTTTTCGTGATCCGTAGTCTGAAGCATGAGGTTTCAAAGCACGTTTCGCTTCACTTTCCGCCGTTTTCTCTGCTGCTTCCTTTTCTTTTATCTTCTTTTCTTCGGCTCTCTTTTCTTTTGCTTCTTCTCTCCTGTAAGGTTTCAGGATTTCTTCTTCCAGTGCTTCTAGTGCCTGTCGGCGCACTTCATTCAGGGTTTTCATCGGAATAAAGATACTCTCATCCATCTGTATTTCCAGTGATTCCCATTCATAATCTGTATTTCCCAGCTTCTCCATCTGTGTGCGGACACGTTCCTGTGTAAGAGGCTGATTCTGTGCAAACTGCACTTCTCCCACAGACGCTGATGCATGGACGCCTCTGCACGATACATCCAGTATAGCAGGACTGCCCGGAAAAAGAATTAAGATTCCCTGAATTTTTTCTTTTTTCTTTCTTAACACAGGAGTCACATCCCCTGTTTTCTTCTCATTGGAAAAAGCCATCATGGAAGGGCCGTTCTGCATCTGATAGTATCCGTTGCAGGAACCTCCCCTGTTAAAAAGGTCCAGCAGATATCTCTTATCTGCTTCTTCTACCCGGTAATTCTCCTCACCTTTTTCAAAAAGAAGATCCAGATACTTCCGGTAAACAGAAGTCACACCTGCCGTATATCCCGGCTGTTTCATTCGTCCTTCAATTTTCAAAGAAGTCACACCTGCATTCAGGATCTCCGGAAGAATCTCGATCGTGGAAATATCTTTCAGACTCAGTGGACATACTTCTGCAATCTGGCTGTCTGATCCTGTCCCCTTCCGATTTCTGTCTGCTCTCTGTTTTCCATTTCCATATCTTTCATTCTCTGTCTTCTGACTGCCTCTTCTTCGATTTCCTGCTGCCCGGTTTTCGTCTTTTCTGCCTTCTTTTTTTCTGCCCGCAACTTTATTATCTGTATTTTCTTTTCTTTCATCAATATCTGCTGTTTCTATTCCGCATAATGCAGTCTTATAAGGCAGACGGCAAGGCTGTGCACAGCGCCCCCTGTTTCCGCTTCTGCCACCAAGAATACTGCTCATCAGACACTGACCGGAATAGCTGTAACACAGAGCACCATGGACAAAAGACTCAATCTCTATAGGGCTTGTCTCATGCATCCGTCGGATTTCCTCCAGAGACAGCTCTCTGGCAGTTACCACGCGGGAGGCTCCCTGTTCTTCCAGAAATTTCATCCCTGCCGGACCAGTCACTGTCATCTGCGTACTCGCATGCAGATGCATTCCCGGAAACAGTTCCCGGATTGCCGCGAACACGCCCATGTCCTGCACGATCACCGCATCCAGTCCTTCTTTATAATACGGCAGCAGATAATCATAAAGCTGCTCCGTCAGTTCTCTGTTTTTGAGAAGTGTATTCACGGTAAGATATAACTTTTTCCCATGAAGATGGGCAGTATCAATCGCCCTCAGGAGTTCTTCCTCACCGAAATTCTTCGCATATGCTCTCGCTCCAAATGCCGCACCGCCCACATAAACCGCATCGGCACCGGCTCCAATGGCAGCCTCAAATCCCTCATAGGAACCCGCTGGTGCCAGAAGTTCTATCTCTTCCCTTTTCAACTTACAACCTCATTTCTTTATATAATTCTTTATATAACCCTGTATTCTTGCTTCCTGTTTAAACGTTCTTTGTCTGTATGTTCTTTGTCTGTACTTTCTTTGTCTGTACTTTCTTTGTCTGTACTTTCTTTGTCTGTACTTTCTTCACCGTTTTCTCTTTTCAGATTTCTCTTCAAAATTGTAAAGGGGAAATCACCGAAGTAATCCCCCCTCCTTTATTTCAGCAGTTCATCAATCTGCTTTTCCAGTTCTTTATTCTTTCCCTCCAGAACACTTCTCTGTTCAAGAGCTTCCTGTTCACGCTTCTGCGCTTCTTCAATCTGCATACGAAGAGAAATCAGCTCATGCTTCAGATTATACATCTCCTGATCCTTCTGCTGCAAGTCCTGTTCAAAAATCTCTGCCTGTTTTTTCGCCTTGAAATAGTCATCTGTGATATTCAGGCTGATCAGTGTATGCTTGGTTTCCATAGGCTGTCTGCTATAACCCGGCATTTCACTTAATTCTTCAATCTTCCTATTTATATAGGATGCTACTTTCTGAAAATATTCCTCAGATTCGTAACCTCCCAGCGTAATAATCTTACCTCCGATGATTACCTTTGCTGTATTTTTGACCGCCATCCGTACGAGCCTCCTGTATCTTAATTGCCATTGCCTCCATAAATCCACAATGACCTTTTATTACTCCGTAATATTATCCTGTTACAGCATACCAGACGGGCATACATGATACGGTCACGCGAACATTACTGTCCGTTTTTTCTCCCCTTATTTATGCTGTAAAACCGCCCACCTGTGTCTTCTCACCGCAGGACGTTGTCTTTATTATACTCGAAAGCAGTCAAAATGTATAGGAATTTTTAAAAAAGTTTTAATTCTTTTCCGGAATCGGGTAGCCCAGATGCTCATAAGCCAGCGAAGATGCCATACGTCCTCTTGGCGTACGGTTCAGAAATCCGTTCTGAAGCAGGTAAGGCTCATATACATCCTCCAGTGTTCCGGAATCCTCTCCAATCGCAGCAGCCAGTGTCTCCAGTCCCACGGGACCTCCCTGGAAATTCACGATCAGAGTCTGCAGAATCCTCCGGTCAATCTTATCCAGGCCATACCGATCCACTTCCAGAAGATTCAGCGCAAAACAAGCCACATCATAAGTAATCTTCCCGTCATACTTCACCTGGGCAAAATCACGGACTCTTTTCAGCAGTCTGTTTGCCAGACGCGGGGTTCCCCGGGATCTTTTTGCGATCTCCGCAGCTCCCTTTGTATCAATCTCCACGCCCAAAACCTGTGCAGAACGGATGATGATCGTCTGTAATTCTTCATGAGTATAAAATTCCAGATGATGCATCACGCCAAAACGGTCACGAAGGGGAGCAGAAAGAAGTCCCGCCCTGGTAGTCGCACCTACCAGCGTAAATTTCGGCAGATCCAGACGAATGGATCTGGCAGAAGCTCCCTTCCCGATCATGATATCTATGGCGTAATCCTCCATTGCAGGGTAAAGTACCTCTTCTACCTGTCTGTTCAGGCGATGAATCTCATCCACAAACAGAATGTCCCCTTCCTGCAGATTATTCAGGATTGCAGCCATCTCCCCCGGCTTCTCGATCGCCGGACCGGAAGTCACTTTCATATGAACGCCCATCTCATTGGCAATAATCCCGGAAAGTGTTGTCTTTCCAAGCCCGGGAGGTCCATAAAAGAGTACATGATCCAGCGCATCATGTCTCTGCTTTGCTGCTTCAATATATACTTTTAAAGTATTCTTGGTCTTCTCCTGACCAATATAATCATCCAGAGTCTGTGGACGAAGATTTCCCTCCAGGGAAAAATCCTCTTCTGTTACATCTGTCGTTATAATCCGTTTCTCCATCTAGTACCTGTTCCTGACCTTTCCTTAACCTTTTCCGGGATTAGAAATTCTTCAAAGCTGCCTTCAGCAGACCTTCTACATCATCTGGCGCCACATCTGTAACTTTACGCACAGCACGAAGCGCATCTGCGCTGCTGTATCCCAGTGCCACCAGTGCTTCCACGGCTTCCTGTCTGCCATCCGAAACTTCTCGCAGACCTGCCGCCGCCTTCTCCTGTTCATGTGCCAGCTTTATCTCAAATGCATCTTCCAGTTTCATCTTATCCTTCAGTTCAAGAATCAGCTTCTGCGCTGTTTTCTTCCCGATACCAGGAGCCTTCGACAACGTCTTCACATCATCCGATAAAATCGCAAATCTCAGCTCATCCGCCGTAATTCCTGCCAGAACACCCACAGCAGCTTTCGGACCTACTCCATTCACTCCCAGCAGCAGTTTAAACATCTGCAGGTCATCTTTAGACCGGAATCCATACAACTGCATGGCATCCTCTCTCACATTAAAATAAGTATGGATCTTAACTTCCTCTCCCATATGAATCTGAGAAAGATCCGTGCCTGTCATATATATTTCATATCCGATTCCACCTGTCTCAACAATGACAGAGTTCTCGGTCATATCCACTGCTGTTCCACGAACAAATGCAATCATGATATTTCCTCCAGTTTTTTTATTCTAAACTATCATAACACATCCCTTTCCAGAGTGCAAACATATATTCGGATTCTCTAATGTAAAACTTCTTCATCTATAGCAATCCGTGGAAATAATGCATTAATTCAGCTCATCAGAGTGTGTTTACAAAATCAGCGCGTGGCAGCATTAAAGCGGACATTCGCAATCCGCTTCGCTACTTGCTCATGAACGCAGTCGCTTCGCGATATGTCAGTGGGAGCTTTCAACTCCCACTGACATAAGCATCCCCCTCCCCCGCCGCTTAGTGCTCCGCGCACTTGAAGCGGGGGAATGCTTATCTGCGTTCAAAAAAGAACTGCCATGCATTACACACAGCAGTTCTCTTCAAATTAGTGATTACTGAATAATATGTCTCGGACAAGCCTCTTTACATGCACCGCAGTTTGTACACTTACTGTAATCTACATGAGCACAGAAGTTATCAACTGTAATTGCACCGTTCGGGCAGGTCTTTTCGCATTTCTTACAGCCGATACAGCCCACTTCACAGGCAGAAGTAACAGCTTTACCCTTCGCATGAGAGCTGCACTGTACAAATGTAGTCTGGTCATACGGAACAAGTTCGATCAGATGCTTCGGACATTTCGCAACGCATTTACCACACGCCTTACATGCCTCTTTGTCAACCACAGCCACACCATTTACTACCTCAATCGCACCAAATGGACAGGCTTTTACGCAGCTTCCGAATCCAAGGCATCCGAATCCACATGCCTTAGCTCCGCCGCCAGGAATGAAAGCCATCATTTCACAGTCTTCCACACCTGTATATTCATAGTTATCTTTTGTCTTTTCGCAGGTACCCGCACATTTTACATATGCAACCTGGCGGGCAGTTTCCACAACTTCCTGTCCCATGATCGCTGCGATCACTTTTCCGACCGGCTCACCGCCTACCGGACATCCGTTTACAGGTGCCTCACCTTTGGCGATCGCTGCTGCCAGACCATCACAGCCAGGGTAGCCGCAGCCACCACAGTTATTTCCAGGAAGTGCTTCACGAACTGCAACTTCCTTCTCATCTACTTCTACTGCAAACTTATTTCCAGCTACTCCGAGGAAAATACCAATAAAAAGACCGACTGCCGCAACCAGCACAGTTGCCGCGATAATTGCTCCTATATTCATAACATTTCCCTCCTTAAATCAGTCCTGAAAATCCGAAGAAGGCAATTGCCATCAGTCCGGCTGTCAGCAGAACTGTAGGGAATCCCTGGAAGGATTTTGGAATGTCATTGTATGCGATTTTTTCACGGATACCAGCCATCAGCACGATAGAAATGGTAAAGCCGACTGCTGTTGCAAATCCGTTAATTGTTCCCTGAAGTACGTTATAATCTTTCTGTACGTTTGTAAGGGCAACACCGAGAACTGCACAGTTTGTTGTGATCAGAGGAAGATACACACCAAGCGCCTGATACAGGGAAGGCATTGCTTTCTTCAGAAACATCTCTACAAACTGTACCAGCGCTGCGATCAGCAGGATGAATACGATGGTCTGCAGATAAGTCAGGTTTGTAGGTACCAGAATTGCATTGTAAATAATACCTGTCACAAAAGATGACAGTGTGATAACGAAGATGATAGCACCGCCCATGCCGGCTGCTGTCTCTACACTCTTGGAAACACCAAGGAAAGGACAAAGACCAAGGAACTGGCTGAGGACTACGTTATTTACGATTGCTGAGCTTACAAGTATGATCAAAAGTTCTTTCATAATCCATTACCCCCTTTTTCCCTTGCACATGGTATTGCCGCAGGCTGCACAGCTTCCGCCGCAGTCAGGATTACTCGGGTCAATGCCACGTTTGGCTGCACCAAGTTTGAATTTGTTCTGTAATGCAGAAAGTGCTGCCAGAACAAAGAATGCGCCAGGTGCGAGGATAAAGATTGTGATCGGTTCATAGCCGGCTTTACCTGCTGCAGCATCTGCCAGAGGAAGGATCTGATGTCCGAAAAGAGATCCGGCACCGATCAGCTCACGTACTGCACCGATACAGGTAATACTTAAAGTGAATCCAAGGCCCATGCCAAGACCATCAAATAAGGATGCGATCGGTTTATTTTTGGATGCATATGCTTCTGCACGGCCGAGGATGATACAGTTAACTACGATCAGCGGAATATAAATTCCAAGGGAGTCATACAGGCTCGGGATAAATCCCTGTAAGAGAAGCTGTACGACTGTTACAAAGGAAGCAACGACTACGATAAATGCAGGCATACGAACTCTGTCCGGAATAAAATTTCTCAGAAGAGAGATCATTAAGTTGGATGCTGCAAGGATGACTGTTGTAGTCAGTCCCATTCCGATACCATTCGTTGCGGATGTGGTGATGGCCAGTGTCGGACACATACCAAGCATCAGTACAAAGGTAGGATTTTCTTTGATGATTCCGTTATACAAACGTTCTGCAGGTGTGTTTGGTTTCATCACTGATTTCCTCCTTTCTCATACTGGAATGCACATAATCCGGCATTGACACCGTTTGTCATGGCATTCGTTGTAATTGTGGCACCACTTAACGCATCGATCTGGTTATCTGCTGTGGCACCTGTTTTTGTATATTCAAATTTATCTACTTTCTTATCTTTGAACTGATCCTTAAATGCATCTGTGTTTGCTCTCATACCAAGACCTGCGGTCTCACCGATGGAAAGAATGGAAATTCCGTTTAAAGTACCGTCATCCATAATTCCCATTGCAAACTGGATATCTCCGCCGTAACCTTCGGAAGTGGTTACTGTAAATGCATATCCCAGTTCATTGCCGGAAGCATCTTTTGCAAGCATGGTCTCATCAACAGACTGTGCTGCATATCCGTTCTCATCCAGATAAGACTGCAGTGCATCTGCGTCTACATCTACGACATCAAAGCTGTCAGCATCTGCAAATACAGCTTTATAAGCGTCCTGTTTTGCCTGCGCTTCCTGCTTTGCGATTGGATCAGCTGTAATATCCTGGACCACACCAAGGGCAAGTCCTGCCACCAGTGTGATTACTGTAATAGCGATCGTATCTTTGATAATTCTGTTACTCATGCTTTTTTGCCCCCTTTCCCAAATGCCGGGTGACGAGTCACACGTTCAATCATTGGAACTAACAGGTTGCAGAAAATAATCGCATAGGATACACCCTCTGCGGAACCGCCAAAGAGACGGAAGATTGCAGTCAGTACACCAAGACAGACACCATATACATACTGTCCGCGAGGTGTGATCGGTGTTGTGACATAGTCTGTAGCCATAAACCATGCACCAAGCATAAGACCACCACCAAAGATGTGGCTGAACAGATAGTTTACATCAAATCCCTTGCCTGTTCCAAGCATATAAAGGATTACAAATACTGCAAAAGAACCGATATAAGTAAGCGGGATCTTAAGATCAATTACTTTGTAAACCAGAAGAATTGCCGCACCGATGAGGATTGCAATTGCAGAAGTCTCACCGATTGTTCCCTGAATATCACCGATAAACATATGTAATACGGATACAGAACCATCTGTAAATCCATTCTGTTTCAGGGCTGCCAGAGGAGTTGCACCGGAAACGGTATCTACTACGCCTCTGAAGCTGTCGCTTACTGCGAAGTCTGTCATCTTTCCTGCGAAAGAGATCATCAGGAAACATCTTCCTGCAAGTGCCGGGTTCATGAAGTTCTGTCCCAGACCACCGAAAAGCTGTTTTACAACGATGATCGCGAATGCACTGCCAAGTACAGGCATCCAGAGCGGAATGGATGCAGGCATATTCAATGCAAGTAATAAACCTGTAACCACTGCACTGAAGTCTGTGATGGTGTTCTTCTTGTGCATCAGTTTGTCGTAAATCCACTCAAAGAATACGCTGGAAGCAACGGTGATCACTACTACCAGTAAAGCGCGAAAGCCAAAATTATAAATTCCAAACAGTGTGGTCGGCAGAAGTGCCAGTGCCACAAGCTGCATGATTTTGCTTGTTGTCATCTTATCCCGGACATGGGGATTGGATGATACATGTAACATCTGATCCATTATGATGTCCCCCTTTTACTTTTTCTTACGGCTTGCCAGAACCATTTTACGCATAGATTTGATCATCTGGGTCAGCGGACGTTTTGCCGGGCAGATATAACTACAGCAGCCACATTCGCAGCACTCCATACCATCAAATTTCTGGAAGCTTTCCATGTCACCATGCTCTGCAAACGTTGCAAGTCTTGCAGGAATGACATGGCCGGGACAGACTCCTACGCACCTGCCGCAGTTAATGCATGCAGTCTGCTCGGCATCTGCCACATCATCTTTCTCCAGACAGAGACATGCGGAGCTTGTCTTGATACATGGTACATGTGTATCGTACATGGCGAATCCCATCATAGGACCACCTGAGATAACTTTGGATACATTGTCTGTCAGTCCGCCAGCAGCCTCGATCAGCTCTGCCATATCTGTTCCGGAAAGGACTTCAAAGTTCTGCGGATTCTTAATTCCCTGTCCGGTTACTGTTACGATACGGTCCATAACCGGTTTCCCAAGGATAACTGCTTCATAAACAGCGATTACGGTATCTACGTTGTCAACGACACATCCTGCATCTGCCGGAAGCATGGTGGAATTGATCTCTCTGTCTGTGACAGCCTTGATCAGGAAACGCTCACCACCCTGTGGATATTTGGTCATCAGCTCTGCAACTTCGATACGTGGGATATCTTTTACCATTTCTTTCAGCTTCGCAATACAGTCAGGCTTGTTATCCTCAATGCAGATATAACCTTTCGCATTGTCAAAGAGTTTCAGCATGACTCTTAAGCCCTCGATCAGCTTCTCAGAGTCATCCAGCATTCTCTTATAGTCACTGGTAAGATATGGCTCACACTCTGCACCGTTTACAAGAATATGATCGATCTTGTCCGGTTCCTTCGGTGCAAGTTTTACCTGTGTCGGGAATCCGGCACCGCCCATTCCCACAACTCCGCCTTCCTTAATTCTCGCAAGGATCTCTTCTTTTGAAAGATCTTCCAGACGTGCAGGAGTAAATTCCACACTTTCATACTTCTGGTCATTCTCAATGATAATGGAATTGACCATGGATCCGGTCGCTGTCAGACGCGGTTCCAGTCCTTTTACGGTACCGGAAACAGACGCGTGGATCGGGGAAGATACGAAACCTGCAGCATCCGCAATTTTCTGTCCTGCAAGCACATGATCTCCCTTCTTGACGATCGGCGCAGCCGGTGCACCGATATGCTGTGAAAGAGGATATACCATATCTCCCTTAGGCAGATATTTCACTACCGGACTGTTTTTGGATAATTCTTTTCCATCATAAGGATGAACACCACCCTTAAAGGTTAAAATTCCCATTTTGTTCCCTCCTTTTTATATTAAGCATTCGAAAATGCTTTATTTTTCTTTTCTGTTTCTGATATTCTTCAGATTATGTAACTTGTAACCTCTGTTCAGGTTTGGATATGCTTTTACAAAACGCTGCATATTGTGGCCGACCTTTGCTGCCATCGATTCTTTTTTCTTCTGAAGTTCTGCGCTGATCTCTGCCATTGCCGCCGCACGTTTCTGTTCCATCTCCTTGAGCACTTCCACATCGCTGAGGCGTTCTTTTACACTCTCAAGGGTCGGAGCTTTCGCAAATCCGACACTGGCAATCTTCTCATGCATTCTGACAAGCATTTCGTCCTTCGCCTGCTCCATCGCAGCCTCGATAACCGGCAGTTTCTCCTGAATACGGAAAGCTGCTGCCGCTGAGAAAGCAAAGTCCACAACATAGCCAATCCCGATCACACATACGCCGATCTCCCCAACGAAAACCGGGTACAATGCAACGATATACTCTACGATCGGGTGCAGCACTTTAAATAAAAGTACTGTAAAAAATCCCCATCCAAGGGAAGCTCCCAGACAGATACGCCCCTGGAAATTGAATTTATTCTCACTGTAATCCCACCAGGACGTATGAAAAATCGTCTCCATCAATACAGCAGTTACATATTCCAGCGCGGTTGCCACAACCACTCCTCCGATATATAACCACAGCAGATTACCGCTGACCGGTCGCAGGATCACATAAACAGAAACTGCTCCGCATCCGTATATGGTGCAGAACGGTCCGTTGATAAAGCCACGATTTACATATTTTCCGCTCTTTATGGATACATAACAGGTTTCCCATACCCAGCCGAAGAAACTGTATATGATGAACCAGTTAATGAGGTGATAGAAATCAATCCCCAAAATAGATAAATCCCACATGCTTTTTCTTCCTTTTTTTGTATATTTTTTTCAATTACAGTTATACTATAAACCATTTTCTGAAAAAAATCACTACCCAAATTTCATTTTCTTGTGTATAATTAAATACAATTTAGGAAAGGAAAATATATTAACATGATTGTTAAAAAAATGCCCATTTTACAAGGGTTTCCGGACTTTGAGAGTGTTAAATTTTTCACTGGTAAATTCTTCCAGAAATACAATTTTTCACCCGTTTTTTACGACATCGAAACCACCGGATTGTCCAGAAATTCAACGTTTTTATACTTAATCGGAGCTGCTGCAATTGAAGATGAAACTTGGTATCTTTATCAGTGGATGGCGGAAAATGCCGGGGAAGAAGAAACAATTCTGAGAATTTTTTCACAATTTCTTCAGGGTTTTGACTATACTGTTTCTTACAACGGAAATAACTTTGACCAGCCTTATCTGGAAAATAAATATGAAAAATATCAGATCCCCTCTCCCTTCGAAGGTAAAAATCCCTGGATCTCTATGTCACTTTGAAACCTCTGAAGAAACTTCTGAAACTTCCGGCCATGAAACAGCCCTGCATGGAAGAATTTCTGGGAATCCGCGACAGAATTTATACAGATGGAAAAGAATGTATCCGCCTTTACAAAGAATTTCTGAAAAAAAGAGACAAAAATATCGCAGATATTGTACTGGGGCATAACCTGGAGGACGTGCTGGGGCTTGGAAAAATTTATCAGATGCTCGGCTACCTCTGCCTGACAGACTGCGAATTTGATGTTACATATACAGAACTGGATGATGAAAACCTGCTCCTCGGACTGGAACTCCCCTGTGAGATTCCTGTGGAATTCTCCAACGGAAACGGGGATTTCTACCTTACCGGAAAAGAAAAAGAAGTGAAAATGATCGTCCGTACAAAAAACGGACGGCTGAGACAGTATTATCAGAATTTTAAAGACTATTATTACCTCCCGGAAGAAGACTCGGTGATTCCGAAAGTGCTGGGAAGCGGGATTGATAAGAAACACAGGAAGGCTGCGACGAAGGATACCTGTTATACCTGGTTTGACTGTACAGAACAGTTTCTGCAAAGTTCGCAGATACAGAAGCAGTATCTGCAGAACAGTCTTCCTTTTTTGCTTAGCTGCCTGAAATAGGGAAACATATTTATGTAAGCAATTATTACTGTTTGCACACTACTACCCCGCACGGAGCAGGCAGTAACACCATAGCAAATCATTTATTTTCATGCCCTGATAACGCTTGTCATATATACCCTGTTCTGATACAATGATTTCATCAACAGATACCACACTTATATAAAGTAAAGGGGGAAAAGTATGAAAGTGTTAAAAAAATTATCTGTCTACATCCTTGCAGGATTATGTTGTCTCGGAATCGGTGCTGCTGTACAGGCTGCCGAGAAAGTCGGAAATGGAGTATATCAGCTCCAGACAAATGTGTTCGACGAGAAATTTGTCGCAGACAGTTATTCCAAAGCAGATATCACAAACGATGGCAAAGCTGATAAAATTGAGACAGAATGTACTCCGGACGAAATCGATCTGAAGGTAAATGGACAAATTGTCAGGTCCTGGCTTGCCGGACAAGTCAATGTCTCCGTTGTAGAACTTTCCAAAAAAGCGTTTCTGGAAATTACTACTTACGAAAATAACAATAAAGTCACCTGCGGTCTGTATCAGATCAAAAAGAACAAACTGACCCGTATATTTGATTACAAAAAACTGGTTAATTTAAAACAGTATGTAAGCAATGATTTTACGACTTATGCCTATTATGACACATTTGAGGCCATGAAGACAAAGGGTGACACTGTCTATCTGAAAGGACGCATGGGAACCAAAAGCCTTGGGCAGATTTACGCCAATGGCCTTCAGCTCGTCTTTGACGACAAAACCTTTGCGTTGAAAACCAGCGCAGCACCTGCTGAAGTAACAGCAATCTCTTACAGCAAAGGTTTTTCCAAAACTTTTATCTCAGCTCAGAAGATACAGGCTTATAAAGCAGCAGCATCTTCTAAGAAGGCATTTACAATTGCAAAGAAGACAAAATTCAATATCCAGAAACTCGCTGTTGTAAAAAAGAACATTTATGTACAGATTAAAACATCCACAGGCAAAACAGGATGGATTCAGCTGACTACTTCTGACAAAAAGCTGGTTACTTCCGGCGGTGTGTCTATGGGTGGCTGATATGTGACCCTACACCCAATCACCAGATATTATTAAAAATGGTTTCATCTTACCCAGTCTATAAGACAAGGATAAAATGAAACCATTTTATTTATTACAAAAAACTTCTTCATTCCTGTTTCACCAGATATTTTGCCGGAACTTCTTTCGTAAGCCACACATTATTTCTGGACAGAAAAAATTTATATCCATCCCTGTACATTTCCCCGGCTTTTACAATATAAAGAACCGGCCTGCCATGTCTTCTTCCAACCTTGAATGCTGTGTCTCTGTCCCATGAAAGATGTACATATAATCTGCTTTTGCGAATAAGCCCTTGTACATCAATAGAATTCACAAACTTTTCTCCCGTTCCATGCCAGAGTTCTTCCGGAGGCTCCACTTCATCCAGTTCCACATCTACCAGAATGGAATGCCCCTGATTTGCCCGTATCAGTTCTCCTGTTTCATCAAAAGAATATCTCTGTTTCTCATCTGTTCTTACAATTTCTTCCAGAATATCCCTGTTAAACTCCCTCGTCTCTGCAATACCGGCAATCAGTTCATCCACTTCTGCCCATCCATGTTCATCAAGACTGATTCCAATGACTTCCGGTTTATGACGAAGAATAAGACTCATATATTTACTCAGAGCTTCCAGGTTTTTGTCTTTAATTGAATGTTCATCCATCTGTATCTACCTCCTGCCATTCTGTCATTTACTCTTTAATGATACTCAATGCAATGCACTTGCTGTTGCTCCATCAGCGGTATCATGAAACAGAAAGTTTTTACGTCCCATCACGTATATTTTGTAAGTGCTTACTTTTGCAGTTTTCCAAATCTCAGTGGAACATATTTCCCATAGATATCAGGTCTACCATAAACTTGTAAAAGAGCACCGGGCAGAAAGTCTACCCAACCATACATAGTTGCTTTTAGTTTTCTGGTATGTACTTTTCTAATTCAGAATATATTCCATTATCCCATATCAGCCATCTTTTAAATGCAGTAAACGCAGAGCTGTCTTTAAGTTCTTTCTTTATCAAAATTTCTGCATCTTCTTTCTCTTCTTCGTTTTCTGCTTCCTGATATTCTCTGACATATTCTTTAAATTCCGAGAGTTCTCTTCGCAGCTCTTTACGTATTACACGCGCTTCAAATTTCTTTTGAGGTGTGGTTCCATAGTATGCATCTTCCAGCAAAGCAATTGTATTTTCTACAGCTTCATTATCCTCAACAAGTGGTATAAATTCCAGTATTTCATCAGTTCCAAAGTAACCCTTTTTACGAAAAGCAATTAATTTTTCTACATTTTCTTTCGTGCAATCTAATATTGGTTCATACTTATCTAATTTGATATTGTTGCAATGTGCACAGCTCCAGAATAAATTCTGCCAGTCATATTTTAAATTCTGGTTTCCACGATAAGGAATCAAATGTTCTATCTGATATGATGTTGCAGCTTTATTCTCACAGATGTAACATTTACCGTGAAAAGCTTCTATAAGTGCAGCATTTACATTTTCTGTATTATACGTTTTTCCTGACTCACGGGCATTATGCAGGTCTGTAATAGCTAACTGCGCTTTTATTGTATCTTTTCGTTCAATTTTAATCATTTTCTTTCCTTCTTTGCTCAATGTCTCTAAACTTTTCCTTCGCATCTCTTGAAAGTTCCGGAGACAGATTTTTTAACTTTGTTCTAAGCTTCGCCCGTTCTGCGCGTTCTTCCTCTGTAATATTTTGTTTAAAACAAAGCTTTTCATAACGTTCAAGCTGCTCTTTCAGTTCCTCTGAATAAGCATCTGCTTCAAAGTATCCTTCTGCAAGATCATCAGAAGAAAATGCTGATAAGTTATCCAGTTCGATATGCTTTTCCAAATCGTATGCTCTGGCATTTGAAATTGAGTTTAAAATATATGGAGAGTGAGTTGTGACTATAAATTGCAAATTAGGGAAAAATTCTGTCAGAAACGGAAAGATTTTTTTCTGCAATTCGATATGCAAATGTGTTTCTAATTCATCAATAAGAACTATTCCCTGACAATCATACTTACTGATTTCTTCTCCCATCAACCAGTTTTTATCCATTCTGAGAATTAAATCTGAAACAATATAAAGCACAGATGAATAACCATCTGACAGTTCATTAAAACCGAACGGCTCTCTTCCTGCCTGCCTGATTTTAAAATTATATTTTCTGAAATCATATTCTAAACGGATAGTTTTATCGTCCAATAGCATCTGTAATGCTGATTCAAAACGATCAAACCAGACCTGTATTTTATTTGCCGTATTATCTTCACCTTCGTTTCGGGCATACGCCTGCTGTGTTTTCAAATGCACCATATATTTCAGTAATATATTTCCAGCATCGCTATCTATTCCATATGAATTATTCAGTTTAATATTCTCAACGCCTTGCGGTACAGAAAAATGGGCTTTCCTCTCTGCCGGAAAATATGCCGTTACAAACTTCCCGGTCTTATACGCCTTTTCAACGCCATCATAGTCATTTAGTATAACCTGAACTCCATCACCACGTTCTTCAAGCCACCTCTTATATCGAGCATAGCTTTGTTCCGCTTCAAATCTCTGATTTTCATTTAAAGCAGAAGATATTCTCTTCTTTTCCTCATCTCTCCATTTCGGATATTTTTCAAGAAAATTTAAAAGTTCTTCTTTATTAATTACCTTTAAAAATTCTTCTATTTTTAACAGCAGCGATGTCTTTCCTGATCCATTCTTACCAGTCAATAACAAATTCTGACGTTTCGATGGATCTAATTTTATTTTTATATCTGACAGATGATATAACTTCTCGATATTTATTTCACTGATAAAATAATCTTTCATTTTATACATCCCCTCTTTCTACGCAAGATGCCAATTTTCTACATCTCTGTTCCCAGTTATACAACTTGTAAACTACATCACACAGGCTCCCAAAACGTATCCGGATGTCCCGGAGCAAAGATCTCATTACAAGTCACAACTGTAACCATCTGTCTCGCTCAGGTTAATGATATTATGCGTCCATCCCGGAATCATATGAACCGCCTCAATCTTATCCCCGGAAATCTCAACCTCCACAGTCTTGCCCATATTAATATTTTTCTCCTGAATCAATCATGACCAGCCACCACAATAAAGAGCTCCCACTTGTAGTTATGCCAATGCTGACCTTTGGTGATCCCCGGTCTACTGATATTGATGGAAATCTGTCCGCAGTCCTCTGTATGCACCAGTTCTGTAAAAGAACCTCTGTTATCCACATTCATTTTTAACGCATATTTAAACTTTTCCACCGGCAGATAGGTAAGATACAGACTGTACAGCTTCTTTGTAAAAGAACCAGCCGGCATCTTCGGCATCTATTAGAAAGGCTGCATCTGCCATCTTCCCCGCTGCGGAAAAGCCACATATGGGATTTTGACTGGACCCGACGCCCCGGTTCATGCAGTACCTGCAGGGGCGTTTCGTCTGCCATTGCGAATTCCCTCTCCAGCAGTTTCCGGCGGAAGTATTCATACATCGGACGGAAAAATGCATCTGAATTGAGGATGACCCAGTTTGCCATGGTCGCCCTTGTGATGGACGCACCATACTGTTTCCAGTCTTTTTCCTGACGGCAGTATGGCAGGCTGTTGCAGAACTTCTGGTACATCACCCATGCAACTGTTCCTGCCGAAGCCATCCCATAGAGCATATGCGGTTTTCCGTCTTTTCCTTTTTTGATAACAGGAAGATCACGTTTGCTGCATTCCGGGCATTTATAGCTGATGCTGTAGTATTCAATGACTTTCAGCTTTGCCGGTATAAAGACCAGTTCACGACGCACGAACTCTTCACCGATCTTTTCCAATGGAGCATTACAGACCGGGCAGAACCTGTCCTCTTCCGGAATATCAAGATATTCCTTTTTTACAGGCAGGCCTTTAAAACGTTCTGCATTTGCTGCGCGGGCTTTTCTCTTTTTCCCGGGAAGCTGTGCTGCCATCTCTCGGCTTCAGCGGCCGCAGGATCCTGTTCCATTTCCGCTTCATTGAAAAGGTTCAGATGTCCCGGAAGATCAGTGGAGCGTTTTTCGCTGGAAGTACCAAAAAGTTTTTTGCGGAGAAGTTCCACTTCTTCTTTCAGGTTGTCACGTTCCTGTATAAGGACTTCTTCCCGTTTATTTCCGGCATCGACAGTTGCCTGAAGAGTTTTTATTGAATTTTTCAGGTCCATGATCACGTCTTTCAGCTCTCGCAGCTGAATATCTTTGGAACTGTCTGCCACTGTTTTTTCCTCCTGTTTTTGATATCTTTATTATATCAGAAAACAGACTGGACTGCCAGTACAACAGGAAAACAGTGGACCTTGAAAATGCCGAAAATACAGGAAAAACGGGGCATTTTATGTGCAGTTTTACTGCCTTGCACAGGATGTTTTGATCGCTTTGGGCTGCTCGATATCGATGCCTGACATCAGCCAGTCGAATTCCCTCCATGTGAGGTTCCGGACTTCTGACTTATCTCTCGGCCATCGGTAAGAACCCTGGGCTGTCAGCCGCTTATAGATCATAACGATCCCATCGGGTTCTTTTAAGATGGCCTTGATCCTGTCACATTTGCGTCCACAGAAAAGGTAGAGTGCATGGTCGATCTCCATGGAAAACTGATCATGGATGATCGCACATAAGCCATCAATAGATTTACGCATGTCTGTTCTTCCACAGACGATATAAATGGCATCGACATTTGAAATATCCGCTAACATAATGGCTCCTTCAGCGCATCCAGCAGGATCTTCAGGAGCGAAGGATGGACAGTATTATTCATCCGGATCATCAGTCCTCTGGCTTTGATCTCAATCGTATGTGGATTGTCAAGGTACATAGAACGGTTATCTTTATCTGAAACCAGTTCTTCCGGAGAAGTTTCCGGTTCTATAGCGATCTGGACCACATCCTGTTTATGGGATGTGAGATCAAGGGTACTGGCTTTGCCAGCCGGTTCTGGGATCTGACAGGCCTTTTTACGCAGACGTGTGACCGCATTATAAAAACAGCTGGGAGAGATCCCGTGTTCATTACACCATGCGGCATCAGTAAGTCCGCTCTGTCTGCACTGGATCACCAGTTCCATCCATTCATCCAGGGAACGCCCTGGGGCACGTTTACTGCTCATAATGAAACCTCCAAATATAGTAACTGTCCACTTTCTATCTACGAAGTGGAGTAAAAAACTATTTACTATCAATCATTATGAACTGCAAAATGGCAAATGTATAGTTACCCAAGAATTAAGCGCTTACTTTGATTATGATAAAAAAGGGAATATTGAGGGATTAAGACGTAATGTCTTACTAAAATTCGGGTATAACAAAAAGACAAAATCCCGGTCGTTTGCAAACCAAATCGCCTGCAAATGCCGGATTTTCAATGTTTTTTATTCCTCATCAACCCCTAAAATTTGTTTAGGGGAGATTTTTTCGGAAGTTCACATAATTCTTTTTCTTTTTGTTTTAGCAGTTCAAGCTCTTGCTGATATCGTTTTAGTGTTGCTTTCATAAGATAATTTCTGTTTTCTTTGCTCCAGGTATCCATTGTTTTTTGTCCATAAAACAACGTAAAATCATGAATAGTAGCCGCTATTTGCTGTATAGCTTCTGACCAAGAATTACATCTCAATGGTGCACTTGGAAGATCTGTAATTTTAAAATATAAAGATATTATTTGTTTGTTCAACGTTTTTACATTATCAACTAATTTATTTTCCGAAATAATGCCATTAGAATATTCTCTATATTGAGCAATGAATTGATTTGCGCAACCTATTATTTCGTTTAAATATTGTTTTGCTTGTTTAATATATTCTTCTTGTGGTACAGTCTGCTGGTTTAACATCCTCAATACATTATAAGAAATATGCTTTTCCACAAATATCCCATCTATTATTTCAGAATTTTTTTTATTTCCATACCAATTATTTTTATCCATTGTGTCGTCAACCCAAATAGTAATCCAAGCAAAATTACACTTTACCATATCCTGTTCATCATATCCCATATGACAACGTATCATATTAACTGACAGACCATTTAATCGCTGTTCTTGTTCAGCATTTTTATAAACATTCGAATATTTTATATCATCAACAATGCTTTTCGTTATTCTTACAATATCAGATTCTACAAAATGATATTTCAAAATAACCTTAGCGATATATCGTTTTTGTAAAGATTGATGAAATGGCACAATCTCATATATAATATATTCTTCAGTATCTTTATATATGTGTTGCTTTTCATATGGCGTATACTTCCGAACAGGAAAATAAATAGTTCCTGTTATATTAGATCTAAACACAGGATGTTGAATCTTATCACCTTTTTGATTCCATATATCTGTCATTCGAATAATAAGTTCGTTTATTTCTTCAAGGGATTTTTTCCCTTTTTTTATTATAAAATCTGCAGTTAATGCATCACATAAAAAGTGTGTATACAAGCTTATTCTATTTTCTGGTGGATAAAAAGTCGAATTCTCACTTGCTCCACAAGAAGCCATAACTGCATATCCTGCTCCTGCAAACTCTTCAACCAATTCACTAATTCCTAATGTTTCACTTTAGGAATCATAAAATCACCTGAGCGGCAACTATCCAAAATGATAATTTTATTTTTTGCTTTTATTTCATTTACCAACTCAATCACTTCTTGTACACGCACATTTGTTTCACTGAGTGCAAGTGTTCCATTACTGCCATGACCAGAAAAGTAAAAAATATAAGTATCATCAGCTTCTACCAACATTGATGCTATTTTCAATTCATTAGCAAATTTACTTATATTAACTGTACCAGAACTTCCCAAGGTTCTAATATCCCGTTGCGAAACACATAATCCTTTTATCAAAGCATCCTTCACTGCTTCTATATCGTTTTTACACGCTTCTAAATTTGGTATTCTTGGGTTATCATAATTACTTACCCCTACCAGTGTAGCTTTTACTGTTCCCATTTTATCCCCCCGCTTAACTTTTCTAATAACCATACAGTTACTTCTTCATTAGTCGAGTAGGTACACTCCTTACGGTCGTGCCCCCTCACAGAATTCCGGACGTGTGGCTTTCCCGCATCCGGCTCTTTGCGAAACGAATAGTTCACATTATCATTCGTATATACTGACATATATCCGGGTTCTTACCAGTGGATAGCTGTTATCCAGCATATTTAGAAATTCTACCCAGTTATAGCTTTTCTTCTGGCTTCTCCGGTTCAGGCAGTAGAACAGGCTTCTTATGATGTTATATCGGAATGCCGTTATACTTTCTGTATTGTCCGTGATTCCATAGTAATGGTAATAACAAGTTAGTATCTGGTTAAGTTTCGCAATAATCTCTTTTAATCTGCAGGTTCTCATCTTCACTAACAGAAGATTTACTTCTCTGCACTTCTTTGCAAACTTCTTCTTACTGGTTTTCCTCTTCACTCTGAATCTGCCATTCCTGCTTTTGCAACAGTAGTGTGTAAAACCCAGGAAAGTAAAAGTGCCTGGTTTCGTTCCGGCTTTTCTGCATCTTTCTTTTGCATAACGCCCGAACTCTATCAGACGGCTCTTTTCTTCCTCGAGGCTTAATCCAAAGTGTCCCATTCTATGTTTCAGATGTTCATAGAACCACTCTGCATCCGATTTATACTGGAATGTTACCACAAAGTAGGTAGACCCAAGGAACCTCCCCTTGAGTCCCCATCAGAACCGTACGTGAGCCTCTCGACTCATACGGCTCCCTCTCCAACAGATGGTAATATTCCAAATTTCCAGTGTACAAACAAGTTTCTGTCTCTTCTGGCTACTGCACCAAGCCAGTGCTCGGCTCTGCTTCTCGTGTTTTTCTTTTTATAACTTCGTCGTACCCATTTAATCAGACATTGATTGATATAACGCAACACCTTATAAAATTCTGACTTATAATAGTGTGTGTAGTAGTTAATCCATCCTTGCACTACTTTGTTTATCATGTTCCCAATATCTTTTAATGAGAGTTCCGCCTTTAACTGTATCTTCCATTCTCTGATCTTCTGTTTCATAGCAGTTTTGGCTTTTTCACTGACCGCAGGCGTAAAGCTACAAAGAACTTTCCTTCTTTATTCTTATTTAGCCTTGGTCTGAACGTATATCCCAGAAAAGTGAATTGAGTACAACTATAGTTTTGTGACCTTCGGTTATCCTTGCAGTAGACAATACGTGTCTTTTCTTTATTCAGTTCCAATCCAAACTGCTGAAAACGTTCTTCCAGTTTCTGCTTTATAAATACAGCCTGCTTGTACGATTGGCAGTGCAGTACTCCATCATCAGCATATCTTTCCCACCAGATGTTCGGATATGCTTTTGTCATAAAGTCATCAAATACATAGTGAAGAAATAGATTTGCAAGCACAGGACTGATAACTCCACCCTGAGGTGTTCCTGACCTGCGTTCAGCAACCGAGCCATCACTCATGATGAACGGCACTGTAAGCCAGCGTTTTATATAAAGTATCAGCCATTTTATTTGCGTATGTTTCTCAACCATGTACATTAGATATCCATGTTTGATGTTATCAAAAAGCCCTTTGATATCTAATTCCAATACCCAGTCTCTTTTAAAACATCTTTCCCTTGCTTGTCTTACTGCCTGAATTGCAGATTTGTTCGGACGGTATCCATATGAGTCATTGTAAAACATTGGCTCAACCAGCGGTTCAAAGTACATCTTCGCAACCATTTGTGCGATTCTGTCTTCTACTGTTGGAATTCCCAAAATTCTGGTGCCACCATTTTTCTTGGGTATTGCTACTGCCCTTACAGGCTTCGGGAAATAACTTCCTGATGCCATCCGGTTCCATAGTTTATACAGGTTGTTATTAAGATGCTCCTCAAACTCTTTTATGGTTTGTTCATCCACCCCGTAACTTCCTGCGTTTTCCTTTACCGCCTGAAAAGCTGCAATTACAGCCTTCTTTGAAATATCAAACTGTTTTGCTTCGCTCATAAGCTCCTCCTTATTCCTAAGTTGACTTATTTACTCTGCTTGGATACTGTGGCTTCTTCGCTCTGTTTTCTTTTCAGAAACCCTCTTCACTACTACAAGCCACTCTGCCCCTATGACTGTATCAGTACTCTGTACCTTGCGGTTCGTCCACTTGGCACTCTCCCTTAACACCAGCCCGTAGGTTCCCACGTTCCATGTGAATGCCTGAACAGTGTTCATGCCACCTTTACGCCGTCCACCGCATAACCAGTAAATAGGCTCCCGTTATGCTTATCCCAGGTTAACGACTGACCCCCTGGTTTTGATGGAGTTTCTATGCTTTCGACGTTTTCGTAAGTGGTTCACAGCTTCGTTCATCTCCACTGTCCACACCTGACTGTTTTGTACAGCCTTTTCTCTGACGCTCAGTACCATAGCTTTTGACTACAGCACCTCAGAGTGATTTGGAACCTCCACCTATATAGCGGTTCCGATGGGCCTGCCATCATCATTCACACAGCATGGCTATACTTGTTTGGCATCATGTCACAAGTTTCCGCCTTCGTGGCGCACAATCGTCGGCATATACGACCAGACCTGCATATCCTTTTAACTTTGGTGTTATCGCCTCTTTAAACCACCATACCAGTACGTAATGCATATAGATGCAGGAGATTACAGGAGAACAGACAGAACCCTGCCCACTTCCTTCTTCGGTTTCTTCAAATTCATAGTTGTTCATAATCCCTGCCTTCAGCATCCGTCTGACAAGACGGATAATATTGGGGTCTTTGATCCTTGATCCTATAAAACGTATGATCCATTCATGGTCAAGATGCTGGAAGAACCCTTTAATGTCTGCATCCAATACATAACTTGTTGGTTTTCTCTCCAACATCAGGTTTAATTTTCGGATTGCTTTATGACATCCTCTGTTGGGTCGGAATCCCATCATTTCGTCATAAAACATTGGTTCAAACACCGCTTCCAGTATTCTGCGCAGTGCTTCCTGCACCAGTTTATCTTCGTAGCAATAGATACTGAGCGGCCGCATCTTTCCATTATCCTTCGGTATTTCCACCAGCCTTGCCGGTTTCGGCTTATAGGACTTCTTCTTTAGACGTTCTATAAGAGCGTTTATGTTTTCTTCCAGATTTCTCCCGTATTCCTCTTTGGTAATCCCATCAATTCCTACAGCTTTCGTTCCATCCATCTGGGCATGACAGCTCTTAAGCATTTTCTTATTAATCAGATGTCCTAAAGACGTAAATACCATATCAGGATTCTCCTTTGATAATTGTGATATTCTCGCCAATTTCGTTTCCATTAGTACCTCTATCTCTGTGTATAGCTAATGTTTCCTCTTTGATATAGTTTCGCAGGCCAGAACTGTGAGGAACAGTTCTCTCTCGACTTCCCTCTGGTATTTATTTTGTTCATATCTTCATCGGTGTCGGGTAAGGGAGATACCTTTCAGTTTCTTCCTCCCCAAAGAACGGAACGTGCAGCTTTCACCGCATTCCGCTCACGCATCTATAACGCATAATAATTAATCTGCGCGGCTCTATTAGAACATCTCGCTTTTTTTCATATTGTAGCGATGTTTTCTGGCTCTGTTTTCAAAATATTCTTTATCAAGAAACGGATTCTTTCCTAATGACATTTGTCCAATACGGACAATCGGAGTATCCATCATGAGGTATAAGATATGGTTGTCTGTCATGAACGCCCATTTTCTTCCTTTGTAAGTTCGCCAGTATTTATCCACTATCCAGTGTTTTCCTTTGTTAGGGTGTCTCCTCTTAGCCCATTTCCAAAGCATTTCCCAGATACGGTGTTCTATGACACCGAACGCTCTCTTGGCACATGTGGAATGATGGTATTCCGTCCATCCTCTTGTGATTTCATTCAGTTTCAAAATCAGTATATCTTGTGTTGAGGTTCTGTTTTGTTTTATTGTCTCGCTGATTTTGCGGGTTATTTTACACATCGACTTATGTGATGGCTTGATTATTAACTTTCCACGGAATTTACGGAAGTTCCACCCCAGAAAATCAAACCCGTCTTTTATATGCGTGATTACCGTCTTTTCTTCAGATAACGTCAAGCCTCTTGGTTTTAAGAACCGCTCTATCATGAGCTTTATTTCTTCCAGCGTCTGTTTGTCCGTTGCTGTTACAATAAAATCATCGGCAAAACGCACCACATGTACTTTGTGGGTATTATATTTAACATTGAAAGTTTTCTTAACCCTGCTCCTCCAGTACACATCAAGTATCATCGGTTCAAGCCCATCAAGTACCATATTTGCACAGGTTGGTGAAATTACCCCTCCTTGTGGAGAACCTTCTGTTGTAGGGAATAGCTGTTTCTTTTCTATATATCCGCAATTCATGAATTCCTTAAGGATCCTTTTATCTGTTGGGATATGATCCATCATCCATTGATGGCTGATTTTGTCAAAGCAACTTTTAATATCTCCTTCTAAAACCCATTGTGGCGAGTCTTTTCTGCTCAGAATACTAAAAGCGTACTCTCTGGCATCTCCTGTACTACGGTATTTTCTAAATCCAAAGGAGATTCTGTCCGCTGTCGTTTCTGCTATTGGTTCAAGAGCCAGGAGTTGCAATGCCTGCATAGCCCTGTCAGACATAGTGGGAATTCCTAAAGGGCGTTTTTCTTTCTTGCCAAACTTTTCAATATATATACGCTTTAAAGGCTGGGCATGATAGGTCTGCACATTGAGTGCGAAAACTGCTTCCATTTTGTCTTTATCTGTCTTCCACAACACTCCGTCAATACCGGGTGTCTTTTTACCTGAATTAGTGACCACCCTTCTTACTGCTAGAGCTTTAGCATAAAAAGAGTTAGTGGTAAGATACTGGAGACGTTTAACCAGTCTCCATTTTTGTTCTAATGTTGCCTTTACAATCCTGATTTGTAGCCTGTTAACCTGTTCTTCTGCTTTCTTCCAGTCAATCTGGTTCCATTGAAGTTTCATGTCTGTACTGTCCTCACTGCTGTGTCATTGAACTTGATACATTCACAGTTTCCAATTCTTTCATGTAATTGATACGCGTTGGAAGTCTGCTTCCTTTCGGATGGGGCAAAGTCTGAACCCCTATCTCCTGTATTACACAAGAGCATTCGCTTTCTCCAACATCCTCTGCCTTCTGCGCATTGTACATTTCTTACGATTTGCCTACCTTTTTTTGTGTGTGGGAGCACATAAGGTTTACCTTGTTTCGCTGTTTAAATAATTACGACATGTTTAGGTTCTGCCTATAGACCGGGAGTTCTCTGTCCATTTCAACGCAGTCTCATAGTAATTACCGCGTCCCTGACTCCATACCTTTTTGGTCAAGGTGTATCAACCACTTTTCACCTTTCAGCAGACTGACGACCCTTACAGCAGTTCACTTGTGTTAACCATGCATATCTTTTTCTGGCAGGAATGACGATTGATGTGGTTTCAACCGTTCCCACGTTGTTCCGCTGCTCCGTACCATTCATTGCTTTATGGCACTATGCGGTAGAAATACCACGAAATGGAAGTAGTAGTGAATAAATCACAATTTAAACAACGACTTGCAAGTCGCACACTATTCGGGCCTCCGACTACCTGCATTTCTTTTGCCATCCTTCTTTTGGTTGTCAGGCATACTTTCTGTTTACACACTACAGAAGAAAATGCAGGTCCTCTCCAGTTGATATATATTCCCTGTATAACATGAATAGTTCCAACCAACACCGCAGAGGTATGTAAAATCTCACCATAACGATAAATACATATGTTGTCTTCCATCCAGACCACGATGTCGACCCTCTGGTGACTTCGGGATTTCGGTACTCAATAGCTATCCCTGTTATCTTGCTGTCTACGCTTAGCCTGCAACGTTACCGCGGCAGACTCAAGACTCGCTTCAAATGCTGTGGTTAGCAGCTTATTTGATGGGGCTTCCACCCACCGGACTATATACCCTTAGCTGGACGCACGGTCTGACCCCGAGTACTTGTAAAGCAAGTACTTGCTTTTTAATAAAAAAATTTCTTAGAAGTTAAAGTTATATATTTTCTTTCCAAGCTTCTGTAATTTGCATATTTAATGCTATCGGAGAATAATATTTCTCTATAACTATCTTCGCATTAATATACTGTTGTGCTACAAATGCATATTTTCTGTATGTAAAAGACGGTTTCTTACTTTCGCGATACATCGTACTCTTTCTTCATTCATATTATTTAAAGTAACAAATGTCTCTTCCTCCAAATTTTCTAAAGCATTTTTTATATTTGTCTCAGAAATATTTGATAGTTCATCTGCCGGTATAATAATAAATTCCGATTGAGATTTCACCTGTTTTAAGAAATTTAATAACTGTTATATTTTATTATTAAATTCTTCGCAACCCCTTGAAAACACTGGATTTGTCGCAGGTGAGC
>NZ_QUDO01000032.1 GCF_003477525.1 Ruminococcus sp. AF41-9
TCCAGACAGGAAAACAATATAACTGTGATCTGTCGGCATCGTATAATATCGGGGCAAGATATTTTATCAGAGAACTTTTAAAACCCCTTCCGGTAACGGAAAGGTCTTTACTGGAGGCAAAAGTCCCTCCTGTAAAGCGTAGAACCTCATGTGTCTATGCAGATCTGAAGAAACTCCATTCAGAAATGGAACTCTTAAAAGCAGCATAGATACAGGCAGATATACAGCAGACTACCTGTAATGTGGGAACCAGCCATATCTGGTATGGGAAATGCGCATAACTGCGCACCTAAGTTACAGGCGTATCCGCCGATATTCAGTCTGACGCCTAAAGCGTCTGGAAGCACGCGACTTCAGTCGTGTGAGGATAAAGTTTTTAATTCACAAAATAGTTGAGGAAGTATATGCGTTTCAGGAGGACTGATAAATGATTGATGAACGGATACAGTATGGGATTGATAATTTTCAGGAGGACCATTTCTTTATGGTGCTATATGGAATAGATGATATTAATCCAAAAACCACCCAATCTTCTCCCCAACCTCAGCATACTTCAGATAAATAATATTAAACTCCCTGATCAGTGGTTCTCCCTTAAGAGTAAAAATCCCAAGCTCCGGGTCGCTTTTGGCGAGGACTTCGTATACAAAAGAAATCCCGTATCCGGATTTGATAAGATTGATGATCATTTTGAAACTGGAAATGCAGATGTGGCGGTGAAAGCGTTCCAGTGATTCGTTGTGTTCGAGGAGTTTATCTTCCAGGATTGCCAGAGTTCCGGAGCCTTTTTCGCGGTGGATGAGGGTTTCGGACAGGAGTTCTTCTACAGAAACTTCTTTTCCGGCGAATGGGTGGTTTTTCGGGCAGATTCCGACAAAAGGTTCTTTGCGGTAGAGCTGGCTTCCGAATCTGTTTTTATCGAAATATCCCTCGATGATGGCATAGTCCAGTGCATTCTGTTCGAGAAGCTGTAAGAGATGCCTGGTGTTATCGACGATCAGCGTCAGAGCAGTATCCGGCTGGTCAAGAAATTTATGAATCTGGTCAGTAATGACATAATCTCCAATGGTCTTCGTAGCGCCGATGCGCAGCTCACGAAGGCCATTATTTTTGAATTTTTCGCGGAGAAAATTTTCGCGCTGCTGTGCAGAACGTAAATAATCTTCCAGCATCTGAGCCGCAGGGGTCTTGATGAGTTTGCGATTTTCATAAAGAAAAAGACGGCAGCCGTATTCTTTTTCCAGAAACTGGATGTGCTGTGTGACAGCAGGCTGCGTGATATGGAGCAGCTCAGCCGCCTCGCGGTAATTCATAACATTACATACAGTCATAAAAGTTTTGGTTCTGTGATCCAGCATAAGAAGTTCTCCATAAGTATAAATTATTATTTCATAAAAACTCATAAATTGATTTTATCATTTATGAGTTTTATAATCAATAAGTAAAGAGAGAAACAGAGAGGAACAAAAAAGAAAGGAAAAAGGAGAAAAAAATGAGTGAGAAAACAGAGACAGGTACAGGCATCAGCGTAAAACTGAGTCCGGAGGAAATCGCACGCGTCAAAGGTCTTGGATGTCTGAAAGACAAACGATATGAGGATATTTTCAATATCCGTGTGATCACAAGAAACGGACGTATCACCACAGATGAGCACCGTGCGATTGCAGATGCAGCCGAGAAGTTCGGAAACGGTCAGATCACTATGACGACCCGGCTGAGTATGGAGATTCAGGGGGTTCCATATGATAAAATTGAAGATGCCATCGCTTTCCTCGGAGAACACGGATTACTGACCGGAGGTACCGGAAAACTGGTGCGTCCTGTGGTTTCCTGTAAGGGAACAACCTGTCAGTACGGCCTGATCGATACCTTTGCACTCAGCGAGAAGATTCATGAGCGTTTTTATGTAGGCTATCACAATGTGACACTGCCTCATAAATTTAAGATTGCAGTAGGCGGATGTCCAAACAACTGCGTAAAACCAAATCTGAATGACCTGGGAATCATTGGCCAGAGAATCCCGAATCCGGATTTTTCCAAATGCCGTGGATGTAAAAAATGCCAGATTGAAAAGAACTGCCCGGTTCATGTTCCGAAAGTAGTGGACGGAAAAGTTTACATTAATCCGGAAGAGTGCAATCACTGCGGACGATGCAAAGAAAAATGTCCATTTGGAGTATTCACGGAATATCAGAACGGATATAAGATTTACATAGGCGGCCGCTGGGGAAAGAGAGTTGCACATGGACGTACACTGACGAAAATCTTCACTGAGGAAGAAGAGGTCATGAAAGTAGTAGAAAAAGCCATTCTTCTTTTCAAAAATGAAGGAATCGCAGGAGAACGTTTTGCAGATACAGTGAACAGACTTGGGTTTGAGTATGTAAATGAGAAGCTGATCAACGATTAAAAAGCCATTGAGAACTGGTGTGGCATGGAACGTGACCGCATAGAGGGGTATTTTGCGACATAATTCCTTTATTTTATTCTTTGTAATGTGACGCAATTTTGCACATAATAGCTCTTATAATAATAAAATACCTGCTGTCACCAGATATCACAAATACCACTGATATCTCCACAGCAGGTATTTTTTTGCATTTATAAACATCTTCAGCAAAAGAAATATGTCATTTACATCCACAGAAGGAAAAAAAGTCTCACAACGGATCACTGCTTCTGTAAAAAAAACTTCTATAAAAAGTCTCGAACTATGGTATGATTCGAATAATGATGTCAAGGACAAAAGACCCTTTTGGAAGAACATCATAGCAGTAACTATAGTAATTCTCGAAAGCTACAGAGAAAAAGGCTATAGAAAAAAATACTATAGGACAAAATACTATAGGACAAAATACTATAGGACAAAATACTATGGAGAAAAAATAACGGAGGAGAGAAGCATGAACAAATGTAAAAAAGCAGTGTCTGTCCTGCTGATTGCTGCAATGCTGGTTCTTATGTTATCCGGATGCGGGGGAAAAACCGTGACCACTGAGAACACAGGCAGTTCAGAATACAGAGTGTGCATGATCACTGACGCAGGAGACATCACAGACCAGTCATTCAACCAGACAACCTACGAGGCCTGCAGAGACTACTGTAAAGAACATGACATTGATTTTACTTACAAAAAACCGGATGGTGATACAGACTATGCCAGAACAGCCATGGTTGACGTAGCGGTAGCAGAAGGATACAACATTCTGGTAATGCCTGGATATGTATTTGCACAGACCGTTGTAGATACAACATTTAAATATCCGGATATCAAATTTATCGTTCTGGATATGAGCGCAGGCGATATCGGTGCAGCAGCCGTAGGAAACGCTTACTATGACGATCCGGATGCGTACAATGTAGCGGACTATTATAATACAGAGAACACCTATCTTGCAATTTATCAGGAAGCAATTCCGGGATATCTGGCTGGTTATACCGCAGTGAAACTGGGATACCGCCATCTTGGATTCCTTGGCGGTCAGGCTGTACCGGGAGTTATGAGATATGGATATGGTTATGTACAGGGAATTGATGCGGCAGCCAAAGAAATGGGAATCACAGATGATGTGACGATTGAATATGCATACGGCGGTCAGTTCTATGGTTCCACAGAGATCACGGCAGCGATGGATACCTGGTACAGCAATGGAACAGAAGTTGTCTTTGCATGCGGCGGCGGTATTTTCACATCAGCAGCGGAGGCAGCAGCCAAAGTGGGCGGTAAGATCATCGGTGTAGACTCTGACCAGTCACCGACCATCGATGCATACGGGGAAGGAATGACTGTCACTTCCGCGATGAAGAGCCTTACAGCAACCGTAAACTCCATGCTCAATTCCATCATTTATGACGGAACCTGGGAAGAACATGTGGGTCAGGTAGAAAACCTTGGTCTTGTATCCAAAGACGATATGTCCCTGAACTATGTCGGACTTCCGGAAGATACCACACAGTGGAATGACGATTTCGGAGTAGAAGATTATAAGAAACTGGTAGCAGACATTTTTGACGGCAAAGTCGAAGTCAATAATAGCACAGACGAGATGCCGCAGGTATCCGTAAAATTAAATGTACGTCAGGGTACCATTAAATAAATCAGACGGAATACTGGTAAGTTTTTCGGAACATACCTGGTTACTGTTCACTCTGTCCTGGTAATACGCTTCGCGGCGGACAGGGGAACAGTAACCTTACAGGATTCGATTGAAAATGGAAAGGAAATAATAATATGTCAGAATATGCAATTGAAATGCTGAATATTACCAAGCGTTTTCCGGGGATTGTGGCAAATGATAATATTACGCTTCAGTTGAAAAAAGGTGAGATCCATGCACTTCTGGGCGAAAATGGTGCCGGAAAATCAACACTGATGAGCATTCTGTTTGGTCTGTACCAGCCGGATGAGGGCGAAATCCGTAAAGACGGAAAGAAAGTAGAGATCAAGAACCCAAACGATGCCAATGCACTGGAAATCGGTATGGTGCATCAGCATTTCAAACTGGTGGAATGCTTTTCCGTACTTGACAATATCATCCTCGGAGTGGAAGATACCAGCCATGGTCTCTTAAAGAAAGACAAGGCAAGAAAGAAAGTCATGGAGTTATCTGAGAAATATCATCTCCAGGTTGATCCGGATGCGCTGATCGAGAACATCACAGTCGGAATGCAGCAGAGAACAGAAATCCTGAAGATGCTTTACCGTGACAATGAGATTCTGATCTTTGATGAGCCGACTGCTGTACTGACTGTACAGGAGATCGCAGAGCTGATGAAGATCATGAAAGGGCTGGCAGCAGAAGGAAAGAGCATTCTTTTTATCACTCATAAACTGAACGAGATCATGTCAGTCGCAGACCGCTGCACCATTCTCCGCAAGGGAAAATATATCGACACAGTCAATATCAAGGATACCACGCCGGAGAAACTTTCTGCCATGATGGTCGGAAGAAATGTCAGCTTTAAAGTAGAAAAAGCTCCTGTAAAACCAGGCAAAGTCGTTCTGGATGTCAAAGGAATGACCGTAGCCGGTGAAAATCACAAAAAGGATGCCGTAAAAAATGTATCTTTCCAGGTAAGAGAAGGGGAGATCGTCTGCATCGCCGGAATCGACGGAAATGGACAAAGTGAACTGGTATATGGACTTTCCGGACTGTCAGACCTGAAAGCAGGAAGCATCCATATGAACGGACAGGATCTTACAAAGGCTTCTGTACGTCAGAGATCGGTTCTCGGAGAGAGCCATATTCCGGAGGACAGACATAAACATGGTCTGGTTCTGGATTATTCCCTTGAGAATAACATGGTACTCCAGACTTATTTTAAACCGCAGTTTACCAATAAATTTGGTTTCCTGAAGAAAAAAGAGATCAGGAACTATGCAGAAAAGCTGATCAGCAAATATGATGTAAGATCCAGCCAGGGTCCTGTGACTGTGGCAAGAACCATGTCCGGCGGTAATCAGCAGAAAGCCATTGTAGCCAGAGAAATTGACAATGATCCATCTTTCCTGATCGCAGTGCAGCCGACCCGAGGTGTAGACGTAGGTGCCATCGAACTGATCCATAAACAGATCATCGAAGAACGCGACAAAGGAAAAGCAGTCCTTCTTGTCAGTCTGGAGCTGGATGAGGTTATGGACGTATCCGACAGAATCCTTGTCATGTATGAGGGTGAGATCGTCGGAGAATTCAAACCGGATGAAGTAACAGTAGAGGAGCTTGGCCTTTATATGACAGGCGCCAAGAGACAGGAGGTTTAAGAGATGGATACCAAGAAAGAAAAGAAAAATATACTGTCGAATGGGGCTGTGCAGACCTTGCTTGCATCACTGTTCTGTATCATACTGGGACTGGTTGTCGGTTATGTGGTACTTCTGGTGATCAATCCACAGGGTGCAGGCAGAGCAATCACTGCAATTTTGCAGAACTTCCTGTACTTCCCGAGACCGGAAGTCGCTCTGGAATATTTCGGAAGCACCCTTGCGAAAACAGCACCGCTTCTGATGTGTACCCTGTCCGTTTTATTTGCCTATAAAGTAGGCCTGTTCAATATCGGAGCATCCGGACAGTATGCAGTCGGAGCCGGTTTTGCCCTGTATTTCGGCATTCATTATGGAACACCGTGGTGGCTGTGCCTTCTGCTTGCAATGCTTGGTGGAGCAGCACTTGGTGCGATTGCAGGTGCATTAAAAGCGTACCTGAATGTAAACGAAGTTATCGCGTGTATCATGTTAAACTGGATCAGCCTGTATGCGGTAAATACCGTACTTACAGAAGTAAAGGAATCCGGAACCACTTACACACTTCCGCTTCGTACCAATAACCCGAATGCACTGATCCCACATCTGGGACTTCAGCATTTATTTGCGGATAACCGCTATGTGACGATTGCCATTCCGCTGGCAGTTATTTTTGCCATTCTGGTATGGGTGGTACTTGACAAGACAAAATTAGGATATGAACTGAAAGCAACCGGACTTTCCATCAATGCTGCAAAATATGCAGGTATGAGGGAGAAGAAGAACATTATCCTGACAATGGCAATCTCAGGTGCGCTGGCAGGACTGGGCGCAGGTTTCCTGTACTTATGTGGAATTGAGCAGTGGTCCTGTGCACAGACCGCAGTTCCGAACATGGGATTTAACGGAATCGCAGCAGCATTCCTTGGCGGTATTCATCCGATCGGCGTGATTTTTTCTTCCTTTTTTATCCAGCATATCACCAGTGGCGGTGCCTATGTAGATAAGATGGTTTACTGCTCACAGATTTCTGATCTGATCGCAGCGATCATTATTTACTTCTGTGGATTTGTATTATTCTTTAAACATGTGATGAGAACCAGAATCCGGAAAACAGAGGATAAGAAAGTAAAATCAGCAGATAAGAAAGGAGGAGAATAAGCATGGCATTATTATTACAGTATACATTGATCTATGCGTCCGTATTACTACTGGTTGCACTGGGCGGCTGTTTCTCCGAACGAAGCGGAATCATCAACCTGGGACTGGAAGGAATCATGGTTGCAGGAGCTCTCGGCGGAGCACTGGTCATGAAATACATGCCGAATCTTTCACCGGCAGCCATGGTGATTGGCGTAGTGATCGGCAGTGTCGTATTTGGAATGGTATTCTCCCTTCTTCTTGCAGTGGCAGCCATCAACTTTAATGCAGACCAGACTCTGGTAGGAACTGCCATGAACATGCTGGCAACTGCGGCAGCGACTGTATTTGTAAAAGCCATCAATATGGCTGAGAACCCGAACAACGTGGCATCTACCATTCAGTATATTAATCAGAAGAAAGCATTTTCCATCGTAAAGATCGCAGGTTTCGAAATCAACTGGTTTATGATCATCACGATCGTGCTTCTGATCGCGGCAAATGTTGTTTTATATCATACACGTCTGGGCTTACGTCTGATGGCATGCGGAGAGCATCCACAGGCAGCAGACTCTGTGGGAATCAATGTTTATAAGATGCGCTATATCGGTGTCCTGATCTCCGGATTTCTGGGAGGACTTGGCGGTATTGTATACATTACAGCCGGTGTTTCCGAATGGAAATTTGAGAATGGTGTAGCCGGATTTGGTTTCCTTGCACTGGCTGTTATGATCTTCGGACAGTGGAAACCGAACCTGATCGCTCTGGCAGCATTGCTGTTCGGACTTTTCAGAGCATTATCCAACGTATATTCAGGATTTGACTTCCTCGTAGCCCTGAACATCCCGGGAACTTTCTACAAGATGCTCCCGTACATCATTTCCCTGCTGGTACTTGCAGTTTCCTCCGGAAAATCAAGAGCACCAAAGGCTGAGGGAATTCCTTATGATAAGGGACAGAGATAAAAAATATATAGAATGAAAATATAGAAATAAATAAGAAATAAGAGACGAAATACCCGCCGCAGATAGGATCATATTAATGAATATTTATATTTAATGAATATGATCGTCTGCGGCGGGTATTTGGTTATGAGCTGCGCAGCGAAGCGGATTGCGGATATCCGCTCGACTTCAGGCATCAGCAAAGATTCGCTGCGAAGATCTGTGCAACCCTGGAAAAAGTTTTACAGATACAGGTTTCTTTTATAATCTCATACAGACTTTGCATGAATATAATTGACAATAAGTTCCACAGCATCAGAGATCGAAACTTTTCCGGTGTCGATAGAGAGCTGATACTGGCTGGCATCTTCCCAGGCTTTTCCGGTGCAGAATTTATGGAAGGAGGCTCTTTTTTCGTCTACTTCTTTTACCATTTTGGAAGCTTCTTTTTCTGATATCTGGTCGCGTTCCATGATACGTTTGATACGGCAGTCTTTATCTGCATGAAGAAAGATGGTTGTTGCGTCAGAATCGTTTTCGTAAACGGCTCCGGAACAGCGTCCGATGATCACAGCCGGTTTTCCATGAGTGAGCTCTTTTATAAGTTCGAAGGATTTCTCCATGGGATTTGCTTCACCGTAGCTTACAGCGATGCTGTATAACAGGCTGTTTACTGCTTTTTCACGGAAGAAATCTTTGTTTTCGTCAAATTTTCCGATTTTTCGTGCCTCTTCTTCTAATCTCTTTCTGTCATAAAGTTCCAGACCAAGCCGGGAAGCAAGCTCTTTTCCAATTTCATGTCCGCCGCTTCCACACTGTCTTGCAATTGTAATAATCATAAGATACCTCCTGTTTTATATACCATGATGTCGTTGATTACTGAAGCCGGAAATTTTTTCTGTTACTGGACACAGAGCGAACAGTAACTTTTTTCTTTCGGCAGCTTCATTATACTCAAAAGAGAGTGGATTGTATATAGTGGAATCTGATATTATTGCTCAAATAGGCATCAGTTATGAGTAAGCAGCGAAACGAATTGAATTGAATTGAGAATATCTGTATGATCATTCATATACTGCGATTCTGTGAGGTATTTTAACATATAATACAGACAGGGAAAATGTCAGGTTTAATTTTAATGGATTACACGGTATGAATAAACTGATCCACATAGAACAACGCAGCACCGATCGCTGGTGTATACTGGCCATTTGTTCCAACCAGAATATTATTCCTTTTCAAGAGAAACGGTGCAGAGGTATTAATCTGTTCTGTCAGGGAGCTAATGTCTTCTTCTGTAAAATATGGTGCCAGGTATCCGCTGATGATGACTGGTGCATCGATAACTAAATTAAGGTTTTTTATGGCAAATGCCAGGTGTTTGAGGTAATCTTCCCAGATTTTTGTAAGCCGGGGGGATTTTTTTTCGCGTAAAAGTGGAAAAAACTCTTTGATGGACATACCGGCAGACTGTTCCAGTGCGTTGGCAGAGCAGTAGGTTTCCAGGCAGCCGTGGTTTCCGCAGTAGCAAAGTGGGCCGTCGGGATCAATGCATATGTGCTCCAGTGTGCCGCTGTGCATGGTGCTTCCCTGATGAATCTGGTGGTTGGTGATAATGGCACCGCCGAGGTTGCGGTTCAGAAGGAAAACAACCGCACTGTCAAGTTCCGGATGGTTCCAGAGTTCGAGAAAAGCGGCGGATTTGGAATCGTGTTCCAGATAGCACGGATATGGAAGATATTGGGAAAAATCTTCCAGTTTCATACCTGCGTTATTCATGATATTTCCATATAGTACAGTTGTGTGATCCGGGGAGGTGATTCCCTGAGTTGCGAAGGAAATGCCAAGGATCTTTTCATCCTCGTATTTATTTTCTGCGATGAATTCTTTTACTTTATCAGTGACCTGTTTGTAGTAATCCGGTGTGTTGGAATAGGAAAGTGGAATGGTATCTGTGTAGAAAGCATTTCCGTACAGGTCAACTGCAGTAATATGAAACATATTTTTTAAAATACCAATTCCGATGGAAATTTTAAAGTCAGATACGATCTGGATTGCATTGGCTTTTCTTCCTCCGGTGGATTCGAAGTATCCGTTTCTTTCAATCAGACCTTCCTGCTCCAGAAGATTCAGATTCTGGCTGACGGTAGACAGTCCCATTTGCAGTTCCTGTACGATCTGCATTTTTGAGGTCTGTTTTTTTTTGTAAATATATTGATAGACTTTAGATCTGTTTATTTTTTTCAGACTGATCGTCGTTAATCCTTTTTCACTCATAGTGTTCTCCTGATTCTGTTATAAGATAAAGTTAAGTCCTGCGTATATTGTAGTATAAGGAAGGCAAAAATGCAATAAACATACGGCAAAGATGAGGGGAAGATACTTTGTGGCTTTTGTGTTCTGTGAAAAACAGTATGTTTTGAACAGGAAGCGAAAAAGAAGGAAAATCGCTGTTAATTGTTAAAACTATACAAAAATAAATTTGAAAAATTAGAATTTCTGTCAATAGATTTTTTTGCAGGAAATATATATACTCAACTTACAGTTAATATATAAACATAAGTCAAACACATAACAAACAAATAAAAGAAAGACGAAAAAACAAGCACGAAATAATAAGCAAAAAAGCAATAAACAAAAAACAGGGAGGATGCAGCAATGAAGTTATCAATCAATGGAATCAAAGAACGTGAAGCATGGGAAAAAGCAGGAATTACTCTGCCTGGTTATGATGTAGAGGCAGTTTCTGAGAAAGCAAAGAAAGAACCTGGCTGGGTTCATTTTGGAATCGGAAATATTTTCCGTGTATTTATCGGAGGAATTGCAGATGGTCTTCTGGAAGAAGGAGTGCTGGACCGTGGCATTACCTGTGTGGAAACTTTTGACTATGATGTGGTAGATAAGATTTATGATCCATATGATAATCTGGGCTTAAGTGTCATCCTTCACGGTGACGGAACCCGTGAGTACAAAGTGATCGGAGCTCTTGCAGAAGCAGTTAAGGCACAGTCTTCTGATGAGAAACAGTGGAACCGTCTGAAAGAAATCTTTACCAGTAAATCCTTACAGATGGTTTCCTTTACAATTACAGAGAAAGGATACGCATTACAGAAAGCTGACGGAACATGGTTCCCGTTTGTGGAAGCAGATATCAAGAACGGTCCGGATAAAGCAACAGGTGCAATGGCAGTGCTGGTTGCAATGCTTTATGAGAGATACAAAGCAGGAAAATATCCGATCGCACTGGTTTCCATGGATAACTGCTCCCAGAATGGTGCGAAACTTCGTGAGTCCGTACTGACTATGACAAAAGAATGGCAGAAAGCCGGATTTGTAGACGAAGGATTCGTGGAGTATGTGAGCGATGAGAAAGTAGTTGCTTTCCCATGGACTATGATTGACAAGATCACACCTCGTCCAAGTGAACAGATCGCAGCAGACCTTGAAGAACTGGGCGTTGAAAATATGCAGCCGGTGATCACAGGCAAGAAGACATACATTGCACCATTTGTCAACGCTGAGAAACCGCAGTACCTTGTAATTGAAGACAGCTTCCCGAACGGTCGTCCGGCTCTGGAGAAAGGCTTTGGTGTATATATGGCAGACAGAAATACAGTTAACCTTTCCGAGCGTATGAAAGTAACCGTATGTCTGAATCCGGTACATTCCGCTACTGGTCCGCTGGGTGTCGTTCTGGGTTATGATCTGTTTGCGCATATGCTGAATACAAATGATGATATGATGAAAATGGCGCGTATGATCGCTTATGATGAAGGTCTTCCGGTAGTGGCATATCCTGGAATCCTTTCCCCGCAGGCTTTCGTGGACGAGCTCTTTAATGACCGTTTCCCGAATGAATATCTGGGAGACACAAACCTTCGTCTGGCAGTAGACGTATCCCAGATGGTTGGTATCCGTTTCGGTGAGACAATTAAGGCGTATGTTCAGAAATTCGGAGACGCTTCCAGACTGACGGCAATTCCGCTTGGTATTGCCGGATGGCTCAGATATATGCTGGGTGTGGACGATGAAGGGAACAAATTTGAACTTGCACCGGACCCGATGAATGAGGAACTTCAGGAACAGTTTAAGGATATCGTAGTTGGCAAACCGGAGACATTTAAGGATCAGTTAAAACCAATCCTTTCCAATGAGCGTCTGTTCTTTACTGACCTCTACAAAGATGGTGTGGGAGAGAAGATTGAAGATATGTTCCGTGAAATGATCGCAGGACCTGGAGCTGTAAGAGAGACTATACATAAATATGTAGGATAATTTTATTGTCTGAAAAAAACATTAAGATTATAAGAACATACAGGGGACGCAAAAAAACTGCGTCCCCATATATTAGCCAAAAAACAGGAAAAAACTGTAAATTCAGGAGGAAAAAATCAGTATGACAGAAGCGGTATTCGCAGCGGAGTCATCAAGACTGTTGATCGCAGCGATGGTCTGTGCAATCAATGGTGGAGCAACTGCATTCAGTCATGTAAATGATTCCGGATTCTGGCTGGTAAGTTCTCTACTTGAGATTGATGAGAAAACAACCCTGAAATCCGAGACAATGATGGAAACGATTATAGGAGTCACAGGACTGATCTGTGCGATCGTGATCAGTCTGTTCGCATAGCGAAGAACGGAAATAAGGGGAATACCTTCTTTACCGGATAAACTGGTAGAGAGGGTATTTTTCTATTGTGAAAAAATGGAAAGCAGTTTAAAATAGAAGATAACAAAAACGAACGGGAAGGAGCTTCCATTATGAGTAAAAAAACAAGAAGGATGAAGCGGGCAGCAGAAGAGAAAATTAACCGTAAAGATGCAGCTATCAGACAGCATAATGAAGAACTGGAGAATCTGAAGGAGCAGTATGAAGGTCTGGATATCTGCGATGAGGACAAAAAAGTAATTGACAATTACATTGCCTGCAAAGATGCCAGGGCAGAACGTATGGAAGAGAAGCTGTATGAAAAAGGAATGAAGGATGTGAAGAGACGCATCCGCATCAGAAAGCTGATCCGCAGATGTGTGGTTCTGGCGGCAATCGTTGGAGTTGTACTGGTTGAGTATGACAGGAACGATAAGAGATGGGAGAAGCTGGACAGGATTCTGAAAATGTTCGCAGATGCAGAGGATTCCGAAACAGAGGAAGCCTGAGCAGCTTTCCGATAAGAAGTACCAGATGAAAACGTAATATAATAGATAACAGATAACAGACACTTGTATATTGGGTAAATATCCATGGATACAGGTGCCTGTTTAAATTTTGACCGAATCAGGTAAGTTCTCTCGCTTCCATCACGAAAACCACAACTTGTTGATCAGAAAAATACAAAAAAGCTGATTTACGCAGAACGGGATTAATGTTATACTACTTAAATGAGACTGCGTTGAAACGTTAAAGCGTGAAGGAATTTTTCTGTCTGCATAAATTCTGTAAAGCAAAAATTTAACCAAATCAAGCAAGTAGCAAAGCGGATTGCGAAGATCTGCGTGATAAAATATGAAAGGATAGAGATATGATCGTAACATTAATTGAAAAGGTGTATTCATTCCTGTGGGGGGATCTGATCAGGATTCCTCTTCCGGGAGGGAGCAGTCTGGGGATTTCACTTCTGATCCTTCTGTTGATCCCGACCGGAATTTATTTTACGGTCCGGACGAGATGTCTGCCTGTCAGACTCTTTCCGGATATGCTGAAAGCACTGGTCGAGAAGAAGGGAAAGGATGACAAAAGCAGCCTGTCTTCTTTCCAGACGCTGATCGTTTCCACAGCAACCAGAGTTGGTATGGGAAATCTGGTGGGTGTGGTGGCAGCAGTTTCCGCAGGTGGTGCGGGTGCGGTTTTCTGGATGTGGGTGACTGCCATTATTGGTTCCTCTACCGCATTTATAGAAGCGACGCTGGCACAGCTTTATAAGGAAAAAGATCCTCTTTATGGAGGATACAGAGGCGGTCCAGCCTATTATATCCATCATTATGTGGAAGAAAGACAGGGAAAGAAGAAAAAAAAAGTGGTGCTTTCGATTCTGTTTGCCATTTCCGGTCTGATCTGCTGGTGTGGAATCAGTCAGGTCATCAGTAATTCCGTGGTATCTTCTTTTGAAAATGCGTTTTCCATTCCACCATTGTATACGACTATTGGACTGGCAGCCATCGCTGCAGTAATCGTTCTGAGAAAAAATGCAACGGTCAAGGTGCTGGATCTGCTGGTGCCGGTTATGGCAGTGTGCTATTTTCTGATCACATTGTTTATTATTTTTACAAATATCGGGAGTCTTCCGACTGTGTTTGGAAAAATTTTCAGGGAGGCTTTTGGCCTGCGTCAGGCAGCAGCGGGTGGATTTGGAGCTGTGTTGATGAATGGAATCAAAAGAGGGCTGTTTTCCAATGAGGCAGGTTCCGGTTCCGCACCATGTGCAGCAGCGGCAGCGGAGTGTGACCAGCCGGTAAAAGCAGGTCTTGTGCAGGCACTTGGAGTATTTGTGGATACGATTGTGATCTGCAGCTGTACAGCAATGATCATGCTTCTGGCACCGGAAGAACTCACATCTGGATTATCCGGAATGAAGCTGCTTCAGACGGCGATGAAATATCATCTTGGAAATTTTGGCGTGATCTTTATCGCAGTTACTTTATTTATGTTCAGCTTTTCCACATTTCTGGGAATCCTGTTTTATGCAAGAAGTAATGTGGCGTATTTATTCGGAGATAAGTGGTGCTGGCAGACCGCTTACAAGGTGCTGGCACTGGTAATGTTGTTTATCGGTGGAATTGCTGCCTATACATTTGTATGGGATTTGGGAGATGTAGGAATCGGGCTGATGACGATATTTAACATTTTTGTATTGTATCCGCTGGCTCCAAAAGCCCTGGGAGAGCTGAAAGAGTATGAAGCAGGCCGAAAATAACGGCTGCTTATATGCGTCGGTGATATGTTGTACGAAGTGCCTTGTACGGATTGACAAATAGTCGGCGCATGGGTACAATAGCAGATAAATGGTCTCTGTTGTTGTGCAGTGACATTGAATGAAAATATATAAATTTTATTGCAGCAGGAAATCTGGAAAGAATTCTGGTATTATTACAGAGAATAATAACTTGTGAAAACTTACGCAGGAAAGGAATCAGAGAAATGAGTAATTGGGAAAAAAATGTCCGTAAAGTAATACCATATACACCAGGCGAGCAGCCAAATCAGCTGGATATGATCAAACTGAATACAAACGAGAACCCATATCCTCCGGCACCGGGAGTAGAGAAGGCACTTAGGGGAATGGATACAGATACTATGAGACTTTATCCGGATCCGACAGCCGGTGATCTGGTACATGTCATTGCACAGAATTATGGCCTGAAAGATGAGCAGGTTTTTGTCGGAGTAGGTTCTGATGATGTTCTTGCCATGAGTTTTCTGACATTCTTTAATTCAGAAAAGCCGGTACTGTTTCCGGATATTACTTATTCTTTCTATGATGTGTGGGCAGACCTGTTCCGCATTCCATATGAGAGACCGGCACTGGATGAGAATTTTCATATAAAGAAAGAAGATTATTTCAGAGAAAACGGCGGAATCGTTTTCCCGAATCCGAATGCGCCGACAGGTGTGGAAATGCCGCTTGCGGATGTGGAAGATATCATCCGTCACAATCCGGATGTGATCGTGATCGTGGATGAAGCGTATGTGGATTTCGGTGGGGAGTCAGCACTTCCGTTAATTGAGAAATATGACAATCTTCTGGTTGTGCAGACATTCTCAAAATCCCGCTCCATGGCAGGTATGAGAATTGGATTTGCCTGTGGAAATGAGAAACTGATCAAGTTCCTGAATGATGTGAAATATTCCTTCAACTCTTATACCATGGACCGCACGGCACTGGCAGCAGGTGTGGCCGCTGTTGAGGATAAGGCATACTTTGAAGAGACCTGTAATAAAATCATAGAGACACGCGAATGGACAAAGAAAGAGCTGAAAGCACTGGGATTTTCATTCCAGGATTCCAAGTCCAACTTTATCTTTGCCACTCATGAGACCTGTCCGGCTGCGAAGCTTTTCGAGGCACTCAGAGAGCAGCACATTTATGTGCGTTATTTCCCGAAAGACAGGATTGACAACTTCCTTCGTATCACCATCGGAACAAAGGAAGAAATGCAGAAGTTTATTGACTTTTTGAAAGATTATCTGAAATAATGAAAAAATCAGAACATCAAAATATAATTTAGGAGGCTTTATGGAAGCTCTGGTACATTGGTTCTCGCAGAACCTGTCACAATATATTTCTCCGGAGGGCGCAGTATTTATCATTTCCATGATCCCGATCTTGGAGCTCAGAGGAGGGCTGCTTGCAGCTTCGCTCCTGAAGATTTCAGCGGCAAAGGCGATTCCGTTATGTATTGTGGGAAATATTATTCCGATTCCTTTTATTCTGCTGTTTATTAAGCAGATTTTCAAGGCATTGAAGAAAACAAAGCTTTTCCGCGGTCTGATCATAAAAATGGAAGACCGTGCAATGAGAAAAAGTGATCAGGTGAAGAAATATGAGTTTCTGGGTCTGATGCTGTTCGTGGGTATTCCGCTCCCGGGAACCGGCGCATGGACAGGATCTCTGATCGCATCTCTGCTGGAGATTGATATTAAGAAATCCTCTCTGGCGATTCTCTGCGGAATTATCATGGCGACTGTGATCATGTATATTGTTTCTTATGGACTGGTAGGAAATCTGATACATTAATCGAATCAGACAGCGAAGCGGATGTTTTTGTCCGCCAGACTAAAAGAGCGCAGCTTCTCTGAAAAAGACAGAGAGTCTGCGCTTTTACTATGTCACAGAGCTGTAGGAAATCGGGCAGAACACAGAATCTGACAAGGCTGCTTATAATAATTTTCGTTTCAGCATATCCTCATTGGAAGCATATTTCAGTGCGGTTTCTTTCGTGATCTTTCGCTGTCTGTAGAGCTCAAAAAGACTTTGATCCATAGAGCGCATATGCTCATGAGCAGAGGAGGCAATCACACCGTCGATCTGGTGGATTTTGTTGTCGCGGATCATATTCCGGATGGCGGGATTGAGGCGCATGACCTCAAATACGGGGATAGTATGACCGTTTACGTCTGGGATCAGCTGCTGTGAAATTACAGCCTGCAGCACCATGGAAAGCTGAATGGAAATCTGTCGCTGCTGGGTAGGTTCGAATACATCCACAATACGGCTGATCGTGTTGGCTGCACCGGTGGTATGGAGACTGGAGAGCACAAGATGCCCGGTTTCAGCGGCTGTCATGGCTGTCTGGATGGTTTCATAATCGCGCATTTCACCGAGAAGGATCACGTCAGGACTCTGGCGGAGGGTGGCGCGCAGAGAAACCAGGTAACTTTCCGTATCTGTACAGATTTCTCGCTGGCTGACGATGCATTTGTCATGTCTGTGCATCTGTTGCTTTTTCTGTTATCTTTTCTGTTATTTGTCCTGCTATTTTTCTGTATTGCCTCCTGTGAAAACAGGTTGTCTGGTATCGGGAGTCCAGTCGGCGGTAGTGATGGTTTTCCACGTCAGGATTTCCGGCGAAAATTCTGTCAGGGATTCAGAATCAGGCCTGGAATCAGATTCAGAACCAGCTCTGGAATTGGATTTGGGATCGGACTCAGGAGTAATGGAAGAACCGGAGGCATTTATCCGCATATAATAAGTCTTATGTGACACAGAACAGCGCAGAATATTTTGCAGAATCTGTAAAAGAATTCACATTAAATCCGGTAGCATTAAAGAGTGCAAGACCGAAGACTTATGAAGCAGTAAAGGAAGCTATGGATAAACTTACAGATGACAGAGTTGCCAAAGTAAAGAAAGTTTACAGTATGATCTGGAAATAACAGAGATAAAATACTTCGGTATTATATCATACACACTTATTTTTCAAAAGAAAACAGGAATCCGGGAGCAGAAATGCTTCCGGTTTTTTGTTTTGACTGCTTTTTTCGTGAACAGTAATTTTTTGTTTTTCTTTTGCGATTTTATATCTTTTTATACCTGAAATGTCGGTGAAAATGAGTTGCAGGGAAAAAAAGAAAACAGCTATAATATAGAGGAAGGAGTGGTGGACAGAAAATAAAAAATGTGTTAGTATAAGCCTGTAGTAATTCTGTGAAACATTTTGTGGAATTGTTGTAATATCTGGCGTTCACCTGTCGGTTCCGACAGACTATCCCATTGGCAAAATAGAAAATAATTTATGAAAATATGTAAATTCTGAGAGTCAAACAGCAGAGACAGAAAAAAACAACAAAAGTAGAAGATAACAAAGATAGAAGATAACAAGGATAGAAAATAACAAAGACAGAAGGTACAGTAAGATGCACAGAAACTGTGCAGTGACAATATCGGAACCTGAATAAAAAGATAAAAGAGCAGAGGATTGTTTTATGAGAGAAAAGTATGAATCATTATCACTGGCGACTTTAAAAGAACTGGCAAAAGCCAGAGGACTGAAGGGAATTTCTGTATTAAGAAAGCCGGAACTGATTGAAAGAATGCTCCAGGAAGATGAAAGGGAGAAAGCATCCGGCGAAAACAGAGAAGAACATACAGAAAAGGTTCAGGACAGAAAAACAGAGAAAATACAGGAGCGGCAGGAAGAAAGAGTATCTGAGAGACAGACGGAAAAAGCAGAAAAACCGCAGAGATCAGAAAGAAGCCAGGAAAGAACCGGCAATTATAATAACTACAGCAATAATAACAACTATAACAGCAGCAATAATAATTATAATAACAATAATAATTACAGCAACAATAACTACAATAACAGTAGCAACAACAATAATAACAGCAGTAAAATGTACGAAAAGCCATATGAAAAATCATATGAAAAGTCATACGAAAAAACAGCAGAAAAATCATATGAAAAACCATACGAAAGAAATTATACAAGATCCTATGAAAAAACACAGGGAATGGTACAGCAGGGAAGTGAATCCCATGCTCCGGCGGAGACTGCGCAGTTAGACAGTGGTGAGAAGGCTGATGGTATCCTGGAAGTTCTGCCGGACGGATATGGTTTTATCCGCTGTGAGAACTATATGCCGGGAGAGAACGATATCTATGTATCCCCGTCCCAGATCCGCAGATTCAATTTAAAGACCGGTGACATTATCAAGGGAAATATCCGTATCAAAACACAGGGAGAGAAGTTCAGCGCGCTCTTGTATGTGACTTCTATCAATGGTTTCCATCCGAGCGAAGGACAGAGACGTTATAATTTCGAAGACATGACTCCGATTTTCCCGAATGAACGTCTGGTGATGGAACGACCGGGCGGAACAGTGGCGATGAGAATCGTGGACCTGATCAGCCCGATCGGTAAGGGACAGCGAGGAATGATCGTGTCTCCGCCGAAAGCAGGTAAGACCACACTTCTGAAAGATGTGGCGAAATCCATTCTTCGAAACAATCCGGATATGCATCTGATCATTCTGCTGATCGATGAACGTCCGGAGGAAGTTACAGATATCAAAGAAGCAATCAGGGGAGACAATGTGGAGGTTATCTATTCTACCTTTGATGAGCTTCCGGAGCATCATAAGAGAGTATCCGAGATGGTTGTGGAACGTGCGCGCCGACTGGTAGAGCATAAAAAAGATGTTACGATCCTTCTGGATTCTATTACCAGACTGGCAAGAGCCTATAACCTGATCATTCCGCCAAGTGGAAGAACTCTTTCCGGTGGTCTTGACCCGGCTGCTCTTCATATGCCGAAGAGATTTTTCGGTGCAGCCAGAAACATGCGCGAAGGTGGAAGCCTTACGATCCTTGCGACTGCCCTTGTGGATACCGGAAGCAAGATGGACGATGTTATTTACGAAGAATTTAAGGGAACCGGAAACATGGAACTTGTCCTTGACCGGAAACTTCAGGAAAAACGTGTATTCCCGGCAATTGATATCCAGAAATCCGGAACAAGAAGAGAGGATCTGCTTCTGAGTGCAGAGGAGCAGGAAGCGGTTTACAATATGCGAAAAGCACTCAACGGACTGAAATCTGAAGATGCAGTAGAACAAATCCTGAATATGTTTGCCCGCACCAGAAACAATGCAGAGTTTGTCCAGATGGCAAAGAAGCAGAAATTTATCTGATCTTTTGCAGAACAGGAAACAGGAAATATTACCTTCAGGGGTTAACCGGACTGAAAAATAAAGAAAAACAGAAATAAATTTTAAAATATCTTGCATTCTACGGTACATTATGTTATACTCATAAAGCTGTTTAATAGTAAATTCGTCAAATGAATACGAATAGAAAATAGAATCTTTACAGAGAGGTGAAAATCATGAGAGAAGGAATCCATCCTAATTATTATCAGGCAACTGTAACCTGCAACTGTGGAAACACATTCGTAACAGGATCTACAAAACAGGACATCCACGTAGAAATCTGCTCTAAATGTCATCCATTCTATACAGGTCAGCAGAAGGCAGCTCAGGCTCGTGGACGTATCGATAAGTTCAACAAGAAATACGGCCTGAACAAATAATCAGAATATAGTATGAATTGAGAAGGTTGAGGTTGGGAAATCTCAGCCTTTCTTGTTTCTTAAACAAATCAGGCTGCGAAGCAGATGCTTCTGTCTGCCTGACAGTGAAAATAATTATTTTCTGCAGGAGAAAAGGATGAAATCATCAAATATCGGTGGCCAGGCTGTAATGGAAGGCATTATGATGCGCCACAAGGATAAATATTCCATCGCTGTCCGCAGACCGGACAATGGGATTGAATTAAAAGTAGAAGATTACAAATGCACCTTTGGAAATGCAAAATTTCTGAGGTATCCGCTGATCCGCGGTGTGGTCAGTTTCGTGGATTCTCTGGTGGTCGGTACAAAGTGCCTGATGTATTCCGCAGAGATTGCGGGAGATGAGGAGGACGAGGAAGAAGCACAGAAGAGTGCGGCACTGTCTGAGGAAGAACGGGCAGCTAAGAAAGCGAAGGAAGATAAGCAGTTCAAATGGCTGTTATATGTGACGGTTGCGATCTCTATCATTGTATCGATTGCCGCATTTATGCTGCTGCCATATGCACTTGCCAGTCTTTGCCGGAAAGTAGGTGCTTCTGAATTTGTAGTCACAGTCGTAGAGGCGTTTGTGAAACTGGCATTATTTATGGGATATATGATTCTGATCTCCAGAATGAAGGACATTCAGAGGACTTTTATGTATCATGGCGCAGAGCATAAGTGTATCAACTGTGTGGAACACGGACTGCCTCTTACCGTAGAGAATGTACTGGCAAGCTCCAGACAGCATAAGCGCTGTGGAACCAGCTTCCTGTTTCTGGTTATGCTGGTCAGCATTTTCCTGCATTTTATTTTTGTATTAGTACCGTTTTACTGGGTGAGACTGTTCGGAAGACTTCTTATGGTACCGGTGGTAGCAGGAATCTCTTTTGAGATCATTCAGTGGGCAGGAAGATCAGACAGTAAGATTGCTGATTTCTTCAGCAAACCAGGTCTGGCAATGCAGAAACTTACCACCAAGGAACCAACCGCAGATATGGCAGAAGTTGCGATCAAGGCAGTGGAAGCAGTCTTTGACTGGAGAGCATATCTGAAGGAAGAATTTGGTGTTGAAGTGGAACCGGCTGCCGCAGAAGACGAAGCATCCGGGGAACAAATGTGAGAAAAGAAAGGGGTAACTCCATGAACGGAGAAACTCTGACGGGGTTATTAAAAAAAGGACAGACGATTCTTGCGCAGGCAGGAATTAAGGAGGCCGGGCTGGATGCCTGGCTCCTTCTGGAATATACCACAGGAAAAAGCCGGGCGTATTATTTTGCACACGGAGAGGAAGGTGTCACAGACGAGACTGCTGAGTGTTATCTGCAACTGATCAGCAGACGCGCGAAACACATTCCGCTGCAGCATCTGACGCATCAGGCTTTTTTTATGGGATATGAGTTTTATGTAGATGAGAATGTGCTGGTACCGAGACAGGATACGGAAACACTGGTGGAAACTGCGCTGGAATGTATGAATACAATGACAGAAACAGGCAGAAAAAATCCGCATATTCTGGATATGTGTACAGGGTCAGGATGCATCCTGCTCAGTCTTCTGAAAGAAATTCCGGAGGCTGAGGGAAGAGGAGTCGATTTATCCGAAAAGGCACTGGAAGTTGCAGCACGAAATGCCCGGACACTGGAAGTTGCAGACAGGGCTGAGTTTGTAAAAAGTGATTTGTTTACAGAAGAAGATAAAAATAGTAATGGAAATCATGGCACTGCTTATGATATGATTATTTCAAACCCGCCATATATTCCTACAGCCGAGATCGAAGATCTTATGGAAGAAGTAAGGTTTCACGATCCGCGTATGGCTCTGGATGGCATGGAAGATGGCCTGCATTTTTACAGGATCATCACAGAACAGGCAATGAATTATCTTGCTCCGGGCGGCTGGCTCTTATATGAGATCGGGTGCAGTCAGGGAGAAGAGGTGGCAGACCTTCTGCGAAAAGAAGGATATGAAGAGATTGAAATAAGAAAGGACCTTGGCGGGCTGGACCGTGTGGTTCTTGGACGAAAGAAAGGTTACGGTTCACTTTGTGAGCAGTAACGAAAGAAATGACAGGAGGAAAAACATGTTTGACAAATTAGACGATCTGCTCATTCGTTTTGAGGAAGTGCTCAATGAGCTGGGAGAGCCTGGAGTGACAGACAACCAGGAGCATTTTCAGAAGCTGATGAAGGAACAGAGCGATCTGCAGCCAATCGTAGATGCTTACCGCGAGTATAAGAAGAACAAAGAGACCATACAGGACAGTCTCGCCATGCTCGAGGAAGAAAAAGATGAAGAAATGAGAGAGATGCTCAAGGAAGAGTTATCGGATGCAAAGAAGAATGTAGAAGAACTGGAACACGAACTGAAGATTCTTCTTCTGCCGAAAGACCCGAATGATAACAAGAACGTTATCGTGGAGATCCGTGCAGGTGCAGGTGGAGACGAAGCAGCTCTTTTTGCGGCAGAGATTTACCGTATGTATGTGAAATATGCGGAATCACGCAGATGGAAAACAGAGATGATGAGTCTGAATGAGAACGGAATCGGCGGATTTAAGGAAGTTACCTTTATGATCACCGGTGCAGGTGCTTATTCCAGACTGAAATATGAGAGTGGCGTACACCGTGTACAGCGAGTTCCGGAGACAGAATCCGGCGGACGTATCCATACTTCCACCTGTACCGTAGCCATTATGCCGGAAGCAGAGGAGATTGATTTCCATCTGGATATGAATGACTGTAAATTCGATGTATTCCGTGCATCCGGTAATGGTGGACAGTGTGTCAATACCACAGACTCCGCAGTACGTCTGACCCATATTCCGACAGGAATCGTGATTTCCTGTCAGGATGAGAAGTCACAGCTTAAGAACAAAGACAAAGCCCTGAAGGTTCTGCGTTCCCGTCTGTACGAGATGGAACTTGCGAAACAGCATGACGCAGAGGCTGAAGCAAGAAGAAGCCAGATCGGAACCGGTGACCGTTCTGAGAAGATCAGAACTTATAACTTCCCGCAGGGACGTGTGACAGATCACAGGATCAAGCTGACACTTCACAGACTGGAGAATATTTTAAATGGTGATCTGGATGAGATCATCGACAGTCTTATCGCAGCAGACCAGGCAGCGAAACTGAGCAATTTACAGGATGAAGACTAAAAGTCAGGCTGATCTGAGAGGGCAGTAACCAGTCTCTGACAGCAGAATTTACTGCTTTTGAGAAGAAAAGAATCATTTTCTGATAAGGAAAATGATAAAAAAGGAAAACTGTTAAAAAACTATTTAAAGAAGGAAAACTATTAAAGAAGGAAAACTATTAAAGAAGGAAAACAGGAGGAGAATATTTATGCAGAAAACAGCACTTGTCATTATGGCAGCAGGAATCGGAAGCCGCTTTGGCAACGGGATCAAACAGCTTGCACCGGTAGGACCGGAAGGTGAGATCATCATGGATTATTCCATCCATGATGCACTGGAAGCAGGATTTAACAAAGTTGTATTTATTATCCGTAAAGATCTGGAGGAAGAATTCCGTAAAGTGATCGGAGAGCGCATTGAGAAGATCACAGAAGTAGAATACGCATTCCAGGAACTGGATGATCTTCCGGAAGGCTTTACCAGACCACAGAACCGTACCAAACCATGGGGAACCGGTCAGGCAGTGCTGGCAGCGAAAAAAGTTCTGGATGAGCCGTTCGTAGTCATCAATGCAGATGATTACTATGGAAAAGAAGCCTATGTGAAAGTGCATGACTATCTTGTTCAGGAACAGCCGGCAGATGGCAGGATCCATATCTGCATGGCAGGATTCAGACTTGGCAATACATTGAGCGACAATGGCAGTGTGACAAGAGGTATCTGCAATATTGAGAATGGACAGCTTACAGGTGTGACAGAGACACATGATATATTTAAAACCGGGACAGGCGCAGAGTCCAGAAGCGGGGAAGAACCAAAGGAACTCAATGTAAAAGATCTGGTATCCATGAATATGTGGGGACTGACTCCGGACTTTATGGAAACTCTTTACAATGGATTTGTGGAATTTCTCGATGGACTGAAACCGGAAGAAATCAAAAAAGAATACCTTCTTCCGGAACTGGTCGATCAGCTGATCAAAACCGGACGTGCGCAGGTAGATGTTCTGGAGACAAAAGATACCTGGTTTGGTGTGACTTATCAGGAAGACAAAGAGACTGTTATGAAAGCATTCCAGGATCTTACAGATAAGGGTGTATATCCGAAGGGACTTTACAGATAAAAATTTCTTCAGATAACACAGATTTTGGGGACTGTGGACAAGGTGCAGCGAAAATAGTGACAATATTTCTTGTGACGAATAAAGGAGAGCTATTATGGGAAAATATTTTGGAACAGATGGATTTCGTGGAGAGGCAAATGTAAAACTGACAGTGAATCATGCGTTTAAAGTTGGACGTTATGTAGGATGGTATTATGGAAGAAATCACAAAGCAAAGATCGTGATCGGTAAAGATACCAGAAGAAGCAGTTACATGTTTGAGTATGCACTTGTTGCAGGACTGACTGCATCCGGTGCAGACGCGTATCTTCTTCATGTAACAACAACCCCAAGCGTTTCCTATGCAGTACGCACAGAAGACTTTGACTGCGGTATCATGATCTCTGCAAGCCATAATCCGTTCTATGATAACGGAATCAAACTTCTCAACGGAAACGGACAGAAGATCGAGGCAGAGGTAGAAGAGAGAATCGAAGCATATCTGGACGGAGAGATAGAAGAACTTCCTCTGGCTACCAGAGAAGATGTCGGACGCACGATTGACTTTGCTTCCGGAAGAAACCGTTACATCGGTTATCTGATCTCTATCCCGTCCCGCGACTTCAAGAACATCAAAGTTGGTCTGGACTGTGCGAACGGAAGTTCTTCTGCAATCGCAAAGAGCGTGTTCGATGCACTCCGCGCAAAAACTTATGTGATCAATAACCAGCCGGACGGAACCAACATCAATACAAACTGTGGCTCTACACATATTGAAGTTCTTCAGAAATATGTGGTAGACAATGGCCTGGATATCGGTTTTGCCTATGACGGAGATGCTGACCGCTGTATCGCAGTAGACCACAGAGGAAATGTGATCGACGGCGATAAGATTATGTATGTCTGCGGAAAATATCTTCAGGAAAAAGGTAAATTAAACGGAAATACCGTTGTGACAACCGTAATGTCCAACCTTGGATTATACAAGTCCTTCGAAAGAGAAGGCATCAACTATGAGCAGACAGCAGTTGGGGATAAATATGTTGCCGAGAACATGATGGAGAATAATTACAGCCTGGGCGGTGAGCAGTCCGGACATATTATTTTCAGCCGCTATGCAGCAACCGGTGATGGAATCCTGACTTCTCTTATGATCATGGAAGCATGCGTGGAGAAAAAGTCAACTCTCTGCGATCTGGCAAAAGAAATGAAAGTTTATCCACAGCTTCTGCGCAATGTGCGCGTAGCTGACAAGAAAACTGCAAGAGAAAATCCGAAGCTTGTGGCAGCAGTGGAAGAAGTTGCCAATGCTCTTGGAGATGACGGACGTATCCTTGTCCGCGAAAGTGGTACAGAACCGCTGATCCGTGTAATGGTAGAGGCAGGAACAGACGAAATCTGCCATGAACATGTAGATCATGTGGTGAAAGTAATGGAAGAAGAAGGACTGATCGTTGAAGCATAACTGTTCAGTACTTTCACAGTTACATTGACGAAACAGTAAAGGAAATACATGAAAAATAAAAAAACGGCATTACTTCTGGCAGTCTGCCTGAGTCTTGGAACTCTGGCAGGCTGCAGTACAGAGGAGATCAATAATTACAGACAGGCAGAGCTGGATCTGGCAGATGGAAATTTCCAGACTGCACTGGAAGAATATGAGACGGCTGTTTCAGACGGCATAAAAGTGGCAGAGTCCTACAGGGGAGCTGGTGTGGCAAATGTGCGGCTTGGAAATTATGAGGCAGCTATCGAAGATTTCACCCAGGCTCTGAACTGCGAAAAAGTGGGAAAAGCTCTGAAAAAAGATATTTTATCTTACAGAGCAGCCGCATATCTGAAAACAAAATCTTATGAGGAAGCTCTGACAGACTGCCAGGCACTGGCCGAAGGCTATGATATGGATGCGGATCTGTACTTCCTGTCAGGAGAAGTGGCACTTGCCATGGATTCCTATGAAGAAGCCGCTTCTTATTTTGAACAGGCTTATGGAGAGGATGCCACTTATGATATGGCAATCCGCATCTATGCGGTTTATCTGGAACAGGATATGGAAGCCGACGGAACCAGATACCTGGAGGCAGCGTTATCCGGTGAGGCGAAAAATGCCCAGGATCACTGCGACAGAGGAAGAGTCTACTATTATATGGATGATTATGACAATGCTTCAGAGGAACTGAAGCAGGCAATTGACGGTGGAAATACGGAAGCGATGGCTCTGCTGGGAATGGTATACATGGAACAGAAAGACACTGCGAATGCGAGAAGCATGTTCCAGCAGTATGTATCTCAGGCAGAAAACGGTGCCAAAGGCTACAATGGTCTGGCATTATGCGACATTGCGGACGGAGACTATGACAGTGCTCTTTCCAATATCAGCAGTGGCATTTCAGCGGCAGATGCCGAAGACATGCAGAGTCTTCTGTTTAATGAAATGGTTGTGTATGAGAAGAAACTGGACTTCGCGACAGCCCTTCAGAAAGCGGAAGAATATATGAATATGTATCCGGATGATAAAACAGCCAAAAAAGAGCTGGCATTTCTGAAAACCCGTGTAGAAAGCTAAGGAGTATTATGGAAGAATTTGGCAGATTAGAAGAGAGAGTGGTTCTGGTTGGTGTTCAGACCGGAGAGAATGACAATGTGGAAGAATCCCTGGATGAGCTGGAAGAACTTGCCGGTACTGCCGGTGCTGTCACAGTGGGTAAGATCATCCAGAACCGTGAGGCTGTACATCCGGGAACATACATTGGAAAAGGTAAGATCGAAGAAGTCCGGGCACTGGTTTATGCCATGGATGCGACAGGAATCATCTGTGATGATGAACTTTCTCCTGCACAGCTTAATAACCTGGAACGGGAGCTGGACTGCAAGGTTATGGACAGGACGCTGCTGATCCTTGATATTTTTGCAGCCCGTGCAGTGACAAGTGAAGGTAAGATTCAGGTAGAACTGGCACAGCTTCGCTACCGTGCGGCGCGGCTGGTTGGCCTGAGAGAGTCTCTTTCCCGTCTGGGCGGTGGAATCGGAACCAGAGGCCCTGGTGAAAAGAAACTGGAGACGGACCGTCGTCTGATCCGTACCAGAATCTCTGCATTAAAGCAGGAACTGGCGCAGGTGGAGAAGCACAGAGAGCTGATCCGTGCAAACCGTGCCAGAGGAAATATGAAAACGGCTGCGATCGTAGGCTATACGAACGCCGGAAAATCAACGTTATTAAATAAACTGACCGGTTCCGAAGTTCTTTCCGAGGATAAACTGTTTGCGACACTGGACCCTACCACCAGAGTTCTGGATCTGGCAGACGGGCAGCAGATTTTGCTGACGGATACCGTAGGATTTATCCATAAACTGCCGCACCATCTGGTTGAGGCGTTTAAGAGTACTCTGGAAGAGGCGAAATATGCGGATTATATCATTCATGTGGTGGATGCTTCCAATCCGCAGGCAGAGATGCAGATGCATGTGGTATATGAGACACTGCGTGAACTGGGCGTGATGGGAAAAAAGATTATTACCCTGTTTAACAAGCAGGACGCACCGGGAGCAGCTGGACTCAGGGACTTTAAATCTGATTATTCCCTGAAAATTTCGGCAAGAACAGGAGAGGGACTGTCAGAACTCAATGATCTTTTTCAGAAACTTCTTGCAGAAGAACTGATTTATGTGGAACGGCTTTTTCCATATCATGAGGCCGGTAAAATTCAGCTCATCCGTGAATATGGACAGCTGATTTCCGAGGAATATACAGACACCGGAATCGCAGTAAAAGCAAGGGTTCCAAAGGAAATTTACCCGAAAGTAGTGTAAAAATATCCACGAAACAGCGGGCGGAAAAATCACAGGTAAAACAATACGAATACCATATCATGTTCTTTAATACAAACAAAGACACAAGATATGGTATTTTTTAAGGTTGACGTCAGAGGGAGTCTCTGATACAATAAACCTACAGCGTTTGAAAAGGACGTGAAGTGGATGCCGCAAAAATACTCTGAAAAAGTTTTGAGAGGCATTTTTTTATGGCAGAAATGAACGAAAAAAAGATAACGGTGGGGAGGCATTGAATATGTTTCAGGTTGTGAAACGTGATGGTGAAATTGACGAGTTTAAGATTGGCAAGATTACAGCAGCCATTCATAAAGCGTTTGATGCGAAAGAGAAAGTTTACAGTGAGGATATGCTCGACCTTCTGGGACTGCGGGTTACTTCCGATTTCCAGAATAAGATTCAGGATGGCAAGATCACTGTGGAAGAAATTCAGGACAGTGTGGAAAATGTATTAATTCAGGCAGGATACTCTGATGTTGCGAAAGCATATATCCTGTACCGCAAACAGAGAGAGAAAGTCCGCAACATGAAATCAACGATCCTGGACTATAAAGAAATCGTAAACAGTTATGTAAAAGTAGAGGACTGGCGTGTCAAAGAGAACTCTACTGTGACTTATTCCGTAGGAGGACTGATCTTAAGCAACTCCGGTGCGGTTACTGCCAATTACTGGCTGTCAGAGATTTATGACAATGAGATTGCGGAGGCGCACAGAAATGCGGATATTCACATCCATGACCTGTCCATGCTGACCGGATACTGTGCAGGCTGGTCACTCAAGCAGCTCATTCAGGAGGGACTGGGAGGAATCGAAGGCAAGATTACTTCCTCACCTGCGAAACATCTGAGTGTGTTATGCAACCAGATGGTAAACTTCCTGGGAATCATGCAGAATGAATGGGCCGGTGCGCAGGCGTTTTCTTCTTTTGATACTTATCTGGCTCCTTTTGTAAAGGCAGATCACTTAAGCTATCCGGAAGTGAAGAAATGTATCGAATCCTTTATCTACGGTGTCAACACACCGAGCAGATGGGGAACACAGGCACCGTTTTCCAATATTACACTGGACTGGACCGTGCCGGATGACCTTGCAGAACTTCCTGCTATCGTAGGCGGCAAAAATATGGATTTCAAGTACAAAGACTGCAAGAAAGAGATGGATATGATCAACAAGGCATTTATCGAGACCATGATCGAAGGCGATGCCAACGGACGCGGATTCCAGTATCCGATTCCGACCTATTCCATCACAAAGGAGTTTGACTGGTCCGACACAGAGAACAACCGTCTCCTTTTTGAAATGACATCCAAATATGGAACACCATATTTCTCAAACTATATTAACAGTGACATGAAACCAAGCGACATCCGAAGCATGTGCTGCCGTCTGCGTCTGGATTTAAGAGAACTCAGAAAGAAGAGCGGTGGATTCTTCGGTTCCGGAGAGAGCACAGGTTCTGTGGGCGTGGTAACGATCAATATGCCGCGTATTGCATACCAGTCTAAGACACCGGAAGAATTTTATAACCGTCTGGACCGCATGATGGATATCTCCGCGCGTTCTCTGCACATTAAGAGAGAAGTCATCAGCAAGCTGCTGGATGAGGGGCTGTATCCTTATACAAAGAGATATCTGGGAAGCTTTTCCAATCATTTCTCTACCATTGGCCTGGTGGGAATGAATGAAGTCGGCTTAAATGCGCGCTGGCTGGGTGGAGATATGTCCGATGAGCAGACACAGAAATTTACAAAAGAAGTCCTGATCCATATGAGAGAGCGTCTTTCTGATTATCAGGTAAAATATGAGGGCGAGCTGTTCAATCTGGAGGCAACTCCGGCAGAGTCCACCGCATACCGTCTGGCAAAACACGACAGAAAGCGCTGGCCGGACATTAAGACAGCAGGAAAGAAAGGGGATACTCCTTATTATACAAACAGTTCCCATCTGCCTGTAGAATACACGACAGATATTTTTGATGCGTTGGATATTCAGGACGAGCTCCAGACTTTATATACATCAGGAACCGTATTCCATGCCTTTATCGGAGAGAAACTGCCTGACTGGAAGGCTGCTGCGGCACTGGTGCGTAAGATCGCAGAGAATTATAAGTTACCGTATTATACCATTTCTCCGACTTACTCTGTATGCAGAGAACACGGATATATCAGCGGCGAGCATTTCACCTGTCCGAAATGTGGTAAGAAGGCAGAAGTTTACAGCCGTATCACCGGATATTACAGACCGGTACAGAACTGGAATGACGGTAAGGCACAGGAGTATAAGAACCGTACCCTGTATGATGTGATGCATTCAGATGTAAAGAAAGCTTCCACAGTACATATGGAGAATCCGGCAGCCGTTCAGATGGAAAAAACAGCAGAAAAAAATACAGAAAATAACACAGAAAACAGCACAAAAGAATTTCAGCCTGTACATACAACTATGGTGACGATGACCAGCGATGACGTAAAAATCGAGCCGGTAGCCTCCCATAAGTATCTGTTTACGACAAGCACCTGCCCGAACTGCCGTATGGCAAAGAAGATGCTCGAAGGTGAAGAGCTGGAGATCATTGATGCGGAGAAGAATCCGGAGATAGCAAAACAGTTTGGCATCATGCAGGCACCGACACTTGTCATCACTGACGGAGAGCATATGACAAAATACGTAAATGCTTCCAATATCCAGAGATATGTGGACGAAGAATTATAATGAAAATTGCGGAAGCAGGGGACTGACCTGATTCGGTTAAGTAACAGAAAAAGAAGATATTTAGAATGAGAGGAAAAACAGTATGATCAAACAGAATATTGTATTTGTGGAAAATAAAGCAGGAAGTTTAAAAAGAGTCACCAATATTCTTGCCAACAATGATATCAATATTTATGGTTTTGCATGTTTTGACGCACCGGAGTTTGCGATTTTCCGTATGATCTGCAATGATCCTGACAAAGCAGAGATCATTTTGAATCAGAGTGGATATATGAACCGTATCACACAGGCAATTGTAGTGGATATGAAGGATCAGGTTGGTGGTCTGGATGAACTGCTGAAAGTTCTGGCAGACAGCAATGTAAGCCTGGATTATATCTATACTTCTTTCCACAGGAAGGATCTGACACCGGTTGTTATCCTTCACTCCGAAGACATCACAGTGACAGAGAGTGTATTGAAAAACAATGGATTCAAGGTCTTTACTTCCGTAGACGAACTGGAAAAATAAATAATCAAAGTACAGAGTCCTCATTACAGAAGATAATGAGATTTTACAGGCATATGTGAGCAGCAGGACGATTCTCCGTTGGACCAGGGGAATCGTCCTGTTGTATCCTGTAAGAAATGATTTTGTATATTCTGCAAAAATAAATCCGTTCTCCTGAATTTTCGTTATTGCTTTGAGGGGGCAGTAATGACTTTCTGTTGTCAATTCCTTCGTATTCAGCAACGATTTCCCTACATTCATATGGGAATTGAAAAAATATCTTGACCAAACAACTAGGAATACTATATAATAGAAGAATAATAAAAATAGGACGAGTTTCCGCTTTATATAAAAAATAACATAATAAAAACAGGAGGGTTTATACAATGCAGATTTCTACCAAAGGAAGATATGCTTTAAGACTGATGCTTGATCTTGCAGTTCATAATACAGGAGAGCTTGTAAAAATTAAAGACATTGCAGCAAGAGAGGAGATTTCCGAGAAATATCTGGAACAGATTATTTCTTCTTTAAAGAAAGCGGGATATGTAAAGAGTTTACGTGGAGCGCAGGGAGGCTACATGCTTGCCAGAGAGCCGAAGACCTATACAGTCGGAATGATCTTACGACTGACAGAGGGCAGCATGAAACCGGTAGCCTGTCTGGAAGATGAACCAAACCAGTGCAGCAGAGCCGGAGAATGTGTGACTTTACGTCTCTGGAAAATGCTGGATGAAGCCATGGAAGGAGTCCTGAACAGGGTGACACTTCAGGACCTCAAGGACTGGTATGAACAGATGGGAAATGACTATGTAATCTAAGCAGAATAATTAAGAAAAGAGCAATACTCTGGAGACAGGGTATTGCTCTTTTTTTATAAATACGGAAAACTTTTTCTTGACAATAAGGCGAATATAGAATATTATGTATATAACATATAATTCATATATATTTAGTATGAAATAGGGAGGACGAACTCATGGGAAAAATTTATAAGAATGCAGCAGAACTGGTTGGAAATACACCTCTCCTTGAAGTTGGAAATATTGAAAAAGAGCTGGGACTGGAAGCAAAGGTGCTGGTGAAACTTGAGTATTTTAACCCGGCAGGAAGTGCAAAGGACCGTATCGCACTGAGCATGATCGAAGATGCAGAAGAGAAAGGTGTTCTGAAACCTGGCGCAGTGATCATTGAGCCTACATCCGGAAACACAGGAATCGGTCTTGCTTCCCTTGCAACGATCAAAGGATACAGAGTAATTCTTACCATGCCTGAGACAATGAGTGTGGAAAGAAGAAATATTCTGAAAGCGTACGGTGCAGAAATCGTTCTGACAGACGGAACCAAAGGCATGAACGGAGCTATTGCCAAAGCGAATGAACTTGCCAAAGAATATGAAAACAGCTTTATTCCAGGACAGTTTGAGAACCCGGCAAACCCTGCCATCCACAGAAAAACAACAGGACCGGAAATCTGGAGAGATACTGACGGAGAGGTAGATATCTTCGTGGCAGGTGTTGGTACAGGCGGAACCATCACAGGTGTCGGTGAATATCTGAAATCCCAGAATCCGGATGTAAAAGTAGTGGCAGTAGAGCCTGCAACTTCTCCTGTACTTTCCCAGGGTAAGAGCGGTCCGCATAAGATTCAGGGAATCGGTGCCGGATTTGTGCCGAAAGCATTAAATACAGAAGTTTATGATGAAGTAATGCCGATCGAGAACGAAGATGCCTTTACAACAGGTAAACTCATTGCGAAACATGAGGGAATCCTTGTCGGTATTTCTTCCGGTGCAGCTCTTCATGCAGCAATCCAGCTTGCAAAGAGACCGGAGAACAAAGGGAAAACAATCGTAGCCCTTCTTCCGGATTCCGGAGATCGTTACTACTCTACACCTTTATTTGTATAAAAACTTCTGAAAAATAAATGCTGCTTTTTCAAACTCAGCAGTGAAATATAGTGGAAACTGAAAAAAGCCCCGAAAGGGGCTTTTTTTACGTTACCCAGATGTGATAGAATAGCTAAGAGTTAATCTGGGAATCCAATCTTGAGATTAATTTTACAGATAGTTTTCACGATAACTGATAAAAATAAGAATCATTTAAGACAGGATGGAAAATAAATATGAGAAAAGCAATTATCGCAATGAGCGGCGGAGTGGACAGCTCTGTGGCAGCTCTGCTGACAAAGGAAACCGGTGATGAGTGTATCGGTGCAACTATGAAACTGTTTCACAATGAAGATGTGGGAATCAAGAAGGAGAAAACATGCTGTTCCCTGGATGATGTGGAAGATGCCAGAAGTGTCTGCTACAGAATGGGGATAAAATATTATGTATTTAACTTTTCCGAGAGATTCAAAGAAGATGTTATGGATCGTTTTGTAGATGCGTATGAGCATGGCTGCACACCGAATCCGTGTATTGACTGCAACCGTTATCTGAAATTTGACAAGATGTTCCAGAGAATGAGAGAGCTGGAGTATGATTATATTGTGACCGGTCATTATGCCCGTGTGGAGTATGATGAGGAAAAAGGCCGCTATTTATTAAAGAAGGCAGTGGATGATACCAAGGATCAGAGCTATGTACTTTATATGCTGACTCAGGAACAGCTTGCGCATATTTCTCTGCCGCTGGGCGGACTTCGCAAGACAAAAGTACGTGAGATTGCAGAAGAGCATGGATTTATAAATGCGAGAAAGCATGACAGTCAGGATATCTGTTTCGTACCGGACGGTGACTATGCGAAATTTATTGAACAGTACACAGGTCATAAATCCAAACCTGGAAACTTTGTAGATATGGAAGGAAATGTTCTGGGACAGCATAAGGGAATCATTCACTATACACTGGGTCAGAGACGTGGACTTGGGATTCCGGCAGCAGCCAGACTCTATGTCTGTGATATTTCCCCGAAAACCAATCAGGTAGTGCTGGGAAGCAATGAGGATCTTTTCCATTCTGAGCTGACAGCCACACAGGTGAACCTGATTTCCTGCGAGTCACTGAAAGAGCCGATGAGACTGAAAGCAAAAATCCGTTACCGTCATCCGGAGCAGGATGCTGTGGCATGGCAGACGGAAGATGGCACTCTTCATGTACGCTTTGACAAACCACAGAGAGCGATCACAAGAGGACAGGCAGTGGTTCTCTATGATGGGGATATCGTTGTGGGCGGCGGAGTCATTGAGAACTGTATTAAATAAATGCCAGAATGCATGGAAAACAGGAAATAATATGGATATAGTTTAAAACTATAACAAGATATAAAATTCTAAGATAAGATTATCGATGAAAAACTTCAGATTTCCTATTGACATACTAGGAATGAGGTGCTAATATACAACTATGCTAAATCATATCAAACAGATATGAAATACGTAGAAAGAGAAGAGGCTTAGAGATGAGAGTATTAAAGAGCCAGAATCGAATTTGTATAGAAGAAAAACGAATGTGTCTGTGTTAATAATCTGAAAGCAAAATACAGAATGCAGGAATTACATTTATAATGTAAAAATTATAAATATTTCTTATTGAAATAAAAGATACCGGCTGCCGGATGAAGCGCAGTCAGGTAAAAATATATCAGAAATTAAAACTATTATCATAAATTGAAAGAAAGATGAGGACAGACACATGAGCAAAAAAATCGAAAGAAAAGACAGAAAATTTAAATTTGAAACATTACAGCTTCACGTAGGACAGGAAAGCCCGGATCCGGTTACAGATGCAAGAGCAGTACCGATCTACCAGACATCTTCCTATGTATTCAGAAACTGCGATCATGCAGCAGCTCGTTTCGGACTTGCAGATGCAGGTAACATCTACGGACGTCTTACAAACCCGACAGAAGATGTATTCGAAAAGAGAATCGCAGCACTTGAAGGTGGTTCCGCAGCACTTGCAGTAGCATCCGGTGCAGCAGCTATTACATACACAATCGAGAACCTTGCACAGCAGGGTGACCACATCGTAGCAGCTAAAAACATCTACGGTGGAACAACAAACCTGCTTGAGCATACTCTTCCGGCTTACGGAATCACAACAACATTCGTTGATGTATTCAACCTTGAAGAAGTAGAGAACGCAATTCAGGATAACACAAAAGCTGTTTATATCGAAACACTTGGAAACCCGAACTCTGATGTAGTTGATATTGAAGCTATCGCAAAGATTGCTCATGCACATAAGATCCCGCTTGTTGTAGATAATACATTTGCAACTCCATACCTTGTAAGACCGATCGAATACGGTGCAGACATTGTTGTTCATTCTGCAACTAAGTTTATCGGTGGACATGGAACAACAATCGGTGGTGTAATCGTTGAAGGTGGTAAATTTGACTGGGAAGCTTCAGGCAAATTTGCATCCCTGACAGAGCCAAACCCAAGCTACCATGGTGTAAGCTTTACAAAAGCATGCGGACCTGCTGCATTTGTTACAAAGATCCGTGCAATCCTTCTTCGTGACACAGGTGCTACCATTTCTCCTGTAAGCTCCTTCATCTTCCTTCAGGGACTTGAAACACTGTCTCTTCGTGTAGAGCGTCATGTGGAAAATGCACTGAAAGTTGTTCAGTACCTGAACAATCATCCACAGGTAGAAAAAGTTCATCATCCGTCTGTATCTACAGATGCAAGCCAGCAGGAACTTTATAAGAAATACTTCCCGAACGGCGGCGGTTCTATCTTCACATTTGAGATCAAGGGTGATGCACAGAAAGCAAAAGACTTCATTGATAACCTGGAACTGTTCTCTCTGCTTGCAAACGTAGCAGATGTTAAATCTCTGGTTATCCACCCGGCTACAACAACACACAGCCAGTGCACAGAAGAAGAACTTCTTGACCAGGGTATCAAACCAAATACAATCCGTCTTTCTATTGGTACAGAAAATATCGATGATATTATTCAGGACCTTGACGAAGCATTCAAAGCAGTAGCAGAATAAGAAGTTTCTCAATCATAGCATATACCTCCTTTTATTGCATGAAAGAAAGAACGTAAATAAAAAGACCATATTTCGGATTTCTCCCCCAGGATCCGGAATATGGTCTTTTTCTGCTTGACAAATTGTAAAAATGCGTTATAATACGAAAATGCAAACAAGTTGCAAATACAAACAAAGTGCAAATACAAACAGACTGCAAATTAATTACAGCTATAAAGCTGCAATTATAAAACCGTAATTATAAAGCCGTAATTATAAAACTGCAACTCAACACTACAAAAACAAAAGCTGTAGTCTGTTCAGAATATAAGGAGGAACAATAACAATGTCAGAAATTATTTTAGATTCCGTGACCGACAGTATAAAATTGCTGCCGTTTCTTTTTCTCACATACTTGTTTATGGAATGGCTGGAGCACAAAACAGGTTCTGCTGCGCGCAATAAAATCCGCACGGCAGGAAAATTCGGACCTGTATGGGGAGGACTTCTTGGTGTGATCCCGCAGTGTGGATTCTCGGCAGCAGCCTCCAGCCTTTTTTCCGGGCGCGTGCTTACTGTGGGAACCCTGATTGCTGTGTACCTTTCTACTTCGGATGAGATGTTTCCAATCATGATCTCCAATGCAGTACCGGCTGCTACGATCATAAAAATCCTTGCCTGCAAAGCAGGGATCGGAATCCTTTCCGGTCTGGCCGTGGAGTATGTCTATACGCATGTCCTGAAGAAACAGGAGAAAGATATGGATATCCATGAAATCTGTGAGGAAGAACGCTGTCATTGTGAACATGGTTTGATTTCTTCTGCTGTATCCCATACATTAAAGGTTTTTGTGTATATTTTCTTGATTTCTCTGGCTTTAAATATTATCATTGGATTAGTGGGAGAAGAGACGCTTGCAGGATTTTTCACAGGGGCACCGGTTCTGGGCGAACTGATCGCTGCTCTTGTGGGACTGATCCCGAACTGTGCTTCTTCTGTAGTGATCACCCAGTTATATCTCGACCATATTATCGGAGCCGGTGCAATGATGTCGGGGCTTCTGGTAAATGCAGGAGTGGGACTTCTGATCCTGTTTCGTCTGAATAAGGACAGAGTGCAGAATCTGAAAATTATTGCAACGCTTTATGGACTGGGAGTTTTCTGGGGAATTATCATTGAACTGACCGGGATTGTTTTCTAGTACATCATTTTCGAAATAACGTACCAGTGCACCGGAGTTTAGGAGGAAAAAATAGGATTATGGCGGGAAGCAGTTATGCGACAGCGAGCCGCAGGAAAATACTGGAATATCTGAAAAACAGTAATGACCATACAGTGACAGCGGCAGATGTAGACGAATATCTGAGAGAACATGACAGTGAAGTGAATATCACGACAATCTATCGTTATCTGGATAAGCTGGCGAAGGATGGAACTGTGATCAAATATGTAGCTGAGAAAGGCTGTCAGGCAGCCTACCAGTATGTGGAACCGGGTCGTGGATGTGAACAGCACCTGCATCTGAAATGTGTGAAATGTGGAAAAATCATTCATCTGGAGTGTCATTTTATGGAAGAAATTTCCCATCACATTGAGGAGAGTCATGGCTTCACTTTGCAGTGTAAGAATTCTATTCTTTATGGAATCTGCAGGGACTGCAAAAAAGCCGGCGGAACGACAGAGAAATGAGAAGTGCCGGTCCGATGCAAAAATATGGCGAGCCGGAGAAGATATCAGAACGGAGACGATATCGGAACAGAGAAGATATCAGAGCGAAGACGATATCGGGCAGGAGAAATATATCAGGAGCGTAAAGATATGGATCAGGGAACAATGACGGAACAGAATGACAATCTGTCTAATTATGATAAAGTGATCGAGACATGGAGAAAGAAATTTCTGGAAATGGATCAGGAAGCACTGATCCGGAAATTTCAGTTAGAGGCAGATGAGGAAGCACTTTATCTTATTTATTTCAGCCATAAAATGCGGCTGGATCGAAAAACAGGTAAAGTGACCATGTGCGAACAGCCGGAAAGAGAACTGACATTTAATACAGTGATCACGATCTACAATCTGTTTCACTATGCAATTGAGAATCCGGCGGCGTCCGGAAAGCTGGTGCCTTTCAGAGAAGTAAAAAGGGTTTATCCATTTGAGGCAGCGTATCGGAAAACCATCCTTTCGGAATTTCAGAATACATTTTCCGGTCATGTAGAAGAACTGATCACAGCCTGCCGCAAACTGAATGGTGAAAAGATGCCACAGGGAGATGCCGGATTTATCCTTCCTGTGTTTCCATTCCTGAAAATTGCGGTTTTGTTCTGGGATGGTGACGATGAATTTGAAGCACAGGCAAACATGCTTTTTGATTCCAATATCACAGATTTCCTTCATGAGGAAAATGTAGTAGGTGTTGCGGCAGATGCTGTTTATTATCTGACAGATGCTGCAGGACTTGAAGCAGTAAGTATTTACGGATAAAAGGAGACAACAGTGCAGAGACGAAAAAGAATACATATGATTTCCGTGATACTGGCATGCATGCTGATGCTGGAATCCCCGGCGGTTTCCATGGCAGCAGTGCAGCCGGAGAAATCTGAAACAGTGGTAATGACATCGGCGGCAGCGGCAGGAACAGCATCAAAAACATCCGGCAAAGTCAGGATGGTTATTCTTGCAGCCTCAGGTGGTATTGTAAAAAAGAAGGCGTCTGCCGATGGAACAGTGGTTCTGCCCCCGGACAAAAACGGAAAAGGATATACATTTCTGGGCTGGTCAACACGAAAGAATCAGACAGGAAATCCTCAGTATCAGGCATATGAGAGGATAAAGCTGACAAAAACCATCCGTCTGTATCCGGTGAGATACTACTGGAATACAGAACCGGATCTGGATGTGAGTAATCTTGCAGACCAGCTGACAAATTATTCAGGGGTTATTTTTGTGGGAGATTCCCGCACGATGATGATGAAAAAGACACTGGAAAGGCAGTATGGTTCTTCTGTTCATAAGAAGGTTTGGTTTGTGGATAAAAGCGGAGAAGGTCTGGAATGGATGCGGCAGTATGGTGGAAAACTTCTGATGAATGAACTGAAAGGAAAAACTTCAAAGAAGTCCAAACCGGTGGCGGTTATCTTTAACATGGGTGTAAATGACCTGATCCACAGAAACGGTAAGAGTATCGATTACCGCAGTGTCGTATCGCAGTATACTTCATATATGAACAGTCTGTCAAAGAAACTGAAAAAGTACAACTGTAAATTATTTTATATGTCTGTAAATCCTGTCAATACAGCAATGAAACCAACCAGAAAAGAATCAGAGGTCAGAGCATTTAACAATACTCTGCGGAGGGGACTCAACAGCAGTTTTACATGGATCAACAGTTATTCGTATTTTATAAAAAATGGTTATTCGACACATTGTGAATTCAGAGGAAACACAGATGACGGACTTCATTATTCTATGATCACATACAAAAGAATTTATGCTTATGTGATAAAGAAACTGCAGAAGATGTAATCTCTCAGTTGAAGTTCCTGTTTTATAGTGATACAATAACGATATTGCAGCCCGGAGACCGAAGGTGTGTCTCCGGGTTATCTGCGTTATGAGAAAACGAGGAGGAGAAAATCATGAGAAGTGAAAGCTTCAGAAAAGGTTTGAAGGATGGTGTTCCGATCGGATTGGGATATTTTGCTGTCTCTTTTACATTTGGTATGATGGCGGTTGCTGATGGACTGAGCATCTGGCAGGCAGTCCTGATCTCTCTGACAAATGTGACATCAGCCGGACAGTTTGCAGGTCTGGAGATCATGGTGATGAGTGGTTCTTACTGGGAAATGGCTCTGACTCAGCTTATTATTAATCTGAGATACTGCCTGATGTCCTTTTCCCTTGCACAGAAATTCCGGAGGGATGAATCACCGGTACACCGTTATATTGCGGCGTTTGGTGTGACAGATGAGATTTTCGGGATCAGTGCCAGCCAGCCGGGAAAGGTCAGTGCGTTTTACAATTATGGAGCCATGTGTGTGGCAATCCCGGGATGGGTGCTGGGAACTCTTGCGGGAGCGATTTCTGGCAACCTGCTTCCTGATTTTATGATGAGTGCGCTGAGTGTGGCGATTTATGGAATGTTCCTGGCGATCATTATTCCGCCTGCAAAGAAAAACAGAGCGGTTCTGCTGGTGGTTGTGGCAGCTATGATGATCAGTACGCTGTTTAAAGTAATACCGTTTCTGTCAAAGGTATCTTCCGGATTTGTGATTATTATCACGACCCTGATCGTAGCCGGTGCAGCGGCATATTTCTGCCCGGTTCAGGAAGAAAAAGAGGAGGGAAATGTTCATGAATCATAATATTTATATCTATATTCTGGTGATGGCGGGAGTGACTTACCTGATCCGTATGCTTCCTCTGGCACTTTCCAGAAAAGAGATCACCAGTCCGTTTATCAAATCTTTTCTGTATTATGTGCCTTATGCATGCCTGGCAGCCATGACGTTTCCGGCAATCCTTTCTGCTACGGACAGTGTGATCTCGGCAGCAGTCGGATTTGTGGTTGCGCTGATCGCAGCGTATAAGGAAAAAAGCCTTCTTACTGTGGCTTTGTTTGCATGTGCGGCAGTGTTTATTGTGGAGAGGATCCTGCAGCTTGCCATGTGAAAATAAATAATTTCCGGATTCCTGAATTGAGGATTCCGGTAACAAAAAAGACGGGTATATGTCATATGATATGGCATACATCCGTCTGATTTTTTGCCTTGTGCCGGATCGATAAAACTTTCTGTTTTGCCTCTTGAAGGATAAAACTTTCTGCCTTGCGTCTTGAAGAATCGGGCTGAAATTGTCTGAATGGGGAATTATTTCAGAAAGCTGAGATCAATTTCTCCGTCGAAAACAGTGGTTGCAGGACCGGTCATGTAGACGAGGTTTTCCTGTCTGTTCCAGTAGATTTCCAGGTCGCCGCCGAGAAGTTTGACAGTTACCGGTTTATCACCGTCTACACGTTCATTTAAAATAGAAGCAACTGCAACTGCGCAGGCGCCTGTTCCGCAGGCAAGAGTCTCGCCGGAACCACGTTCCCAGACACGCATTTTTACAGTGTGCTCATCCAGTACTTCCACAAATTCTGTATTTACACGGTCTGGAAAAGCCACATGGTTTTCAAAAGAAGGACCGATCTTCTCGATATCCAGATGATCCACATCCGTCATATAGACGATAGCGTGAGGATTTCCCATGGAAACTGCTGTGATATAATAAGTTTCTCCGTTTACTTCCAGAGGCTCGTTGATCACTTCTTCTTTTTCAGAGACAACCGGGATCTGGCTTGCGGTCAGGATCGGCGCACCCATGTTTACTTTTACCTGGGAGACTTTTCCGTCTTTGACAGTGAGATCCAGATATTTGATGCCGCTTCTGGTGGCAACAGAAATCTGGGTTTTATGTACAATGCCGTAATCATAGGCATATTTGGCAACACAGCGGATACCGTTTCCGCACATGGCACCCTGGGAACCATCCAGATTGTACATATCCATCTCGCAGTCTGCAGCTTCAGACGGTTTGATCAGGATCAGTCCGTCTGATCCGATCCCGAAATGACGGTCACTGACGAATCTGGCTACTGCAGCCGGGTCCTCCACGGTTTCTTCAAAACAGTTTACATATACATAATCATTTCCAATGCCATGCATTTTTGTAAATTTCATCGGCAACTCCTCCTATATTTTCATTATTTAGGCGTTTGCGAAACGCCACAAGCCGCATAAATACGGCATTTTTTGTTACCTATAAACAAATAACTCCTCACCGGATATGGTATAATAGAGTTGACTAAAAACTATAA
>NZ_QUDO01000033.1 GCF_003477525.1 Ruminococcus sp. AF41-9
TTCACCTCACTATTTCCCCTCTCACCCCATCAATTTCCTTCTCACCCGTCATTTTTCCTTCTCACCCGTCAATTTTCCTTCTCACCCATCATTTTTCCTTCTCACCTATCATTTTTCCTTCTCACCTATCATTTTCCTTCTCGCTCAGTCATTCACCTTCCACCTTCTGTCCTGGCAGATTTCTGAGGGATATTTTATCCTGTAAACTGAACTGGTTTTCCTGTCTTTTTTATCTTCAGGACAATACAAGGGTACGATGGCTCACCACCCTGATTCCCCTCAGAAGGACCGATCAGCCTGGTCTTACAGAACACACCATTCTCCGACTCCGAAACCTCCTCCACCTGAATACTGTAGCCACCCGTCATCTGTTCCCCATACCCCTTCAGCAGATACAGGACATCCCCAACCAGATATGTCATCTGAAATTCCTTTTTCTTTCTCTGCTCAATAAACTCCACTGCCTCATCCGGAAGCTCCTCCTGCTTCACGATGGCATATTCCACAGGCGTACGCTCCCCTTCCTCAATCCGGATCAGCTCACACCCCGTCAGAAACACAGCCACTGCCAGACACACTCCCAACACCCACGCCATTCGTCGCACAAAGACACCCCTGCCACATTCCTTACTACTCATTCTATGCTTTCCCCATATCAGCTATACCCCATCTTTTCTAACCGTTAGAAAAAATCTTCCATATCTATCCAGTTGACTCCCTTTCCTTGCGTCCGCCCTCTTCTCTCCTCACCATCTTTTACAAGAAAAAACATTGCACCCCATCTTTCAATCCCTTATAATAAAAGAACTATATAAAACAAAAAACACAAGGGCACAGTTCAAAAATCCACGCCCGGAAAGGATCAAAAACCACATTATGATACGCTTTATCTTAGTCTGTATTGTCGTAATCGGCTATCTGATACTCTCAATCCCGATACTTCTCATAGAATGGATCATCGGCAAATTTTCCCCGGAAACCAAAGACATCAGCTCCCTCCGGATCATTCAGGCAGTCTTCCGCTTCATCCTATGGATCACAGGAGCCAAAGTCACCGTGATCGGAGAAGGAAACGTTCCAAAAGACACCCCAGTCCTGTACATCGGCAACCACAGAAGCTACTTCGACATCCTTCTCACCTACTCCCGCTGCCCAATCCGCACAGGCTACATTGCCAAAAAAGAAATGGAAAAAATCCCGCTGCTGTCCACCTGGATGCGCTACCTTCACTGCCTCTTCCTTGACAGAAAAGACATCAAACAAGGTCTGAAAACCATCCTCACAGCAGTAGAAAAAGTAAAATCCGGCATTTCCATCTGCATCTTCCCGGAAGGAACCCGAAACAGAAATGCAGACGAGACAGACATGCTTCCATTCCATGAAGGAAGCTTCAAAATCGCCACCAAAGCAAAATGCCCGATCATCCCAATCGCCATCAACAACTCCGCAGACATCTTCGAAGCACATTTTCCAAAGATGTCCCCAGCCAAAGTTGTTGTAGAATATGGCAAACCAATTTATCCGGATGAGCTAAGCAAAGAGGATAAAAAACACATCGGTGAATACACCCAGAATATCATTCGCGAAATGCTGATCAAAAACAAACCACTTACTGAAAACTAAAAAAATTCCGCAGGTTTCATCCAGCCATGTACTGTCCCGGAATCTATAGCAATTCCAACGGATCATACAGGCTCCAAAACCTGCGGAATTTTTTTACTTTTTTATTTCTTTACCAGCCTTTTCTTTGCTTACATTATTATTTCTTTGTTCACATTACTGTTTCTTTATTTACATCAACCTATTTACATCAGCCTCACAAGAACAATCGCCGTAACCGCCCCGGCAGTCGTAGCCAGCAAAGCACCCGGCAGCGTATATCTGGTTTTCTCAATCTTCACAGAACCAAAATAAACACTCATACAGTAAAACACACTCTCCGTCGCACTCATGATCACCGCTCCCATCAGCCCTGCTGCCGAATCCGCCCCATACTGCTTAAAAATATCCAACAGCAAACTCACCGCAGCACTGGAAGAAAACATCCTCACCACCGTAAGCGGTACTATCTCCGCCGGAATCCCCACTGGTTCTAACAATCTTCCCAGCACACGTCCGACAAAATCCAGCAAACCAGATGCCCGTAAAATTCCAACAGCCGTCATCAACCCAATCAGCGTCGGACAAATCCCCACCACCGTTTTCAGCCCGTCCTTCGCGCCATCCAGAAAATCATTATAAATATCCCTTCTGGTCACAAGCCCATGAGCCACAATATACAACATAAAAACCGGAATGATCAGATCAGAAAAATAAGAAAACAACCTCATCCGTTCAGTCCTTTCAACACATGAATCACTATGCAGCACCCGTTTTACTCCTGCTTTATTTCTGCTTCATTTTCACCCCATTTCTCTTTTATTTCTACTTCATTTCTACTTTATTTTTGTTTCCTTCCTGTCCCACTGTCAACACTGTCGATTATGCCACATCTCTCCTGTCCATAATTTTACAGAAAATCACAGCCACCACAGTACTTGCAGCCGTCGCCACGATTGCCGGTGCCACCACTGCCGTCGGCTCCGCACTTCCGTACTGCATCCGATACGCAATGATATTCACAGGAATTAACTGTAAAGATGATATATTAATAATCAGAAAGGTACACATCTCTCTGCTCGCTGTAATACTCTTTCTCTCAATAAACTTCATGTTCTCTGTAATATTCCGTCTATCCCTAAACTTCACATTCTCTGCAGTATTCCCCATCTTCTTATCAGACAGGATTCCCTCCTGCTCCTGTTTCAGGCATTCCATAGCCTTCAGTCCTGCCGGTGTTGCCGCCCATCCAAGGCCCAGAATATTGGACAGAAAATTCAAAGAAATATATTTACCCGCCTCCGACTCTTCCTCCAGTCCCGGAAACAAAAAACGAACAACCGGACGCATCTTCTGCGACAGCTCTTCCACCAGCCCTGCCATTTCCGCAATCTTCATCAGCCCCGACCACATCGCCACAACTCCTGCCATAGAAATACACAAACTCACCGCATCTCTCGAAGAAGAAACAGCCGCCTCCGTCACATCCTTCAGATTCCCTGTAAAAATCCCATATACGATTCCGACCAGAATCATCCCACTCCACAGATATGTCAATCTTCCGGCTCACCCTTTCATTTTTTATTTTCCATATGCAAACACCAGATAACAACACAACAACTCTTCAGGCTTTCATCCACTCCCCCTCTTCCTTACAAACTATTCCATTTCTTACTCTGTCAGAACTTCCACTGTATCTGAATCGACCCCGGCAGCACTTTCAGCAAAGTGATCATTTTATCTACCGTAAAACGTTTCTCGTCAAACCCGATCTGATTCCAGAGACTTATATTGGACACTACTTTTTCCATCTGTTCCGGAGTTGCATGGTTTTCTGCCAGAACCACCATCTCCTCCACCTTTTCCTGCCGAAGCTGATCTAACTGATCCACACGCTGATTAATATAATTTGTCAACGTTTCCCCCGCGCCAAGCAAAGATTCCACCAGCACAGAAATCTCTCTCTCAATCTCTTCAATCTCACCATAAATTCTCTGTACCTGCGGATTCTCCTTCAGTTTCGCATATCCCAGAGGTGTCTGTGATTCTCTGAGTTTCTGCACCATCGCCTGATATACATAATTCTCCACATCTTCCGTATAAACCTTTCCGCAGCCCAGACAAGCCTTATTATTCAGGCGCTTCGTGCATCGTAAGTACTGTTTACCGGACTGTATTTTGATACTCATCAGCGCATATCCACAATGTCCACACTTCACCTTTCCTGCCAGCCAGGTATTCACAGCCTTTCTGTTTGCCTGAATTGTCTTATTCCCAAACAGCTTAATCCTGCAGTTCAGCCATTGTTCCGAAGAAACCAGCCCCTCATGAGGGGCTGCCACCAGCATATGTCCTTTCAGATTCTGCAGTTTATCCGTCGTCACATCCCGTCCCTGATATAAATAACATCCATGCACACCGTCAAACATCTCCTGTCCGCTGACAATATTCGTACCCTGACTCTTAAAAAAACGATACACATCCATATCCGCCCGGACATATACCGGATTTCTCAGAAGCTGTGCCAGCATCGGGCGAATCAGTTCTTTTCCATAAAACTGAATTCCTTTTTCCGCATAGTACCGCGTAATGTCCCCGTATGAAGTGTCCGGTTTTTCGTACATTTCAAAAATTTCACGCACAATCTCCGCTTCCTGTGGCTCCTCCACCAGTTTCTTGGTATGAATCCCATCCATCAGAATCTCCTCCAGTCGATATCCGTAAGGAGGTTTTCCACCCATATGAAATCCCTTCTGACTTCGGGAATAATAAGCATCACTGACTCGCTTCTGTATGGTTTCCCGCTCAAGCTGTGCGAACACAATACAGATATTCAGCATCGCTCTCCCCATTGGCGTAGACGTGTCAAACTTTTCCGTGGAAGAAACAAACTCTACCTGATACTGCTGAAACAGCTCCATCATATTCGAAAAATCAAGGATTGAGCGGCTGATACGATCCAGCTTATACACGATCACTTTTTCCACCTCACCTCTTCGGATGTCTGTCAGAAGCTGCTGAAGCTGTGGCCGTATCGTATTTTTTCCACTGTATCCCTTATCCTTGTACTCCTTAAAAGTCCCGCCCTTCAGTTCATACTTACAGAATTCAATCTGGCTCTCAATGGAAATACTGTCTGCTCTGTCAACGGACTGTCTCGCATAAATAGCATTAATTCTCTTCATAGAATTCCTCCTTTTGGCCACAGCAAAGATGGACTCCACGCAGAACAAGCCTCGGTCTCTGCTGCTTCCTTATAATCAGGTTTACTCCGGAAACATCCAGACCCCAGAATAAACCGCCAACAGATTCGTAATACAATTACGATATCAGATATTTAAAAATCTGTAAATCGACTTTTTTCTACATATATGTATAGATTTTTCAGACTTTTACATTTATAATACATTTATAATGCAATTATAATAAAGAGTTATGAAAACAACCTTTTTATATCTGGCCCGCTACCCATTGAGCATTTCCACTCGTTGCACTGCAAAGAACCAGAATCCCCATACTTCAGAAACATCACCGTAAACACTCCCCATAAGCCCCTTCACAAATATCCATCCTCAAAAACATACATCTCAGACATACACTACAGACCTTTGAAAGGAAAATTTTTATGAGAAGAAAACGTACCGATTCCCTGATCCAGTGGAAAAAAAGCCCCAGCCGCAAACCTCTCATTCTCCAGGGACTCCGCCAGACGGGTAAAACCTGGCTGCTTCTGGATTTTGGCAGCAAACAATACGAAAACACCCTGTACATCAATCTGGAAACTGACAAACCTGCTGCCGATTATTTATCCATTCCCCACGATCCACAGGAAGCACTCCTCTTTCTGGAAACCTATGCCGACAAACCACTCCACCCCTCCACATCCCTGCTGATCCTCGACAACCTCCAGTGCACCCCGCAAATATCCACACTCCTCGCCGGCATTGCACTGGACTTTCCACAATATCACATCGCAGCCATCAAAAAAGGTGTATATCCTGATCCGGACTACACCTCCAATGATTTCGATATTCTGACTTTATACCCCATGGACTTCGAGGAATTTCTCTGGGCCAACGCTGAATTTGCCCTTGCACGGGAAATCCGCGCCCATTTTTCCACCTTCACTTCCATGGAAAAATCCCTGCATGCAAAAGCACTTCACCAGTTTCACCTCTACCAGATCACAGGCGGAATACCGCTTTCTGTTCTGGAATACAAAAAAGGAAAAAGCTTACTGATGGTTCCCGATATTCAGCAGAAAATCCTCGACCTTTATCTGGCAGACATTACTGCCTCTGCCCCAAAAGGAACCGCCACACACAGCCGCAAAAGCTGGCTTTCCATCCCCTCTCAGCTTGGAAAAAGCAGCCGCAGATTCCAGTACACCCGAATCGCCAAAGGTGCCACTGCCAAAACTTATCAGGAATCTCTCAACTGGCTGATCCATTCCGGCCTTGCCCTCTCCTGCCCAGGCTACGCAAAAACTGAGCCTGAAGCCCTCTCCGGACTTCACTTATACCCCGTCGACGTTGGTCTGTGCACCCGCATTTTAAAACTTCCGTCCTACCAGCTCCTGTCCGGTGAAGAAAGCCCCTCCTGCACTGCATGCGCAGAAACCTTCCTCGCACAGCAGTTTACCCAAAATGGCTATAACCTCTCCTACTGGCACAGCCAGAATCAGGCAGAAGTCCCTTTCCTTCTCGAAAAATCCGGAGAGTATATCGCCGTAGATTACCGCCTGTCCCCACACCAGAAATGCCGAAATCTCATGCGTTTTAATGACAGCATTGGAAAAAACATCCTCTCCAGCAACAGCAATTGCAAAAGCAACTGCGGTAAGAACCATAATATAAAAAATAACAGCGATGAAACTAATAACCCCCAAAATAATAACTGTAAAAAAATGTATCTCGTTTCTTCCGAAAACTTCAAAGAAAAAGAGCACTATCGGATCTTACCGTTTTACGCAGCATTCTGCCTTTAAGTTGAATCCTTCTGCTCTCCATATAAAAAGAGTGGCAGTTCCTTCAGGGTTGTATCCCCAAAGCAACTGCCACTCTTTTGGGCTTATCCCACATCTCAGCAATATTTCTTAACAATACATCACAGCAATCCTGTGTGCAAAAATGCCTGATATCGGTCTGCTCCGTTTATTTCTTATTTCTTACTTTTTATTTATTTCACTTCTACTAATTCAATTCTGAAGTTCAGTTCTTTTCCTGCCATCTCATGATTTGCATCAAAAGTAATTGTCTTTTCTTCTTTAGCTGTTACTTTTACAGGGAATGGCTGACCATACTGATTGGACAGATATACCTGCTGGCCAACCACAAGATCTTCAGAACCCGGAAGCTGTGCAATTTCAAGAGTAAAGATTGCATTCGGATCTGCCATACCATAAGCTTCTTCCGGCATCAGATGAACATCTACAATCTGGCCAACTTCCATATCCGCAACTGCCGCATCAAATCCTCTGATCATCTGACCGGCTCCGCAGATAAATTCCAGTGGTTCTCCACGGTCATAAGAAGAATCAAACTGTGTTCCATCATTAAAAGTTCCTCTGTAATGTGTACGGCATGTTTTTCCCACATTGCGTCCTGTAATAGCAGCCTGTGTACCGCCGCAGCCACCACAACTGCTTCCACAGGAACCACCTTCTTCATGACCTCCACAGGAATGTCCCTCTTCGTGTCCTCCGCAGGAATGACCTTCCTCATGATGTCCACAGGAATGTCCTTCTCCGTGGTGATCACAATTCACGCCGGAAGATACCAGTTCCCCTTTCAGATAAGCCTCTACTGCCTCATCTGTATTTCCCTGCGCACCTGCACACAATTCAATGTCAGCCTCACTCAGAGCAGCCTGAGCACCGCCGCCGATACCACCACAGATCAGAACATCCACGCCCTGCTCTGCAAGCAGACCTGCCAGAGCACCATGTCCGCTGCCATTAGAACTGATCACTTCACTGGAAACAACTTTCTGGCCCTCAACTTCATATACCTTAAAAGATTCTGTTTTTCCAAAATGCTGAAAAACATTTCCATTGTCATAAGTTACTGCAATTTTCATGTGTAAAATCCTCCCATTTGTTTAAAAATCAGAAAAGCCTGTTCTGTCCAGTATAGCTTGTCTGACAGGGAAAATCAAGCCTGAATAATCCAGCATTATCTCCTTCTTTATTCTTTATCCTTTTTCCCATACGCCATATCATTTTATATCGGTTTTATATCGTAACTGTTTTTGTTTTCTTACTGTAAACTCTTTTACCATTCACAATTTTATAGGCCCGCACACAATATTCATAAGTCCAGTAACTGCCAGCACCACTATAACCATCTTTATCACCCCAGCTCAAAACAGATGCTTTCACTGTTTTAACAGCGTAGAAGTAACCTTCACAAATGTACCATCCGGTACATACTATGCAGGACTTCATACATACAACAGAACTTCAGCAAATGCAAGCAAAGTATTCAGCAAATGGTCTAACCATAAAACTGTAAGAGTAAAATAATCCCTTTGGGTAACTAAATACAGATTCCTAAAAAAGGAAATCCCCGGTTTTTATGGCCAGGGCTTTTCGTCATTCTCAAATTTACATATAAACAGCCGGACTATAAGAATCCCATCCTACAGACCGGCTGTTTTCTGTTAAAGGTTATATTCTTTGTATAACTGCTCACGTCTTTCAGAGTCTGTTGAAACAATCTGTATTTCATCAATTCTCTGTTCTTGAATCAATCGATTAATCAGACTTCCCAAGCGGGCTTCTCCCTGTGCCTGTCCGATTACCTGGCCTTCTGCACGTCCGATGGCCTGACCTTCTGCACGTCCGATGGCCTGGCCTTCTGCACGTCCGATGGCCTGGCCTTCTGCCTTCAGTCTTTCAGATTCCAGTTCCAGAACTTTTCCTCCCATAATATCACCCAGTCCTTTCCGGACAGCCTCTTCTTCGCGGAAGATATAGTCCGAGATCTTTACAATTAGTTTCGTTAAATCTGTATACAGTTCCGACTTTCCTGTTTCTGACAGCTCCTTTTCCAGATTCACACGGATTTCCTCATATTCGTTTAATAATATCTGGAATAACTCCGGGTTCTCATTAAGATCGTGTCCTTTTTTCTCATATCTCATAATATAAAATGGCAGAAGCATCAGCAGATTTTTCTCAAAAATGCTGGCCTTTGTGTAATCAGCCATTTTTATAGTTGGTATGGAATACAAATGCACCTTGCCATCCGGAAAGACCACTTCTGCCTCCAGATAATCCGGTGTATTTTCCGAACTTCTCAGAAACAGTACACATGACTTTGGAAATTCTATCCGGTATCTGCGCCCCTGCTTCTCGGCATGTTCTATGCTGATTGCAAAATCATATTCGATCATGCGTATTGCCATTGTAGTATCATCTGTACTCTGGCATTCAATATGATACATTTTCTTTCCAATCAGCAGACAGGAGTCTGTAATAACTTCTCCGTTCTCCTGCTGGTGTTCGTTACGAAGCTGTGTGATCTTCACATCTTCCGGATATGAGGTATGAAATACTTCATTGATCAGTGGGACTGCCAGATAAGGCATCTTCTCAATCATGGTACGGAATACATCATCAAAAATGGTATTGTTCATATGACACTCCTTTTTGTACCTACATTATAACATTTGGACGGGTTTTATTAAATACAAAATCTCTTTTGAAGCTATGTATTTTTTATCTTTGGAATCAGTGGCAGACATTGCCAGAAAAATCCTTTATAAGGATATCTTAGATGATTACTGATGTCTTAACTATACAATATTTGTAACCGTATGACAAGCCTGTTTTTTACTGAATAAATCTTTGAAAATATTAGAATGTCCTTTAAAATGCTTATATAAATATGATTTCTATAGAAAATCCATTTTAAATAGTATTTATAAGTAAACATTGATTACTATATACACCCACAAGTTTCCTGTATTTGCAGTTACTTTTCCATAAAAACAACCTATACATCACCCAAAGGGGAACTATAATCATGACAAAGATTAAAAACACAAAGAAGGGCATGGCAAAAAAGACATTAAGTATGTCACTTGTTGTTGCAATGCTTGCTACTTCTAACGTACCAGTTTGGGCAGCAGAGTTCAGTGCTGGTGAAGGTGTAACAGAATTTTCTTCAGAAGCAGAAGCTCCTGTTGTGGAAGCTCCGGCTGTAGATGATACTGAAGGAGTTATTACTGATAGTGCAACTGCATCTAATACAGCACAGTCTGTTGTATTCTATCAGAATGGACAGGCTGTACAGAATGAAGCAGTTGTTCAAGAGGGTACACTTACAGCTACTGTAACACTTGCAAACAGTGCTGCAACAGCTACTATTAAGCTTCTTAATAATGACACTTCAGATACTACAACATATGCTGAAAATACACTTACTAATGCAAATGTAGTTTCCGTATCATATGAGCTTAAACAGAGTGATATCGGAAAAACATTTAAGGTTGAAGTTAAAGATGGAGGCAACACTGTTGCAACAACAGCTATTATTAAAGTTGTTGAATCCGCAACTGTTTTAACTGGAACCCCAACTATTGATGCAGGCGTTGATAAAGATAAAATCGTTGCAGGAACAGTATTAACAGCAAAAACTGATAACATGGGACCAGAAGGAACTACATTTAAATATCAGTGGCAGGCAACAAATGATAAAGGTGAATGGGTTAACATTGACAAAGCAATTTCTGCAACATATACAGTAGCAAATGGCCTTTATGGAAAACAGGTACGTGTAGCTGTTTATTCAGGAGATAAATTTGAAACAGAAAAGGCATCTGTTTCTGAAGCAGTTGCTGTTGGTGCAAGAAAATTAAGTGATGCAGATCAGGCCGGTGGTATTTTAAAAACTGGTTTTAACAGAACAATGCTTGGCATTTCAGAAAAAACTTTTAATATTGAAAGTAAGAGAAATGAATTAATTGCTGATGCAGCCAGCGCTGATAATAATGAGATTCGTGTTGGATATAAAAAATTAGATGGTACTGAAAAAGTTCTGGAATATGGTAAAGATTATACATTGACTTATGATCAGCTTTACCATCTTGGAAAAGTAAATGTAATTGTCACTATCCTTCCTACAGAAAATACCGATTATACAAATGATACATATACTGGATTAGCATATACGCTTGTTCCTGGATCTACGATGGATGGATATGCTATTGAAAAATCCAGCAAAACATATGAATACAGCGGACAGAAAGTAACTCCGGAAGTGTCTAAAGTAACCTATAACGGTCAGACTCTTCCAACATCCGATTATACAATTCAGGAAGTTGGTCCAGATGCTGGAACTTATACATTAAGTGTTAATGTTACTGACAGAACTTTAGTATACAAAGATGCATCCGGTAAAGATGTTACCGTTACAATTGATAAAAAGAATATGTCAAAACATGACGCAGACTTTGACGTTGTAATTCCGGAAGAAGTATGGAAAGCAGATGCAACAGATGTACAGAAAAACGGTGTTAAAAATGCAAAAATTAAAATGTATGATACTGTTGCAGACCCAAATAAGACAAATGATCTTCTTACAAGTGGCGACTTTGAAATCACATGTGTAAACTGGTCTGATTCTGCAATCAAAAAGACAATCAAAATTACTGCAAAAGATTCTGCCAAGAACTATCAGAGTGCGATTACTCGCGATGGCGAAGCAACTAAGAGCGATATTAATGAGTTCAAATCTGCATTCTTAAATGCTTTAGCAGGTGGAAATAACCTCATTTACAATGGTAAAGAACAGGATTATCTTGGAAAACTTTTAAGTGCTAACAATGGTTCTATCACATTAAATGGTACTAAACTTTTCCTGAACAGAGATTTCACATATAAGATTACTCAGGGTGGAACTAACGCAGGAGATGTATCTTATACTATTACAGGTGCTAAAGATTATGCTAATACTGAGATGATTTTAAGCAATGCTTATAAGATTCAGCAGGCAACATTTAATAGCGCTCAGGTAAAAGATAACAGAACTACAAACAATAAATTAATCGTTTCCTTCAACCCATCTCTGGGTGACAAAGGTGCTGATATCAGCAACTATAACATTCTTGCAAAAGATGTATATAAAGCATGGATGACAGATGGACACTATGATCTGACTCTGGACAAAGACTTCTGGCTTGATAAAACAAATACATCTAATACAACGCTTGTATATAAACCAACTGTTGCAGAAAATAAAGTTGCCGGACACGGAAAGAATGAAAACTTCAAACAGACAGCCAGAACAACAGACAGAGATTCTATTACAGCTGAATTAACAGCAAAAGATCTCAGCGATAAGGATATTACAGTTAAAGTTGTTGATGCTTCTTACAACAGTGGAAAAGTTGTTACTCCAACCATTAAAGTTGTTTACACAGACAAAGATGGAAAAGAATATGAAATCAGTGATGATTACTACACTGTAGAGGTTGAACGTGCCGCTGTAAATGAAGGTGACAAAGGTAAGATTAACGTAAAAGCAAAAACAATTGCTGCTGCTGATAAAGCCAAATATCCACAGATGTACACAGGAAACCAGATGATAGAATATACTGTTGGTACTCCAAGCCTTGAAGGTGGAAAGATCGTTGCAACAAATGGTCTGGAAACACTTCCAAGTGTTGCTTACAGTGCAGAGCAGGCTGCTTCTACTAAGGGAATCATTCTGGAAGCTGGCAAATATGTTGTAAAAGATAAGAGTGGCAATGTCGTAGATCCAAAATACTATGACGTGACATTCGCAGATAACAAGAAAGCCGGAACAGCAACTATCACAGTTACAGGTAAAGCTCCATACAAGGGAAGCGTAAGTGCAAACTTCACAATCACTAACGCAACACTTCCAAGCGGAACTGTAACTTTAATGTCTGATAAATTAAGCAAGACTTATACAGGGGAAGAAATCAGCCTTGTAAAAGGAACTGACTATACAATCACAGGAGAACTTGCAAAATTAACAGAAGGAACCGACTACATGGTTTCCTATGAAAACGCAGTAAATGTTACAACCACAAGTAGCAAAGCAAAGATCAAATTCGTAGGTATCGGAAGCTATGCAGGCGAACTTGTAAAAACATTCGATATCACACCAGCTAAGATCACTGCATCTGATGTAGCTCTTGGAGATGCAACCTATGCAGGTGGAAAAACTGTAAAACCATCCGTTACAATCACAGTTCCAGGTGGAAAGACAACTCTTGTAGAAGGTACAGATTATACAGTAAATTATGTACCGGCAGCTACAAACGTAGGCGATAAAGGTAAAGTCGTTATCACATATAAAGATAATGCAAACCTGAATACAGCTGATTCCGTAAAAGAAGTAGAATACGGCGTAACAGCTAAAGACCTGAAAGATGTAACCATCGCAGCAGTTGCTGATCAGGAAGCAACCGGCGAACAGGTAAAACCGGCTCTGACTGTAACAATTGATTCCGTTACACTGAAAGAAGGCGTTGACTATCAGGTAACTTACGGAGAAAACAAAGAAGTTGGTACAGGTACAGCAACCATTACTCCGGTAGACGGAAACAAGAACTACACAGGATCCCAGGAAGTATCCTTCAATATCATCAAGGCTAAACCAGAAGTAGGTCAGGCAATGATTTCTGACGTAAAAGTTTCTGGAAATACTGTAACACCGATCCTTTCCGGTGATGTAGACGGAGCAGTTGGATATGACTATGTACTTGCTACAGAAGAGAATGTAACTGATGGACGTGTCGATATCAGTAAAAATATTCTTTCCACACATACAAACTTCTATTATGTACCAGAAGGCACATACTATGTATACTGCCATGCATGGAAACGTGGAGAAGACGGAAAGAAAGTATTCGGAGAATGGTCTAACATCAAAGCCGTTACTGTAACAGCAAAAACACCTTCTACACCAACTGTAACAAGTGTAAAAGTAAAAGGATCTACTGTAACTGTTACTTATACAGCATCTGAAGATGCAACAGGCTATGACGTTGTTCTTGGATCTTCTGTAAAGAAAGTAAACGGTGAAAAACGTCCGGTTGATTATGGAACACTGATTAAGAAGAATGTAAAAGAAGGAACAGTAACTGTAACATTCAAGAATGTACCGGCTGGTAAATACTATGCAGGACTTCATTCTTACAACAGAACATCTGAAGATGGAAAGAAAGTATTCAGCAAATGGTCTAATTACAAAACTGTAACTGTAAAATAATCCCTTTGGGTAATTAAATACAGATTCCTAAAAAGAAAGGCTCTGGCTCTTGTGACCAGGGCTTTTCTTCATTCATAAAATCACAGATAAACAGCCAGACGATAAGATTTTCATCCTACTGTCTGGCTGTTTTTTGTTATACAATATTGGCAATGTAGCTTTTCTAAGATTAGTTCATTTTGTACTTCGTAACTGTCAATTACTATTATATTTTCCGGAATATCCTTACGCGGAAACATTTGCTGATAATCTATATGCGTTCTTATAAGAATCATAAAACAACAATTCTTTGAAGCTCCGGATTTTATCATTTTTTTCAAAGCATCCCCGAGAGTTTCATCTTCTTTCTGGATTTTAATGCTTATCGGTTTTCCATCAATATATTCTTTTAAAAATCCATCAATTCCACTATTTCTTTGTACAGGAACTGCATTAAAATGTTTTAAAATATCCATTTGGGAATCAGACAGATTTCTGTATGCTTTTTTACCCTTCTTTAAAAGAAAAGATTCTGTTTTTATTAAAGATTCCAGTCTTTTGTTTGCCAATGCTACAGCATCTGGTGAAATATCTATTCCCAGATATTTTCGATTCAGCATTTTGGCAGCAACAACTGTAGTTCCGGAGCCCATAAAGGGATCAATAATGAAATCGCCCTCATCTGTTACCAAACGCAGAATCTGTTCCAGCAAAAGAATTGGTTTCTGTGTTGGATAGCCAACTCGTTCTTTGGCCTTTGGATTAAGATAAGGGATTTCCCAGACATCTGACAGGGGGACTCCTTTTTTACTTTGTCCAATCACAATTTCACCATCCGCATTATATTTATAGACTGCTTTTCCGTTTTTATTTCTTGCTCTTTCCTGAAGAATCTGATCAATATTTGTCGTCTCAGAATATTCTGTGTAAATCCTATTAAATTTGAATTGAGAAGTCTTACTGTAAAAAAGTATGACCTGATGGTTATTTAAGAGTCCTTTTTTAGAATTAGACCACCTTTTATAACTCCAGATAATCTCACTCTGGAAATTTGAAATTCCAAAAATCTTATCCATCAATACTTTTAGATAATGAGAAGCATTTCTATCACAATGAACAAAAATGCTTCCTGTTTCTTTTAAGACTCTTCTACACTGTACGAGACGTTTTTTCATATAATAAAGATAGTCGTCCATGTCTTTCCAGGTATCATCAAAGATATATTCTTTACTATTTTTTGATGATACCATTCGCTGCTTTTCCTGAGTGCAAAAGGGCGGATCAAGATATATCATATCCGCAGTATTTTCTGCGATTGTTCCAAGTATATCTAATGCATCACCCCAAATTACTTCATTTTCTTTCAATTTCATTTACTCCATATTTTCCAGTATTTTCTTTAAATCAATCCCGGTACAGTTTTTCAGATAATTCCAGGCGTCTTCACCAGAATAATATTCGCCTCCAATTTCTTCATATAGTTGCTTTAAATGTGCTTGTACACGAATTGCCTGATTACGATTAGGTTCAAAAAACATAAGTCGAACAGGTTGATATCCTGCATTCTTGATGATCTGTATTCTTTTGGACTCTTTCTTAATATGATCACCATCTGTAGTTGCATCTTTCCATTTGATTTCAAAGGCTTTTTTCCCAACCAGACAGTCAATCTCAACAGTTTTAGGACTTTTATCAATGGTATTAGGGATTTTTTCTTTCGCTTTTGCATCAGGGAAAATTTCCATAAGACAATTTATCACCAGTTCTTCCAGCATAGATCCTGCATATTTATATAAAAAACGACCTACATTTTGTTGAAAATCAATCTGGTATCCTTCTTCATCTGAAAATCCCAATGCATGATACATCAGATAATGCTCCGTACTGTCATGCTACATTTCTCTTTTACGTTCTTCGATTTTCTTATGTAATGCCTCTTTGTATTTTGAGATTATCTCTGTTAAGCGTTCTTCGTTCATTAAGACATCCCCTTATTATTAGACGGTTTATTTGCAAAAATTGTTATAATTATAATAGCACAATGACTGGCAAGTATCAACGCGAATAATTATTCATATAACTTCCAAGTAACACGGAACATCTTTCGGTTCATATATAAGCATAATTTATATGAAAATTCTAGTATAAATCATACTTATAAATATATATCATTTATTATATGCAGGTGTAAATTTCTTATATCCACAGTTACTTTTCTATGAAATTAATCTGTCAACCATCCAAAGTTGTTCAAATGCATTCAAAGATTTATACGATAAAAAACAGACTTGTCATGTGGACACAGATATTGTATAGTTAAAATATAAGTAACTATTTGAAATTTTCTTATAGATGATTTTCTAGGCGATATCTGCCATTATTCCAAAGATAAAAATACATAACTTCAAAAGAGATTCTGTATTTAATAAAACCGATCAAAATGTTATAATACAGGTAAAGGAGTGTCACATGCACAATACGATTTTTGATGATGTATTCCGTACCATGATTGAGAAGATGCCTTATCTGGCAGTTCCGCTGATCAATGAAGTATTTCATACCTCATATCCGGAAGATGTGAAGATCATACAGCTTCGTAACGAACACCAGCAGGAGAACGGAGAAGTTATTACAGACTCCTGTCTGCTGATTGGAAAGAAAATGTATCATATTGAATGCCAGAGTACAGATGATACTACAATGGCAATACGCATGATCGAATATGATTTTGCGATCAGGATAGAACATGCAGAGAAGCAGGGGCGCAGATACCGGATAGAATTTCCAAAATCATGTGTACTGTTTCTGAGAAGCTCGAAAAACACCCCTGATCATTTGGAAGCAGAGGTGGTCTTTCCGGATGGCAGGGTACATTTATATTCAATACCGACGATAAAAATGGCTGATTACACCAAAAACAGCATTTTTGAGAAAAATCTGCTGATGCTGCTGCCATTTTACATTATAAGATATGAGAAAAAAGGACACGATCTTAATGAGGACCCGGAGTTATTCCAGATATTATTAAACGAGTATGAGGAGATCCGTGTGAATCTGGAAAAAGAACTGTCGGAAACAGGAAGATCAGAACTGTATACAGATCTGACGAAACTAATTGTAAAGATCTCGGACTATATCTTCCGTGAAGAAGATGAGATCCGGAAAGGGCTGGGTGATATTATGGGAGGAAAAGTTCTGGAACTGGAATCTGAAAGACTTAAGGCAGAAGGCCAGGCCATCGGACGTGCAGAAGGACGTGCAGAAGGCCAGGTAATCGGACAGGCACAGGGAGAAGCCCGCTTGGGAAGTCTGATTAATCGATTGATTCAAGAACAGAGAATTGATGAAATACAGATTGTTTCAACAGACTCTGAAAGACGTGAGCAGTTATACAAAGAATATAATCTTTAACAGAAAATAGTCGGACTGTAGGATGAGATTCTTATAGTCCGGCTGTTTAATGTAAATTTGAGAATGACGAAAAGCCCTGACTACAAGAGTCAGGGCTCAGACTTGAGTTTTTATTATTTTTTATTTTCAAAAGTTTGTCAGATATTTTTCAATCCCGGCAGCGATTCCCCAGACCATTTTTTTCTGATAAGAAGGCTGCTGCATACGATAGTCTTCTGTCGGACTGCTCATATATCCCATTTCAATCAGAGTCGTAGGAACTTTGCTCCAGTTATTTCCGGTCATGGTATCGGTTTCCCAGATGTATTCTTTTCTGCATCCGGTAAATGCTACATATGAGTCCAGAACCGCTTCAGAAAGAGCTTTGTTTTTTCTGTAAAGAGATGTGGTATAAGGATTGTTCCGAGTTGTACAGAGGGTCATTGCACCATTGTCATAAGGACTGTCACTTCCATTTGCATGAAGACGTATATATGCATCTGCTTTTGCCTTATTCGCTACGTTTGCACGATCAATACAGCTCAATGCTACATTACTGTTTGTGCGGGTCATAACAACTTTAAATCCTCTTTTTTGAAGCAAAGTACGAAGCTGAAGACCGATATCCAATGTCAGTTTGTATTCTTCAACATGAGTAGCTACGCCTTCCGTTCCCGAAGTATCCTTTTCCTTCAGCTCGCTGGATCCTGGTCCAAGCGGCTCATATCCGGAGGCTACCACTGCAGAATGTCCGGGGTCAAGAACCACAACCGGAGTCCAGACACCTTTACTGTTGATTTTTCTTCCATTTACAGTCTGGCTGATACGCATTCTTCCTGTCTGTTTTCCAAAATAGCGAAAACGGTTGTGAATACGATTCCATCCGGTCATCATGACACCATTGGAATCAAAACAATAATAATATTTTCCAATCTTATGCAGATCTGTCAGCTTTTTTCCGTTTTTATAATAATATTTTTTTCCGCCCGATGTTTTCCACCCTGTAAAGCGTTTATTAGCACTATTAGAAGTTGCAGCCTGTACTTCTGAGCTTCCGGTAAAAGAGCCGGATAAGCAGAAGGAAAGAAGTCCGACAAGCAGAAAGCAGAACGCCCATTTTATAAAATAATTCTTTTTGTTTTTCATCATAATCTCCCTGTTTTTAGTTGTTTTTAATTGCTCAGCTTATTAACGGCCAGTTACGGTTGGTTACGTTTTAATACCATACCAGCCATATTGTTTTCCTGATTTATGTATGTATCATGTGATACAACCATTTTTCCATTTACAAATACATAATCAAATCCTGTACAGAACTGATCCGGATTCTGGAAATCAGCATGTACCTGTAGATGATCCAGATGAAATATATTGATATCTGCAGGCATTCCCTTGTCCAGAATTCCACGGTTTAAGCCAAGAACCTGTGCTGGTTTTGCAGTCATTTTATAAATGGCATCTTCTATGGAAAAGATTTTCCGGTCACGTACATAGTCTGTAAGTAGTTTTGGAAAAGCACCATAAACTCTTGGATGATATTTGCCGCCTGCCGGATAGATGGCATCTGAGATCAGATTTGCCCTGTCATCTTTCAGGAAATAAAGCATATCATCTTCGGAAGCAATCGTATCCAGCATGGTAACTTCACATCTCTCTGCCAAAAGGATATCGTAAAGAGTCTCATAAGGATCCCTGCCCAGATTTCCGGATATTTCTGTAATAGATTTTCCTGCATAAGGGCGGTACTGGTCTGTATGAAGGGTACTGGCGTAAATACGTTCAAATCCTGCCAGTTCTACAATATTTTCAAAGATATCAGAAGGTTGTTTTAATGTCTCAGTCAGTGCTTTACGGCATACCGGATCCTGCAATCTTTTACAGATTGCATCGGTACCGCCTTCCTGAAATTCCGGTGGCAGTAAATGTACCAGCTGTGTAGAACCGGTAAGATAAGGATAAAGATCAAAATCAACTTTCAGTCCTCTTTCCCCGGCTTCATCCAGCATCTTCAGAATCTTTCGCGGTGTATCTCCCCAGTTTTTCCGGCCAATACATTTCATGTGACTTACATGTAATGGAATCTGCAATTCTTCTGCAACAGAAATAACTTCCTGCAAGGCCAGAAGGATACCATCACCTTCATTACGGATGTGCGTGGTAATTGGAATATCTGTACCTTTTAATGGCTGCAGTGCCTCTACCAGACCATCTCTGTCATATTCAAATTCCGGGGCATAGGCAACACCGAGGCTTACACCCAACGCTCCGGCAGCTAAAGATTCTTCCAGTGTATTCCAGACCTGATGAAGCTCCTCATCAGAAAGTTTTCCGGAATCATATCCTTTAACAGACGCACGTATGGTTCCGTTTCCTGCCAGCATTCCGGTATTTACACTTCGACTGGTCTTTGACAAAGCATCCAGATAATTTTCCATTGAATCCATGACAGAAAGTGGATTTCCATCCATTTTTCCTGTTACACTGCCAAGGAAACTGTAAATTTCTTCTGTGTGTTTTTTTCCGGCAGGAGCAACAGAAAGACCACAGTTTCCATTTACTACCGTAGTAAGACCTTGACGGTTCAGAAGTTCGTCATCTCCATGATGCAGCGCCTGCCAGTCGCCATGCCTGTGAATATCAATAAATCCCGGTGTTAAATAACCGTCCTGAGCATCCAGAATTTTTTCATCCGGAAAGTCCGCTGGAATTTCTATATGTTCTTTCATTTCTTCTATTTTTCCATCTTTGATGCTGATATCTCCATGAAATGGTTTCTGTCGTTTTCCATTTATGATCCAGCCATTTTTTATTATATAATCTATCATTTGTGCATTCCTCCCTTTTTTCAGTTTTGTATAAAAAATATCTGTTTTTCTCAGCTGGTATACATATCCCAGACTTTTTTCACTCTGAAGCAGTTCTTCATATTTTAACATCAGTTCTCTGTTGGGAATATAAACTTTTCCCTGCGTGAATGTGAGCAGACCATACACAACCATTGCAGAATATATCTGGTTTCGGCTTTTAAGTTCCATTGCAGATGCGGCAAATTCATCTACTTTTGCATCAACGCCTTCCCCTGTAATCATCAATGCCAGATCATTTCGAATCTGGTCAATATCATGCCGGATATAATAAAAAAGTTCATCATACGGTCCGGAACTGGTCCAGTAACTAGATAACTGATTGAAACGCAGTGCCATTACAACAGATCGTGGATTATACAAACGTTTTCCAGAAACTGTAAAATATCCATCATACCATTCCTGCAGTCCTTTTCGAGATACTTGAATATCAGGATACAGATGTTGATATTTTTCATACAAAGAATCTTACGTGTTTCACTTAATCAGACACCACTTTACAACTTTTTCATAACCGGATGATTTTATTTTTTTAAATATTTTTCAATTTTACAACTATGCTTTTTAGTTTTGGAATTATAATTAATTCCAACCAAAAGGACCTCACCTTGATATTCGAACTTCTTTAATATCTGTGCATAATTTTTCTTTTTTATCTGTAAGATCGCACCCGGTGCACTTTTGTCCCATTTTAATTCTATAAGAAGAGCTGGTTTTGGCGAACCGGCATTCGGAAGAAATAAAATATCAGAATATCCTTTTCCACTGGAAAGTTCTTCAAATTTCATATAATGATCCATACAGCTTAAATAAGCCATGACAACAACTGACCGAAGCGCCTGTTCATTGTTATAAAATTTAGGTGCTGTATTCATATCATGTGTTTCTTCCAGTATTTCTGCTACTGTTTCATGGTCCATATTTATGGTAGCCTCTAAAAGTTTATCAGATAATTGAACTGCCTTGACCAGTTCCCTGCGATTTCCGTTTTTAATCGCCCGAATGAACTCTTGCCGAACTTCTTCATTCGGAATATAAACTTCTTTGGAATCATCATTGTAAGCCAGATATCCCAGGTGAACCAAAAGTGTTAACACATCATCTTTTACCCGGAGAGATGTCATGTCATTTTGAAAAGTTCCAGCATCTATTTTACATTTCTTTCCTCCAAGCATATCTATGATTGTCTTCTTAAGCCCATCAAAATTCATATCAATATAGATTCGTAAGGATTCATATGTTTCCGTCTGGGTCCAATAATTACTGAACTTTTGATTAACAACAGCTTCTATAATTGAATTTGGACTATACACATGACCAATATTGTCAAATTGATATCCATCATACCATTTATTTGCCTTCGCAAAATCTAACTGATGGTACTGACATAAATCAAGAACTTCTTTCTCAGTAAATCCCACATATTCTGCCAAAAATCCTGGTTCCAGCATAGTAAATTCACGAAAATCTGTCAAAGCTGATTGTGTTCCATATTTTTTTATAGGTAAAATCCCTGTCATGTATGCCCCTGCCAGAAACTGAGTTACCTGAAGTCCCTTAAATAAAGCCCGTAACAGCTGAATATATGATTTCTGAATTTTTTCATCATCTGCAGCTTCACGAAACAGGGCATCCCATTCATCAATAATAATAAAAAACTTCCGTCCGGTTGCTGCACTGACTTTTAATAATGCCACAGGAAGAGAATGGACAGAAGGACCAATTATATCTGGAAAGGCAGATTTTAATTCTTCAATAATACTATCTTGCATTTCAGAGACTGTATTTTCAATACTGCTGGCAATAGAAATAAACCAGGCAACATCCAGAAAGAGAACATCGTACTGATTAAGATTTTCTTTGTAATTATCCATTTTTGAAATTTTCAGATTTTGAAAAAGGGAATCTGAATCAGCACCTTTTGAATAATAAGCCGCCAGCATTTTTGCGGCATAAGACTTTCCGAAACGTCTTGGTCTGCTGAAACATGTAAGCATACGACTACTGTTAAGAACACGGTTTGTATAAGAAATCAATCCAGATTTATCAATATAAATATCTTTTTTTAATATTGACGCAAATGCATCATTTCCCGGATTTAAATAAATTCCCATATGGCACCTCCACCCGAAATTTATTGATAATATTGATTATACCATCTGGACTGCTGATTTGTCAGCGTAAAGATTTCGACAGATATATAGGAACATACAAACTGCGATCAAAAGTATCCTAACAGGTGTACGCCGTGTACTTACGAATCTTTTTGGTGCAAGGGAGATAACTGCCTATGTGTCTGCTCCAGAGAAAAACAGTAAGAGTAAACACCTGTTTTTCAGTACTGTATTTCCAGAAGAACTTCAGAATTTCTGTGTACATCCCCCGAAAGCTTCTTCCGATCAGGAAGAAGAGGCTGTCCGGAAAGGATTGGGTGATATTATGGGAGGAAAAGTTCTGGAACTGGAATCTGAAAGACTTAAGGCAGAAGGTCAGGCGATTGGACGGGCAGAGGGCCAGGCAATTGGACAGGCGCAGGGAGAGGCACGTCTGGGAAGTCTGATCAATCGACTGATCCAGGAGCAGCGAATTGATGAAATACAGGTTGTGTCAACAGATTCTGAAAGACGTGATCAATTATACAAAGAATATAATCTTTAACATGAAACAGCCAGACAGTAGATGAAGGTCTATAGTCTGGCTGTTTATATGTGATTTTACAGAAGAAAAGCCCTGATCATAAAAACCAGAGCTTTTCTTTTTAGGAATCTGTATTTAGTTACCCAAAGGGATTATTTTACAACTGCTGTTTTAGTCTTAGGAGACCATTTGCTGAATACTTTGCTTCCATCTTTAGAAGTTCTGTTGTATGCATGAAGTCCTGCATAGTATGTGCCAGCTGGTACATTTGTAAATGTTACTGTTACAGTTCCGGCTTCTACATTCTTCTTAACCAGTTTTCCGTATTCAACCGGACGTCTTTCTCCGTTTACTTTCTTTACAGAAGTTCCAAGAACGATGTCATATCCTGTTGCATCTTCAGATTCTGTATAAGTTACTGTTACTGTATTTCCTTTTACTTTTGCACTTACTACAGTTGGTGTAGAAGGTGTTTTAGCCTCTACTTTCACTTCTTTGATGTTGGACCATTCACCGAATACTTTCTTTCCGTCTTCTCCACGTTTCCATGCATGGCAGTATACATAGTATGTGCCTTCTGGTACATAGTAGAAGTTTGTATGTGTGGAAAGGATGTTCTTGCTGATGTCGATACGTCCGTCAGTTGTGTTTTCTTCTGTAGCAAGTACATAGTCATATCCAACTGCTCCGTCTACATCACCGGAAAGGATTGGTGTTACAGTGTTTCCGGAAACTTTTACATCAGCGATCATTGCCTGACCTACTTCAGCAGCTTTTTCAACGATGTTGAATTTTACTGTCTGGCTTCCTGTGTAGTTCTTGCTGGAAGTAAGAGCTTTGATTGTTACAGTTCCTTCGCCAGCTTCTTTATTGTCGCCGTAAGTTACCTCATAATCTGTGCCTTCTACCAGTTTGACAGAACCATTCATTACTGTAATGGCTGGTTTAATCTGTTCGCCTGTAGCAATCTGATCTTCAATCGCATTTACTGTTACGTCAGCAAGATTCTTAGCTGTTACATTGAATGTAATATTGTATTCGCCATTTGTAGAATCTACTAATGTATAGTTTTTCTTTGCAGCATCAGATAATTTGATAACTGCTTTAACCTGTCCTACAGCTGTACCGCCATCTTTGATTTCTACAGTGTAATCAGTTCCTTCAACTAATGCTTTTCCGGAATTCTGATTTGTGATAGTAACATCTGGGGTTACAGGAAGTCCGCCAAGGTATGCAACATCTTTTGCAACAATATCTGTAGCGCGGATTGTTGTCTTCTGGATTGTAAAGTTCTTGGTTAATTTAGTATTAATATCAGTTTCTGCTTCAATACCAGCATAGTTTCCTAAACCTACTAATGTCACTTTTCCGGTATTTGTACCAGCATTTACATTATCGGAGTATGTCAGTTTATAATCTGTATCTTTTACCAGTTTATAACTTCCATCTTTAAGTACAACATCAACCGATGGTTCAATTGCTTCACCTGTGTAATAGTAATCTTTGGTCTCTACAGCAAATGTAGCACTGCTGTCAACAAGTGTGGAAAGTTTTGCCGGTACAATCTTAAATGTATTGACTGCATTTAAAGAATATCCTGCTTTTCCTTCTACAGTGATTGTTGCCGTACCAGCGGCTGTGTTATCCTTGTAAGAAACTGTATACTTGGAAGTAGGAACAACTTTTCCGTCTTTATCAATTACAGTAAGTTTTCCAGCAGTTGGTGTATCTGCAAAGTCAAAAGTATATCCTTTATCAGATGTAACTTTTGCATAGCTGTAAGCCTGATCCGGGATTACAGGTGTATCGCCAGTAGTTCCTCTGTAAACAATGGAACCATTTAATTCAGCAGCAACGATCGGGAAGCTGATAGATGCTTTTCCTGTGTATGCTCCTGTACCTACGATATTGATAGTAGCAGTACCTACATTTTTATTATTTTCATAGTTAACAATCTTGTAGTCTTTATTTAATTCCAGTGTATAGTTTCCGTCTTTGATTTCAAATTTGGAATCACCAACTTTACCACTTACAACTTTAATTTCACTTCCTGTATATTTCTGAGCATCAATCTTAGGAAGTGTAAGAGTGTTGATATCTTTTGCTGCTACACTGACAGTCTCAATTCTTGTTCCAGTATAGTTTCCATCCATACCAACGATTGTTAATGTGATATTTTTACCATTTTTAACGATATTACTGATCTTATAGTCTGTATTTTCAACTAATGTCATTCCGTTATATGTTAAAGATACAGCATCTTTAATCTGTTTATCTGTCATATCGGAGGAATAAGTAAGTCCCTGTACAGCTACTTTTACAGCACTATCACTGATTGCACGTTTACCAATAGTAAATTCAAAGCTTTCTTTTGCATCTTTATAATTTCCGATACCGTTGATCTTAACTAATACTTTTCCGGCATTTACATTCTGTGGCTCATATTCTACTGTAAAGTCACGGTTCTTCACATATTTTAATCCATCATATGCATCTTTTACCAGATCAATTGCTTTACCAGTATAAGTTGTCTTGCTTGCATCTTTGAAATCATTCTCAATTAATGTTTTTAATGGAGCAAGTGTTGCAGCAACAATCTTAAATGTTTTGGTAACAGTTCCTGCGTAATTACCTTTACCTGTAATTGTAACAGTTGCTGTTCCAACCTGAGTATTTGCACTGTATTCTACAGTGTAATCAGTATTTTTCTTCAGTGTTGTAGAATTTACCTTAACTTCTACTTCCGGAGTTTTTGCATTGCCATCAAATGTAATTCCAGTGCTTGGAACTTCTCCTGCTTTGAATGAAGCATCATCTTCTTTTAATGTGTAAGCATTAATAGCTGTTTTCAGTACTAATGTACCTTTGTAATTTCCAGCACCGTTTACAGTTACAAGTGCGTTTTCAGAACCTACTTTATTCGGAGCTGCTGTTACAGTTACTGAGTAATCAGTACCAATTGTAAGAGCCTTTCCAGCTTTTGTAGATACACTTAAGCCAGCTTTTGTTGCATCTGCTTCAGTTGAAACAGCATAAGAATCATTGGAATTGAATTCAAATCCTTTAGAAACGGCTAAAGTTCCATCAGTTGTTAAATCTGCTTTGTTGATTACAAGATTTTTGGTGATGGTAAGAGTTCCATACTCTGCTGTATTTACTGTAGCAATGTAGGATACAGGCTGCCTTCATTTGCATTAGTTGCCTGATCTACAGTCAGTTGTGTATATGTAATCTCAGTAGTAGCTGATGCAGCATCAATCACTGATCCATCTTTAAGAGAAATAGTTCTCAGTTTTGGATAGTGTGCTGTTCCGTCATAAGTGAATGTTGGGTTTCCAGCAGCGTCTGTTGCACAGTCCCAAACAACACTTAAAATATCGGTGCTTGTTGGAACTTTAGTTGTAATAGTAACAGTACCTAAAGTTACTTCAGAATTATCTAAAGCACCATTTAATACAGCTTTTAAAGTATATACTTTATTGATATCATCTTTAGTTGTAGTATAAGTACCTTTTACTTCATTTCCACTTGGATCATACCATTTTGTAGAAGAAACAGTTGCTCCATTAACTAAAGCGTAGTCAGAAGCTGATACTAATGAATCTAAAGTTGTTCCCCATCCTTCAGTTTTTGAGAAGGATGTTTTTACATAATCCTGATTTTTATTTCCAGTAATTGTAACGGCTGTAACAGCTTTTACTTTCCATACATCAGTTGCGTTTGCCCCTTTTTCGGTAACTGCTACATATACTTTTTTTCCAATATAATCAGCTGGATTAATTCCTCTCCAGTTAACAGTAGTTCCATTTAAAGAACCAGATCTTTTAATATCGGAATACCCTTCATTAAAGCTCTGCTTTACTGTTTCGTTTTCATCATCAACATTAACTGTTCCTGTTGTACCATCTTTTGGAGCAAATACGTTAATGCAAGCTTCTGCGCCATTGCTTACATTCCAGTTTGTAGTTACTGTCATAGTTTCTGCTGCTTTTGCAGAAATTTTATTGCTAGTTGCTCCGTTAACACTGATTGTAGCTGTAGTATCTACATTCTGAGCATTATCTACAACAACATCAGTTGTATCATCAACAACAGGTGCTTCTGCTTCAGAAGTAAACGCTGCAGCATCTGTACCATCGCTGAACTCAGCAGCCCATACCGGCACATTAGAAGTAGCAAGCATTGCAACTACAAGAGACATACTTAATGTCTTTTTAGCCATGCCCTTCTTTGTGTTTTTAATCTTTGTCATGATTATAGTTCCCCTTTCCTTAATATAACTATTTCTTTTTTGGGTAAAGATTCCTAGACATAATCTGTCTGTTATGGTTAATAATAGTGCTTTCACCAGTTTTTGTCAAGGGTAATGCCTAAGAATTTTACGATTTTTTTAAATTTCACATACTTCAAAAGCATTTATTTTCCTTGATTTTCCAAGTTTAAAATCTATAATTTGTTACTAACATAGTGAGTTTTTCCTGTTTATCACAAGATGATGTAGCAGCTCCTTTATCAGAGAAAACTGGCAAAGAACCAGTCATGATTCCCTGCCAGTTTATATCCATTATTTTTTATCGTATGTTCCAGAGAAGGTTTCGTAACATTAAAAATCTTCCCATATATTTTTCCTATTTTATCTTCCGAAGCATTTTTAAGTCCAATCCTGTCGCCAGACTATATCTTCTTCCGTAAATTTACCGGATTTTCTCATACGATTTACTGTTTCTTCTATAGTTGCCTGTGTTCCTTCTTTTACTCCTTCTTTTATCAATTTTTCTGATTCTAATTCCAAAACTTTTCCACCCATAATTTTCTCCAATCCTTTCCGAGTTTTCTTCGAATCCCTGAAAATATAGATGTATTCTTATTTCCTGATGTCTCGCATCTACGGAACTTTATCTTTTGTGCAAAGTAAAAGTATTTTTGTCTCCGATCACCTTCTTTGCACTTTATATCGTGTATTCTATTTTAACAGACGTACCATAACTTTTCCAGCCAATCCTTTAAACAAAAAATCCCCCGGCAATACAGTCCTGTTAACTGTACTGTCAGGGGTTTTCGTATACTTATTGATATACTATTGATGTGCTTATAATATTGATGTGCTTATAATAGGAAGCTAATTATTTCTTTCTGACAACAACCTTGTCCAGATGCCAGATATCATCTACATATTCCTGGATCGTTCTGTCGGATGTGAACTTGCCGCTGCATGCTGTGTTGAGGAGTGCTTTCTTAGCCCAGCCTTTTTCATCTTTATATGCAGCTTCTACGCGTTTCTGTGCTTCTGCATAGGAACGGAAGTCTGCGAGGATGAAGTAGCGGTCTGCTCTGTCTGTGTTCTTTGTGTTGAGAAGTGAATCGTACAGGTCGCGGAAGAGTTCTGTATCGCTGGAGAATGTTCCGTTGATGAGCTGCATCAGTACCTGACGGATTTCTTCGTCTGTGTTGTAGATTACGTTTGGATCGTATCCGCCGTTGTTTTCGTAGTTGATGACTTCGTCGGAGCTTAAACCGAAGATGAATGCGTTTTCTGCGCCAACTTCTTCTACGATCTCTACGTTAGCACCATCCATGGTTCCAAGTGTCGGAGCACCGTTGAGCATGAATTTCATGTTACCTGTTCCGGATGCTTCTTTACTTGCTGTGGAGATCTGCTCGGATACGTCTGCTGCTGCGAAGATCCACTCAGCGTTGGATACTCTGTAGTTTTCGATGAATACAACTTTGATCTTGCCGTTGATGGAAGCGTCGTTGTTTACTACGTCTGCTACGGAGTTGATGAGTTTGATGATCTTTTTGGCTGTTGCATAACCTGCGGATGCTTTTGCACCGAAGATGAATGTTCTTGGATAGAATTCCATTTCCGGATGCATCTTGATCTGGTTGTACAGATAGATAACATGCAGAATGTTCAGGAGCTGACGTTTGTACTCGTGAAGTCTCTTAACCTGTACATCGAAGATGGAGTGCGGGTCTACTTCTACGCCATTGTGCTCGAGGATGTATTTAGCCAGACGCTCTTTGTTCTTGAACTTGATGTTCATGAATTCCTGGAGTGCTTTGTCATCATCTGCGTAAACTGCCAGTTTCTTTAACTGCGGAAGGTCTGTGATCCAGTCCGGTCCGATATGCTCTGTGATCCAGTCTGCAAGGAGTGGATTTGCGTGAAGCAGGAAACGTCTCTGAGTGATACCGTTGGTCTTGTTGTTGAATTTCTGTGGCATCATTTCATAGAAGTCTTTTAATTCCTGGTTCTTCAGGATCTCTGTATGAAGGCGTGCAACACCGTTTACAGAGTAGCCTGCTGCGATTGCAAGGTGAGCCATCTTAACCTGTCCGTCGTAGATGATTGCCATCTTTTTGATCTTCTCGTAGTTTCCCGGGTATTTTGCCTGGATTTCAAGGATGAAACGACGGTTGATTTCTTCGATGATCTGGTATACACGTGGAAGCAGTCTGGAGAAGAGCTCGATTGGCCATTTCTCAAGTGCTTCGGACATGATGGTATGGTTTGTGTAAGCAACAGATTTGGTTGTTACTTCCCATGCTTCATCCCATCCAAGTCCTTCTTCGTCCATGAGGATACGCATTAACTCTGCTACTGCTACAGTTGGATGTGTATCATTCATCTGGAAAGTTACTTTTTCATATAATTTATGGATATCGTCATGTTTCTTTTTGTATTTGGCAATTGCTGCCTGGAGGCTTGCAGATACGAAGAAGTACTGCTGTTTCAGTCTCAGCTCTTTACCTGCATAGTGGTTGTCGTTCGGGTAAAGGACTTCTACGATGTTGCGGGCAAGGTTTTCCTGCTCTACGGCTTTTTTGTAATCACCTTTGTCAAAGGAGTCAAGCTCGAAGTCTACGATCGGCTCTGCATCCCAGATACGAAGTGTGTTTACTACATCGTTGTCATATCCTGTGATCGGCATATCATAAGGAATGGCTTTTACTGCCTGATATCCTTCGTGGATAAATTTGTTTCCGCCCTTTTCAGGATCGTACTCTACTCTTACATATCCGCCGAAGTGTACTTCCTTGGCGTATTCCGGACGGCGCAGTTCGAATGGATAGCCGTTCTTTAACCAGTTATCCAGTACCTCGATCTGATAACCGTTCTGGATTTTCTGTTTGAACATTCCGTAGTGATAACGAATTCCGCAGCCATATGCTGCGTAATTTAAAGTTGCGAGAGAATCAAGGAAGCATGCAGCCAGTCTTCCCAGACCACCGTTTCCAAGTGCCGGGTCCGGTTCCTGATCTTCGATACAGTTAAGGTCAAATCCCAGCTCTTCGAGAGCTTCTTTTACTTCACCGTAAGCGCAAAGGTTGATCAGGTTGTTTCCGAGAGCACGTCCCATCAGGAATTCCATGGACATATAGTATACGATCTTCGGATCCTGCTCTTCATATGCTTTCTGTGTTGCAAGCCAGTTATCAATGATAACATCCTTAACTGTGTAGCTTACTGCCTGGAAAATCTGCTCCTGTGTAGCTTCTTCAATTGTTTTTCGATAGAGGAATTTTACGTTGTCTTTTACGCTTTTCTTGAATGCCTCTTTCTTGAACATTTCGTTTGTCATTTCATACCTCCCGTAATGGTTTCACTGTTCACTTTATTCTCAGCAATAAACCTTGCGGATATTGCCGGTGAACCTCTTCATTCCGTCAACTCTTCTGTTTTCTCATATCAGAGAAATTGGGGGCAAAGAATCTCCGCCTCCAATTTCCTCTCTGAAATCAGACTGTCAAGAACAATGATACTCTTTTTTCGACAGTCTGTCATGTGTATAATTGCCGAATTTTATAACATTTTTTTGTTATCGTGCATTGCGAAAGTAGTATATTTCCTGTGAAATACCTGTAACTTATCAGTACCTTGTCAGTAATTGACCAAATGTTGTCAATTACAGTTTCTTAACACCCATAGTTACTGCTTCTTTGTTAATGTTCCACTCTTTCACATAACCATCTGTCTCGCCAAGTACCATTTCGTCTGCAAGTACTTCGGACTTGATCTCGTCTTCATGTGCTTTCATGACATCCTGGATCTTGTCGTTTCCGTGAGCGTATACTTTGATCTTGTCCATAACTTCGAAGCCGGCTTCTTTTCTCATGGTCTGGATCTTACTGATGATCTCACGGACGAATCCCTCTTCGATCAGTTCAGGTGTCAGGTTTGTATCAAGGACTACGGATGTTTCACCGTCAGATTCGGATACATAGCCTTCTGTCTGTGCTGTTTCGATGAGAAGGTCTTCTTCTGTAAGTTCTACATCGTTTCCGTTGATGTCCAGTTTCAGGACACCGTTAGTTCTCAGCTCGTTCATTGCTGCTGTTCCGTCGATGTCTGTGAGAGCCTGTCTGATTCCACCGAGAAGTTTACCGTATTTCGGTCCTACTGTACGAAGCTGTGGTTTGAAGCTGTAGGAGATAAAGGATTCTACGTCATCTGCAAATTTTACTTCTTTGACATTCAGTTCATCTGCGATGATGTCTGTGTAGAATTTATCCATCTTCTTCTCAGCTTTTACATACATGGTTCCGATCGGCTGACGGTTCTTGATGTTTGCTGTATTTCTGCATGCACGTCCGAGAACTACGATTTCAAGAAGCTCTTTCATATCTGCTTCGAGATCTTTGTCGATCCATGCTTCGTTTACAGTCGGGAAGTCGCAGAGGTGGATACTTTCGATGGCATCTTTGTCTACGCTTCTTACCAGGTTCTGGTACATATCTTCTGTCATGAACGGGATCATCGGAGCTGCTGTCTTGGCGATTGTTACCAGTGCATGGTACAGGGTCATGTAAGCATTGATCTTATCCTGCTCCATTCCCTTTGCCCAGAAACGTTCACGGCTTCTTCTTACATACCAGTTACTCATCTCATCTACGAATTCCTGAAGTGCTCTTGCTGCTTCCGGAATCTTGTAGTTTGCCAGATCATTGTCTACTGCCTGAACAGTTGTGTTTAATCTGCTGAGGAGCCATTTGTCCATTACTGGAAGCTGGTCATATTCAAGGTTGTATTTGGTCGGATCGAAGTTGTCGATATCCGCATATAATACGAAGAATGCGTAAGTGTTCCAGAGTGTGCTCATGAATTTACGCTGTCCTTCTACAACTGCCTTGCCGTGGAAACGGTTCGGGAGCCATGGTGCGCTGTTGATGTAGAAGTACCATCTGATGGCATCTGCACCGTATTTGTTCAGTGCATCAAACGGGTCAACTGCGTTTCCTTTGGACTTACTCATTTTCTGTCCGTTCTCATCCTGGACATGTCCCAGAACGATTACGTTCTTGTATGGTGCTTTGTTGAAGAGCAGTGTGGATTCTGCAAGGAGTGAGTAGAACCATCCACGGGTCTGGTCTACTGCCTCGGAGATAAAGTTTGCAGGGAACTGCTGCTCAAATAATTCTTTGTTTTCAAATGGATAGTGGTGCTGTGCGAAAGGCATTGCTCCTGAGTCGAACCAGCAGTCAATAACTTCCGGTACACGGTGCATTTCTCCGCCACACTCCGGACACTTCAGTGTGATCTCGTCGATGTATGGACGATGAAGTTCTACTGTCTTTGCTTTCTCGTCGCCGCTCATCTCGAATAATTCCTGACGGCTTCCGATGGAATGCATATGTCCGCAGTCGCACTGCCAGATGTTCAGTGGTGTTCCCCAGTAACGGTTACGCTGATACCCCAGTCCTGAACGTTTTCCAGCCAGTCACCGAAACGTCCTTTACCGATGCTTTCCGGAATCCAGTTGATTGTGTTGTTATTTCTGATCAGGTCATCTTTGACTGCTGTCATCTTGATGAACCAGGATTCTCTTGCATAGTAGATCAGTGGTGTGTCACATCTCCAGCAGTGTGGATATTCATGCTCGAACTTCGGAGCATCGAAAAGTTTGCCTTCTTTGTCCAGGTCTGTGAGAACCATCGGGTCTGCTTTCTTTACGAAAACGCCTGCGTATGGAGTTTCTTTTGTCAGGTTACCCTGTCCGTCTACGAACTGTACGAATGGAAGGTCGTAGTTACGTCCGATTCTGCTGTCGTCTTCACCGAATGCAGGTGCGATATGAACGATACCGGTACCATCGCTCATAGTAACGTAGGTGTCACATGTTACGAAATGAGCTTTCTTTTTCTGTTTTGCTGCTGCCTCTCCTGCACATGCGAAAAGCGGCTCATACTCTTTGTATTCCAGATCTGTTCCTTTGTAGGTTTCCAGAACTTCATATGCTTTTTCGCCTTCTTCTTTGGCAAATTTGCCAAGGACTTTGTCCAGAAGTGCTTCCGCCATGTAGTATGTGTATCCGTCTGCTGCTTTTACTTTACAGTAAGTCTCATCCGGGTTTACGCAGAGTGCAACGTTGGACGGAAGGGTCCATGGTGTTGTTGTCCATGCAAGGAAGTATGCGTCTTCACCGATAACTTTGAATCTTACAACTGCGGAACGCTCTTTGACAGTTTTGTATCCCTGGGATACTTCCTGTGCGGAAAGCGGAGTACCACAACGCGGACAGTAAGGAACGATCTTGAAACCTTTGTAAAGAAGTTTCTTGTTCCAGATTTCTTTCAGTGCCCACCATTCGGATTCAATATAGTCATCATAGTAAGTTACATATGGATGTTCCATGTCAGCCCAGAAACCAACAGTAGATGAGAAATCCTCCCACATTCCTTTGTATTTCCAGACACTTTCTTTACACTGTTTGATGAATGGCTCCATACCGTATTCTTCGATCTGTTCCTTGCCATCCAGTCCCAGTTTCTTCTCTACTTCCAGCTCTACCGGAAGTCCATGGGTATCCCATCCGGCTTTACGTGGAACCATGTAGCCTTTCATTGTACGGTATCTCGGGATCATATCCTTGATTACACGTGTAAGTACATGACCGATGTGCGGTTTACCGTTTGCAGTTGGCGGTCCATCGTAGAAAGTATAGGTTTCTCCCTCTTTTCTGTTCTCCATACTTTTCTCAAAGATATGGTTTTCTTTCCAGAATTCTTCTACTTTTTTCTCACGGTCTACAAAATTTAAGTTCGTATCAACTTTCTGGTACACAGTAATTTACCTCCTGTTTTTATTATTTGTATCGGACACCGAAACGATGTCTCATAAGAACGCAAAAAAACTTTAGTCTTTTTTGTTTTATAGGAAAAAGACGATTCAGATCTGCCTGTTTCTGCTGCTGACTGACTGCTCATCTTTATCCCATAAAACAAAAAAATCGCCCTTTTTGTAAAAGGACGAAGGTTTCTTTACGTTCGTTATACCACCAGTTACATTGTACGGGCATCTTCTGCCGATACATGATCCGATAACGGCGGAATCACCGCCAGTTCTTATCTGCTGCTGATCTTTTCGAGTCTGTATGTTTCAGACTTATGAATATCCGCTGCCTTGGGAACTGAAACTCCGGAGTGATCTTCGGCTGTATTTACTCGCACCGGGCTTGCACCCTCCCCGGCTCGCTGAAGTTTTCTGATACAGTTTACTGTCTCCATCAACGTTTTTGTGGTTATTTTATGGTTACTGATTACAGTGTAAACAATAACTGATTTATTATACTATGCGGATTCATTATAAGGTCTTGAATTTCCCTGTGTCAAGTGTTTTTTCGGAATATATTTTACACAACCCATGAATTTGATGATATAATATCTCTTTGAGTTTCACAGATAATACAGACAGAATTTCTGTGTATGTTAAAATAAAAGAGAAACCATACTAAGAATCAGGTCAGATAGAAATATCTTTTGTTCCTGATGCCATATTGATAACATTCCCTGAAAATAATGATACATTATTTCCGGGAATTACTGTAGAAACGAAAAGTAAGATTAAAAAGGTAAAAAGGTAAGATCAAATGTTGAAAAAAAACTTTCATATTATAAGGAAGCGATTCCTCTCAGGGATTCTCTGTGCAGGGCTGATTTTGTCCCAGAGTACAGCGGCTTATGCAACAGATTCTACTGCTGTCGTAACTGCCACTCCTGCTGTCGCTCACTCCGAAACTTATTCTCAGGCTGCTGACACTGACCTGGTCAAAGGATGGCCGGAAGGGCCGAAGATTGAGGGACAGTCTGCGGTTCTTATGGATGCTGTTACGGATACCATTCTTTATTCCAAGAACGCAGATGATAGGCTTTACCCTGCAAGCATTACAAAGATTATGACTGCTTTTCTGGCATGTGAGTATCTTGATATGAAGGATACTATTACCATGTCCGAGGCAGCCGCTTATGGCATTGAAGCAGGAAGTTCCAGTATCTATGCAGAAACCGGGGAAGTCTTTACGGTTGAGCAGGCTCTGATGGCTCTGATGCTGGAATCTGCCAATGAAATGGCTCTGGCCATTGCAGAAAAAACCAGCGGTTCTGTAAAGAAATTTGTGGAACTGATGAATCAGCGTGCAGCCCAGCTCGGATGTGAGAATACACATTTCAACAATCCGAACGGACTCCCGGATGAAACACATTATACCACAGCAAACGATATGATAAAAATTGCCAAGCAGCCTGGTACAATCCGCTTTTCCGTAAATTCGTCACCACACAGGTATACGAAATCCCGCCGACCAACAAACAGCCGGAAACCCGTTATCTGCTGAATCATCACAAAATGATGTCAGGACAGTCTTACGCCTATGACGGTGTCCTTGGCGGAAAAACCGGTTACACCAATGATGCCGGCTGTACCCTTGTAACTTATGCAAAAAGAGGTAATTCCGTTCTGGTCGCAGTCGTATTAAACTCAATCAACGGTGCTTTCCCGGACACTACTTCTCTGCTGGATTACGGATTCGATCATTTCCAGAGAGTTGACCTGAATGTAGATCTGGATCCTGTACCAACCCGTTTTCTTCCGAGTGAAAAATATCTGCTGAAAAACAACGGCAATACTTATCCGTTTTATTACATTCGCCACGTTTACGTGACAGTTCCCACAGACACAGATGTCAGCCAGCTTACCAAAAAACAATGGGTACTTGCCAATTCCGTAGGTCCAAAGCGAATAAAGAGCAAGTATTATCTGAATGACCATATGGTTGGCTATGGCATGCAATATGAAAAGGAGATCCTTTCAGATCTCCTTCTCAGCACTTCTTTTTAGTTGTCTTTTATGACGGAGGAGTTCCTTTCTTTCACGGAGCTCCTCCGTTTCTTCTGTATCAGTAAAACGCAGGGTTTTGATTGCAAAATATTTCTCTTCATCTGTTTTCCGGATACGGATCTTGCCACGGATCACGCCGTGTTCCTCGCAGGTGGAAACACTGTAATAAACTTTTGGATTGTTCATGAACCAGCGGATCTTGCGCTTTGCGGGTTTATGACAGATCGGACATCTGGTGCTTGTCACTTCTCTGTCTTTCATGATTTTTTCTCTTACAGCAAACTCTCTGGAAACATATTTATCGTAATCCGGATAGGAAATGTGAATCTCATCTTTTTTCTTCTTTGGATTCTGATATACATCCAGAGACGGGTGATTGACGATGATCACATTGTTCAGTTTCTTCAGAACTTCCGCTGTATAGTATGCGTCTGCCAGTGCTCTGTGAAATCCATATTTCTTCTCAATCTGTAATTCATCAATCGCATGTTCCAGTGCGCATCTTCGGATTCCGTCATCATAGGTGATACTGTAGAGTTTCTGTACATCATAGTAGGTGACAGGTCCGGGCAGCATGTCCAGCATTCCGTAGAATTTCATGTTTCGCTGTAACTCCATCACATCCTGATTTCCCCAGGTAAAAAAATACCAGTCCGTACCGCACCATTCCAGAAATTCTCTGGCAGCCTGTTCAAAGGATACTCCGTCCATAAGGTCTTTGTAGTCCACATGGATCACTTCATGAATACTGTCATGTATCCAGTTATAGACCTGCGGTCTGATCAGTCTGTGAAAACTGTCCGTTATTTCTTTTTTCGTATTTACTTTCACAGCCCCGATTTCGATAATCTCGAATGGAAGTTTCTCATTGCGGGTTTTCTTTCCGCCGGGGTTCTGGTTCCATTCTAAGTCAAAGACAATATAGTTCATTCGTCCGTTCCTTTTTACATTACTTGATGATTGTCTGCCCTATAGTATAACAGAGTAATAATTTACTGTAAACAAAAAGAATGTTACTGTCCATACGCAGTAACATTCTCCTGTTTTCTTATTTCACAATCTTCAGTTCATATTCTCTGGTTCCCAGACCGATCTTCTCGCCCTGTTCCAGAGTTGCTTTCCACTCTATATTCGGGTTGGAATCTTTGAAGTGGTCGTGGTGGCAGTGCCAGTCTTCTTTTGCAAGATGTTCACCGAGCTGACTGTTCTCGATTGGTTTTGCCTTCAGACAGGCATCTGCGCATGCCTGATCCAGAGCAATCGGGTCAAAACTTGCGAACATTCCGATATCCGGAAGAATCGGTGCATCATTTTCTCCATGACAGTCACAGTTCGGGCTGATATCCTGTACCAGAGAAATGTGGAAGCATGGGCGGCCATGACAGACTGCCTGTGCATACTCTGCCATCTTACGGTCCAGAAGTTCGTTTGCACTGCTGTTTGGATTGTATACGGCATCGAAACTGCAGGCTCCGATGCAGCGGCCGCAGCCTTTACATTTATCATAATCAATGACTGCTTTTTTGTCCGGATATGTAATTGCATCGCTGCCGCATTCTTTTGCACAGCGACGGCATCCACGGCAGAGTTCTTCGTTTACCGCCGGTTTTCCGCTTGCATGCTGTTTCATTTTTCCGGCACGGCTTCCGCATCCCATTCCGATGTTCTTGATCGCACCACCGAATCCGGTTGCTTCATGTCCTTTGAAATGGCTTAAACTGATGAAAATATCTGCATCCATGATTGCATGTCCGATCAGGGCTGTCTCGCAGTATTCACCATTGACAACAGGAACTTCTACTTCATCTGTTCCGCGTAAACCATCTCCGATGATGATCTGGCATCCTGTGGAAATCGGGTTGAAACCATTCAGGTTTGCACAGTCCAGATGCTCCAGTGCATTCTTTCTGCTTCCCGGATATAAAGTATTGCAGTCTGTCAGGAACGGAAGTCCTCCCTGCTCCTTACAGAGATCAGCAACTGCCTTTGCGTAGTTCGGACGCAGGAAAGCCATGTTTCCGAGTTCTCCGAAATGCATTTTGATCGCTACAAATTTGCCTTCCATATCAATGTTTTTGATTCCGGCTGCAATACAGAGTTTTTTCAACTTATCAAGCTGGCTGGTACCTACCGGACAGCGGAAATCTGTAAAATAAACTGTTGATTTTTCCATTTATAATTTTCCTCCTGATTTTGTTATTTTAGTGTAATTATAAAACGTACCAGCTGTATTTTAAAGTACTTTTTATGTTCACTGGCTATTGTTTTTAATCTGTTTATAGTAAAATATTCTTATAAAAATTTTATACACTTTTATAAGGAGGACACATATGAAAAACAAAAAGTTAAAAGCATTGTCTGTACTGCTCTCTTTATGTCTGTCAGGCACACTACCTGCCGGAGCAGCAGATTTCTCAGACGGTGCTGCGAAAGAAGGAACAATAATTGAAAATACAGAACCGCCAGGGAATGTATTTGGCGCTGATACGTCAGAAGAATTTCAGGCAAATGATCCGGAGGATGATGTAGATAGTTTTACATCAGAGACAAATGAGAATAATACGTTTTCTTCTGATGAATCATCTGTAGATATGGACGAGAAAGTAGAAGTTGCTGATGATCTGAGCAATTCTGTTTCGCCCTATTTTAAACGCTGGACAAAAGAAGCAGATATTGAAATCGATCCTTCTGTTACAACGACATGTACAATTTATAAAGGTGATAATCTGGAAGAACAGAACTATAGCACCAATGCATCGACTATAGATTCTTACCTTACTCAAAGCCCGGACGGCAGAATTATGCGTGTACAGGCAGGAGCTTTGGAAAACAAGCTTTTAATTGAATATTATGATGCATCCTATAATCTGCTGGAAACGGTAACTTTGAATCTGCCATTACCGATTTTTGGCGCATTTTACGAAAGTAATGACAATTATTATATTCTTACTGGTGACGAAAATCCTGCTGCTGATGATTCCAAAGAAGTTTTCAGAGTTACGAAATATACAAAAAACTGGAAAAATCTGGGATCCTGTAGTCTTTTTGGATGCAATACTACAATTCCATTTCAAAGTGGGTCTGCCCGAATGACTATGTATGGAAATTATCTCTTTATCAGAACCTGCCATCGAATGTATCATGGGACTCAGGGAAATGCAACTTTTTCCGTAGATACTGTAAACATGAATATTGTCGATGAGTTTACCGAGGTTAGTAATGGAACAAATGGATATGCGAGCTTGTCTCTGAACCAGTTTATAAAGGTGGACAATGGAAAGCTTTTGGGTGTGGATCATGGTAATGCATATCCGCGGGCGCTTGCCATTTTTAAATATCCACCGGATATTAGTGAAGGACATTTTATATCATATAATTACAGAGAATATTGCGAAGAAATAGAAGTTCTTTCTTTTCCACCAATTGCCGGAAGACCATTTAACAGCTATACAGGTGCCTCCGTTGGCGGTTTTGAAATTTCCGATTCATCGTATTTGTTTGCAGGAAGTTACGATACGGATGATGAACATTCTGCCAGAAATGTTTTTGTTGCTTCTGTAAATAAATCCACTAATACACCTGTAATCCGTTATCTTACAAATTATGCCGGAACAGATGATACAGCTTCAACGCCACATCTTATAAAAACAGGACAGAATAGTTTTATCATCATGTGGTCCAGCAAATGTTATGTTTATTATACAACACTGGATGGAACTGGTCTGCAGACGGGCAGTATTTATAAAATGAAGGGCAATCTTTCTGACTGTGTGCCTTCTATTATCAATGGAAAGCTTATTTGGTACACATGGAGGAGAGAGTCAATGACCTTCTATAGTGTTAATCTGTCAAATCTTTCGGAAAATCATGCCACACGAATCATTAATGGACATAAATATGCAAGTGGCAAAGCGGTTAATGGCAGAGTAAAACAGACTTGTACTGTCTGCAGACAGCAACGGACGGTTTCCGTTCCTGTTTCGATAAAGGTAAGAGGGCGACTTATGGATCAGTATTATGATTATCCTATGGGTAAAACACATTATCTCCACCTTGGTGAATCAGAAAATTTCTGGTGGGAAACGGCCATGAACCCTGATAATGATTCCTATCCTGTGCTGTCGGATTGCGAAATTATAATTTCTGATGAAAGTATTTTATCTTACCAGGAAGATGATGATGTATCGGATCGCCCATTTTTAACTGCAAAAAAAACAGGGGTTGCCACAGTTACTGTCAGGTCAGTCTATGATCCGAATGTTTCATATACTACAACGATATATGTCAATACTTTTTCGGATGAATATTTTTATCTGTCTTTGTCTCCTATAAATTATAACTATGATGGAACAAAACATAAACCTAATGTTAAATTAAAAGAACTCTATAATCGTTCGGCGGTCTTTAAAGAAGGAATTGATTATAATGTTTCATTCGATAAGGATCTTATCAATGCCGGAAAAGTTCATGTAACTGTTACAGGTATCGGAAAGTATAAAGGCACCGTACATAATTCTTTTACAATATATCCGGTATCTTCAAAAATCACTGCACAGAACATGACTCTGGATCAGGGAACAAAGAAATATCCTGTTATCACAGATGCAGTTACAGATGGAAATATAACGCTGAAATCTTCCAATTCCAAGGTTGTGAAGGTTTCAGGTACCAATATCATTCCTGTATCTCCAGGAAAAGCTACTGTCACTATTATTGCAGAAAAAGGACGAAATTATAAAGCATCAAAAAAAACAGTCACTGTAACAGTACGTCCGCTTACTGTTTCCGGACTTTCGCTGAAATCAACGCTAAAGAGGCAGGCTACTGTATCATGGACTTCTGCCAAATCTGTCAGTGGATACCAGATTTACTACAGCCAGAACAGCAATATGAAAGGTGCTGAATCTGTGACTGCGAAAAGCACTGCTAAATCGGCAATTTTGGAAAATCTTGCTTCAAAGAAAAAATACTATATCCGTATCAGAACATACAAAACAGTAAATGGTAAGAAATATTATTCTTCATGGTCAGCAGTTAAATCTGTTACTGTAAAATAGGCCTGAAAATCACGCTCATATAACAAGAAAACTCCTGTACTATTTGGCAGTCAATCTGCATGAGTACAGGAGTTTTGTGTCTTTCATTCTCAATAATTCTCTATGTAATCCAAAATCTCCTCCGGATTCTCCATAAATCTGCACATTTCCATAATTTCCGGTGCCATAAATTTTTCTTTCACTGTATGCTCCAGAAGTTTTTTCATCAGGTCATAATAGCCGTTGATATTGTAAAAAACAATAGCACGATCCAGCCTGTTCAGACTTTTCAATGTAAATATCTCAAAAAATTCCTCATAAGTTCCAATCCCACCTGGTGCCACGATAGTAGCCTGAGATTTCTCTTCAAGAAGATGTTTTCGTTCCCGCATAGTCTCAGTTATAATAAAATCAGTACACTTCTGATACAAAACACCTGGTTTATCAAAGAATTTTGGTGCGATTCCAAGAATATATCCTTTTTCTGCAGCAACTCCTCTGGCTGCTGCTCCCATCAGTCCAGTCTCACCGCCACCAAATACCAGACCATGTCCCCGTTTCGCCATAAGTCTTCCCAGTTGCTCTGTCTTGTCATAATAAATCTGATCCAAGTCTGCACTGGCAGCACCATAAATGCATATATTCACTATTCTCTCTCCTATATTTGTTCATATACTTTACAAACCTTTTTATATTCCGCAGGTGTTGTAATCTTCTCTACAATTACATCCCCGTCTTCCGCATTATGATAACGATAAATATAAACACCTTCCTGAATCTCATCTCCCTCAATCAGAGAAACTGCCAGATATCCCTGTCCTTCAAATTCGAAAGTGTCCATGATTGCAAAATCCCGTTCTGTTCCATCAGATATCGGGATACTGATTACTTCATATTCTTCCATACTGTATTTTTCCTTTCGTTTTCTATAATATCTTTGTATAATTTTTTCATTTCTATCATTGCAATATTGTAGCAAAACCCCTGTATGAAGTCAAAAAAATATAAGAAAGAATTCTGCTGTTATGAAATCAGGCCGAATCTTTCTTATATCTTTTATATTCTCTTACACCACTTTACAACTTTTTCATAAAAATATCGTACAGGACTTTCTGATGTATAATGAATTTGACCCAAAACATTACAAAGGAAAGTGACCCTGTACGATAAAAACATTATACAACGAAAAAACACTGATTG
>NZ_QUDO01000034.1 GCF_003477525.1 Ruminococcus sp. AF41-9
ACAACCGTGGGACACACGGGGTTAGCTCGCTTATGCTTAGGACATTGGTACTATCGAACGAGAACCAAACCCACCGAGGTCAGGGAAGCCCCCACCTCTACAGGTGGGGGAGGATGTCACTCTGAAATATATTCTATAAACTTTTTCCCCTCTTCCGGATGTTTCGCATCAGAGGGGATACATAACAGTAGTTTCTCATCCTCCGGTTTCCGAAGTCCCAGTTTGTCCAGCACTGACTGGTCACTGAGTTCTACGGTTTCGCTGAACTCTCCACTCTGACGCTGGCAGTATTCGTAGAAGCTTTCCTGTATGATCATGGCATCCAGCTCATGGACATGCCAGTTAAGGAAGAATTTTTCATAGGAGCTTTCGTTTGCTTCCGGAATCTGCACATCGTCATAGGAGATCAGATAATCAGAGTCAAACACTACTCTGTCTGCTTTGACTCCAAGATAGTCTGCAAAATCTGCGGATACTTTGCTGTCTCTGTTCAGGTCGATTTCCTGATTCACTGCCACACACTGAAAAACAGGCTTTTGGTTTCCCAGTGTCAGGTGATAGATCAGGAGTATCACCAGCCCAAGAATGATCCCGCCGATCAGGAAATAGTGCCAGTAATACCGGCAGATATATGCCCGCTTTTCTTTCGGAGACATTCCTTTCATTTTCTGTTTTATTTTTGAAAACTATTCTTTCATCTGCAATACTCCAAATCTGAAAATTTTCTGTCAGTTTTCTGTTCGTTTCAGCAGCAGCTTTTTACTTATACTGTAGTGATCAGAGCCTCCATATCACCTTCCAGCTCATATTCACCGGAACCTGCTGTGATAAAGATGCTGTCACCTTTTTTCACTTCCATTGTCTCGCCGCTTGCAGTGATCTTACCTGCGCCGCTCATAACCAGTACACTTACGAAAGAAGTGCCGTCAGCCTCTCCTGTCAGTTTCTTTCTTCTCAGTCCGTCCAGGATCACTTTGTCTACTGTGAAATATTCGCAGGATGCAACGTGTGGTCCGAAATCCCTGTCAGTAGCTGCAGGCTCACGTTTTGTCACCTGGAGAGCCTTATCTACATGAAGTTCTCTCTCCTTTCCGTCCGGTCCTTTGCGTCCATAGTCGTAGACACGGTATGTAACATTGGAATTTTGTTGAATTTCAGCGATCAGGCTTCCTGCTCCGATGGCATGGATGGTGCCCGGATCAATAAAAAGTACGTCACCTTTATGGATCACTACTTTATTCAAAACATCTGTGAGAGTATGATTGCGGATACGTTCCTCGAATTCTTCTTCAGAGACTTCTTTTGCAAATCCGTAGAAAAGGCTTGCCCCTTCTGCCGCATCCATCACATACCACATCTCGGTCTTTCCGTACTGTCCTTCATTTTTCAATGCGTAAGCATTGTCCGGATGTACCTGGATAGAAAGATCTTTTTTCGCATCAATAAATTTAATCAGAACCGGGAACTGCTCGAAGGACTGGCAGTCAGTTCCCAGAATCTCTTTCCCGTTTTCATCAATATACTGCTGCAGAGTTTTCCCTGCATATTCTCCGTTTACAATATAACTTGGTCCGTCCGGATGACAGGAAAGCTCCCAGGACTCTGCCAGAGGATCCCTGTCATATTCAATCCCAAACTCTGTTCTTAATCTTGTGCCGCCCCAGAGATAATCTTTACAGCTTGGTTTTAATTTTAAAAGTGCCATTTGTAAATTTCCTCCATTTACTTTTGGGCACGCCTGAGAGTTTCTCCTGTGTGCCCTTTTTCTTTGCTATCTGTACACTTCCCGGATTCAGTAACGTTGTCAGGAAGATTTCCTGCGAACGCTTTCTTTCTCCACGATCTTTCCGGAAACGATACTTAATCCCCGTCCGGAAGCCGGATTTTTAATCTGTTTCAGAGCTTTTTCCAGTGCCACTTTTGCCATGTCCTGTGTGTTAACCTCGTAACTAGTGATCTTTTTGTCCGGGAATCCCGGGTACAGGTAATTATCGAAACCAACTACGGAGATATCCTCCGGTACACGATATCCCTGTTTTTCCAGTTCCACGATCAAATTTCCGGCTGTAAGATCACAGTTGCATACAAAGACTTCCGGCATATGTTCCGGCAGCTTAATATTTATAGAAACACCTTTCTCATCACGATCTTCGATCAGCCATTCTTCCGGCAGAACCTGTCCATGTTCTAACTGTGCTTTATAAAAACCACAGTAACGGTCCATGATACTGCTGGTCACATGAATAGAACCAACATAGGCCATCTTTGTAAATCCCTGTTCAAACAGATATCCTGTCATCAGGTACATTCCATAGAAGTTATCTGCAATAACTGCATCTTTAGCCAGCTCTTTGTCATAGAAATCCAGAAATATTACCGGCACATCAGTATGTTTCTTCATAAAATGAATATATTCCCTGCTGATTTCCCCCATTACGATCAGAGCATCCACGGTATGTTCTTCCTGAATTCTCGGAAGGATAAAATTCTCCTCCATATCCTGCTTCAGTATTTCCACTGCAGCCATGCAATTCTTATCAGTAGCAACCAAAGCAAGCTCCTGATACATTTTCCAGTAAAAAGTAGTATATGCCGCCAAATATTTCTCTGAAATAATGACACCGATATTGCGCAGGCCACCTTTATTTCTTTCACGCTTGGCTGCTGCCGTCATCTGATGATAACCCAGCTCATCTGCCACCTTTTGGATTTTCTCCCGCATCTCATCACTAACGCCCTTATTACCGGACAGAGCATTGTGAACAGTTACAGTGCTGACTCCTACCTTTGCGGCAATATCAGCCATCCTTACTTTTCCCATTACATTATATGTCCTTTCTTATCCCCTTTACTCAGTCACTTTCACAAAATGATACAATTTACTCTTAAAGTCTCCCCAGAATCCTTTTACAAGGAATCCGCACTTCATCAGCATCTCACCTGTATATTTCTCTTCTGTTCCTTCCAGTGCATAGACAGCTTCCGGATCAAATCCCTGAAGGAAAATTCTTCTGCTGTGTGCATTCGGAGTGCTCAGTACATGCACATAAGTTACCAGAACTTCGCTCCTATCTTTGGAAGCTACCGCCCAGCAGTCATACAGGTGATTTTCTCTGTAGGAAGCGATTCGGTAATAGTCACCTTCACGCACCAGTTCATGATACTTATGATACATCTTTGTCTGCTCCGGAATCATTTTTCTGTCTTCCTCCGGAATCTTAGTTACATCCAGTTCATATCCGAAAGTACCTGCCAGAGCTACATGACCTCTTGTCTCAAATGGTGTTACACGTCCAACTGCATGGTTCGGGCAGTCACTGACATGAGCACCCATAGTAGACAGCGGATAAATCAGGGAAGTTCCTTCCTGGATCATCAGACGCTCAATCGCATCAGTGTCGTCTGAGCACCAGATCTGTGGACTATAGTATAACATACCTGGATCAAAACGTGCACCACCTCCGGAACAATTTTCCAGAAGAAGATCAGGAAATTCTGTAACCAGTCTCTCCTGCAGTGCATAAACGCCAAGCACATAACGATGGAAAAGTTCCTGCTGCTCTTCTGCACCCAGATATGTGCTTCCCAGGTCACTTAACTGACGGTTCATATCCCATTTGACGTAAACGATATTTGCACTTCTTAAGATAGAAGCTACGCTCTCATATACATAATCCAGTACTTCCGGTCTGGACAGGTCAAGAACATACTGCTGTCTGCTCTGTGTTGCTTCTCTTCCCGGAATCTGGATTGCCCATTCCGGATGCGCCCTGTAAAGATCAGAGTTGGGAGAAATCATCTCCGGCTCAAACCAGATACCAAACTCAAGACCAATCTTATTTACTTCATCTACCAGATGTTTCAGTCCGCCTGTGATCTTATCTGTGTTGACCTTCCAGTCGCCAAGAGAACAGTTATCGCTGTTTCTCACGCCAAACCAGCCGTCATCCATAACCAGCATTTCAATACCGCAGGATTTTGCTTCTCTGGCGATCGCGAGCAGTTTATCTGTGTTGAAATCAAAATAAGTAGCTTCCCAGTTGTTGATCAGGATTGGTCTTTTTTTATGAAGATATTTGCTTCTGATCAGGTGATTTCTGTAGAAATCATGATAGCTTCTGGTCATTTTTCCCAGGCCTTCCTGAGAATAGACCATCACAACTTCCGGTGCCTGGAATTCTTCTCCTGCCTTCAGCACCCAGCCAAATTCCTCTTTGTTAATACCCATAACTGTGCGGACGGAATCAAACTGATTTAACTCTGCCTGTCCGATAAAGTTTCCGGAATATACAAAATGCATTCCATAAACTTTACCCTGCTGCTGAGTGGTTCCCGGTGTTACCAGTGCAAGGAATGGATGCTCCTGATGGCTGGACTCTCCCTTTGCAGAAGATACCATCTGCTTTCCGTAACGAAGCGGTCCCTGCTGAATATGACGCTCTCTCGCCCAGGAACCATGCAGAGTCAGCATCTCGAAATTCTCATTATCCATATCCAGGCATGCGCTGTAAATCTTTTCGATTTTAAGCTTCTGAGTTCCTTTATTCAGTAATTTCACGCTTCTGGTGATCACGTTCTCTTTTTCAAATACAGAATAGCTTAATACTACCTGCAATCCCAGAATTTCATCTTCGCAGAGGATATCCAGTGTCTGAACTTCTTCCTCTGTGCCGAAGGATGCCGGCAGTCCTTTGAGAGCCTTCTTGCCATTGTAGATTTCGTGGGAAACGTAGTGGATCTCGCATCCCATCTGACCAGCTTCATTGCGCACATTTAAGCAGCTCTCACGATAATCTCCGATACCGCCAGTCGGATATTCCATTGGAAAACTGTCCAGAAAAGAGGATTTCTCTCTCTTGTTTACAGATGGTGTGTACGGCGGCTCCTCCATACGCAGCATATAATTCTCTGTGGCTTTATATAACCGGTCTCCATAATAAATATGTCCCAGATATCCTTCCGGAGTGAGTCCCATTAAGTAAGTACTGGTTTCCGTATCCAGACGGAAAATTTTCTTGTCTTCATTAAACTGAACAGCCATGCCTGCCCTGCTCCTTTCTTTCTGTCATGCGGCTGCCAAAAACAGCAGTTCCGCGATCCTTCTGTATGCATTTTCTGAGGTTTTATTCGCTTTCAGTATACTTAATTTTTAATTCCAAGTCAACTTAATTTTTTAAGTTCTACAAACCCACCAAAAACAAGGCAGAAAAACTGACAAAAGAGACAAAGAAAAAACTTCTTTTCGAAATCATAGCAGATTTTTAAAAAGAAGTTTTTCATATCCATTTATTTTCTGAAATTGCCATGATGAATGATCACGCAGGAATCATCGCAATCTTTTCCCACTGATAAGTTCCATTATCAACTGTCATTACTGCCATGGTGATTTCCTGGTCAAAGCGTCTTGGACCACAGCTTCCCGGGTTTAGCCACAGGCGGTTATCTATCATTTTTTCAAAGTATTTATGAGTGTGCCCGAAGATTACCACCTGTGTATCTTTTAAGTCCCAGTCTACGTCTTTTTTATTATGAGTCATGAAAAATTTTACGCCTTCTATGGTAAAATATAAAGTTTTCGCGATTCCTTCTGCCCAGTCTTTGTCGTTGTTTCCACGTACTACATAAATAGAACCCATCATGCGCAATGTATCCAGAATTTCCGGTTTGTTTACATCACCTGCGTGGATGATGCAGTCGCAGTCTTTTAAGATTTTCAGGATTTCCGGTCTGAGAAGACCGTGAGTGTCTGAGATAATTCCTATTTTCTTCATGTATAAGTCCTCGTTTTAATCAAACAATTCAATCTTTCCATATTCCCCATCATATCCCGGGATTCTCTTTACATGTCCGGTTCTTACATTCTCTATTCCTTCTGCAATCCGCTCTCCTGCACAGGATTTAATATCTTCTGCCGGTACATTTCGCAAAATATCAAATTCTGTTCCCAGTTTCTGTAACATCTGTTCAAAACATCCCTGCACTTTCTTGCTTGCAGTGGAGAATCCCATACATGCAGAGATTACCTCTGGTAAAGGTACAAGGCTTTCATATTTCCTGCCGTCTTCCTTCACAAAGCCTTCTTCTCTGTCTGCAAGCTGCTCTACTCTGTGGTCTACCCCCATTGTCAGCTTTTTCCCGCAGACAGGGCAGATTCCGCCAAGACGTTCTGCCTCTGTCGGGCTTAATGACACACCACATTTTCTGTGTCCGTCAAAATGATATTTACCTTCTTCAGGGAAAAATTCTACTGTGCCTTCCAGCCCTTTGCCAGTCTGTATTGCCTGATAAAGCCCTTCATAGGAACAATCAATATCTAAGAGATTCGCCTCACGTCCAAGCTTGGATGGAGAATGTGCATCAGAGTTGGATACAAGCTGATAACGGTCCAGACCTGAAATTCTCCAGTTCATAGCCGGATCAGAAGAAAGTCCGGTTTCCAGTGCGTGTACATATGGTGTCAGTTCTTCAAAACATTCCTCCACAGAATCAAATCCTGATTTTGCACCCAGCACGGAAAAGTGCGGTGTCCAGATATGTGCCGGGATTAAAATTCCTTCCGGGCAGACATCCAGCATCATTTCCAGAAGATCATGACTGTCCAGTCCCAGGATCGGGCGGCCGTCTGAATGAATATTTCCAATTTTCTCCAGACACTGTGCCATGGCATCTGCTGCCTCCAGACTTGGAAGCAGGATCACATTGTGTACTTTTCTGGTCTTTCCATTCTTCTTATAAATAGAGCTGATTTCTCCGGAAACAACAAATCGTGTCCCCTCGCCTGAGAACTTCCGGCTCTCTTCTTTCACATATTCCTCTTTAAGCCGATACAGCCCGTTTCCCTCCGGAATCAGTCTTTCTCTCAGTTCTGCTCTCCATGCCGGATGTGTGAAATCTCCTGTTCCAATCAGTGAAATCCCTTTCTTTCTCGCCCAGAAATCCAGATTTTCCGGTGTGCCTTCTTTACTTGTCGCCATGGAAAATCTGGAATGAATATGCAGATCACCTATTATTTTCATTAATATTTATCCCCTTAAATTCATATCAAAATATCTTTCTTCAGAAGGTAAAAGCAGTAATATTCAAAGGTAGATTTACAGCCTCCAGCCATTTTCTTTCAGCCACAGTTTATGTGTCTCATATTCCGGCATTACTTTCCCGACTTCCTCCCAGAATGCTTTTGAATGATTCATCTCTTTCAGATGGCAGAGTTCATGTACCACCACATAATCCAGCACTTCCGGCGGTGCCAGGATCAGTTTCCAGTTGAAGTTCAGATTCTTCTCACTGCTGCAGCTTCCCCACCTTGTTTTCTGTTCCCGGATAGTGATATTCCGGTAAGAAACGCCCATAAGTCTGGCAAAATAAGAGACTCTTTTGGTAATCGTTTCTTTTGCTTTTCGTATATAAACGTTTCTCTTTGCCTCACTCAGATCTGCACTCAGCGGTTTCTGTTCCCGGTATTCTTTTGTCCGTTCCAGGCATCCCAAAACCCACTCCTGCTTCTGATTTACAAATCTTCTGATCCGTGGCAGACCGGTTCGAAGCGGCGCACGGACAACTATATTTCCATCTCTGCGTACTTCCAGAGTCATGGTTTTTCTGTCACTTCTTATGACCTGATATTCGAAATTTTCACAGGTGAATTTTTCCTGTCTTTCCTGTATTTGCTGTGTTTGCCCTATTTTCTGTACTTCCTGTGCTTTCTGCGTTTTCTGTGTTTTATTTTCCATTGCGGATTCTTTCATCCATATATTTTTCCATTTCTGCTACCAGAATATCCATCTTTTCCTGTGTTTCCGGCAGTGCATAAGGGACTCTGTCTGCGATCCTTTTCACATAATCATGTTCTCGCATAATCTCATAAGTTTCCGGAAAATTGATGTCATAATACTGTGCGATATAGGAAACCCAGTAGTCCACTTTTGACACACGGTCAGCAGATAATACCGATTCTTTTGCCATACAGGATGCCCATACCTTCGGCGCGATCACGCCTTCTCCGGCACCTTTTTCATCTACTCCCAGAAGAGTTTCCATTGCCTCTTCCAGTTTTACTCTGCAATTATCCAGCTTGTCCGCATCACGGATCAGTTTTGCATGAAGCAGTGTTCTCTCATCTGTAATTCCTTCCAGTTTGAAATCACTGTGCTTCTCAATCGCTGTGCAGATCAGCTCATCAAATCTGTCATCTTTCACAAATCTGCGGATCATTTTCTCCGGTCCGAACAGAAGCTGTGCGCCATACGCCGCATGTTCCATCGTCCCCGGTTCAAAACTGTCAAATCTCTTGATCTGCTCAAATCTGCCAATATCATGCAGCAGCCCAATCACCTTCGCAAGCTGTACATCCTCTTCATTCAGCCCCATTCTTCTGCTGATTGCTTCGGCATCCTCTACTACTCCATAGGTGTGCACGATCTTCAGATGAATCTTATCATCCTCACGGTCATACTCATCCAGATATGCTTCAAAGGCAGTTTTCGCTGCATCAAAATCATTCATAAATTTCTGCTGTCTCATTTGTCTTGCCTTTCCATTGATAATTGATATTGTATATACGAATCTCTTCTCAGCCGAATCAGGTAAGTCCCCTGCTTCCATTGCACGCATCCACCTGATTTAATTTGTAAACTGAAAACCATTCACCCCTGTTTTTTCTGTTTTGTCCTGACGCATAAAATCTGTTTCGTTATCAACAGCTCCGCCTGTTTCCTCCTCCAATAAACGTGAAACATCTGAATTATAACCAGACAGATTCCGATTTCTGTTGTTTCCTCTGACAGATATGATCAGAACCATCATAAAGATCAGGATTACTGCTGCTACTATAGCAAAAGTAATGATCAATGCTCTGTTTAATGTCTTTTTTCTTTCTTCAATGTCCTCTGTTTTTTTGTGTTTATCCCTGTTCACATCTTTTTCAGCAACAGACAGATTCTGTGGTTCCAAACGATCCTCTATATAATTTCTTTCATATCTGTCTGAGGACATTTCCTCTTTTTTATCAAACCAGTTCTCTGTTTCCCTGTGTTTTTCGCCTCGTTTTTCTTTTACCGAATCAGGCTGCTCCTTTCTTCTTGACTGCTCCTGTCTTTTTTCAAAGTTACTTTCTGATCCGGAATTTTTCTGTTCCTGTTCTTTTGCTTCCGTAGTATTCATTCGGACAGAAAGTTTATCCACAAACTCACTCACATATCTTTTATCAGTAGCGTCCTTACATTTTGTCAGAAATTTTATTGTATCCTGTCCCTGGCTGCAGAAAATCTTCACATTCTGGCAGGTATAATTCAGAACCTCTTCCTCTGCATCTCTTCCATAAAATTCCAGAAATTCCTTTGCTTTTTTTCTGCAACATTCGTCTGTCCCGGTTTTTCTCTCTGCATTCTCCCGTTGTTCCCTGTTCCAGTTACATAACAGATCATAAAACATTGCCGGCAGATGCAGTCTGGAAATATATCCGTATCTGTTACCCTTATATTGAAAACATGCAAAGCACATATCCAGAATGATATGTATATGCAGAAAACGAACGGAAGCTTTTTTCTTTTCCGCACATTCATTTAAAACTTCATATGTCCTGCTCACCCGCTCTCCCATTATGTCAATAAGGTCCTGCCTATTCTCCACGATTTCTAAATCTTTTTTGAGAACCTCACGCATATATGTAAATGTAGAGCAGATTCCCAGTTTTATCTCGTCCAGTTTGTTCTTATTCTGTTCTTTCTTATTCAGTTTATCTGCTTTTTCCTGCAGCCGCTCCTCACACTCTATATAAAGCCCATAATCAAGCACTGCCTCTTTGCGGAAAGCATCATACACTTCTGCAAATTCAGCAAGTTTTCCCTTCTCATAGACATCGATCAGCCTTTTACCGTTTTCACTGATATTTCCCATTTTACTGCACCTCCCTGAATATATTCTTTTCAATAAGACCTTATCTCCTTAAAAAATTTTTCCAGCATGCCGTTTCCTGTCGGCCCTGCTTTATATAAAATCGGAGTAAAGGAAATATGTGAAAATCTCGGATTCAGTTTTACGTTTCCCCACTGATCCGTATAAACCAGTTCCTGCACCTGAACCATATCAAAATTCTGCTCGTCTGTGACCAGATACAGCTGATTCTCTTCTGTGTTCAGATTCTGCAGTTGTTCCAGCAGTGCCAGTCCCATAAACATAACATGAGCCAGACTATGTATTTCTTCTCCTTCACAGGGTCTCTGATAATAAACAGGCGTTTCTTCCGTCAGTTTCTCAAATTTTTTTACTGTCAGAAGCGGTGCCTCATATACATAAGCTGTCTGAACTTTCTCATAACAGGTAAGTTTCTTTTTCAGATCTGTCTGAATAGCTTCCAGCATTTCATTGATCCTGTTCTTTCTGGAATATCCCATTTTCTGATAAATGCAGATCACCACATTTAATTTTCTGTTCCCAAGCGGAAATGCTTCTGTATAATCCCATCGTCCCATTTCCTTTTCCCCCTCTGTATATTACTGTTTATCCAGTCGTATCAGTCCATGGATGCCTGTACAGCGATCGTACGGATCATGCGCTCCACAAATGCAGCCGTTGTTTCCGAATCCTGATTCAGCAGATCATGGATATCATGGTAAACTCCTGTATTTTTCTCGTTTTCATCCTCTCTGCCGTTTCTGTTGACCATACGCATGGCCGGCACAAAATCATCATTATAAGCGTAAAAATCTGCAAATCTCAGCCCGTAATTCGGATATTCTTTTCCATTTCTCTCAAATATTTCCTGCGTAAAATCCGGACTCATATCCCCATCTTCCGGTAAAGAATCTGTAAACATCAGTATTCCTTTATAGCAATGCTTTACATCGGCTGCTTCCGGAACGCTGTTCAGCTCTTCCAGCTGCTGTGCAATTGCTTCCTTCAGATTTTCACGTCCGCTCTCATTTCCACCATAAAACTGCAGATTTTCCAGTTCTTTTAATACCTCACTTTCGCGGTCTGTAAACTTTCTTCTGCCAGCAAACAATACCGGTATGGGCTCATCATGAAAAACAGTCAGTCCGTATCTCAGTTCGATCTCTTTATAAGACCACTTTTCTGCTTCCAGATGGTTCAGAAACTCTTCCAGAACAGCATATACTTTTGGATATGGTTTGCTGAATGACAGGGTTCCGTCAATGATGATCCCCATATACAATATTTTTTTCAGATGATCATTTTTTGATGGAACAACTGTCTGCTGCATTTCAGAAACATCTGCGATTCTGTCCGGGTCTTTGGTTGTATTTTTTTCTGCTTTATATCTTTTCGTGGTTCCTCTTTCGCTGTCTTCTTCCGGGTCCAGATTGCTGAATCTCTGCTTTCTGTTTTCTGCCCTGTATAAATTGGTATCTCCGTATTCGTTTCTGTCTGTTGTAGATTTTACTGCTTCTCCAATATTTTCTTTATATGGGTCTGTATTTCTTTCTCCCATATCAAACTCATTGGTTCCCACTTCACGATTGCTTGCTTTACGGCTTTGTTTTGAAAAACTGCCGTCTGCATTCTTTTTATCTCCTTCAAATGATTCATTTACCTGAGTGCTCCACTTCATCTTCATTTTCTTTTCCTCCCATGATCAGACATCTTTTACATAAAAAACTGAATCTGAACCCCTTCTGTATTTACAAAAATATCTTTATTATATATTCTGTATTCTTTATCATTATTTCCACAGAGTGGCTGGATACCCGGCATTGGAATATAATATATTTTTCCATCTATATTATATAATACCATCTCCATTTTTCCGTCTATTCGGATATCACGCATCGCATACTCATGTAAGGCACGACCTTTTTTTCCCTCTCCAGGCCGTAATATTTTGTGATAAATCGTTACTGACTTGCCATTATCACGTTTCATACGTTCCTGAAACAAAGGTATTTTTTGAAGCCCCATCTGTTTTTCATATAATTCCACGTCATTTCCATAGTATTCCAGAAGAAACTTCTGCATATCCCGTATGATTTGTGTTGGAGAGGAATAAGGAACTTCCTTTGCCGGATTGCAGCACATTCTTTTTATAATTCTGATCAGCCCTGCATACTTTCGGTTAAATGTTCCGGTCGCAGGATCACGGTATCTGGATACAAATCTATCTGCTATTAAACTGTATCCCAATTCTTCATTTATCACATAACTTTCATTTCCAAACGATCGTTTCCCTTCTTCTGTTTCTCCAAGATTTTCTTCCGGAAAATAATTGGATGCATTCAGCCAGAAGCAAAACACTCTACCTGCTGAATATATTTCATCTGTTGCATCCGGGCTTTTTTTACCCAGCATTGCTCTAAATCCCTGCGGTGAAATATATCCTATTGTGCATCCAAGACCAGCTTTCGAATTAACAGTCTGACGGCTTCCGGAAATATGGGCAAAATCAAAGTCTATAATCTTGATGTCCCCACTTCCTTCCGGTCCGCCCTTCTTTTCTGTCTCTGTTTTCTGGATCATAATATTTTCCGGTTTGAGATCTCTGTGCAAAAACCGTGGAGTGGCATACTCCATATAGTATTCCATCCCATACAGAAACTGCATCATCTGCCGGAAAATAATCTCTTCCTCTTCGTCTTCCGTAATCTTGCCTTTTCGCACTTCATCTTTCAGTTTTAGCCTTGCCTGATATAAGTTTTCTCCCTGCACATACTCTGCGTTAATGCCAAATATTTTCCTGTGATCCGGCGAAAAACCCTGAAAGCTTTCATAAATATGCTCAATAAAAGGATAAAAGAAACAGAACTTTTCTTCTCTTTTTAAATTAGCGAGATTTTTTCCTGTGTCATCTGTAAATTTCAAGTAACATTGCCGTTTCTTTTTAAGATCGTAAGCCCGTCCTATATAAAGTCCTTTTTCTCCCCTATATATCATTTCTTCCTGTAATTCAAACAGTTTTTCTTCATTTTGAAGGTCAACAATAAAATCCCCCTTGGAATACATTTTACCACTCCTTACTGTTTTTTACTATTTAATCCTCTTCGGTTTTCTCTGTGCAGATATACAAAAATGCAGTCTGATCATCATATTTATCCTCTCTCGCCCTGCTGAATAACTGTGTCAGGACAAAGCCATCATTTCCCGTCGCACAATATTCGATCATGGTCTGTATTTCCTCCTCTTTCATCCTGCCAAATGCACCGTCCGACCCCATCAGAAAAATATCTCCCTGCTCCAGCTTTCCTATCGATGTAACGCAGATATTCTCTGGATTCAGTTCACCGTACAGCCCAAGGCTGCTGTAAATTCTGTGGTCATTTTCATAATATTCTTCGGAGTATCTTTCATAAATTCCTTCTGCAACATCCTGTTCTGCTTTTGTCTGCAATACAGATACCAGCTTTATCTTTTTCTTTGCAGCTCTGTAAAAATAAACAGGGGAATCTCCTACATTGATGACTACTGCAAAATCATCAAACACACAGACTGCACTAAGTGTGGCACCTGTCGCTTTCAGAGAATCTGCCCCTGCACATACTTTATCATTTGCACATTGTAATGCTTTTATCATCGCATCTTCCACATCATGTATACTGTACTCCAGGGAAAATCCATCCATATCCGTTTCCAGATAACAGGACATGATCTCTCTGTAAAATACCTCTGCAAATCCCGTCACTCCATTCTGAGCGGCTACTTCTCCATCATTAAGACCGCCCATCCCGTCACAGATGATCATGAGCCTTACTTTTTTGTCGTCCTGCATAAAAGAAAATTCCGTAAACAGACAACGGTCTTCATTCACCTTGTGGCCTGGCATATAAGATTTAACTGTGTCTGTATATATTCTATAATTCATGATTTCTGACTCCCTTCTTGAATCCTCTTTCTTTTTACGATATATTAAAATCACACGTAACTGTTCACTGCCTTCATAGTTACGACCATACACTGTTCTGATCCAGGAGGATTTTGTTATGATGTATTTTCATGACTATTATTTTGAACCAGGTTTTTTTCAGGGAAATGACCCTGATGTAAAGCTGAGAAAATTAAATGTTTCCGGCCACCATACACTTTTTTATAAATACTGCTGCAATCCTGCAAGATATGAAGAATATACTTTCTGTTTCCAGCAGGAGTTCCTTGCCATGTCCGGTCTGGAAAAGCAAATGCTCCACAGCAGATTTGCCCATGAATATAAGCGTCTCTTCCCCTCCTATTATGAAACAGGACTAAGCAAGAAGGGAATTCCTTACCTTATCACAGATTATATTCCCGGCTGTACTCTGGAAGACATTCTCAGTTCTGCCAGAGTCACCTCTCCTCAGCAGATCCTGACCTCACAACAGATCCTGCAGCTGTTCCAGCAGCTTGATCAGGCACAGTCCTGGCTGCACAAAGCGGGGCTGATCCAGATGGATCTTTCGCCTCGGAATATTATTGTCTGTAACCATATACAGCCGGAACTTTATTCTTATGATACTCTGGATATCAGACTGATTGATTTCACAGATGCATATTATCTCTCATCAGAGATTCGCAGAAAACGTGACCGATGGAACCGCCGCCATCATCTGATCAATGGACTGGCAGACCGCAGTCTTCCTCCGGATTTTCAGCTTCAGCAGACCGCAGCTCTTTTGTTCACATATCTCTTTTATAAAGGTCAGAAAGATTATGAACAGCACCGTCCCTGTGAACCATTTTTCGACAGATATGGCAGTCTGCTCAATTGTCTCCGTGTCAGAACTGCACCTTCGTTTTTCCAGAATACATTGGATGATTTTCAGGATTCTGATGCATTCCTGTCCTGCTGGTCAGACTGGCTCGATGAATTGTCCCGAACTCTGAAACAGTAATTCTGATACCCGGCAACCGGCTTCTCTGAATCCAGACAGTCAGACAGATGTTCTATGTATTAGTGTTCATCAAACAGGTACTGATAAATTTCAGCAGCAACCGACATCATCTGATATCCTGATTTCTTTGTTTTACACTGATTGACAACCACTACATACTGTGGATCATCTGCCGGAGCAAAACTCAGATACCAGGCATTATTCAGTTCCCGGTTTTCTCCAATCTCAGCTGTTCCGGTCTTACCTGCCACCTGATATTGTTCAAAGACCGCACTGACATCTGACAGACCGTGAAGCTGACACGCTTCTTTTGCTGTGGAGCGCAGATAAGAAGCCAATGTGTGTGCCGTAGATTTACCTGCTGACTGACTGAGGACTTTCGGTTTTCCTTCATAGGCTACATTTCCTGCAGAGTCCGTCAGCTCTTTGACAAGATAAGGCTGCATCATCTTTCCGTCATTCGCAATTGCCTGTGCGATCATTGCAGCATACATCGTTGTCAGGCGGGTATATCCCTGTCCGATCGCAGTTTGCGTAAATACTGATGGGTCAGGATTCCAGCTGTACATGATGTTTCCAAAATCAGAAGTGATATGATCCTCTCCTGGTTCCAGCATAAATTTTGATGCTGTTTCCTGAAGTTTCTCTGATCCTAATGCAAGAGCAGCCTGCGCAAAATATACATTTGATGAAATGTTTAAAGCATGCTCCAGATTAATTTCTTCATCCTCGCCAATCCGCAGGGTACCGCTGTTATAAACGCTTGCATAGCAGGGCCAGTCACCTACATCCTTAAAGGCTGAATTATCAATCACGATACTGCTGTTTTTGACTGTAAAATCAGCCATTCCATGATCAATCAGAGCTGCCGCCACCAGGATTTTAAAAATAGATCCGGGAGTCTGCGGGCCTTTATAGCCGACCGGAAAAGAAGGTTCCAGATTTGTGTTTTCCTCATCTTCCAGCATCTGTTCTTTCGCCTGGGTCAGGTCATTAAAATCATAGGAAGGAAAGGAAACCATAGAAAGTACTTCACCTGTTTTCGCATCCAGAACCACTGCTGAACCCACCTCATCACTGCTGTTTACTTCTTTTGCCAGTGCCTGAAAAACAGCTTCCTGTAGTCCGTCATCAATGGTAAGCGTTGCTGTCTGCCCTGTTGTTCCATTAACATCCGTGCTGTAAATTCCATTTTCGCCCCAGTAATCACTGTCATCCAGAAAAGCCATCAATCTGTAGTCATTGCGTTCTCCAACTACCTGTTCCTCAGAATCTGCAAGTGGATTCAGTTCTCTTTTGCTGGTATAGCCGAGTAACTGAGAATACGCTGGTCCGTCTTTATATGCTGTTTTTCGAACTGTAACGGTTGTCTCCGTTCCTTTTTCGTCAGTTTCTGTTTCTGTACAGTAACTGGTTTCCGCAAGAATTTCTCCATTTCGATCACAGATATTTCCCGGAAGGATTGTCGCATCTTCCCTTTCTGCCTGCGCATAGATCTTCAGCTTATCAGCACGTGTATTCATTCCCTTTACTGTACCTGAATTATAGAATAAGCCACCGATCTGAGCAGTTAAAAGCGTACCAAGGACAAGATAGACTGTATGTAATTTTTTTAAACTCATTTCCTCTCACCAGCCTTTCCGGTTTTTCTGAGATACGACAAGCAGAATCGAAATCAGCGCCATTCCTGTGATCACTGCGGTAAATCCCTGTGATACAAAGAAAAGCGGAATTCCTGTGATCGGCAGAAAACCAATATTGTATCCGATATGTACTACTGTCTCCACACTGATCATAAATGTAATTTCTGCCGCAAGTCCCTGAAAATAAGAATCTTCACACTGATCTGCAATCTTAATCCCTCTTCTCAGTAAAGCAATAAATGACAGCAGCATCAACATTCCCATTAACATTCCACAGGTCTGAACTACATTGGCAAAAGCATAATCATTGGATGCCTCAGGCAGCTTCAAACGGTATTTCTCAGAGCTGATTCCAAAAAGACCACCAAGGCTGAGTGCCTCAAGGCCAAGAGTTCCCTGATATCCGGAATCAGCCATTGCCTTTTCCGGATGAAGTGCTGCCCCGAACCGCAGAACAACTTTCTTTACTACATCCGGCAGGGTAATCGCTTCCTGTAAAAGCATGGAATACAATACCTTATCACATACAAACCAGAATACCAGGAACCCAGATACAGATAACAACAGCAGAGCTGTGCTCAGCTTTCGGTTTTCTCCATAGACCCAGAGAAGCAACAGTCCGGAAAAAAGCACGATCAGTAATGTTCCCAGTTCACTGCAAAGAATAAAAAACACTGCAAGTACAGCTGTGTGTATTACCAGCAGCACCTGCCGGTCAACCATTAATCTTCCAACAGCAATTGTTCTTTTTTCCGGTTTACATAACAGTCCGGCAGCTACCAGAACATAAAGAATTTTAACAATTTCAAAAGGTGTAACCCCATGCAGCAGAGAGATTGCCGCACTTTGCTCTGAATCTCCAACCACCTGACCAAATGCCAGCATAACTGCTGATACTGCAATCTGAATTTCCATGAGTATAAGAATCATGAAATCCCGTGCCAGTAAATCCGCAAAGTGCTGGTATACAGCCGCTACAGCAACAGCTGTAACGATTGCAACCATAAACTTCAGAAGAAAAGGCAGCATCTGCATACTTGCTCCTGCCTGAATCTGCTGAACCATAAAACCCATATTCAGCAAAATCAAGATCACGGTCAGAAGATATTTATCCGCCTGAGTAGCAAAAACAAAACCACATCCTATAACAGAAAATGCCATCAGCACCACTGTTACAGGAAAATAGAAAGAAGCATATCCCTTATAGGCAACAAACAAAAACATTCCAAGCTCCATGGCAAGAATTGAGACAATTGCCTTCACATCCATCTTATCCAGAAAACGGAGTACTTTATGTTTTGTATCGTTATACTGTCTTTTTCCCATAGATTTATCCCCTCCATTGTCTGTCAGATATTATCAGATGTCCAGTTCATTCCTTGTTACCACGCGGACACTTTCTGAACGGTCTGTATGCTGTTTGGCGGACGCTTTGGATGTTTTTTTAGTATCCGAACCATATTTCATACCTGATTTTTCTTCTGATGACTGTGCTTTTGAGGAAGATTCCGGTTCGTTTACAACCCACTCTGTTTTACTCGGGGTATGTTTTTTCTGATTCAGGATGATCAGAATTTTCGTATCACCAATGTAGAATACCGTTTTCTCATCCAGTTCAACTTCCTCTTTGTAGCCCAGGTACTCATACTGATCCTTTGTCCTGTTGTATAATTCCACCGGATTGATTTTGGAAAAATTTGTCATGGTATAACAAATACGCTCTTTAATCAGCTTCTTTTCAATTTTTGCATGAGTTTCCTCAACTTTTTTATCATTCAGAACAATCTGATTCTTATCTCCCCTGCCGATTTTGCACTCCCTTCTGTCCATCTTTTTTTCATGATACTTCTTTTCACCTGGCTCTTTGATCTTGATGACCGGTGCATCTGCAATCTCAACCTCGCCCTTTTCTTTCGCCTCATCTCTTTTATTTGCCGCGGACTCTGCCATTTTTCTGGCTTCTCTGACAAGATCACTGTCGTGGAGCATATAGATGATAACTATGAGTATAAGAAGAACCACACCTGCAACAATTAATTTCTCTGACATTTCTCTGTCCTCCTTTATTTTTCTTATACTCATAAAATACCATAGAAGCCTGTCTGAAGAACAGTAACCTCACTTTGTGCATGCTCATCCTGTCATCTCGTTGTAACACCTGTTGCATATTACCATCGCTTCCTGTTACTCTGTTCCGTATATTCTGTAAAACAATTCCATCCACAGATTTTCACAAATTTCTTCTATATCAATCCCCCTTGTATATTTTTTTCTTCTTTTATCATAAACACAAAACTTGCCATTCTGTGTCTTTCCATTTTTTTCAGTTACTGCAATAAGCGGTTCTTTCTCAAGAAAAGTCCAGAAAACAAGAGTAAAAAAATTATAGATATAATTAATTTCAGACTCAGGTTCTTTCTTTTCTTCTTTTTTAAACTGAATTTCTATTGTCTGCGCGTCTTCTCCGGTGACCTTTCCTGTATAATATTTCCCGGTGAGAATCGTATAGAAGAGAGCTGCCAGATAATGAAGTTTTTTTGCTTCTTCCAGATTTTCCTTATCAGTAACCGGCATTTTTCCCTTATTAAGATTCTCCAGTGACCCTGTAAAAAGTTCAAAATATTCCTGATGTTCCTGTCTGTATTCGTGAAATGCGGTTTCCATCTTTTCATTTTGTATATTTGAACATCCTGATCTCATACATTCTATCCAGGCATAAACACCAGACGAACTCAAAAGCTGTTTTTCCAGTTCTTCAGGAACCCAGTCGTCCGGATCCTGAATTTTCTTATTCTCACAGAGTAATTTTTTCAGTTCCTTTAAAGCACCTTTTCCCTGCTTATATAAAGAAAAAGATTCTGTCAGGTATTCCACCGGAGCCAGAGTTTCCAGTTTCTCCATTTTTACATATAAAGAAAAAAGCAGCATGATTTCCAGTTTCTCTTCCAGAGACCATTCCATACTCTCCACTAAATCCGTTTTCGCTGCACATTCTTCCTCTGTAAGAGGCTGCATATGGGCATTTTCCAGTGCCTGCTTTTTTTCCTCCTTACTGAAACGAAGGTGCTCACAAAGATCAAGAAGCCATTCTCTTGTAATACCTGAGCTTGAAAACATTCTCATATAACTGTCTCTGTAATTAGGAGCATAAATCTGAACCGCTTCCTCCAGTTCCAGTCTTTCCGGATATCTGTCAGCACTGTTATAAATTTTCAGGAAACGTTCTCCCAGAACTCTGTTAGCTGTAAAGAAAAATTTCCTGTTTTCTTCAAACAACTCGTCTAACTCTTCCTGTGTGCTGATCCCATACAGTTTTATTCTGATAGTTTCTGTCTCTCTCTGAAGGGAAATCCTGCTCTTTTCCTTCAGCGGAAGATATTCTGAATCATGCAAGTCTGCCAGTGGCTTCAGCCTCTCCTCATATTCTTTTTCTTTTTCGAGCAGTTCCTGAAAAGATAAAACGTCTCTGCAAACCTGAATCAGCAGAGCATCATGCAGATTTCTGCAGTACAGTTCCAGTCCCAGCATTTTTTTCATCAGATCAGCCGCATATAAAAAACGCTGATTTCTTTCCTGTTTTGTTTCACATTTCTTTGGATGCTGCTTATCATAGTCCAGTAACGCAATGGAAAGAAAGCTTTCTGTATTAAAGTTTTTATTCCGTCCTTTTTCCCAGTTTGCTATCTGATTCCTGTGGTATGGAATGCACTCTCTCTGTCCTGCGGATATTTCATAATGATAAACACATTTGGCAAACTCTACCTGAGTCATTTCGCCCCGTACTTCACGGATCCAGAACGCAATATCATTCTCCATTTCTTTTCCCCCTCCTGTCGCAGCGGTCAGTATTTTTCAGCATCTCCCGTAAGTTTTAACAGTTCATCTGGCATCTCTGTTTTCGATAATGCTGTTTTCGGTAACACTGTATTCGCTGTTGCTGTTTTCATAAGTGCTTCTTCTGTCTGAGGTTTTTGCTGAGGCATTTTCTGCTGTTCCTGAATCTCCGGAACCATTGCCGGATTTGGTCTGTACTGATTCTTATATTGCCCTTGCCAGCCCGTCGTCCCTTTTCCATTTGTACCGTTATACTTTTTTTCATTCCGGGACAGAACCGAATTTTTCGCTCTGTTTAAGTTTTCCTTTTTTTCTTCATAGGATTTCTGGTTTTTCTGAATATCGTTATCCAGATTTTTCCTGATCTCTTCTGACTTCTTTATCTGTTTTTCAAATTCTTCAATCCAGCTATTCCACAGCTTTATATTTCTTTCTATTTCTTCTTTACATTCTTCACAGGACTTAATATCTTTTTCCAGATTATTCAGACATTCTTCTATTTCTCTCATATTTTCTTCAAATTCCTCTCTCAGCAATCTCACAGACTCTGCATCCACGCCGAATATCTTCTCGGCCTGCAACAGCAAAAGACTGGTTTCTACCAGATTTTCTTCCGAAACTGCCTGTCTGGTTTGCAGCGTTTCATACATCCTGATTTCTTCCAGCCGTGTCCTGATCTGTCTGTCTTCCACTTTGTTTTCGGGTTTTGAAAGAAAAACAAGCGTTTTAAAAAAGTCAGGATGTTCTTCTTTTAATCTTCTACATTCTTCATACCTGAATACCGGTGTAAACACATCTGGTTCACAGGAAAGTTTCTCCTGAATATCTTCTTTTGTTTTCTGAAGCCTGAGATAATTAATATCTTCATCACGAAATTCTGATATCCTCTGTCCATGTATCACATCTGTTTCTATGTTTTCTATGGTATCTTCCTGCAAAACTTCCAGAAAACCTGCAAACATTTCTTCAAAAGACATTTGCTTCAGATATTCCAGAAGCTGGATATTACACTCCTCGCGTTGGTAAATCTGTTTCCAGATCAGATAACAGCGCCTGTTAAATTCCCAGAAAGTTCTCGCCTGCCTTTCAGGATCTTTCTCATGAAGCCGATTATTCAGAACACTGGTAAATTCCAGACGTACCAGTTTCCCTCTGAAATCTTCTCTGAGCAGTTCCCCACTGAAATCCTCCCTAGTCAGTTCTTTCAGATATTCCCATATCTTCAGGTAGCATTCCGGCTCACATGGTTCTCTCAGGGACCAGATTGTATAGTTTTCTACTCCGAAGCTGGCTGAACACCATATTCTTGCTGGCAGACAATCTCCACAATATTCCCATACCTGTTCCTGATATTCCTTCAGGGCTTTGGTATTGAGATTTCTCATTTTTCCCGGAACTGCTGTCAGTGCCTTTACTGTCACATATTTCTGTGATTTTGTACTCTGATCCTGACTCTGTTCCCATGTTTCACCTGTATCTTCTCCGGATTCTGCCTGCACACGTTTCAGAACTTCTTCATACCATTTCGCATAAAGTTCATCTGAATAACGCTGAAGAACAGATTCAAATCCTTTAAATTGAAACTCTGCAAGGTCTTTCAGAGATAACTGGCTCATATATTCTCCCAGTTCTGCAAAGCTCCAGATTTTATCCAGATTCCGGAATCGTTCTTCATCTTCTGCTTTCACCTGTTTCCCATACATTTTCAGATAACTGTAGCCAGTATCCTGAAGCTGTTTTCTTTCCTCTTTCTGTACTGTTTTTTCACAGTTCTGAACATAAAAAGAAAAATACACCGGCACCAGAGCATTTTCTATTCTGCCGGTTTCCTTTTTCAGGAAGGAAAGATACGGCTGATCCAGACGAAAAAAGTCCTGAACTTTATCACAGAGCATTTTATGCCACGGACTGTCAGCATCTCCGATCTCACTGTTCTGTTTTTCATTCTCCTGACTTTTGATATCCTGAAATTTATTGTCCTGAAATTCGTCACCATCAGATTTCTGCCTTCCAAAGATTCCGCTGAGTTTTTCTCTCTCCTCTTTATCGAGCTGAAAATAATACTCTTTATCCAATGCCAGTGCTTCCACTTTTGACAGAAATTCCGGTTTTTGTCGGTATGGCTCATAGAGTTTCAGCAGTTCCATAAATTCTCTGCTGTCAGCAGCGCGTTCCATATCCTGCAGCACACAGTCCTTTACAGATTCTTCCTTCCACAAACGTGCATAAATCTTTTCTTTTGTTTCGTTGTCAGGTACTGTCAGATAGGCTCTGTACAATAATTTATTACCGGTTTGAAAGGCTTTTACAACTGTACTTCTGTAAGCTGCCCAAAAGTCTTCCGACTCATTTTCGCTATAATTTTTTATGTCTTTTATCAGTATATATCTATGTAGTTTTGCCAGATCTTCTTCGGAAAGATCTTCTGTTTTTTCTGCCAGATGATAAAGAAATCTTCTATACCTTAAGTCTTTTATTGCTTTTTCAATCACTGCATCCCACAAAACAGGAATCTGTTCCTTCTTTATCTCCCTGTTCTGCACTTCGAAATTCCGGTGGAAAAACATCAGTCTGAAATTTTCAATCGTATTTTCTTTTTCCAGCCCGAACGTATATAATTCCCTGATAAAATCCTCATACACATCCAGAGATTCCATTGCTTTTTTCGCAAGGATCAGACAAAGTTCAGAAACTTTTCCTTCTGTCTCTTTTCCCAGTTCAAAAAAGTTTTTGTAGCCTTTGTTCTGAGTCATATAAGCCATATTTACAACAGCTATATTTTCTTCCGAAAATACGGAATACGACAGATTTCTGCAATATCTGCTTCTGTCTTCCTTTAAAACCGGTGCCAGCATACTGGCCAGCCAGGTAAGTTCTCTGGCTGCATCAGAGCACTCTTCCCGTCTGTATGTTTTATCCGGCAGTATCATCGCCAGAAAATTCTTTTTTCTGAAAAGCAGAGGAATCACCTTTTCCAGAAGTTCTGCCAGCTTTTTTTCTGATAATTTATATTTTTTGAGAATTTCCGGATAATCTTCTCTCGAAAGAACAGGAAAAAATTCCCTGCTCTCATAAGTTCTGTTTTTATCCAGTTTCCGGTCAAACTCATATTTTAAATAATACTGAGAAGGATCATCCGATGCCTGCTCCGGAACCCAGATATGAACCAGTTTATTTCGTCCTTCATGATTTTCATAGGAATAAGGCTTACCCCTACTCCTACATAACGGTTAAAATCATCTGAATAGTAGACAAACTCCGCCGTATCCTGACCTGGTTCTGTCTCAAATGCTGATCCCACTCTGCTGCATTTATTCTGAAATTCATAATCTTTACTGCTGGATGCATAAACTCCAAGTCCTGTTATCATCTCACGCGTGTAAAAAGCCTGTTCAAATTTCATTCTCTCACCTCTGTTGTCTACAGCCATCCATTATCTGCCACTCTTCTTACAATACAGGTCAGAAGCGGGTCTGCCACACGAATAGGAGCATAATTTCCCTTCAAAAGTCCGGCAGTCTCCGCATCGCATCCCAGCGCACTGACACAATGCCAGAAACTCTTTCCATCTCCATAATAACCTTCCATATCTTCAACTCCGTATCTTCCTCCGAAAAGATCCAGTTCCTCAAACATCTCACGCACCGTATCGCTTCGTCCGATCATCTGATTGATATTCAGGACTCTGTCCGGTGCTTCCCGTCTCAGAAGTACATTATATTTATTATTTCCTGCAATATCTGCCACATTTTCAAGGAGATCACACTTGATCAGGGTAGCTATGAAATACATATCCTGCATTTGATCAAGTATGTTCTTCTGCATACGGGAACGAATCATATTGTCGAAGACTTCTAATACCTGAAATTTTTTTTCATTTCCATTCCCACTCTCATTTTCATTCAAAATCGAACTAGCCCGAATGACCATATTTGTCTGCTCTTTCTGCATTTTGCCCTGTTCTTCTATTGACAGGATCTCACTTTTGGCATTCCTTCTCTTTTTCTTTTCTGTCGGCAGTGTAATGTTCAGATCTCCTGGATCAAACAGATAAACCTCTGCGAACATCCTGTTCAACAGCATTTTCAGATTTGTCTTTTTGTTTGGATTTCCTTTTTGAAGATTCTCACCTGCATTGTCATAGATGCCCAGAATAAGAACATGTCCCTCAAACTGAATGTTCAGAAATACCGGAAAAATCCACCTGTCTTTCTGTGTATGCGGAGGGCAGTTCCCATAATTCCTGCACATATCATCGGATGCGTCCTGCATGGATGCATATACAGTATCTGTAGGATCACCGATCCAGTGTGCAGCGGTGATATTCAGTCGTCTTCCATCTGAAAATCTGTAATTTCGGAAAGCAGACCAGCCTTTGTTCATCATGGAATAAAGAAATGTTGTCTTTCCCCCCAGTGTAGGAGCCATAAGGGAAACAGCTCCGAAATCCTCCGCTTCTCTCCATCCGATCGGCAGACGATTATGACAGTATGGGCAGCATGGCATTGCATACATTACTTCATTATTGTACTCATCAAAAAAAGTGTCTATTCCATCAACCTGCCTGTATTCCAGTGGGATTTTATCTGTGTTTTGATCATTTCCGGAATCAGATTTGTTCAGTTCTGAGTTAACACCATGACCATATCCACCACCCGGTATATCGTCTGTGTCATTTTCCTCTCTGTCCCCGTATTCTCTTTCCGTGTCTGCCCCATAGCCATTTCTGGCCGAAATCAGTTCCAGCAACTGCTGAAATCCGTTTTTTCCTCTTGGATTCCGGTTTTCCAGAAGCACAACATGTTGAACCTCCACAAGTTTTTTATCTTCTCTGTCCTTATAATGAGTGTTACGCCTGTCATCGTTCTCATTGATAAAAGGTTTGGGTTCTTCCCCGATAACCGTCTCGTTCTTTACACGTTCCCAGGTCCACTCATCCGTAAATACCAGTTCATAAGCGAGATTATTCATATCAATCTTATTAAAATCAAATGGACAAAAGTCTAACATCTTATTCCTCCTTCGTTCCTCTATCCCCGTTTCACAATCAGTTTCATCTGAACCATTCCAATCCGGGTATCTACTGTCAGTGTGTAGGTATGTCCTGCCAGAAGAACAGCCTTATCTGTCTGCATTGCCTTTGTCTCCGCTTCCGGATCATTGTCTTCTATTATAAACCTTCTGAATCCCTTTAATCTTACTCCTGCACCGCCTGCAGCCAATTGATCCTCCTCATATCCATATACATAGATATCAAGTGGGTCAACCATATCTCCAAGTGTAAGATTTTTCATTCCGATCAGTTCCACTTCGCCCAAACCATAGCAGCTGCGGTTATATTTTCCGTCAAATCCACACGCATTCATCACTCCCATCACGTTCGGACAGCAGGAAATCTCTTTTACCGTCAGCCTGCATTTGATCTTATTGAGTGTCAGTTCTGCCAGCTGATCGCCTGTTTTTTCGATTTCTTCCAGGCTTTTCTTTACTTCTTCTGTTTTCTTTTTAAGGTTATCCTGTGCGGTCTTCACCTTTCCTAAATTTGGTGCTGTTTTTTTAGTTAAACTCTGTATCTCGCGCAGCACCTTCCTGTCTGACATCTTCTTTCTATCCTTTGGATTCAGATTTCTGAGTTTCTGTTCCTGCTCCTTAAGACTGAGTGTTGCAGAGAGAGCCTCCTTTAAATCTGCTCTCCACTGATCAACTCCTGCAAAAATTTTCTCACAGAAATCCGATTCCATATATTTTTCAGCCCCCAGAAAACTTCTGAGATCATCATTTAACTCCTGAGACATTTCAATAATTCCAGGCACAGGTATTCTCGCAGACGGAACACCGTATAAATATCTTTCCATCTGTTCTTTCTGTCTGTTCAGTTCACCGTTGAGTACCTTTCCACATTCTCCGGCAATATCCTCAATCTCTTTTTCCAGCTCCTCAAATTCCTCAAAGCTCTTCTGTATTTTTCTCTTTCTGTTTGATTTCCTGAAAATCTTTAAGACTATCACAACCAGCACCAGAGCTCCTGCTGCTTCAAGTAATTTTTTCTGCATACGCACTGCTCCGAGGTCTGTTATCTTTCCCTTAATACCAACTACTGCCGTCATTCCGGAAGTGTCCTCCAGATCCATACTGAATTCCACATCGCTTGCCTTTTCAGCAGTAATATAGACATATCCGTCACGCTGCTCACAGGTTACAGGATTGGCTCCATTGATCTGCGCAATGCCCTGAATTTTTACCTCTTCTCCCTCCGGGTCTTTCCACAGTTTACTTTCTTTGACAGCGAACTGATAACCTCCCTCTTTCGTTTTTTCCGCTTCAAACGTACCATCTGTAATATCCGTAGTTACCGGTGCGGACTTCGTAAGAGCGATCCCGCCGATTGTGTAATTCAGATCTATAACATCCTCGTATCCAAGATTGATATTATAACTGTAACTGCCATATCCGCTCACTCCAAAAGGCTTGCTGACAGCCATCCCTTCTTTTACATCCATGTCGATCGGCATGGTATTGACTGTACCGTCTTCACCTGTATAATTCAATGTCACCGTAACATCCGCCATGGCATCCAGAGAGACTTCTTTTCCATTTTCATCATAAAAATGAACTCTCAGTCTGTACTGGTCTGCTACTGTTGCATCCTCATCTGTGCTGACCGGAATTAGTTCTGCGGAGGCAGAGAGATCTGCATAATAAGTAATGGTTCCGTACACCTGTGACAGGTCATCATTCTTCACTCTGAACCACCACTCACCTGGTTTCGGATCATCATATGTAAAAAATGTTCCATCCACTTCATACCAGCTGTGTTCTCCGGAATCGCCCTGAACACCGATCTCCGTATCTGTATTCATATTGACATAGATATTCATTTTTTTGATACCAAGAGATGGCACATAAAAGGTTGTTGTCCCTGTAGAATCCAGATTCAGTTCACGATATCTCATGTTATTCTGCATGGCATAGAATACCTGGGTAAACGTTGGCAGTAAGGAAGAAATTTCAGAAGCCTCCACTTTTGAAAACCTGCTTCCGGTATAATCTTCTTCATCGGAAAAATAGTTTACGAGTTTTTTCAGATATTTTTCATCATTACGATCCTGCTGTAAATAAACACAGTACAGAGGAATATTCATTTCCTTCAGCTTCTGTGCCATCTTTTTTGTCTTTTTATTTGCCTTCTTTGTATAGTCTTCTTCCTGCGCAAAATTTTCATTGATACCATCGCTGAACAGCACGACAATCCTCTGTCTCGAAGAGTCCTGTCCATCATACATTTTTATCGCTGTTTCCAGAGCGTTTCCTATGTTTGTATCTATATTATTCTCATCCTGTGCAGTCATATTAAGCGCATTCAGCACCTCTTTACAGCCGTCTTCTGTCTCCATTGAGGTCAGACCTTTTGTATAATCTTCATACACATGATCTGCAAAATATACCACTCCTATCTTAATGTCTGATCCTACTGCAAGATTCGAGATGCCTCTGAATGCTTTATTTCTGGCATCCTGCTGACTCCACACAGAACGACTGTTATCAATCAGATAGATCACATCATAACCGTTCTGATTAAGATTGTCCGGCTGCACGATTTCGCTCTGTAGATTTACATCCTCTGCTTCCGGAGTCTGGGCATCTGTATTTGTCATATCTGTTTCCGCTGCATCTGCTGCATCTGACGCATATACAGCTGACACAGGAAAACTGCATACACAAATTGCTGCCAGAACTGGCAGCAATCTGCTGTATACTTTCTTTTTACCGCGAATAAAAATGTTACTTCTTCTGTGTTCCATAATCCTTCCTCCCTCGTATGTAATAACTGTCCTTATTTTACCAATTTATTGCATATTTAACAATAAATCCGCCCTATAATTTGAAATTTTTATAAAAAATTGTGCTACTATCCACTCCGTGCTCAGTAGCACAACTTCAATTCTTACAGGCAAATCACAAAATCCCTGCTCTTTCTTTCACTTCCAAAATCCGCAAAACATGTTCATTAATCTGCTGTTCTGTAATCTCTCCCTGACTCACAGCATTCATAACTGCCATTACAGCCTCATTCAGGTCTTTTGGCTCGAGAAGCAGGTCGTTTCCCGCTTTGATTGCACGAACTGCTGCTTCTCCTCCTGTATAGTGTTCAGAAACAGCATTCATTTCCAGTGAATCGGTGATGATCAGACCGGTGAAATTCATTTCATTTCTGAGAAGTTCTGTCACAACTTTTTCAGAAAGACTTGCCGGTGCCGTATTATCAATATTTTCAACAATCATGTGACCAACCATGACCAGATCTGTGCCAGCTTCGATTCCTTTTCTGAACACCTGCAATTCTTCGTTTTCTAACTGATCTCTGCTTTTGCTCACATAAGCAGTCGATGTATGTGTATCCTCATAGGTATCCCCATGGCCCGGAAAATGCTTCAGTGTAGTGCAAACTCCGCCTTCGTGAAAGCCCCTCACCGCAGCATCAACAAGATTTCCTGCCTCTCTAAAATTATTACTGTATGCTCTTTGTGCAATAACAGCGTTATTCGGGTTACTCCATACATCTGCGACCGGAGCAAAATTAAGATTAAATCCTAAATTATTCATATCGTTTGCAATGATTTTCGCATTACAGCTCGCTGTATTGATTCCGTTGTCCTTATATGAATACGGGGAGTCAACTTTTGTTGTTCCTACTGAATCCATGAGGCGGTTCACTTTACCACCTTCCTCATCCGTAGCAATAAATAAAGGAACTTTTGCATAAGATTTCGTATGACTGATCATGCTGGCAAGCTGTTCTTTGCTCAGCATATTGGATTTGGAATAGACGATTCCTCCAACAGGGTATTTCTGCAATGCGGCTCTGGTGGCATCACTGGCTGCTGTTGCTGTGGTTACTCCGGTAATTGCTTCCGGTCTTACAAACATCATCTGATAGATCTTATCACTCAGACTCATTTCTGAAAAAATCTCTGAAGCTGTCTTTGTTACTGAGGAAGTCATCAGGTCAGAGGTTTTATCCGCGATCATTCTTCTTGATGGCTCATTGGTTTCTGCGTTAGTTTCTGTGGTGGTTCCTGTGGTAAATTCTGCATTTGTTTCTGTGGTGGTTCCTGTAGTGGTTCCTGTGGTGGTTTCCGCATTGGTCATCGTTTCACCTGATGCCGCAGTACTGTGAAATTCAACTTCCTGCGGTACTTCTGTTGTTGGTGTGTTCTGTCCGGATGTCTCTTGTGTACCGGATGTCTCCTGCGCAGCAGATGTTTCCTGTGTACCGGATGTCTCCTGCGTAGCAGATGTCTCCTGTGTACGCTGCGGCACATTTCCTGTTTTAATTTTCTGAGTCTGCTGTACTTCAGCAGCAGAAGCTGTCAGAGTTTCTCTGGCATTTTTAACAGCTTCTGTCACATTGTCTTTCAGATTTCCCCTGTCTTCACTCTCTGTCGGGTAAAATCTGATAAAAGCAGCCAGAAAAATAATCAGTAATACAAGAACTCCTGTTTCCATTCTCTTTCTTTTTCTTCTGTGTTTCATTCGTTTCATAGTTCATTCCTCCGTTAAATCTTTTTCTGATTGTAATATAGCACCCCCACTACTGTATTGGAATAACGCTAGATTGTGCACATTATGGGTTTATTTGTCCTATTTATATCCTTACAATATATTCTGCAAAAAAAGACCAGCATGACAGTCTTTTTATTTTTACTGTTCATACTGGTCTTTTTTTATTTCTGTTTTCTGGCACGTAACTCTTCTACTCTGTCCAGAATCCGGTTTTTCAGTTCTTCTACATTGTCCGTTTTATATTTTAATCCTGCTGCCGAAATATGTCCGCCACCGCCAAAAGGCTGAAGCAGTTCATTCACATTCACCCATTTTCCGTCTGAACGGAAAGAACATCTCCATACATTTTTGTCTTCTTCATACATCGTAAATCCAAGTTCAATATCATCACAGTCTCGCAGAATCGTACTGACACAGTGGATATCCTCATAGATGATTTTTTTCTCCGTATGTTCTCTGGCATCCATGATCACATATGCGACTTTTCCTTCCATTGCACGTCTGGCACTGCGGATAATATCTGCTCTTTTATTCAGAGTATCTAATGTGTCACTGTGCATGGTTTTCATAATTTCTCCATGGTCCACACCCATAGACATCAGATCCACCAGTGCCAGCAATGTACTTTTTTTCGCCCTTGCCATTCCACCGGTATCGTGAGCGATTCCAAGATAAATATAGTCTGCTGCTGTCGGATGTTCCTCTGCTTCTGCTGCTTTTCTCAGACATTGAGGATCAAGCATATGGTATACATTTTCCGCACAGGCTTCAGAAACCTCCGTCCAGTTTACATCACCATATCCTTCATTGGAAGCATGATGATCAACAACTATGCTCACTGTAGCGTTCTGATAATATTCCAGTCCGATCATACGCTCCAAGGTTGCATTATCACACACAATCACGCAGTACGGCTTTCCACCCATATCCGGTTTCTGAAAAGGATTAAATATTTTATCTCTCAGAACCATCTTCTTTGGTCCACGCTCCAGAGTCTCAGCCAGATAAGGCAGCACTTTATACTGCGGATAATTTACATGAATATAATGCGCAACACTCATCACGGACCCTGCCGCATCCCCATCCGGATTCAGATGCCCCAGAATCACTACAGTGTCGAGATCATGAGACTTCATCATTTCTTTAAATACAGAATCAAAATTAAACTTCATCATTTGGTCCTCCTTTTTTTATAAGCAATCGGATAAAAATATCCGCTTCGCTGCCTGTCTGATTCTTAAAAAACTACTTTTCCTGTCTCCATATCTATCACATCCAGATAAACCGCCCTGCATTTCTGCGGAAGTTCTTTATCCATATGCCAGTGCCCGAAATACCAGCATTTCAGATGAGATATCGTGCTGTCATTTACCCATTGCAGATAATTCTGTAACGGATATTCCTCCAGTGCACTGTGGCGTGCGCCCAGATAGGGGATCATATTTAACGGGCAGGTATGGGTAATAATAAGATCGACCTGACAGCCACACTTTTCCAGATGTTCATTGCCATTTCTGAAATCTTCGTCTGTGGGAATTTCTTCCTCCCAGTAACTGACATTTAATTCCCTGTAGGCACGATCAATGCTGAACGCCCCGCCAAAGCAGAAAATCTTCTTCTGTTTTATTTCCAGGATTTCTCCTCTCAGAACATGGATGATACGGCTGCGGATTCTGTGAACTCTCGCTCCTCTCCACTCCTCTGTCGGATATTCATTTAATGCCCTGTGATTCTCATGATTTCCATCTACATATACAAGATATGCGTTCTTCCTTTTCAGAAACTGATCCACGTCATTCAAAAAACATCTCTCATCATTATTATCCCTGAAAATAAACCCAAAGTCTCCGGCAACAAACAACATATCCCCTTCCAGCATCTTCTTTGCGATCATCACAAGTGCTGCTGTATCACCATGAAGATCCCCTGTGATCAGCAGTCTGCCTGTTTTTTCAATATCCTTCCTTTCATCTTCCATTTCTAGTTCATTTTTACTTTTCATCTGCCTCCTCCTTTAATCCGTCTTCTCTGATTTCTTTTCTAGCATATCACATTTTCCTCTGTTTTCACAAAAACGTCACTTTATGCTTTATACTTGTCATCCAAGCCTTCCAATGCTAAAATTAATAAAAAATAATCTTTAAAATTATCATTCAGATTTTTGCAGAAAGGAGCATCTTTTATGGGACGATTTGTAAATTCTGGAAACAGTGCTTTTCAAGTTGCACTGAATTCAGAAATCTATGTAGATAAGACCGGTTTGCTGGCATATACAAACAAGGTTATGGATACCACCGCGAAATTCATATGTAATAGTCGCCCTCGCAGATTCGGAAAATCTATTACCGCCGATATGCTCACTGCATATTATTGTAAAAACTGCAACTCTGAAGAAATGTTCTCATCTCTGGAAATCAGCCAGATACCTGATTTCAGAAAATATCTGAATCAATATGATGTGATCCATCTGGACATTCAGTGGTGTATGGAACCTGCGGGTGGTCCGGAAAATGTAGTTTCTTACATTACCCAAAAAACAATTCAGGAATTAAAGAATTATTACCCTGAAACTTTACCTGAAACTATAAATTCTCTGCCCGAAGCCCTGTCCTGTATTAACACTGTTACCGGTCAAAAATTTGTGGTGATCATTGATGAATGGGACGTTTTAATCCGAGATGCTTCTACTGATCTGAAAGTTCAGGAGGAATACATTAATTTCCTTCGCGGCATGTTCAAGGGTTCTGAACCTACCAAATACATTCAACTGGCTTATCTCACCGGTATTCTTCCAATCAAGAAAATCAGAACGCAGTCAGCTCTGAATAATTTTGCGGAATTTACTATGACTGACTCCAGAATTTTTTCCAGATATATCGGCTTTACGGAAGAAGAAGTGCAGATGCTCTGCCAGAAATACCATCGGGATTTCTCTAAAACCAAACACTGGTATGATGGATATCTTCTTGAAGAATATCAGGTATATAATCCTAAAGCCGTAGTAGAATTGATGATCTGGAATAAATTCCAAAGCTACTGGTCAGAAACCGGAACCTACGAAGCAATTGTTCCTCTGATCAATATGGATTTTGACGGACTGAAAACTGCCATTATAGAAATGCTATCCGGCAATTCTGTAGAAATCGATCCTACGACTTTCCAGAATGACATGGTGAATTTTACCTGCAGAGATGATGTTCTTACCTGCCTGATCCATCTGGGTTATCTGGGTTATGATCAGGATACTCATTCTACATTTGTTCCAAACGAAGAAATTCGTCAGGAACTTGCCAAAGCCGTTAAACGAAAGAAATGGAATGAATTTCTGACATTCCAACAGGAATCCTCAGAGCTGCTGGATGCCACTCTGGACATGGACGCAGACACTGTGGCCAAATCCATTGAAAAAATACACAATGAATACGCTTCAGCTATTCAGTACAACAACGAAAACTCCCTCAGCAGCATTCTATCCATCGGTTATCTCAGCACTATGCGGTATTATTTTAAACCTATACGTGAATTTCCTGCAGGCAGAGGTTTTGCAGATTTCGTCTACCTTCCAAAGCCAGAATATTTCAGAGATTATCCTGTACTTGTTGTTGAGTTAAAATGGAATCAAAATGCTCAGACCGCAATCCGGCAGATAAAAAACAGGCAGTACCCTGAGGCTGTTGCAAATTATGCTGACAATATTTTACTTGTTGGAATTTCTTATGATAAGAAGCAAAAAACGCATAATTGTGTAATCGAAAAATACTCTGAAAAATAATAAAGAGGCTGATTATCCTTTACAGAGAACATCTTACCGATTATCTATACGAGAAAAGAAAAGCAGGAATGGGAAGCTCTTGTAAGCTACCCCATTCCCACTCTCTGTCTATTCCTTCGTCATTTGTGTTATTGCCAGAAGTTTCCCGATACTTCCAATCACTTTATATATGTACATAATGATTTTCAGACAGTCATTCTTATAATATTTTTCTTCTCCTATGGAAACAATGCCACTTTCACATATATTCTATATTCAGCGCTTGAAAGTACCGGGAATAATAATTTTTTCACGCACAAAATCTCTAAAACCGCTTCCTTGTTTCCATATTCTGATTGTATCACACAGACTCCCGAAATCGCATGCATTCACATAAACAACTATATTTTGCTACATATTTAGCACATTTTTTCAGTCTTCCTCACAGACAAATTGCATCCCGATATTTTTTATAGTATGATTATTGGAAATACAGTTCATTTTATCTGTCATATCCGACAGATATTGTCACTGACATAAGAAACTACAACCACTTTAATCCAAAGGAGCTTAATCCAATTTTGAAACTTGCAATCTGTGAAGACAACCCTTCACATTATGAAATAATACATACTATTCTGCAAAAGTATCCTCCGGGAGCTTTTGAAATAACACATTTTATATCTGGTGATGAATTTCTCCTGGCTGTTGCTGAAAACGGATGCCCTTATTCCATTGTACTGACAGATATTGATCTTGGTTCTGACACTGTAAATGGCATCTCACTTGCAGAAAAGATCAACCATATCAGTCCAGATACTCAGATTATTTTTATCAGCCAGTATCTGCAATATGCTACCGCAGTATATGAGACAGAACACACCTACTTTATCCATAAACAGCAGATGGAAAAGTATCTTCCTCTAGCTCTGAGAGCAGCGTGCCAGAAGCTTGAGAAACTGCATACACGATATCTGTATTTCTCCGGGAATTCACACAATTATCAGGTGCTCTGCTCCGATATTCTTTATCTGGAACGAAATCTGAGGCAGACCACGATCTATACCAGAACAGGAACATATCCAGATATCCTATGAGATCCTTTTACCGGAAAAGATTTCCATTGATACAACTGACCTGAGCAGTATATTTTTTAATCTTCTGGACAATGCTATCGAAGCTTGTAACGCTTCCGGCAATCCTGATTCTGAAATCCGGCTGTCTGCAAACATTTCCAACGGATTTCTGACTGTGTATATGCACAATACCAAAAACCCGATGCAGACTTTTACACATAAGACTACAAAATCAGAACCGGATGCTCATGGATATGGGCTTTCTATTATTGAAGATATCTGCCAGAGGTATAATGGCTCCTATCAGTGGATTGACCATAATGATACTTTTGATTCCATTGTCTTACTACAGATAAAAAATCTCTGAAAAAAGGAGGCGCTTTCCATGCCAGTTACTCCCACAATTGAAGTAGATGATACCCTGAAAGAACGAAGTTCTCACGGCTCCTTTGAGCTTCCCATAGAAACCTATACAGACAACTGCCAGATCTTCCATTCTCTCTATAACCACTGGCATGATGAGATGGAACTGATCTATATTGAATCCGGCAGCGGTCTGGTGCGTCTGAATAAAGAGATTCTCCGCGTCAAGTCCGGTGATCTGATCATCGTAAACCGTGGAGTTCTTCATGGCATAAAAACAGATCTGAAGAATATCCTTTATTTCAGAAGCATTGTATTCGACCTGAGCTTCCTGTCCGGTCCGGTGGGGGATTTATGTCAGGAACGTGTCATTTCCCTGCTGATGGAAAATCAGGCGGAATTTACCCATATTATTTCCAGATCTGATAACAATTACGGGAATATCTGCCTGCTTTTTGACAGAATCCATACCTGCCATAAAGAAAAAAAGCCATATTATTTCGTAAAATTAAAGGCTCTGTTCTTCAGCTTTTTCTACGAAATGCTCATGGGAAATTACATCACTCCCGCAGATAAGGAAGAGAACAAAAGTCTTGCTTCTATTAAAAAGATCCTGGACTACATTAACCTCAATTATTCACAGCCGCTGACCGCAGCAGAGCTCACTGCTCTCTCTAATTACAGCGAATACTACTTTATGAAACTGTTCAAGCAATATACCGGTAAGACTCTGATCGCCTATATCAATGACCTGCGCATTGAGAAAGCCAAGCCTATGCTTCTGCACTCCGACTCCTCTGTCACAGAAATTGCACTGGAAGTAGGCTTCAACAACACCAGCTATTTCATCAAAAAGTTCCAGCAGGCAACCGGAATGTCTCCTCACAAATTTCGCAGAAACCTGTCATAAAATCGCAATTTTGTTGTATTTTTTTTAATAGACTGCTGATATAGTTATAGATGTCAGCAAGAGAACTTCTCTTCCTGATATAAATCAAAAACAATACACTATTCAAAACTAAAAAATAAGCAATCTAACTCATAAAAAAACACATATTCATTTCAGAAAGGGAGATTACGATGGAAAATTTAGAAAAGCTCATCTACGACCTGTATAAGAAAAACACACGCCAGTGCACAAACGAAGAAATTTACAATGCATTATTGATTTATACCAAAAATCAGCTCTTCGAAAAAGGCTATCAGGACGGAAAGAAGAAAATTTATTATATTTCCGCAGAGTTCCTAATCGGTAAATTATTATCCAATAACCTGATCAACCTGGGAATCTATGATGATGTTGCTGCATTCTTAAAAGAGAATGGAAAAGCCATCGCTGCTATCGAAGAAGTTGAACCGGAACCATCTCTTGGTAACGGCGGTCTTGGACGTCTGGCAGCATGCTTCCTGGATTCTATCGCAACTCTGGGACTTCCGGGCGAAGGTATTGGTCTGAACTATCACCTCGGACTGTTCAAACAGCTCTTTGAGAACAGACTTCAGAAAGAAACTCCGAACCCATGGATTGAAGAACACAGCTGGCTCACACCTGCAGGTGTTTCCTATACTGTACCGTTCCGCGGATTCTCACTGAAATCTTCCCTGTACGATATCGATGTTGCAGGCTACAATAACAAATCCATTCATCTGCACTTATTTGACATTGATCTGGCAGATGAATCCATGGTTCACGATGGAATTTCCTTTAACAAAAAGGACATCCTTCACAACCTGACACTGTTCCTGTATCCGGATGACAGTGATGATGACGGACGTAAGCTCCGTATCTTCCAGCAGTACTTCATGGTATCCAATGCTGCTCAGTTCATCCTTGACGAAGCAACAAAAAAAGGCTGCAACCTGCATGACCTTGCAGACTACGCAGTGATCCAGATCAACGATACTCACCCAAGTATGGTCATTCCAGAACTGATCCGTCTCCTGACAGAGCGCGGAATCGACTTTGATGAAGCTGCTGAAATCGTATCCAAAGTATGTGCTTACACAAACCATACCATACTTGCAGAAGCTCTGGAAAAATGGCCAATGGACTACCTTCTTGATGTAGTTCCTCACCTTGTACCGATCATCGAAAAACTGGATGAGAAAATCAAAGCAAAATATCCACAGGAAAATGTGGCAATTATCGACAAGAACAATCTGGTTCATATGGCACATATGGATATCCACTACGGATTCTCCATTAACGGTGTTGCTGCCCTGCATACAGAAATCCTGAAAACAAGCGAGCTGAAAGCTTTCTATGATATTTATCCGGAGAAATTCAATAACAAAACTAACGGTATCACATTCCGCCGCTGGTTAATGCACTGCAATCATCCGCTGACAGACTATATTACCTCCCTGATCGGTGATGAGTTTAAAACAAATGCAACTGCACTGGAAAATCTCCTGAAATATAAGGATGATGAAGCAGTTCTGAATAAGCTCCTTGAGATCAAAACAGAAGCTAAGAAAACCTGTAAAGAATTTATCCTGTCCAATACAGGTGTTGAAATTGATGAAAACAGCATCTATGATATCCAGATCAAACGTCTCCATGAGTACAAACGTCAGCAGTTAAATGCTCTGTACATCATCAGCAAATATCTGGAGATCAAGGGTGGAAAGAAACCATCTCAGCCTGTTACCTTTATCTTCGGTGCAAAAGCAGCTCCTGCTTATGTGATCGCAAAGGATATCATTCATCTTCTGCTCACACTTCAGGATCTTATCAAAGATGATCCGGAAGTTGCACCATACATGAAGCTTGTTATGGTTGAGAACTATAATGTATCTGCAGCTGAGAAATTATTCCCTGCATGCGATATTTCCGAGCAGATCTCCCTGGCTTCCAAAGAAGCAAGCGGTACAGGTAACATGAAGTTCATGCTGAACGGTGCTGTTACTCTGGGAACTATGGACGGTGCTAATGTTGAGATCAGTGAACTGGTCGGTGAAGATAACATCTATATCTTCGGTGAATCCAGTGAGAAAGTTATCGAACATTATGAGAAGGCTGATTACTGCTCCAAAGCTATCTACGACAACGACAAACGCATCAAAGAATGTGTTGACTTCATCGTAAGCGAAAAGATGCTGGCACTTGGCCACAAAGAAAATCTGGAAAGACTGCACCACGAACTGGTAAACAAAGACTGGTTCATGACACTGCTTGACTTCAACGATTATGTTGAAAAGAAAGATCAGGCATTAGCTGATTATGCTGACAGAAAAGCATGGGCTCAGAAGATGCTGGTTAACATTGCAAAAGCCGGATTCTTCTCATCTGACAGAACAATCGAGCAGTACAATAATGATATCTGGCACCTGACACCGGCAAAATAATTTCATAACGGTATCAATCATATAAAAAGTCAACAGCAGGCATTGTATATTCGCTGGAATGTACAGATGTCTGCTGTTTTTGTTTTTGTTTTTCTTTATCCGGAATATTGGGATATTCTTTATTTTATGACAATGAAATATACCGCAAAGCAGATGGCAGGCAGCTGCCCGACCGTAAGGACTGTAAGCGTAAAAAAATATCAGATATCTTTATAATAAGCCGGGGAAATCACATCTGCTTCTTTGCAGGAACAGCCATTTTCGTAGCAGTCGCAGCAATCACAGTTTGAGCAGTACATATGTGTATCCGGGATATAGAACAGTCCTCCGTAAAGTGGTGATGTTCTCAGTTCTTTGGATTCTTTTTTGCTGTTTGCAAAGTGGATTCCATTGGAGATCAGCATATTTTCCGGTTCATACTGTGAGAAGTCAAAGTAATGTCCCTGGGTTCCGTGATGTGGAACTTTGATGCACCAGTAATGTTCATATAATGGCAGATTTCCGTCATAGTTTTCTGCGATCATCTTCATGTGTTCCGGCTGGACATCTCCGGTAAACAGCAGATTCAGTTCACCGTCATGGGCATTCTGGAATACGATGCTGATTTTATGTTTGAACTGCCTGAGGTTTACTTTGTTTGTATTCAGGAAGTTAAGAAGTTCTTTAAATTCCGGAATGGCTTTGATTCTTCGAAACTCTCTGTCGTAGACATATGCCAGGGAAATTTTTTCCTGTTCTTCTTCGGACTGTGCTTTTCCTTCTTCTGTCATGGACCAGATGATCCTGCGCAGTCTTTCCGCAAAGGTCAGCAGAACCTCCATTACTTCTGTGAATTTTTCGTTCTGGCTGAGTTCGTTGTAGACGGTATCTGTTTCCTGTTGGATCACATCTGTGTCCGGCCAGAGTGCCTGGTATTTGTTTTCGAAAAGTTTTCCTCTGCTTAAGAGTTCTACATTCTGTTTGTTTTCCAGAAGTGCATCTACCAGTGCAAACAGGCTGACCTGACGGCTTGGGAGGCCGGATTCTTTCAGCAGGTCTGCAAGAAGTAATAATACCAGGGTTCGGCTCATTTCTTCGCGGGAAAATACGTCCGGCAGATAGATTTTTCCGAAGTCGAAGGAGCTGTCTCTGTTTTTCATCATGTAGAGCAGACCGGATAAGTGATCCATGTGAAAATGTGTCAGTAACAGGTTTTTGCAGTTGATGGTGGACAGGTCTGAGATAATCACGTCAAATATTTCTCTTCTCGGGCGACCTTCTATTCTGCTGTTGTTGGTTCCGAAGTCTACCAGCAGGCTTTTTTTTCTGTCCCGGAGGCAGAAGCAGTCTCCGAAACCTACATTATACATTCGTACTTTCATTGTTTCTCTTTTCCTCTTGTTGTTTATATGTCTCTTTTATCTGTTCTTTTGTCTGTTTTTTACTCTATCTCTTTGTTCAGAATAAAATGATTCTTTTTATACTGAATCATGCCTTCTTTTTGCATCTTTGAGAGTTCCGCAGAGAGTGCGCTTCTGTCAACTGCCAGATATTCTGCGAGCTGCTGTCTGTTAAATGGAATTGTGATGTCACTGCTGTTCTGTTGTGCTGCTTCGCTGGAAAGATAAGCGAGTACTTTTCCGCGGATGGTTTTTTTGCTGACCTGGTCGATTTTTCTGGTGAGTGTTAAGTTCTTTTTTGCCAGAATAGCAACCAGATTTTCTACCAGTCTGTGGTGGAAGTCACAGGCGGAAGTGCAGGTTTGCAGGACGCGGTGTGCATTCAGCATCAGAACCTGGGTTTCTTCTACTGCGAGTGCGCTGACCATCAGTGGTGTTTTTTCCATGCAGGCATATGCTTCGCCAAAAAGCTGGCCTTTTCTGAATCCCGCAAGGATCTGGCGTTCTCCCCAGTAGTCGTCGCTGACTACCTGAACGGTTCCTTCCAGGATCATTCCGAAATGTTCGGTTGTTTCGCCGGCGTGGAAGATGTATTCACCTTTTTTCCATGTTTTTACAGTGGCGTTCAGACAGTCCAGAAGGCTTTGTATTTCTTCTTTTGTAAAGCCCTGAAATAAACGGGATTTGCATAAAAAATCTGTGTTTATCATTTGATTCCTTTCGGATGGTTTTTTAGATATTTGTTGTAAATACAACGGCTGTTTTTATTTTAATATACAAAAATAAGAAATGCAAGGGAGTATTGTTTGTGATATGATAGAAAAAATGGAGAAGGGACGCCTGGGAGGGGAAGATGTGTGTGGGCTTAGTTTCAGAACCCTGTAATTCTAAGGCATTCGGAAATCTGCTAAAACCATGAGCAGCCCTCTCAAACTCGCTCCGTTGCAAACTTCGCTCAAACAGTGAGACGGTCTGCTCATAACGCAGATTCCCGAATACCAAGAATTATCAGGAACCTTCAAATGCGCCCACACACATCTTCCCCTCCCAGGCTGTATATTGGTAAAAAAACAAAATCAAAATTGCTTCGCAATTAATTTTATAAATGACTTTAAAAAGAAATGGAGTTTACACATATGACAAAAAAAGAACTGGCCCTTGAGGTTATTGATCGATTAAGGAAAGAATATCCAGATGCGGACTGTACTCTGGATTATGATAATGCGTGGAAGCTGCTGGTGAGTGTCCGCCTGGCGGCTCAGTGTACGGATGCAAGAGTGAATGTAGTTGTTCAGGATCTGTATGCGAAATATCCTACTGTGGAGGCTCTTGCCAGTGCGGATGTGGCAGATATTGAGGCGATTGTGCGTCCCTGTGGACTTGGAAAGAGTAAGGCAAGGGATATCAGTGCCTGTATGAAGGTTCTTCATGAGCAGTATCATGACAATGTTCCGGATGATTTTAATGCGCTGCTGAAGCTTCCGGGTGTGGGAAGAAAGAGTGCTAACCTGATCATGGGAGATGTGTTTGGAAAACCGGCGATTGTTACTGATACTCATTGTATCCGTCTTTCTAACCGCATTGGTCTGGTTGATAATATCAAAGAGCCTAAGAAGGTGGAAATGGAATTATGGAAGATTGTTCCGCCGGAAGAGGGCAATGATCTCTGTCACCGTCTGGTTAATCACGGACGTGATGTCTGTACTGCCCGTACAAAGCCATACTGTGACAGATGCTGCCTAAATGATATCTGCGCCAGAAATGGACTATAGCAATCCTCGTAAATAATGCATTTAAGACAGTTCAGCAGAGGGTGAAAGACAAGGAAGATATCTGCAGGCGTGCTGACGCACGGCAAAGATATCTGACGCAGGATTTCAC
>NZ_QUDO01000035.1 GCF_003477525.1 Ruminococcus sp. AF41-9
ACAACCGTGGGACACACGGGGTTAGCTCGCTTATGCTTAGGACATTGGTACTATCGAACGAGAACCAAACCCACCGAGGTCAGGGAAGCCCCCACCTCTACAGGTGGGGGAGGATGTCACATCCAGTGTCGTAATCCGGTGTTTATCTCTGACAGCGCGGGTTACAGATAAATGCCACAAAAACAGGAAGTAATCCCACCAATACTGTTCAATGCACTTACTCCTCTGAATCCACTTCCGAACAGTACACTTTTTAGGAAAGTATAAAAAACACATTGAGAGGAAAAGATTTCTATGAAGAAAAAAAGTTTTAAATAACAGGAGAACAAACTATATGTCATTTATCAGTGCATTTGATGTAATGGGACCGAATATGATCGGTCCTTCAAGTTCACATACCGCGGGTGCAGCCCGCATTTCCTATCTCGCCCAGAAAATGATCGAGGGTCCGTTAAAGAGGGCTGACTTTATCCTGTACGGCTCCTTTGCAAAAACTTACCGTGGTCACGGTACTGACCGTGCTCTGCTTGGCGGTATCATGGGATTTTCCACAGATGACATGCGCATCCGAAATTCTTTTGACATTGCGCATGAAAAAGGGCTGGAGTTTTCTTTTACCCCGAATGAACTGGAAACAGATATTCACCCGAATACCGTAGATATCTGCATGGAAAATGAACAAGGCCAGAAAATGACCGTACGAGGGGAATCTCTTGGCGGCGGTAAAGTCCGTATTGTAGAGATCAATCATGTGCAGGTAGACTTTACGGGCGAATACAGTGCAGTGATCGTAATTCATCAGGACACTCCAGGCGTTGTGGCCTATATCACCAAATGCCTGAGTGACCGGAATATCAACATTGCATTTATGCGTCTTTTCCGCGAAGGTAAAGGCGATATCGCATACACGATCGTAGAATCTGACGGCAGACTTCCGGAAAATATCGTTCCTGCCATCCGCGAGAACCCAAATATTCATGAAGTTATGATCGTACAGATGTAAGGAAAGGAGGATTTTTATCATGGATTTTAAAAATGCAAACGAACTCTTAGCTCTCTGTGAAGAAAAAAATCTTCCTGTCTCAGAGATTATGCGTATCCGTGAGATTGAGCTCGGTGAAACAGACGCCGAAGTTGTAAATCAGAAAATGACACGGGTACTGGAAATTATGAAAGATGCTGCGCTCTCTCCGATCAGTCAGCCGGTAACATCTATGGGCGGCCTGATCGGCGGAGAAGCCAGAAAGCTCAGCCTCCATGCGCAGAAAAAAGAAGGGCTTTGCGGAGATCTGCTTCAGAAGGCAGTCACCTATGCAATGGCCACTCTGGAAACCAATGCTTCCATGGGTCTGATCGTGGCATCTCCTACTGCCGGTTCCGCCGGGATCGTACCGGGACTGATGCTGGCAATGCAGGAACATTATCATTTCTCTGATGCCGAGATCATCCAGGCATTGTTTAATGCAAGCGCCATCGGTTATCTGGCGATGCGAAACGCAACAGTTGCCGGTGCTGTGGGCGGATGTCAGGCTGAGGTCGGTGTGGCTTCTGCATGGCAGCTTCCGCTGCTGTAGAGCTGATGGGCGGCACCCCACGGGAGTGTACTTATGCAGCCTCCACAGTTCTTATGAATATGCTTGGGCTGGTCTGTGACCCGGTTGGCGGTCTGGTTGAATATCCATGTCAGAACAGAAATGCTGCCGGTGTGGCAAATGCCATCATCGCTGCTGAAATGGCTCTCGCCGGAATCCCACAGCTGATTCCGCTGGATGAAATGATCCAGACAATGTTTACAGTGGGAAAAAAACTTCCTGCGGAACTGCGTGAAACCGCTATGGGCGGATGTGCGACTACACCTTCTGCATGTGAAGCATGTCATATGTGCGGATAGAAAATACTTCATATAAATAAAAAACTTAAAAGAACTGCTTTTGAAGGCAATCCTGAAGATTCCCCTGATTCTGAAGAAATCTGCTTTCATGGCAGTTCTTTTTTATTTTTTAATTTGCTATTGACATTTTTCTCCCATATGTTATATTATTTTATATATAAAATTTTTATATATAATTATTTTACATATTTATTCAGGAGGTGGTTGCATGTATTATCCCGTATCTGCATTGTTGATTGAATTCTTAATTCTGTCTATTATAGACTCGCAGGATTCCTACGGATACGAAATCAGCCAGACGATCAAGATTGTAGCCGATATCAAAGAATCAACGTTATATCCTATTTTAAAGAAACTGGAAAAAGGCGGCTATGTCACTACTTACTCTCAGGAGTTTCAGGGACGTAAGCGTAAGTATTATTCCATCACGGAAGCCGGAAAAGAACAACTGGTTTTTCTGAATCGGGAGTGGAACAGTTACCGTGATACTATTGACGGAATTATTGAGGGGAGGATAAGAAATTGACAAAAGAACAGTATATAACTCAGTTAAAGAAATACCTGCGTCGTCTTCCAAAGCAGGATTATGACGATGCGATCGAATACTTTGAAGAGTATTTCGGAGAAGCTGATGAAGCAGGTCAGCAGAAACTGATGGAGGAGCTGGGAACTCCGAAGGAAGCAGCCAGAGACCTGATCTCCAATCTGCTGGATAAGAAACTGGATGACAAATCTTCATTTGAAAAGCCTGTACGCAAAGGAACTCTGAGGATTGCACTGCTCGCCATCTGTGCTGCACCGGTCGCAATTCCCATGCTGATTGCATTATTTGCCGTATTGTTAAGTGTCGCCATCTGTATGTTTGCTGTATACTTATCTATCTTCGCAGTTGCACTGAGTGCGCTCCTCATCGGTGCCAAACTTTTTGTCCGCGGAATTATTGCCATTCCTTTTTCTGTTTCCGGAAGTTTCATTATTCTTGGACTCGGGCTGCTTGGTATCGGAGCCAGCATTCTATTGTGCATCCTTGGAATTTATCTGTGCAAGTGGACCTGCATCCTGTTCGTAAAAATGGCACAGTTTCTTATAAGAAGAAAGAGGGGTTGATCTATTATGAAAAATCAGAAAACCAGTAAATTTCTTATCACCGGCACAGTTCTCTGCGCCCTTGGCCTTGTGCTCTTTGGCTCAGGTATTGCAGCCGGCGGGAAAGATTATATCGCAAATACAGACCTGAATTCCTATAACGGTTCTGCTTCTTCCAAAGAGGATGGCAGCCACGCAGTTCTGAAGAAAGAGAAAATCGACTCTTTCCGGAATCTGAATGTAGATTTCAAACACATTGATCTGTCTGTCAGAGAATCCGAAGATGATAATTTCTATCTTTCTTATAATGTAGAAACAACAAAGGGAATCATCCCTGTCTCCTGGCAGGTAACTAACGGTACTCTGAACCTGTCAGAAACAAACGGCCATGTTACCTCCGGATATGTTCATATTGATATCGGATTTCTGAAAGATCTTCTGACCGCTCAGCATATTTCCGATGCTCTCTCTGATAATCAGGTTGTCGTGTACATTCCCCGTGATCAGGAGCTCGACACCTTCTCCTGTCAGATGGAGGAAGGCGATCTGAAACTTGATGCCATGAACTGCCGGAATTTCAATCTACAGTCAAACCTGGGAGATCTCACACTGGAAAATCTGACCATCGAAAATGGCTCTCTTTCAGATAAAGAAGGAGATGTTTCCATCGCTGAGAGTTCTCTGAACAATCTGAACCTTGACTGCTCAGCAGGCGATCTGATCATAAAATCTTCCAGCTTTACAGAAAGTACTCTCACTCTTTCTGCGGGAGATATCGACGGAACCGAAGTTTCTTTTGATAATAACTGCCAGATTTCTTCCAAAATGGGAGATATTGAGCTGTCCATTCCTGAGAAAAATCTCTCTGACCTGGCACTGAGCCTGAATGCGGATATGGGGGATATTGATGTTCCTCTTAATCTGAGTGGATATCTTATTACTGATGATGACAGAAATACCTATAAAAAGAAAAATGATTCCACTTCGAATGTCCTGACTGTTCAGTCTGACTATGGAGATATTACAGTCCATGTAGCAGACTGATGGCTGATTTTTGTGCAAAATAAAAAGGCTGTCTTTGTGAGCATCTATATCTTGTATCGTATGTTCACAAAGCAGTCTTTTTTTTATTTCCATATTTTATATTCTCACACTTTTATACTGTCATACTTGTATATTTTCATGCCTGTATATCTTCACACTTCTATACTCTCAATTACTTTCCAATTTTCTCCAGTAATTTAGATGTAAAATGTGTATCAAAGAACTGAACTACCGGTCCCAGTCCAAAAGCACTGACCAGGGTTCCCAGTCCTACGATTCCACCTGCCAGCCAGCAGATCAGGGCGCATAAAGCATCATTGGAAATTCTGTGCCAGAAGTAGGAAATCTTTGGCCATTTTTCTACCATGATCAGTGAGACACTGTCATAAGGAGCCACACCCTGTCTGGATAACTGGTACATGGATACTCCCAGACTTGTCACTACAACTCCCACGCAGACAGTCAGAACTCTCTGAACCATCTGAGTCGGCTCCAGACATAAAATAATGTTATAGAAGAAAGAAACAATATAGCCCAGAAGCACAGCATTTACAAACGTTCCCAGACCAATCAGTTTTCTTCCGAAAATAATCTCAAATACAAACACGATCATATTGACAATGATCAGAAATACCGGATAATCAATCCCTGTTCTGTCAGACAGTGCCATAACCATTCCACTGAAAGGGTCATTTCCAAGTCCGGAAAGTTTGAAGATTGCAATTCCCAGACCGAGGATCACATTTCCGATCAGCATCACGATGACGTACTTCCAGTTTATTTTTTTAATCCACTCGCTCATCTTTTTTCCTCCGTAAAATCAACTTTTTATATCATATCAAATCCAAAAATACTTTACAATATCATTTCTGCGTATTTTCTCCAAATATTTATGAATCCGCCATCGTTATCTCATTACCGCTTCTCTTTTTCAGCAACCGTATTTCTGATGTAAATAATAATTCAATAACTACTTGCCTTACTCCATGAATGAAGCTATAATAATTAAAACGTATACAGGTGTATATACACCATTCTATACATAATAATAAGAGGAGAAATCATATCATGGAAAAGTTAAAAGCATTTCTGAAACGGAAAGACATCGAAATTTCCGTAAAACGTTACGGAATCGATGCTCTTGGTGCCATGGCGCAGGGTCTTTTCTGTTCTCTGCTGATCGGTACGATCATCAATACCCTTGGAACGCAGTTTCATATCCAGTTCCTGACCACTGCTGTAGCAACGGTAAATGATACCCAGTATACGGTCGGCTCTCTGGCTTCTGCAATGAGCGGACCTGCCATGGCTGTTGCAATCGGTTACGCACTGCACTGCCCGCCGCTGGTTTTATTTTCACTGATCACTGTCGGTTTCGCTTCCAATGCACTTGGCGGCGCAGGTGGCCCTCTGGCTGTATTATTCGTAGCCATCTTTGCTTCTGAGATTGGAAAAGCCGTATCCAAGGAAACAAAAATCGATATTCTTGTCACACCGCTTGTCACGATTGGCGTTGGCGTAGGGCTTTCCGCATGGTGGGCACCGGCTCTTGGCAGTGCAGCCATGAAAGTCGGAAATATCATTATGTGGGCTACCAACCTTCAGCCATTCCTGATGGGAATTTTAGTATCTGTCTTTGTAGGAATCGCACTGACTCTGCCGATTTCTTCCGCTGCGATCTGTGCCGCTCTTGGACTGACCGGACTTGCCGGAGGAGCCGCTGTTGCCGGATGCTGTGCACAGATGGTTGGTTTCGCTGTCATGTCTTTCCGCGAAAACAAATGGGGCGGTCTGGTTTCTCAGGGAATCGGAACCTCCATGCTCCAGATGGGAAACATTGTTAAAAATCCACGTATCTGGATCGCACCGATCGTAACTTCTGCAATCACAGGTCCGATTGCCACCTGCCTGTTCAAACTTCAGATGAATGGCACTCCGGTTTCTTCCGGTATGGGAACCTGTGGTTTTGTCGGTCAGATTGGTGTGTACACAGGCTGGATGAATGATATCACAGCCGGAACCAAAGCCGCAGTCACTGGCTGGGACTGGGCAGGACTTCTGCTTATCTCCTTTATCCTTCCTGCCATTCTCTGCCCACTGATCAATGCATTTCTGCGTAAGATCGGATGGGTGAAGGACGGGGATATGACTCTGGCATAACATATGTATATAATAAGCCTCTTGCTCTGGCATGGTTATCTGAATCTGTAACCTGCCAGTACAAGAGGCTTGTTTTTACTGTTTTTTTACAAAATATGGTTTTGATAAACTACCTTTATGCGTTCTTTCTCAGTCCCATGATCAGTTTTATTCCTATCATCATAAGGATTGGGAAAATTAGAGCTGCAAAAATTCCCAGTTTCAGGTTATCGTTCAATGCGCCGGAGATCATTCCCACATAGGTAGGTCCGGAGGAGCATCCCACATCTCCTGCCAGTGCAAGGAGTGCAAATAATGCGGTTCCGCCTCTTTTTACGGACGCAGCAGCCATACTGAAGGTTCCCGGCCACATGATGCCGACGGATAAACCGCAGACCGCACATCCAAGGATTCCAAGTGCCGGTACCGGAATGAATGCGATCATCAGGTAGGAAACCATACACAGGACAGCACTGTACTGCATAAAACGTTCCAGATTGATCCTGTCTCCGAATTTTCCGTAGAATGCTCTGGAGCTTCCCATAAGAATGGCAAATGCCATAGGTCCGGCCAAGTCTCCGATTGTTTTATTGATTCCGAAACTTTTTTCTGCAAGTGTGGATGCCCACTGGCTGACTGCCTGCTCGCTGGCTCCTGCGCAGAGCATCATGAGCATCAGTACCCAGAAGATTTTCTTCTTAAAGAGTTCTGCCATAGTCAGCCCTTCTTCGCCTTCATCCAGAAGCGGTGCGATCGGAACTCTGGAAAAAAGGATTCCGTTGGCAATTGGAACCAGGGACCATACAAGTGCCATGTATTTCCAGTTTGCAATACCGAAAATCCGGAAGAACAGTGTAGAAAGAAGTACGACTCCCACATGTCCCCAGCAGTAAAAGGAATGCAGCAGACTCATTGCTTTTTCTTTATTGTCTGTCGGACATGCTTCCACAACAGGGCTTACCAGTACTTCCAGCAGGCCGCCGCCAATTGCATAGATCATAACTGCCACCAGCAGTCCTGCAAACGGGTCACCAAAAACTTCCGGCAAAATCGTAAGCAGGATCAGTCCTGCTGCTGCCATTGCATGAGCAATGATCATGGATGCACGGTAGCCGATCCGGTCTACAAATCCGATGGAAGCCAGATCCACCAGAAGCTGGATTCCAAAATTAAACGTAACCAGAAGCGTGATCTTCTGCAGTGAGATTCCGTAACTGCTCTGAAATGTCAGAAACAGCAGCGGAACAAAGTTGTTCACGATTGCCTGTACCACATATCCGATAAAACACGCCTGTACTGTTCTGTTATAGTTTGTTTTCATCTGATATTTTCCCTCCTCATCTGTAATCATTCTATAGCAGTCCTAGTAAATAATGCATTTAAGACAGTTCAGCAGAGTGCGAAAGACAAGGAAGATATCTGCAGGCGTGCTAACGCACGTCAAAGATATCTGACGCAGGATTTCACACTCTGATGGACTGGATTAAGATGCATTATTTACTAGGACTGCTATAATCATTTAAAAGAAACTTACGCTTCTTTTGATCTGATCAAATTATAAATCTTTTATTGCAGCCTGTCAGCAGATGCCGTTCTTTTTTCTCGCTCTGCCGATAATCAACAATGTGCCGGTAAATTGATATCGCTATCAACTTATCGGCACAACACAGTGTATCACAGATTTTTTATATTTTCTTCTACTATCTTTTGTTTTTACAATAAATTTCTACGTTATTTTTACTTTTTGTTTTTACAGGGTTACCTCTTCTTCTGTGCAGAGCAGAGCACTTTTGGCAAGCTGATCTGCTTCTTCGTTATAGTGGTTTCCTGTATGGGCAGCTACTTTGCAGAACGAAATCTGAATATTTTTTCCGGCTTCCTGCATATGAGCTGCGTATTTGCTGGTGAGTGGTGTTTTGGCTCTCCATGCGCCTGTCACCCATTTTTCCACGCCTTCATAATCGTAACGGATTTCTACTGCGGGATAGCCGTTTTCCTGTGCCCATTTCACAGCATTCATAGCTCCGAGCATCTCTCCTGCCACGTTTCGGATGGCGGTTCCTGTCGGATTGCTTCCACTGCCGGATTTCCGGATTTCCCGGCCGTCCGGTGTGAGGATCACACAACCGAAGGCATATCTGTTAATACTTTTTTCGAAGCTTCCATCCACATAGGCAATGACCATATTTTCAGGCACTTCGACGATTCCTGCTGCTTCTTTTTCTTTGTCCGTGGATACTGTCCGGACAGTTTTCATCTGAAGAAATGCCATTGCTTCTGCTTTGTCCGTAAAACTTTTAAACTCTGCGCCTGAATATCCGGCTGTTGCTTTCTGGCACTCTGCCAGGTGCTGAATACTCCCGTTTTGTGACCTTTCCTAACTGCATAAATTTTCTTTTTTGCCATGTATATCGTATATTCCTTTCTTTCCTTTTACTTCATAATCGGTGCCAACATTATAACATTTTCTATAAATAAAAAAACACCCTGTTTTTATAAAATAATTGCTTGCAAATACATGTTAAAGTGACTACAATAGAATTATCAATAAACAGCAGCAGTGCCAGACAATAATACCGTATTTGATGGAAAATGCTGCAAAAAATTTCAAAAAAGGAGAATCCCGGTATGAAAAAACATTTCAGACAAATTTTTGCAACTGTGCTTGTACTGACTATGGTATTGTTGTGCTCTTTCAGTGTGCAGGCGGAAACCATTACCAAAAAAGATCAGATAATCACTCTGTATTCTTCAGCATCTCAGTGCTATAATGCTGGCAGAAGAGCCTATGCTCCATCCAACGAAACTTCTATAAATACAGATATTTACATGAATTGGGGAGTAACATCCTTTAAATCCTCTAATCCTTCTGTAGTAAAACTTGCATCCAGAAAATGTTACCCTTTATATCAGGCAAATCCTGAATCATACATGTCACGTGTTATGATACCCAAAAAAGCAGGAACTACTGTTATTTCCTATAAAGCCAGAAACAACACTTATAAGCAGAAGGTCACTGTAAAAAAATATGTAAATCCATTATCTACTCTTAAAATCGGTTCTCTGAACCTTACTTCTAAGTTTAACAAAAATGCAAGTTATACATTAAGCTATGATAAATATAAAAATAAAAACCTAAAATTACAGGTGAAAGCAAAGAATGGATGGAGTATCAGCGGCAATCGTTATATCACCAGCCCTAAAATTATAGACAGGGGAACTTTTGTAGAGAGTGGTAAAACTTTCAAAGTAACCAAAAGAAATGCATCTCTGAGTATTTATGCATATAATGACAAAACCGGTCAGTTTGAAGAATGCCTGATCCTTTTTAAATAAAAATCTGAATTGTCAGAGTTGAGTAAGAAAGGCGTAAATCCGAACATTGGATTTACGCCTTTCTTGTTTTATATTTATATACATGAAGCCTCTTCTGTATGTCAGAAAACTTTCCGTTTTTTAGCGTTCCATCATGCTGATGGATTCAATTCCCACGCTTCCACCGCGAACCACTTCGATTCTGTGGAATTCTTCTTTGATCAGTTTTACAACTGCATCGTTCTTGGTTGCTGTCTGAACAAATTCAAGAAGCAGGCTGTCTTTGCCGTAGTCGATGACTTTGGCTTTGAAAGTTTCTGCGATCTGGAAGAGTTCTACTTTATCTTCTTTGGAGCAGTTAAATACTTTGATGTAAAGGATTTCTTTCATGCGGACAAAGACATCTGTAAAGTCAATGACTTTGATGACTTCGATCATGCGGTTTAACTGTTTCTTGATCTGCTCGAATGTTTCATCATCGCTGACTGTAGCGATGGTCATTCGGGATACGGTCGGGTCTTCTGTGGTTCCTACTGTGAGGCTGTCAAGGTTGTAGCTTTTTCCGGAAAAAAGTCCGGAGATTTTTGACAGAACACCTACCTGGTTCTCAACATAGAGAGAAATCCATCTTTTTTTCATTCCTTTATCCATAATGAGTTTCCTCCTGATTATTACTTATTTTTTGTTTCTCAATGAATTTCATTTAATCAAAGCTGATTTAGCAGTCCATGATCATATCTTCCAGAGTTCCGCCTGGTTTGATCATCGGATAAACCATTTCTTCCGGGTCAATGATAAATTCAATTACTGTAGGTGCTTTTGTATTTTTCTTTGCTTCTTCGAAAGCTGCTGCGATTTCTTCTTTTTTTGTAACACGGATGCCTTTGGCTCTGTAGCTTTCTGCAAGTTTGATAAAGTCCGGTGTGTACTGTGGGTATTCCATACCTTCTGTACGACGGGAAAGTGCTCCGGCGCGCAGGTTTGTCATGGCGTAGCGTTTGCCATAGAAAAGTTTCTGCCACTGGCGTACCATTCCAAGGTATTCGTTGTTAAAGATGCAGAGGATGACCGGAAGTTCTTCGAGTACTGCAGTTGCAAGTTCCTGAATGTTCATCTGGACACCGCCGTCACCGGAGATTACGATTACCGGTCTGTCCGGATTTCCGATCTTGGCGCCGATGCCGCCCGGAAGTCCATATCCCATGGTTCCGAGACCGCCGGACATGATCATCTGCTTGCCTTCCGTGACTTCTGCATACTGGGAAACGAGCATCTGGTGCTGTCCTACGTCTGTGACGATGATGCTGTTTTCAAATTGTTCGTTGATTTCTTTTAAGATGTCCATTGGGCTTAATACATCGTTCGGACGCATTTTAAGTGGATGTTCCTGTTTCCATTCCTGAATCTGAGACAGCCATTTAGAGGTTGCACATGGCTGAACATATTCGTTCATCTTTGTGATTGCTTCTTTTGCATCTGCAACGATTGGGATGTCTACCTGGATGTTTCGGGAGATGGATGCTGTATCAATGTCAATGTGGACAATCTGTGCATGTGGTGCAAACTCATGGAGTTTTCCGGTAATTCTGTCATTGAATCGGGTTCCGATGGAAAAGAGGACATCGCAGTTGCTGACTGCCATGTTTGCAGCATAGGCACCGTGCATACCGAGATTTCCGATGAAAAGCGGGTGGTCGGTCGGGATGGAACCTTTTCCCATTACAGTAGTGACTACCGGGACGTTTGTTTTTTCTACTACCTCACGGAAGATTTCGTAGGCACGGGAGATTACGACTCCGCCGCCGGCGAGGAATAACGGGCGTTTGGCTTTATGTAAGAGTTTCAGGGCACGTTTGAGCTGTCCGATGTGGACATCTGTGTTTGGTTTGTAGCCGCGGATGTTGACATTCTTTGGATATTCTGCACTGCCAAGTTCTGCCATGACGTCTTTCGGGAGGTCGATGAGGACTGGTCCCGGGCGGCCGGTGCGGGCGATGTAGAAGGCTTCTTTGATGATGCGGCCAAGGTCTTCCCGTCTGCGGACAGTTACGCCATATTTGGTGATGCTGCGGGTGATTCCTACGATGTCTACTTCCTGGAATGCGTCGTTTCCGATGAGATGGCGGGCTACCTGGCCTGTGAAGCATACGAGTGGAACGCTGTCGTAGTTGGCGGTTGCGAGACCGGTTACAAGGTTGGTTGCTCCAGGACCGCTGGTTACGAGGCATACGCCGACTTTGCCGGTGGTTCTTGCGTAGGCGTCGGCTTCGTGGACGAGGGCCTGTTCGTGACGTGGGAGGATGATTTTTACATCGTCCTGTTTGTAGAGTTCGTCACTGATGTCAATGGTACAGGCTCCCGGATAGCCGAAAAGGTATTCTACGCCTTCTTCTTTTAATGCTTTTACTAAGAGTTTGTTGCCGGATATTTGTTTCATATGTGAAAACCTCCTTTTTTTGCTTGGAATGGTGCGAATGTGGATATGGATAGATACGGACGCTCGGGAATTTGTCTGTTTTTGCGTGCGGAAAAACAAAAACGCCCCGGGCTGTATGCCCAGGGCGAAAATATTTTCCGCGGTACCACCTGTTTTCAGAGATTGTATCTCTGCACTCTGTCAGTACTGAATATACTGTGTTCCTGTAACGTGGAACTGACGTTGAAGCCTACTGAGTATACAATTATAAAAGATACTGTTGGGTTCACTGCTCGAGGGCTACTTCTACAATCCGTTCATGAAAGCTTTCAGCGACCGCTTTCTCTCTGGGAATCACGGGATTGTGTACTCCTCCCTGTCGTTGCATTTCGTATGATTGTTTAATTGTTAATCAGTTAATCGTCATTGATCATTGATTATCGCTTATTGGTAATTATTATACAGTTGGAAATATGAAATTGTCAAGTGTTACTGTGTGTGGAGTGAACAGCAATCATCAGGTTTGTTATCCGAGGATTTTGTTTAAATCTTCTTCTGGTGTGGTAACGGCTGCAATGTTGAAGTTTTCTGCCAGGTAATTCAGGACATTCGGGGAGATGAATGCTGGCAGGGTCGGGCCTAAGCGGATGTTTTTGATTCCCAGATGGAGCAGGGTCAGGAGAATGCAGACTGCTTTCTGTTCGTACCAGGAGAGGATCATGCTCAGTGGGAGTTCGTTTACGCTGCAGTTGAAGGCTTCGGCAAGTGCAACAGCTACTTTGATGGCGCTGTAGGCATCGTTGCACTGGCCCATGTCCATGATTCTCGGGAGTCCGCCGATGGTTCCGAGGTTGAGGTCGTTAAATCGGTATTTTCCACAGGCGAGGGTGAGGATGATGGTGTCATCCGGGGTCTGTTTTACGAAATCTGTATAGTAGTTTCGTCCTTTGCGTGTGCCATCGCAGCCACCTACCAGGAAGAAGTGGCGGATGTCTCCGGACTTGACTGCCTCAATTACTTTGTCTGCGACGCTGAGGACAGTTCCGTGTGCAAAACCTGTCATTACTTCTGTTCCGCCGTTGATTCCGGTGAACCGGGTGTCTTCTGCGTATCCGCCTAAAGCAAGTGCTTTTTCGATTACCGGAGTGAAATCTTTTTCGTCATCAATATGAACGGTTTCCGGGAAGGATACCATTTCTGTTGTAAATACTCTGTCTGCGTAGCTGGCTTTTGGCGGCATGAGACAGTTGGTTGTGTAGAGGATTGGGGCAGGAATATTGTCAAATTCTTTCTGCTGGTTCTGCCATGCTGTTCCGAAGTTTCCTTTGAGATGGGAGAATTTTTTCAGCTCCGGATAAGCGTGTGCCGGAAGCATTTCACCGTGTGTATAGATGTTGATGCCTTTTCCTTCTGTCTGCTGAAGAAGGAGTTTCAGGTCGTAGAGGTCGTGTCCGGTTACAACAATGAATGGGCCTTTTTCTACTTTCAGAGGTACTGTGGTCGGAGTCGGAGTGCCGAAGGTTTCTGTGTTTGCCTGGTCAAGGAGTGCCATGCAGGTTAAGTTGACTTCTCCAACTTCCATGACAACCGGAAGTAATTCTTCCATTCCCCAGTCTTCTGCGAGTACGGCTAATGCTTTATAGAAGAAATTATTTACTTTCTGATCTGTGTAGCCGAGTACCATGGCATGGTATGCGTAGGCTGCCATTCCTCTGATTCCGAAAAGGATCAGGGATTTCAGAGAGCGGATATCTTCGTCTGCTTCCCAGATTCTGTTCATATCGTAATCGTCTGTGTTTCCGCATCTGGAAGCACAGGCTGCGCAGTCCGGTACAATTTTGTTTTTCTCTGTATAAATGGTGTTGATCATTTTACGGATGGAATTGTCATCAAAGGCTACGTTGGTGACTGTGGTAAAAAGTCCCTCAATTATGATTCTGTCTGTGGTTTCTTTTTTTTCGTTGTTCGCACAGGCGCGGGCGAGTCCGATCAGGGCTCCTGTCAGTTCGTCCTGAAGTCCTGCGGTATCCGCGGTTTTTCCGCATACTCCCGCTTTTCCTGTACATCCGCTGCATCCTGCAGTCTGTTCACACTGAAAACAAAACATCTGTTTTTCCATTTGTTTTTTCTCCTTTATTTAATAGTTAGTGTAATAGTTAATGGTGTATTATCGTTTTACCAGAACGTTTTTATGGAATTTTCTTTATTTTTTATTTCTTTACCATTTATTTTTTGTCATTCATTTTATAGTTTTTGCAGATTTTTACATATCATTCAGGATATGTCCGTCTGTGGATATGATCTTAGTCTGCCATGGAATGAATTTTCCGCTGTTTTTCAGAGCTGTTTCTGCTGCTCTGGCAAGGCCGCCGCAGCATGGGACTTCCATTCGTACGATAGTTACGCTTTTAATGTCGTTCTGACGTATGATTTCTGTCAGTTTCTCGCTGTAGTCGCCTTCGTCCAGTTTCGGACATCCGATCAGGGTGATGCGGTTGCGGATAAATTCCTGATGAAAGTTTGCGCAGGCGTATGCAGTACAGTCAGCAGCAATGAGGAGATGCGCACCATTGAAATATGGTGCGTTGACTGGTACCAGTTTGATCTGTACCGGCCATTGTCTCAGTTCTGATTCTGCGGGTATATCTGGCTGTGTTTGGGTTTGTTCTTTTTTCCGTGGTGATCGGAAAATCTTTTTTGCCATGCTTCCCGGACATCCTGTAAAATTTTTTTCAGGAGTGGAACTGGTTTGGGTATTGGCTTCTATATTGGTTTGTATACTGTTTTTGACTTTTGCTTTCATGTTTGTTTCTACTGCTGCCTCATCGAAGGCTGCCGCTTCCCTTTCAATAAAGGAAATAGCGTTTGTCGGACATACGGGCAGGCAGTTTCCAAGTCCGTCGCAATAGTCATCACGCAGCAGTTTTGCTTTTCCGTCTACGATGCCGATGGCTCCTTCCTGACAGGCTCCTGCGCATAAGCCGCATCCGTTGCAGCGTTCTTCATCAATGTGTATGATTTTTCGGATCATGTTTTCCCTCCTGAAAATAAAATAATTAACTTGTATTTTTATGAGACTGCTGTAAGCAGATTTTTATGTTTCGTTTGATTACATTGCAAAGTATAGTGGATATTCAGAGATATGTATGTTGTAAAAACAACTTTTTTTTAATTTTTGAGGATTTTATTCAGAGATTGTTTTTGTCTGATGATATTTTTTATGTTTTAATGAACTGGTAAAACAGAAGTGGTTATGATTCCCGGAATTGATTTGGATTTTGTGTAAAAAGAATCCCGGGAATCATATGGTTCCTTTGAGGATATATGATTTCCGGGATTTTTATGTTTACATTTGTAGATTCAGATTTTGATGTTTATGGCAGAAGATCTTTTAATTTCTGTACAAAGCTCTGGTCTTATCCATGGAACTGCAAGCTGCAAAACACTTTCTGTTTACATTTTTTCCTGTTGTTCTTTTTGTTCTCTTTCTTTTCTGACCTTTTCTCTCTGTCTGGTAAGGTCGTAATAATCATCTGTGAGAAATCCATGTTTCCTCATGGCATCGAACACCTGTTGCTGGGCAGGTGTCATTTTCATTCCTATGGAATTATTATAGTCGGTCAGAACGCAGCCGGTTTTCTCGATCAGCCAGAACAAGGGGGAATCCTCTTCCGGGATCATTTTCCAGATTTCGTCCTCTGTCTGCGGCAGGAGTGCCATCATTCCATGAAGATGCCCTTTTGGGATCCGTATATAGTCTCCGTCCGGAAGAATCAGGCCATCTGAAAAGTTCTCATCTTTTTCTTTCATTTCATTTAATAATTCTTCGGTTACTTTCATTTTCTTCTCCCTCGTTCTCATTTTCATTTTTCCTATTATACGCACAATAGCTGTTATGCGCAAGTAAAAAAGCCGTCTGAAACATTTTCAATGCCATTCTATAAGATGTAACACAAAATTATATTATTTTTTTTGAAATTTTACTTGAATAATATGAAAAATAATTGTAAACTATAGATGGATTATAACTGATCTAGCTAATTAAGACTATTTTTGAGGTTTCCTCAAAGAGTCTCAATTATACACACATTTTTCAAAAAAGCAGTTGTACCGGATTGGTGCAACTGCTTTTTATTATTGTTATAAATCCGGGGCAGTCATCTTTGCCCCGGTTTACTTTCATTTTTTATTTTTTCTTTCTGAGGAAGTAGATCAGAAGAATGATGATTGCAATAATTCCAATCACACTGATCCAGATGATCGGACTGTTTATTCCGGATGATGCTTTTACATTCTCTCCGGATGCTTTTTGAGACTGCTCTGAATCAGAATCTTTTTTTCCGGGATCATCTTTTTTATCCTTTTTGTCTTTGGAATCAGGTTTCTCTGACTGTTCTTCTTTCTTTTCAGATTCAGAATCTGTTTTTTCTTCAGATTCTTTCGTGTCTTTTTCCTCTGTATCTGCTGCTTCTGTGGTTGGTGCCGCTTCCGTAGTTGGTGTTGCTTCTGCCGTCGGAGTTGCTTCCACTGTTGGTGTTGCTTCTGCTGTCGGGGTCGCTTCCGCAGCTGGTGTTGCTTCTGCCGTCGGAGTTGCCTCTACAGTTGGTGTTGGCTCCGCGGTCGGGGTTGCTGTTGGCTGCACCGGTGTCACAGTTGGAGTCGGCTCTGCGGCCTGAGCATTTTCGGTATTCGCTGCTGTTTCCGCATCTGCTGTATTTTCCGCATCAGAAACATTTTCTGTGTCTGAGGAATCCAGCTGATAATCGGTATCTCTGTCAAGGTTAACCCATCCTTCAACTCCACCGACATCTGTTTTTCCCCAGTCTATTCCGTCTTCTCCCTGTACATACTGCGAAATATGTACACTGGAAGAATTTTCAATTCCATCTGAGCCGTCAACCTCTTCGTATTTCTCTCCCGGGCCGTTATAAATCGGTGCTTTTCCATCTTCTGTCCGGATCTTCACATCGAAATCTGCATCTGTTCCGCCAAAAGCAGTATATTCTTCGTTGACTGCTTCTTCTCTCGTCGCAGGATCCAGATCATCCATAGGTACATATCCGTTCATTCCATGATACTGTGTATAACCCCAGTCTTTCTGGTCTGTTCCTGTCTTCTCGCCCTGAATATGAAGGGCTGTGCCATTGACGATCAGCTTGTCATTCAGGACATTGCTCTGAGGGTCTGTCTCTGAATAAAGATTGATTCCTCCGTTCGGACTCTGCACAATCATGTAATAATCTGTTACATAATCCGGACTCTGTCCCTGTCCATCATCTGCCCATATGTTGACTGCCGACAGGATACAGCACAAAAAGACAATGATTGTAATTCCCCACTTTTTCATCATAGATTTTTCCTTCACTTTTATTTTTTGTTTTTCAGCATTGTCTGTCACAATCCTGTTTTCAGTTTCTATGAATACTATTTTCGTTTTATCGCAGATGAATGCTGATATTTACTGTAAACTCTTCCATATGATTCTTTTACATATGCTTTTACCACATAGTAGTATGATACACCCTTTTGTGCATTTTTGTCCAGATATGTTGTGTAACTTCCTCCGGAAATTTTCTTAATTAACTGATAGGAACCGCCTTTTTTCTTCCTGTAAATATAATATCCGTCACATTTCTTCTGGGACTTCCAGCGAATGCGGATTCCATTTTTCTCTGATTTTACGGAAGATACTTTCTGCAGTGCCGGTGCTGCTTTAATCACACCTCCCATTTTGTATTTGCTCAGGTATCTCTTTCCGGAGTACCAGTAATATGCACGGACTGTATAGCAGTAAGAGGTATTCGCCGTCACCTTCGTATCTTTATACTTCAGAGAAGGGCTTTTTACGGTTGCAATCCTCGTCCATTTACCGCCGGTACCCGGTCTTCTGTATACATAATACCCCTCTGCACCGGATACTTTTTTCCAGGACACCAGATTATATCCTGTATTATATGCTTTTACTGTAAAAACAGGCGTCGCAGGAATTTCCGGCTCCGGCTCTGATTCTTCCAGCGTTCTTGTGTGCGCTTTGATCCTTGCAGACCACTTCTGTGTGGCTCCGTCCGCCCATTTTGCTGTCGCACTGGCACCCTTAAAAAAAGTCTGGTTTTCTTCGATACCGGCCAGAGAAGTAAACCAGCTTCCCCCTCCTGAAGTTTTATAGCTTGTATTTGCCTCCACGCCAAAACTTATGGTATTGCTTCCGGCATTTGTAATGACCACGGAATACCTGCTTCCCTGTTTCAGAGTCACTTCCGGTATTTCTATCGTCTGAACTCCGGCAAATGACTGTTCAGCTTCATAAGGAATTGCATATGCAGCCTGTCCGCTCTCAGGATCTGACGCATCTGTAAGATCCGTATATACCTGAATCTGATAAGTGGAATCATCGCTCATGGAAACCACATTGACCTCTCCCAGGGCCTCTTTTTTTCCATTTCCTGCTGTTGCCTGATAAATAGCTGCTACGGACTGACCCGCCTTTAATGAAATCTTTGAAATTGCCGAAGAACCGTCATAAAAATAATTGTTTTTATACTTCTGATCTGCCACGGTTTCTGCCTCTGCAGAAACCAGGTTGCTGATATTGGCATCTTCATAGGAAAGATAATAATATCCGCCATCGCCTTTCTGATCCCCCCAGCTGTTCTTTATGATCCATGCCCCATCCGAAGTTACATTGGAAGATTCCAGAAAGTTTTTACTGGAATAATTATCGTCCCATCCCACAACCGTCACAATATGATTGATCAGCTTTGAAGAAGATTTTCCCACAGGATAGCAGTATGCTGCTGTATCCGGATTTGCATAGTTCTCTGACATATAAAACATAATGGATACTGCGTGATCCTTCAGAAGCATTTCTTTCATACGATCTACAGAATAACTGGAAAATGTTGCATTTTTCAGATATGCGGACGCATTGTATGCTTTAGAGGCTGAAATTTCGTAAGAAAGATCCTGCGTATGAGAATCATCTGTGGGAAATGGAACATCATCCTCTGTGGTCATCCCGGACCAGGTGCTCAGAAAAAGAGCTGCCAGATAATCGTTTCCTCCAATGCTGTGATAATTTCCCAGTACCGTATTCTGATCATTGGCAGTGTTTCCCAGCGGATCATTCTGCCTGTTGGAAAAGAAATAGGACAAATGTTCTTCCGAGAGATCGTAGGTTCCTTTTTTCTGCGCAAGAAGAGAGGTTTCCATGACTGCTGCCATGCCAAATGCCCAGCAGGTTCCAAACGGATTCTGATTCTTCACAGGTGTCACAAAGTCCAGCGCTCTGGAATCATACGTTTCCGGATAAGCGGTGTCTGTGTCTCCATAAGCCGCGTATACAGATGTCAGATTGCTTTCCACTTCCGGTCCTGCATCCAGTGGTGTCAGGTTTCTGATTGGTTCCAGCTCCGCTTCTCTTTCTTCTTCTGTCAGCGGACGGCCTTTTATGTATCGAATGCCTTCTGTATCCTCATCCGTATTTTCGTTCGTATCTTTATCCGTATCTGTTTTTTCCCCGTCCCCAAAGCTTTCTGTAACAACAGGAGGATTGCCGGATGTAAACTGTTCAGCGATCTCTTCCCCACTTGAAATTTTCTCTCCCGGATCCTCTTCTTCGGATGTTTCTTCCTGAAAAAGCTCTTCTCCGGTCATTTTCTGAGTTTCTGTGGAGCTGTCCACCTGTTCTGCGGACGAATCGTATTCTGCTTCCTCCGTATCCTGCATCTGCACCTGCCATATCTCTTCCGATTCTGATACCGTTGCTCCGGAAACAGGTAATGATGTTCCCGCTACAGTAAAAGCAAGAAAGGCAGACAGTATCCTTATCTCTGTCTTTCGTTTTTTCATAATAAATTTTTCCTCCAGTTTAAAGATATGAGCATTATAGCATCTTATATTTAAAAATTCAATACTCCTACTTTCTCCGAATTTCCTGTATAACATGAAATATATGTTTATTTTTGCACCATTACTGCCGTATCATTTGCAGCTCAGTACCTGACAGTTCCTGCGTATATCAAACAATAAAAAACCGCGTAATAACAGTTTTCCTATTATTGTGCGGTTTTTCATTTATGTTCCTGTTATCGGTTGTTACTCACTGATCATCTCTGATATCTGTCGTAAAAATATAAATTTTATTTCTTCTGTATCCTCTACAGAAGCTACGTAAATGCCTGAGGTGCATTTTCTTTTGTAAAGAAGGGATGCAAGACTGATAAAACAATAAAGGAAAAAGTATGTAGAAATGTTTCAGATTTTTTCAGAATTTTATCTTTTGCTGTCTTTCATTCTAACAGACATACCTGTACATTACAATCAGAATCGTTCTTGTTTATCTTTTGTAATCTGACAGTATCCTTCTTTATCCCTGATTAATTTCCCTTACTTTCTTCATCACCTCTGCAAGTTCCTGATATTTCCCGGTGACATATCCGTAATTCTTTCTTTTATGCGGAAGCATGCAGTTGGTGCAGTCTTTGATTCCTTTGTCCGTATATCTGAAATTCCCTCCACATTTGTCACCTAATGCATACAGCGGGCAGTAACAGAACAGGCAGTTAAAGTCATTCGGGTCTGCACCTTTATGACACGGAAAGAACTCGCAGTTCTTATGACTGAAAAAAGAATATTCTTTTCCTTCCCAGTAAGGTTTCTCCTTCTCCATTCGTTTTTTCCTTCTTTCTTCATATATTTATATAATAAAAAATACTCTAATAAATCATCAATCACTCTTCACCAGACAAGATATTGAAAATTCATTACAGTATTCTCAGCAGATTACCATATTCAACAGATTACATCATATAAAGAGGGAGCGACGCTACTCCGGGGTAGAAAAAAATCCGTTCATGAGTGCGCGGAGGGAACGAATAAATCCGAAGTAGTATCGCCTGCCATTTAATCATGTATAATTCATAAAGAACAGGCGCATTCCATAAAAAATGTCTGCCTTCAGATAAAAGCAGACAACACTCCGAAGCTGCGGATTCAACGGAGTTGGTTGTTACACTTTACACGGAAGTTTAACCTCGCCATACCAAGCAGGTTTCCTGGCTCCAGGCTCATCGCTCCTCTCTCCTTCTCATGCTATGGCACAATGGATTTTCTGAGATTTGCTCCTCTGTTACAGTGACCGGATCGCTCAGGTTTCTCACCTGATTCCCTCTTTCTGTACCACTTCTTTCGTGGTATCAGCACTTAATATGTTCTGTATGGAATTATACTAACCATATAGTAACACCTTCCTGCCAGAATGTCAACTATTTATCAAAGATTTCCTTTGTGAATAAACAGTAAAAAAAATCTCACATTCCAGTTTATAAAACATAAACCAGAACATGAGATTTACAGGATTACACCAGTCTTCTTACAGATACGATTGTTCTGTAAGCAGCATTATCGCTGATCTTGATACCATCTACAGAATTGGACGCATGTACGATCTGTCCATTTCCCATATAGATTGCCACATGACCACCATAGCAGATCAGGTCACCAGGCTGTGCATCTGCATAGGAAACTTCTGTTCCTGCATTCTGCTGTTCGTAGGAAGTTCTCGGAAGCTTACGCCAAAGTTTGCATATACACTCTGCACGAAACCGGAACAGTCAGCACCATTGGTAAGACTTGTACCACCCCAGACATAGGGATTTCCAACAAACTGTGTCGCATAATCAACTACAGAAGATCCTGAGCCTGAATAGGAAGATGAAGAAGAACTGTCAGAGTCTGAAGACTGCTGGCTCTCATAATCATCTACAGATACTGTATTTTCAGAATCGATCACGTTACCGTATTCATCATACTCTACATCATCGGAAGCTTCTGCACTGTATCCGTCGTCACTATTTTCGTCATATGTCACATCGTCATAATTTTCATCATGGTTCTCGTCATAAGTATCCGTATCAACGGTCTCATCAGATTCTTCAATCGGATTTCCATCTTCATCATATGCGACATCATAATCTTCGGATTCATCATAATCTTCAGACTCTTCATGGTCATCATTTGTTCCGTTGTCTTCAGATTCGCCGGAGTCCCCGGATTCTGCTTCAGCCTGCGCCTGAGCTGCGGCTTCTGCGGCAGCCTCTTCCTCTGCGGCTCTTCTTGCGGCTTCTGCTTCTGCCTGACGTCTTGCTTCTTCCTCTGCTGCGATTCTCTCTGCCTCGAGTCTCTGAATCTCAGCAGTCTGTTCAGCTAACAGATTCGCATACTGTGTTGCCTGATACTGTGCATATTCAATTTCATTGGCGTAGTCTGCAGAAGTTGCTTTCTTCTCATCAATCTGGTTCTGAAGAACATAAGACTGTTCTTCATAGGAAGCTTTCATTTCTTCCAGTTCTGCTTTGTCTGACTCATACTGTGTCTTGATATTATTTACTTCATTGATCGTATTGACATATTTGTCAAGGTTCTTTCTGTCCTGTTCATACATCTGCTGTGTGTTCTCTGCGCGTGTCAGCAGCTCGCTGAGGTCATCAGAGTTAAGCATCATCTGGAACCATGCAGTATCTCCGCCCTGCTCGTATAAGCACTGAATACGTTTCTTCATATTCTCATACTGTTTGTCACGGGCTTTCTGTGCTTTCGCCAGGTCCTGTTTGGTTCTGATGATATCCACTTCTTTATTATCAATATCACCTTTCAGTGTATCTATGGAGACCATAACACTTACAAGACTGGAATCCAGATCTGCGATCTCGCTCTCAAGCTGTGCTTTCGCATTCGCCAGTTCATTCATGCGGGAATATGTGGCATCAAGCTGCTGGCTTGTGATCGCCTGTTCTTCTCTTAATTCATCTTCTCTGGATGCGCTTACGCTGACTACCTGCGTGGCGCTCATAATAAGTGCTAATGTCAGACATACAATTCTTTTTTTCATGAATTCTCACCCTCGTAACATTTTCTATGTAACTAATTCGTTCTATCTTTTAATATTTATGAAACATCTAATTTAATCCTTGTACATATTAACATATCATTTGTTTCTTTGCAAGGTTTATTTAGAACAAACTTTAAACTTTTGTAACATTTAGTAACTGTTTTGCAATTTCATCAAAGTTTGTTACGATTTCTGTACACGAGAAAGAATTCTGCCTGGAGGGCTTTTTGTGTCACAGGAACATTACAGAGTAATTTCCCTGTGACACAAAAAACGGCCTCCTTACGGAAGCCGTTTTTTATGCGGACCCTGAGGTCCGTCTGTTTTTTAGTTAAATAAATCTGCAAGAATCTGGTCTGCTGTCATATTCAGATATCCATCCGGGTCGGAAAGAGTGCTTCTGTTCCATCTCAGATAATTTCCTCGTCTGATATAGTTACCACTGGATGTATTATAAGTATACTTGGTATATCCGGCATATCTGGACATATACTTTTTGGCCAGTGTGATCGCCTGACTGGAATAATCGCCGGACGGTGTCGGTGTACCAGCGATCTGAACACCTGCATTCGGTGTGGAATGTACGATCACTGCACTCTTGTCTTTACACTGTCCCAGAATGATCCATGTATGTCCATCATCATATCCTACATCACCAGGATAAACGGTCCAGTCATCGCTCGCCAGATTCGCCTGAGTGAGAATACTGCCCCATCCCAGAGATTTATAATAAGAACCGATTTCACCGGAAACAACTGTGTATCCGCTTCCGATTCCTGATTTGCTCTGCATTACCTGATATGCTGTCCAGCCCACAAATCCGGAACAGTCAAAGCCTTTCGCTCTGTTTGCTGTACTCAGGTCTCTGTAATTATTATAGTTATAACTGCTGCTCTGGCTGTTATAAAACTCTGTCATCGTCGGGCTGAGACCTTTTCTGGTAGAATCATTCCAGCCACCGCCCCATACATAAAGAGCCTGTCCAACCGGCATCAGCGCACCTGCAAGATAATTCTTGATCGTCTTTGTACCGGTAGAACTTGTAGTATTGCTTAACACACCTGTTGAACTGAAATGATATTTCGTTCCGTCAATGGTCACATCTCCGGTCGCCATAACACCTGTTTCTTTATCAAAATAGTATTTGGAAGAACTGATCGTCTTCCATCCTGTTACCATTTTACCGCTGCTGGTGTTAAAGTAATAAGTCTTATTGCCGATCGTCTGGAACCCTTTTGCCATGATTCCATCACTTGTTTCAAAATATCTGGACTCCTGATTGGAATTCTTTGCCCAGCCAGTGAGCATGTAGCATGCGCTTGTAAAATATCTGGTGTTATCTTTACTGTCTGTAAGGAATGTCTTGCAGGCAGCTACACCACTTCCACTGTAAAAATAATATTTCTTACCCTTCAAAGTTAACCACCTGGTCTGCATAAAACCTGTGGTCGGATCAAAATATCTCTTCTGATCCTTGGAATCTGTGAGCCATCCGGTCATCATGATTCCGGCACCCTTGCTGAAATATCTCTTTCTTCCGCTGCTGTCAGTCGCCCATCCCTTCACCTGAACACCTGTGCTTGCGTTGAAATAGTATTTCTTTCCATCCAGTTCCAGCCAGCCTTTCTGTTTGGAACCATCTTTATTTATGTAGTATGACTTGCCGTTAATAGTTACAAAACCCGTTTGTGTTGCCGCCTGTACATTCGCTGCAGAATACCTGAAAACTCCCGCAGCGAAAAACATTAGCAACAGAAGCACTCCCCAGATTCTAAACTTTCTGTTTACGTTTTGCATACATACCTTCCTTTTCTTTTTTTTCATTATCAGAGCGTGTCCGAAAAATATGCTCTGAAATGTGGGTCATATTTTTCGGATACGCTCTAAATGATAACTCTTTTTTTACAAGGTTGTTACGTTTCTATGACTCTATTATATTACACTTTCCATATTCAGTCAACACGGAAGTGGAAATATGTTAGGTTTTCACTAAATTTACACAGTTTCATCCAAAAGAAAAGAGACAAAGTTCACAAAAAACTCTGTCTCTTTCATGATATTTAAAGATAGTCTCTTTTTATTACAAATATTATTACAAACAATTTTTCTGTTATTACAGAAGATGTTTTCTTAATTCAGCACCATCTGCTGCGCATAAATAAGCCGGTGCGATATCAAATACAGTTTTGGCTCCTGTCTGGCCTTCTTTGCTCAGGCGGTAGGCAGCTCTTGCATAAGCGATCAGTACGGAAGAAGTAAATTCCGGGTTGGAATCCAGTTTCAGGCTGTATTCGATCACATGGTTGTTCTCATCATTCCAGCCTGTTTTTCCGGAACGGATCACGAATCCACCGTGCGGGATACCGCTGTGGTCACGTTTCAGTTCCTCTTCGGAAATGAAGTGTACGGTTGTATCATAGTCTGAGAAGTAATTTGGCATAGTCTTGATGTCGTTCTCGATCTGTGCAAGATCTGCACCTTCTTCTGCTACTACGAAGCACTCTCTTGTATGTTTCTGTCTTGTTGTAAGTTCCGGGTTCTCTCCGTTTCTTACAGCTTCCAGTGCTGCTTCTACAGGGATTGTGTACTGTTTTGCATCTTTGACACCTTTGATGCGGCGTACGGCATCAGAATGTCCCTGGCTTACACCTTTGCCCCAGAATGTATAATCTTTTCCGTTTGTAAGGATTGCGTTTGCATAGAGACGGTTCAGGGAGAACATTCCCGGGTCCCAGCCAACGGAGATGATTCCGATATGTCCGCCTTCTTTTGCAGCGGCATCTACTGCATCAAAATGCTCCGGAATTCTTGCGTGTGTGTCAAAGCTGTCGATTACGTTGAACATTTTTGCGTATTCCGGTGTCTGTTTCGGAAGGTCTGTTGCGCTTCCGCCGCAGATGATCAGAACATCGATCTTGTCTTTCATTTTTTCTGCATCGTTTACAGAGTATACAGCTGCTGTTTCTGTAAGGATCTTAACTGTTTCCGGAGCGCGGCGTGTAAATACTGCCACAAGCTCCATATCCGGATTATGTTTAATTGCACACTCTACACCACGGCCAAGATTACCGTAGCCTAAAATACCAATACGAATACTCATTATTGATCTCCTCCTGTGTTCTTTATTGTTTCACCACTTTAATATAGTAATAGTTTCACTTTTAGTTGTCAATCACCAACTTGATTTTTTTTGACCAGACGGACAGTTAATATTCGTTGTACTAGCAGCAGAACACGCCTCCGCCCGGACAGCAGAGACTGCATGCCAGGTTTGCAAGACATAATTTCATGCAGTAATCTCCTCCTGCATCCGGCATGCCGCCGAATGGATTCTGCATTTCCTGATACCAGGTTCCGCCGCCTTCCATCTGCTGCTGCAGCATGCGGTACTGTGCATTATCCGGCTCCAGGCGAACCGCCTCACGGATGTCATTGAGTGCATTGACATTGTTGCCAAGTCCCATATTTGCCATGGAGGACAGATAATACCACTGTCCATTATGCTGGGAAAGGGACTGCAGCACGTTCATGGCCTCACGGTAGTGGCCACTCTGGATATAATTGGCTGCAGCCTGTCTGCGCATGCTCTCCTCATCCTGATAACTGTTGTCAGCCTGACCGGAAAATCCGCCGAAGCCGCCATAAGCACCGCTTCCATAGCCTGCGCTGCCCTGCTCTCTTTCTCTCATGATCTGCTCATATGCCTGCTGCACCTGTTTAAATTTTTCTTCTGCCTGCTCTTTGTTCGGATTATCAATATTGGCATCCGGATGATAGATTCTGCTCAGTTTACGGTATGCCTTTTTTACTTCTTCATCGGACGCATTCGGGCTCACTCCCAGTATGCTGTACGGATCAATCATGTTTTTTCTCCCCTGATTCTTTTCTCCTGCTTCTGATCGTTTCAAAGCAGCACCAGACTCCGGAGTAAAGAATATTTCTCAAAATATCTGTATATTTTATAATAGGAAGTTTCTCGAACTCCCGGCAGGTCTGTGCCATCATCATGATCAGAAGCTGGCGTACCTGCTCATCGAATGTTTCCATTTTATATTGCCCGGAAAATGGATTGTAATTTCCATTTTTCACATCTTCTTCCACATCATCATAGGCATCCAGAAGGTAAATAAATTTACCCAGATAAAATCCCATCTTTCTGAGAGTCGTTTCCCAGACATCAGATTTCCATGCCAGGATTTCTTCCATGATCCTGCCAAAACAGCCTGACATCCTGTCGATGTCTTTTTCCCCGGCTTTCTCCATTTCTGCCAGTTCTCTCAGGAGCCTCTGGATCTTCTCTGCTTTTTCCGGATAGCGCTCACTTAGTTTTTTATTTTTTCCCTGAAGGATTTTTGAATATCCCAGTGCACTGATCTTTTTTTCATCGTCCCAGTCATCCCGGCATTTATAATAGGTAAGAAGTACATTCATGTCTGCACCATACTCTGTTGCGGCATTTTTCCTGACAGGCTGTTTCTGTACAGGATGAATGATACATCTGGTCGTTCCTTTTTTTGTGGGCGGCTCATAAAGAGCACTCAGTAAGATCACCACAAATGTCATATCATATGTCAGGGAAATCTGACCGGATATTCCATATTTTTCTTTCAGTTCTCTGCACAGTCCACAGTAGAAGGAACGATACAGATCAAAATCCTTAAATTTTATTTCCGGTTTATTCAATACTACATATCCAAACATGCTTCTGTTTCATTCCCCCTGTCTGCTGTTACCCGATTGTCGCCTGGAATGGAGTAAACGGTAACGTTATCTCAGCGTCTTTTGATAAATTTCTGATGGCATTTCGGGCAGTCGATCTCTACCTTCTGACCCTTGCCTCTTGGAATACGGATCTTCTGTCCGCAGCCCGGGCAGGTATAGATATGATGCGTTTTTCTCTGCTGCATCATATTTTTTTCTTTATCAAAACGGTTCCTGATATTCTGTGTATAACCCAGATATTTCTGATTTTCCCCGTAACGTGCGGAAACATTTCTGGACAGGATTCTGTAATAAGTATAAATAATCAGTATAAATCCCAGCATATCCAGAATTTCGCCTGCGATACCTGTTCTGAGAAAAGAACCGATCACTATGCAAAAAAGAGCCACTCCCAGCGTAAATCTTGCAAACTGATCTACCCCATAGCGCCCCTGCATAAATTTGTTTAATTTGTCTTTCATGAACTTCCTCTTTTCTGTCAGCTTTTTCAGTGTCATAATCTGACTGCTGTGCCGGCATTGCTGCAGCATCCGGCACAGCAGTCACAGCATTTTTACTCTCTTACCAGGACTTTCTGGATTTCTGCAATATACATGGTATGGTAATCTTTCTCCGGATACCACTTGCTGTCGTTTTCTGTCTCGTCAAAGCATTCCGGTTTGATGGTGTCATGATACATTTTTTTACACACCATGATCATATCTGCTTCTTCAATTCCTGTGGTTCCGTCTGTAAAATACGGAGTCAGACCTGCTTCTTTGATCTTATCCATATCTTTTCCTGTTACTTTTCCACAGTAGCTGAGTGCTTTACGGTACTGCTCACCCAATACAGAGATGGTAAAAGTTTCTTCTCTGTCAACAAATTCCTTAGTATATCTCTGCGGGCGGATATATACGGTTACTGCGTTCTTTCCCCACATTACGCCCATAGCACCCCAGCTTGCGGTCATGGTATTGCATTTTTCTTCATTTCCGGCTGTGATCAGCAGCCATTCTTTTCCGATTTTGGTAAATGGATTCATGGTTAATTCTTCTGGTTTTACTTCTTTAAAACTCATGTCTGTATTCTCTCTTTCTTATATATATTTACTGTTTTCTTTATCTCTGTTTTCTGTTTTTCTATCTTTTTCCTGCTCTTATCCGGCAGCGGATCCTTTTTGTCCTTTTCTGATTTCCGGCAGAATTTTTATCTGTCGTTGCAAACCTGGAAGATGTAGAATTTCAGGTAGTAAGACTCATCTGCTGCCCACAGGATCGGATGATCCGGTGCCTGGGTTCTGTATTCTACCTGGCGGAGTCTCTTATGCACATTCTTCGCTGCCTGTCCGATGGTTCTGGTGAACAGTTCATAATCCATAAAATGTGAACAGGAACAAGTTGCCAGAAATCCTCCGTCTTTGACCAGCTTCATGGCGCGAAGATTGATCTCTCTGTATCCTTTTACTGCATTTTTAATCGAATTTCTTGATTTTGTAAATGCCGGAGGGTCCAGAATGACAACGTCAAATTTCTCTCCTTTTTCTTCCAGTTCCGGAAGCAGTTCAAATACATCCTCACAGATAAATTTCACACTGCCGGATAATCCGTTTAAAGCAGCATTGGCAGTTGCCTGATCTACGGCAAGCTGGGAGGCATCCACACCGGTTACGCTGGCAGCCCCTGCGATTCCTGCATTCAGAGCGAAGGAACCTGTATGAGTGAAGCAGTCGAGAACTTTTGCCCCCTTACAGAGTTTCTGGATTGCCAGTCTGTTGTATTTCTGATCCAGGAAAAATCCTGTTTTCTGTCCGTCTTTGACATCTACTTCGTATTTGACACCGTTCTCCTCAATCTGTACCAGTGTCGGGAACTCCGGTCCGATGAATCCCTTAACCAGTTCCATTCCTTCCTGCTTGCGGACTTTTACATCGCTTCTTTCATAGACACCACGGATGTTGATTCCGTCCTCTGCGAGAACTTTTTTAATCAGTTCTACGATGGTTTCCTTAAAGCGGTCAATTCCCAGCGCAAGAGACTGTACAACAATCACATCGGAAAATTTATCTACAACCAGACCCGGCAGGAAATCTGCTTCAGCAAAGATCAGACGGCATGCGCTGGTATCTACTACTTTTTTGCGGTATTCCCATGCATCGCGCACGCGCTGTTCCAAAAGTTTCTCATCAATCTCCACATTCTCATCTCTGGTCATCAGGCGCACTGTGATTTTTGAATTTGTGTTGATAAAGCCTTTTCCCATCGGATATCCGTCAAAATCATGGATCAGTACCATATCTCCATTTGTAAAACTTCCCATGATCGTATCTATTTCATTATCAAAAACCCACATTCCACCGGATTTCAGAAGTCGTCCCTCACCTTTTTTCAGGGTTACTACTGCCATTCCCATTTTTGTTCCTCCTCTTATTTATCTTCACAGCTGATCTGCATCCGCTTTTCAGATTCAAGCAGATGCAGATCAGCTTACACTGTTTTTCTTCAGTTATCCCATTTTAGCACATTCATTTTCTTTTTTCTACCTGTTACGCAAAGCAACCGGTGAAATCACAGAAATTTCACCGGTTGTTTTTTTATTCCTTACAGGCGTTTCATTCCAGACTCTTCAGAAGAATGCATCTTGGAAGCCCGCCATAACAGAATGCTGTCTTTTTTACTTCATATCCATGGCTCTCCATATTGTGTCTGCTGAACTTATTATCCGGATGGATGGTACACATCAGATAATAAAACCTGTTCTTATCCAGAAGTTTTTCTGCTGCCTCCAGCATTCTTCCCTGAAGTCCGTTTCCTCTGTAACGGCCTCCCACTGCTGCCGAATCCATCACTGCCACATGAGAAAGCTGTTCTTCATTAAATTCCAGATAGTGTCCAAGATTTTCTTCGTCTTCCGGATATTTTACAAGGAAAAATCCCGCGATCTGATCCGTGTCTGTGCACTGTGCCACGATCACAAATCCGTTTCCCTCCAGATGCCCGCTGACAAATTCTTCATCATCAGCGACAAACCACTCCGGATTCAGAGTATTTCTTCTGGCTTCTTCCATCACTGACATAATTCCCGCCACATCGGATGCCTGCGCTTTTCGTATGATAAATTCCATCATGTTTCCTGATACTTCTTTTCTGGTTGTTTATTCGCAGTTGCGAAGCTGCTGTACAATAATATTATTCGGCCGATTCTGTGTTCTCAGCGTCTTCTGCGTTGTAGGTTTCAGAGCTTTCACCATAAAGTTTCTCAAAGAATTTCATTGTTTCATTATATAAAGTCTGTCTTTCATCATCAGAAAGTTCTGACAGTTCCGGGCTTGCCTGGGTACCCTCACTTAAACCAAAGATTTCTTTCATGGATTTATCAACCATGTTCAGCTCTGTGCTCATGTAAATTTCTGTTCCATCTGCCTGATAGGAATCTGTTCCATCTGTAAGAACTTTAAGGTAGGCTTTTTCCACTTCTCTGGAAAGTGTTGCACCGTTTTCTGCATCCAGTGTCACGGATGCGGATGCTGTCTCATCTTCCATAGCTGTGATCAGGGCATCGGTATCCCCCTCATATTCCCCTTTGCAGAAATTCTCAGCCTGATTAAATAATGCCATCTGGTCTTCTGTCAGAGAAGAAGTATCCAGTTCCTCTGTTGTCTCACCGTCATAACTTTCGGTATCGTCAGAACCGTCGTTTGAAACTTCCTCTGCATTCTGGTCGCTGCTGTCTGCATCGAGAGTGCCATCGTCTGTGGTTTCTTCTCCGTCTAATGTTCCCATCGTGCTGTCATCTGTGGTTTCATCCCAGTTGTCTGTCTCATCGATCTCACCGACTTCTTCCATATCGTCTGTGTTATCTGTGCTGTCTTCCTCTGTATTATCTGTAGCTGCATTATCTTCCACAAGACCTGTTTCCTGTTCCAGAGTCGGATTCTCTGTAGAACTCTGCACTACATCTCCGCCCAGTACACTGTTATCTACGTTATTTAAAATGTCGTCTCCGTCTGCAGAATCTCCTGCTTCTACCGTATTGTCTTCTTCCGCTGCGATCTCACCGATTTCATCACTGCTTCCGGAAGTATTCTGGTTTACCTGCTCCAGAGTTGCTTTCACATCATCATAATTGTAATCCTGCTGTGCGATCTGCTGAAGGAGATTTACGATCTGATCAATCTGGTCGGAATCCAGTGTTACGTTATTCTCCTGTGCCACATTGATCACAATATTATAGATGTCGTCCACATTCTGAACGTTATCTTTGATCACCTGCATCTTGGAATTATTCATAACCGTTGTCGCATCATTCTTACCGACTTCATCTGCAAGTGTTCCTGTTACTACCATTTCTTCTGTTGCAAGTTCTTTCTTTGTGCTGTCGAGCTGTTCACCTGTGGCTGTCTCATATGCCATCTGGATGCCTGTCAGAGCTCCTGTACCGGATACTTCAAACGGGCAGGCGGCAACTACTTCGCAGTTCTTTACTCCGGATGTGGAAAGTGAAGTGGCGATCATATTGCAGGTTACCCAGTTGAGGTTGGCTGTTCTTACTTTGATGCCGCCGGACTGGGTTGGTTTTACATAGGCACAGCTTACGGTTCTGGTTCCGATCTGCTCAAGCGGTACATAGGCACTCAGGTGATCTCTCTCATCCTGATTGGTGATGGTAAGGATCTGTACCTGGCTGCTGTCTACATTAAAGTATCTCATCATGGTATTTTTCTGCTCATCGGAAAGGTCTGCTCCGAGTGTTACGACCTTCATGGAATCTGCCATTGTCGGTACTGCTGTTCCGGAAAGTACCAGACATGCACCGCATAAAATCGCTGCCATTGATTTTGCTTTTTTCATAATAGAAACCTCCCTGATATGTATTTGGATTCTGAGTCAGACGGATAAACTCATCCTCTTCACTGCATGTCTGACTCGGTCAAGCGGATATTCGCAATCCGCTTCGCTACTTGCTCATTAACCAAATAACTGCTCCGCAGTTTATCAGAAGGTGCCTGCACGCCTCCTGATACAAGCAAATCCCCACCCATTGCTTATTGCTTTTCGCAATTGAAGCAGGGGACTTACTTGATTTGGTTAAAACTTCTGTTCGGGTTGATATGGATATTATAACACGTTTCCATATATATTTGTAATTATTATTGTCCTTTTTGAGAAAAAGTAAGCCCCTCAGAAAAAAGTCCCAAGCACTAAAAAGAGACTCTCAGACAGTTATTCCAACTGTCCATGAGTCTCTTTATTTATTATAGTTTCCAACCGGCTGCCTGCATCTGCGTCTCCAGCATATGCTGATAGATGCCATGGTGTTTTTCCAGTTCTGCCGGGCTGCCCTGTTCGGCTGCCACGCCGTCTTTGAGGACTACGATCTTGTCTGCTTCTGCGACTGTCCGCATACGGTGTGCAATAATCATTACAGTCTTATTCCGAATCAGGCGGGAGAGGGATTCCTGGATGAGGGTTTCGTTGTCTACGTCCAGGGACGCCGTTGCTTCGTCGAGGAGAATGATTGGTGCATCTTTCAGAAATGCGCGGGCTATGGAGATTCGCTGACGTTCGCCGCCGGAGAGACCAGAGCCGTCTTCTCCGATCATGGTGTTCCATCCGTCCGGGAGTTTCTCTGCAAATTCGTCGCAGTGTGCCAGTTTTGCTACTGCAATGACTTCTTCGTCTGTGGCATTCTGACTTCCGATCCGGATGTTTTCCATAATGGAATTGTTAAAAGTTGCCGTCTGTGTCTGGTTATTTAACAGGAAGAGGAAGAATATATTTTCTCGCCCCTCCCATTGAACCGTGCGTACAGGTCTCTTATACAGATCTACAGCTTATATTCCAACTTTAACTATGGTGTTGTGAAGTTCAATCAACTTTCAGCATCCGATACCCCACGCCAATGTGTGTTTGGATATATTGTGGAGAGTTCGGTTCTTTCTCGATTTTTTTACGAAGTGTTGCCATAAACACACGAAGGGAAGCAATATCATTATCCCAACTACTTCCCCAAATGCTTTGCGTAAGGAAAGTATGGGTCAGAACTTTTCCTATATTTCTTGTCAACAGGCAAAGCAACTTATATTCAATAGGTGTTAAATGCAACTCTTCTTCATTCAAATAAGCACAACCTGCAGCATAATCTACACGAAGTTTTCCGTTTACAAAAACAACCGCTTCGGCAGGGGATACTTTTTGCATCATCGATAACCTTCTTTGCGTGACTCGTAGTCTGGCAAGCAGTTCCTCAACAGAAAATGGCTTTGTTAAATAATCATCTGCGCCAGCATCCAACGCATCAATTTTATCGGTATCTTCACTGCGAGCACTGATTACGATAATTGGCATGTTTGACCAAGTACGGATTTTTTTAATAATCTCAACACCGTCTATATCAGGAAGTCCTAAATCAAGTAAAACAATGTCAGGATTGTGTGAAGATGTTTCTAAAATTGCCGATTGACCATCGGGTGCCGTCAGATATCGGTATTCGTGCGTTTTTAAGGTTGTTGTAATTAAATTTCTGACAGATGTGTCATCTTCTACAACTAATATTAGTGACTTATTCATATACTTTGACCTCCCCTGCCGGTAATGTAAATGTAAATACTGTTCCGTGCGGCAGATTATCTGAAACAGTAAGTTCTCCGCCGTGGGCGTTAATAATGGACTTGCACAAAGATAATCCGAGTCCTAAACTTCGGCGGCTGTCTGCAATTTGATTTGCACCGCTATAGAACATGTCGAATATCCGTGGCTTTATTTCGTCAGCAATTCCGTTTCCGTCATCCGATATAGATACGATTGCTTGTTTTCCCCGCTTTTCTGTCCGAATAACAATATGAGAGTTTTTAGGTGTATATTTGATAGCATTATCAACAATATTGATGATTACCTGAACAATAAGCTTTGCATCCATTTTTGCAAGAAGAAATTCTTCTTTGCTTTCAACGGAAATATGATGTTCTTCACTCTTTCGGTTAATATGATGTAACGCTTCTGTGATCACGTCATCCATCAAATCTTCCGTTATACGGAGATTCAACCGTCCTTCTTCAATCCGGGTTACAGCCAGCAAGTTTTCTACAAGGTTAATCAGCCACATGGAGTCATCATAAATATCCATGTACAGCTGCTTTTTTGTATCATTATCAAAGGAATCTCCGTTGGACAAAAGATTGCTGGCATTACCGGAAATGGATGTCAGCGGTGTCCTCAAATCATGTGAAATAGCACGCAGCAGGTTCGCTCGCAACTGTTCATTTTTTGCAAGAATGGCCGCCTCCTGTTTCTCACGGGCATTTTTCTCATTTTCCAAAGCCAGGGCACATTCTCCGAGAATGGATAGTAGAATACTGTTTTCAAATGGATCAAGAGGTATTTCCCCCATCACGATTCCAATAACTCCATATACCATACTGCTGCGAACAGCAAGGTACAGGCATTTTGCATTGGAAAGCGTTCCTGTTGTAGCTCCGGCACGTTTATTGTTTTTCAATACCCAGCCGGCAACGGCCTTTTCATTTTCGGAAATACACGATTCCAAATTTTCTTCAGTTACAGAAAAAATATGCGGCGTATCCAACACTTCTCCATCAGCTAAATAAAAAACGATATCTTTTCTCAAGAGTTTAATGAGCTGATTTGAAGTTGCAGATACAATTTCATTTTTATCTTTTGCCTGTTGCAATAGCTGGTTTGTATCAAATAACACTTTGGTACGGTAAGCAGATTGTGCCGCCTGTTTTGCTTGGTTTTTAATCCGTATAGCAAGAGAACCGGTTAAAAATGCCGCCAACAACATGATAATAAAGGTAACAGGATAACCCTGATCATACGCCTGCAAGGTAAATTGAGGTTCCGTAAACAGGAAATTAAAGACCAAAACACTTACAATCGAGGAAATTAGGCTGTATATCTGATGTTTCGTGATGACAGCGGTGGCAAGAACACCTAAAACAAAAACAGTAATGATATTTGCTTCGTCAAATCCAAATTTCTGGAAAATCATTCCGACTAAACTGGATAAAATCAGAATCGCAGTAGATTTTAATGTATCAGTGACAGAGAATACGATATGGTTCTTTTTCCTGCCCCCTCTTAACTGATACACTGCCGCATTAGAAACCGTATCCGGAATAATATGCACATCCAGGTTAGGGGCATAATCAATCAATTTTTCTGTCAGGGTCGGTTTGCTGAGCAAATGCCGTTTTGTAGCAGAACTACGTCCGATCACAATCTTTGACACACCAGACAAACGAGTAAATTCCGCAATCTGAAACGGAACATCTTCTCCGTAAACTGTTTCTATTTTTGCCCCAAGCTGCTCAGCAAGACGAATATTTGAACGCAGGCGTTTTACATTTTCCTCGCTCATCACCAAAAAATCTGGGGTTTCTACAAATAGAGCCGTAAACTCCCCTTTAAAAGCAGAAGCCATTTTTGCGGCGGTACGGATAATTTTCGCATTGGATGGAGAAGAAGATAGACATACAAGAATATGTTCGCCTGTGTGATAATCTCCATGATTTTTTATGCGGGTATTTTCTGTGAGGATATTCACCCGGTCCGCACATCGCCGCAGTGAAATCTCCCGGAGAGCTGTCAAATTTTCTATTGTAAAAAAATTTTCTACTGCCTGTTTTGCCTGTGTCTGTCTGTATACATTTCCTGTATTCAAACGGTTGATCAAATCCTGTGGTTCAATATCTATTAATTCAACCTGATCTGCATTATCAAAAATAGAATCCGGGATGCGTTCCCGTACAACAATTTCCGTAATGGATGCAACTGTATCACAAAGGCTTTCAATATGCTGAACATTGACAGTCGTATAGACATCAATCCCTGCATTCAAAAGTTCCTTAATGTCCTGATACCGTTTTGCATGACGGCATCCTTCGGCATTCGTATGCGCAAGTTCATCTACAAGGATAAGCTGTGGTTTTCTTTTCAACGCCATGCCAATGTCGAATTCGTTCAGTATCATACCATTATAAAAAACTTCTCTTGTAGGAAGAACTTCTAAGCCATTCAAAAGAGCTGCTGTTTTGGGACATGCGTGGGATTCTACATAACCGGCTACCACGTCAATTCCCTGCTGTTTTTCCATATGAGCTGCTTCTAACATGGCGTAGGTTTTACCCACACCAGCTGCATATCCGAAAAAGATTTTCAAATGTCCTTTATTACGGTTTTCTTCATCAGCTTGGACTTCCTTTAATAACTGATCCGGATTGTGTCTGCTTTCACTCATACGGTCATCTCCTTGTACAAAAACATTATATAGAATAATACGTAAATTTCAGAAAAGCATTTTAGCACTGACATTAAAATCGCATAAAGATTATACCGCCTTTTCTTCTTTTTTTCCATTCGGGCGTGTAGCCGAAAGCAGAAAACGCTCCGAAAAATCACGCAATTTTTCGACAAATAGACCTTTCATACAATTAATGTCATTTTGCCATATCACTCTCGCTGGTTTCTCAATCGTGTTGATGGGATGTACCGCAATGTCTATAGAGCCTGAAGTAATGATACTTTGCTTTATTTGAAGGGATAAGGAACAATACTCATCTTTCAAAATATCGTTGGAATTTTCTATGATAAAGCCAAAATCAAGTTTATTATTTCCCAACCCATTTATTATTTCACTTACAGAACCGTAGAACAGGTTCAGCTCATAGTTTGGGTATTCGCTTGAAAATTGTTCTAATAGATCTGCAATAGAATCTATGATTGCAGGTGTTTCAAATCCAATCCTGAGCTTAGAATCTGAAATAAGTTTTTGGGATTGATTTTCCTTGAGAAATTTATCCAGCTTTTCCATAAGAAAATAACCATAAATAAATGCTACCAATACCACTATAAGTAAAACAAAGTCTTTCATATCACCAACTTCTTTCAAAAATTAAATATGAAAACATTTTTGAATATGTTTTGTCTCCCCAAGAACAAGCATGGTACTGTCCTTTAACAACTGCGTATCGGAACTTATTTTCAAATTCATAATATCATTTGTTTTCAGCGCCATAATATTGATGTTATATTTTTTTCGTATATCCAACTGACCGATTGTTTTTCCTATCCATTCTCCCGGTATAGATATTTCAAAGATTGCATGTTCTTCATCTAGTTCTATGTAATCGAAAATATGATCAGCACTATAACGGATCGCAACCCAATCGGCAAGCTGCCTTTCGGGATAAACAATTTCATCTGCGCCGTTTCGTAAAAGAAATTTTGCATGAACATCACGAGCGGCACGAGACACCACCATTCTTGCACCGAGTTCCTTCAAAAGGGACGTTACTTCCAATGAATTCTGAAAGTTATCTCCGATAGCCACAATACAAACATCAAAATTTCCAACACCAAGCGAACTTAAAAAATCCTCATTAGTCGCATCCCCAATCTGAGCGTTAGTTACAAAGGGAAGTACAGCATCAACTCGAGTATCTTCTTTATCTACCGCCATTACATGATGATGTAATTCATCTAATTTCATAGCAATGTGCCGTCCGAATCTTCCCAGACCGATAAGTAATATTGATTTCATTTTTTTATTCTCCTTAACCTACTGTAATTTTTTCCTGAGGATATTTTGAACCGTTAGGCTTTTTTTCAGAAATGGTAGCAAAAATCAAGGTCAATCCTCCCACTCTGCCAAAAAACATCAGGCAAATCAAGATTATATGGGAAACAAGCCCCAGGTCAGGAGTTATTCCCAACGATAACCCTACCGTCCCGATTGCCGACGCCGTCTCAAACAAAGCGGTCATAAGTGGAATATCTTCTGTTCTGCTAATTACCATCCTCCGACAAGGAATAAAACGATATACATCAAAAAAATCGTAGCTGCATTTCTGATAGTGCCATCCGGAATTTGTCTGCCGAAAAAATGGGTGTGTTCCTTTTTTCTAAATACAGATAATGCCGATGAAACGAGAACTGCAAGAGTTGTCGTTTTCATACCACCTGCAGTGGAACCAGGCGAGCCACCGATGAGCATCAGCATAATGATAAGCATTTGCCCAACTTCACTGAGTAAAGTCAAATCTGCCGTATTGAATCCTGCTGTTCTCGGCGTAACGGATTGAAACAAAGAAACCCATACTCTTTCTGTAAGAGGCACATTTGAAAACTCAAAATAAAAAAAGTAAAGAGCCGGTAAGAATATCAATAGTCCTGTTACCATAAAAATCACCTTGCTTTGCATCCGGTATTTTTTAAAATGCCATTTATGATTCTTTATATCCTCCCAGGTAAGGAATCCAATACCTCCTGCAATAATCAGCATCATAATTACAATATTTACAATCGGCTGTACAGAATAAGAGGTCAACGAGGAAAAAGGGGTTCTTATACCGATCAGATCAAATCCTGCATTGCAAAAAGCAGAAATAGAATGGAACAGTGAATACCATATTCCTTTCCAAAAACCAAAGTCCCTGCAAAAAACAGGGGCTAAAAGAACCGCACCAATGATTTCGATAAGAATAGTAGTCCGAATAATAAATTGCGTTCTCCGCACAATACCACCCACCGTTGGAGCCGAAATTGCCTCTTGCATGGTACTTCGCTGCATCAACCCGATTTTACGTCCGGAAACAACAGCAATCGCAATCGCAATCGTAATAATTCCCATACCTCCGATTTGAATCAGCAGTAAAATAACTCCTTGGCCAAATAAAGACCAGTAGGTTGCCGTATCATTAATAACCAGTCCCGTCACACAAACCGCAGAAGTTGCGGTAAACAAAGCATCCAAAAAGGAGGTACACTGACCGCTTTTTGTAGCAATCGGCAGCATCAAAAGCAGACTGCCTAAGAGAATCACGGATAAAAACCCTAAACTAATCACTTGAAATGATGTTATATGTCGATGTCTTGATCTGTTTGTCTGTTGCATAACTATATCCCCATAATCTTAATTTCTTTTTTTATATTGCCTTTATTCTATCTTTATTTGTATTAAATGGGCGTAAGTAAGTTTGTTTTGAAATTAAGATTGTATAAAGATGAGCAGAAGTCTGAAATCTTTTGCTCATCTAGCGCCTTCAATCACTTCGCCATCGCCGGGAATCTGTTCTCCCGCTTTTACAATAACAATATCACCCTTTTTAAGGGTAGCAGAGGATACATTTGTAATCTGCTCTTTCCGGTCAGCAGAGGGGATCTTATGCGCTTCAACATCTTTTTTAGAAGCTCGTAATGAATCTGCCTGTGCCTTTCCTCTGCCTTCAGCAATTGCCTCTGCAAAATTTGCAAAAATACAAGTAAACCAGAGAATGATTGCAATTGCCAACGTGTATCCACTGGAAGTGTCCTTAAAGCCGAACAGAGAAATGATCCACAATCCGGTTGTCAATATTGCTGAAATATAAACTAAAAGCATAACAGGGTTTTGCGCCTGTGTTTTTGAAACTGAAAAGCTCCACAAAGTGCGTAAATTCAAGGATTTCTACATATTCTTCCTTTGTAGCAACGCCACAGTCTCAACGGTACTTTCGTTGTCCCAACAAAGTTCCTGTGTCTCCCTATCTCCAAAATACACCGGGAAGCGGAACTTTATGTGCTTCAGGAATCTGCCATCTGGCTGCTCCTGCTCGTAAATGTCCACCTGTTCTACAAAACTGTTAAGAAATTCTTTCTTCTCCAAGTCGGTGAACTTATCATATAGTTTATCAAAATATAAAAGAAATTGATAGACGTTTTCTTCTGATATTTTCTGTTGCCGGATATTCAGCAGGCGATTCTTGACTTCTTCTATACTGTTCTCCACGCCTTCAATCTCATCATACAGACGGTATAACCTTGTCTCCATATCCTGATATTTCTTCTCATAAAATTTATCCATGATATCCAGACTATCCATCTGCTGTCCAAGTCTTGCTTTTGCTCCGGTCAGCTGCCTGTGCTGTTTTTCCAGTCCTTCAATCTCTTTTTCGATTGCTTCCGTATCTATTCTCGAACCGATTTTATTCAGAATTGCTTCTTCGAATTTAGGATTCTTCACCAACTTCCGAATAACTTCTTCCACTGCATTGTTAATCTTCTCCTCGCTCCATTGTTTACGATATCCACATTTATGACCATCTACCAGGCGACGATGTTTGCAGGCATAATAGAAATAATCCTTATATAAGGTTCCGTCTTTCTTTTTCTTTCGGTTCACATTTCCATACATACCGCTTCCACATAACGGACATCTCAATATTCCGGATAAAATGTGCTCATGATCGAGGCTATGTGTCTTTTCATATTTTACACCTGTTTTTTCCCGTTTTTGATGTGCCAGCTCCCAGTCTGTTTCTGAAATGATTCCTTCATGGATACCATCGTATAGCATATAATTTTCCTGCTTTACAATACGGTATTCATTTCTTGTACCAGATACTTTCTCGTTCTTCCTTCGCCCATAAGCCAGCTTTCCACAGTATACCGGATTATCCAGAACACCTTTTATAAATGAAGCGGCAAATGCGTCCAGTGTATTATTCTGCCGTTTTTTCTTTTTATATCCATGCTGGTTCAGCCATGCAGCAATCGCAGAGATTCCCATATTGGTATGAATAAATTTATCATAGATCAGACGAATAATCTCTGCTTCTTCTTCTGCGATCTGCAATTCTCCATTTACCAATTCATAGCCATATGGAGCAAATCCACCGTTCCATTTTCCTTCCCTGGCTTTCTGCCTACGTCCCTCCATTGTCTGAACAAGGATATTCTCTCGTTCAATCTCTGCCACCGCAGACAGAACAGAAATCATCAGCTTTCCACTATCTTTTGAGCTGTCAATTCCATCTTCAACACAGATCAGATTCACTCCAAAATCCTGCATCCTCTGCAAAGAATTTAAAACATCTGCCGCATTACGACCGAATCTGGAAAGCTTGAACACCAGTACAAACTGTACCTCATCTGTTCCATTCTCAATATTATCCAACATTCTCTGAAATTCCGGTCTGCCCTCTACGCTCTTTCCAGACTTACCTTCATCTGAATACT
>NZ_QUDO01000036.1 GCF_003477525.1 Ruminococcus sp. AF41-9
ATTTTTGGATGTTTCTATCAATTCTTCAAAATATAGATCCATAGAAACTTTGTGTGATATCTATAGAATCTTTTATTGAGGAGAAAAATGATGGAAATTAATATTGAGAATATGCGTATTGGGACAGAAGAGAATTTTTATTCTTATGAAGAATTCAATAATCTACTAGGTGATACAATTGAGTTTTTGAAAGGGAAGGGATTTAAGTCTGATAGTAAAATTCCTATTTGGTGTCATGATAATTTAAATATTATTGCACTTACTCTTGCGGCTATTTCTATGAATGCATGTGCGGTGTTAATAGATGCACAAAAAAAAGAAAAAGAAGTACTTGATATTCTGAGGATGATAAGTGAGTCAAGAATAATATCTGATATTGAAAAAGCAGAATTACAGGAAATGGAAATCTTTGAATATAGTATATATTCCATTAAAAATAGAAAATATAATCAAAATATGTATCCTGTATTCAGGACGGAAGATGAAGACAAGGATGCGGTAATAATTTTTACTTCAGGGAGTACAGGTACTCCTAAAGGGGTAGTCCGAACACAAAAAAAAGTAATGACACATATGAAAACTATGATTAAAACATTACAAATAACATCAGAAGATAAGATTTTGCATTTGGCCCCGTTGTGTCATGCTTATGGGTTTGAACATATTATGGCAGGAATCTATGGCGGTGGAACAAATACGTTATACAATTTATTTGCTTATCGCGAAATATTAGATCAGATGAAAAAGCAAGCTTCGGTAGTAATAGGGGTTCCATATCAATATGAACTTTTAACAAGAATGAACTGCACATTTTCATCAAATAAATTGAGACTACTTTTATGTGCGACTTCTTCATTAAAATACAGAACATATAACACTGTTATGAAATCTTGGAAATTACCAATTACACAATTGTACGGTTCATCTGAGTTATCAGCTGCATTGGTAAATATGGAAGGAAAAAATGCGACGTCGGTTGGAAAAACCATTTTGGGAGTAAAGGCTAGAATAAACACTGAAGGAGAATTACTAATTCAAAGTTCTTATATATGTGAGAGATATATTGGAGATAAATATGAATTACCTGTTGAAGATGGCTGGTATCATACAGGTGATATGGCTATATTTGATCAATATGGCGGCATAATTATAAAGGGACGCTTGCAACGGTGTACAAAGGGAACATAATAAAAAACTTAATAATGGACTGCCAATCTTACACAAAGTACCGCCCAAACGAGACTACGGGCGGTATTTTTGTATCATGGCGGAGAAAGGAGGAACTTCCCACGGGGGCTTGACTGAAAAGTTGAGCCCCTTTTTTCATGCCAAAAAACAGGAGGTAAATGCTTATGGCAGATGATAAAACCACAAAAACGCCGGAACAGCCGGTAACGGATAGCGGGCCGGGCAAGGAAACGCCTCCCGCTCCCCAAAAAGAGCCGGAGAAGGTTTCCGTTTCCCCGGAGCCGGAAAAAAAGACGAAACCAGAGGTAAAGACCCCACAGGTTTCTGTCTATAACTTCGCTGAAATTATGAAGGAAAAGAAAGCCGAGGAACGGGCGGCAGCTCCCGGCGTGGAAAAGCCTGACCCGGCAAAAACGGAAAAACCGGAAAAGCAGCCGGAGGCTCCGAAGAAAGCGGAGGAAAAACCCAAAGAGCCGGAACAGCCAAAGCGCCGGGGCCGTCCCCCGAAAGCAGATAAGGACAAGGCCGCAGCCCCGAAGCCCAAAGCCCCCGCACAGAAACCGGAAAAGGCGGTCAAAAAGGAACCGGAGAAAAAAGCAGCTCCAACGGTACAGGCCGCTCCCGCTCCGAAGGGACCCGAGAAGCCGAAGGATGCACCACGCCGGGGCAAGGAGCAGATCGTCTATATCAAGCTGAACGAGCTCCACGCCTTCAAGAACCATCCCTTTGAAGTCCGAGACGATGAAGAAATGCGGGCTATGGTGTCCAGCGTCAAGGACAAGGGCGTTACCCAGCCTGCTATCGTCCGTCCCCGTGAGGATGGCGGCTATGAGATCGTGTCCGGCCACCGCCGCCAGAAGGCCAGCGAGCTTGCCGGATATGCGGATATGCCCTGTATTGTTCGCAATCTGACGGACGATGAAGCCATCACGCAGATGGTCGAGGACAATCTCAACCAGCGTGAAGAAATCCTCCCCAGTGAGCGGGCCAAAGCCTTGAAAATGCAGCTTGAGGCCATCAAGCACCAGGGCTCCCGCACTTCGGGCCAGATTGACCCGAAGGACGCAGGAAAACGCTCCAACGAAATTGTAGCCGAGCGCAATAAGATGGCGGTCAAGCAGGTGCAGCGGTATATCCGTCTCAATGAGCTGGTTCCCGACCTGATGAAGCTGATGGATGAAAAAAAGCTGGGTTTTACTACGGCGGTGGAGCTTTCCTATATCGGCAAGAAGAACCAGAACTATATCGCCGTCGCCATTGACAGCCAGCAGTCCTCGCCTTCACAGGCGCAGGCAAAGCGTATGCGTGAGCTGGACGAAAAGAAGCTGCTCAACGGGGATGTGATCGACGGCATTATGATGGAGGACAAAAAGGAGGTAGACAAAGTGATTTTGACAGGTGCGGAACTGAGCAAGTATTTCGGCAAGGAAACTACGCCGAGGGAAATGAAGGACCAGATCATCAAGCTGCTGGACGACTGGAAGGGTCAGCAGAAGGAACACGAAAAGCCGGAGAAGAAAACCGAACAGGAAAAGTAAGCCCAAACTTCGGGTCAGCATGGCCCGAGGATTGCGGGGCTCTGCCCCGCGCCCCGAAGCTCTGGAGATATAAATTATTCCCCGTCGCCAGTTATTCCGTAGCATAGCCGGGAAAATCAGTCAAGGGCAGCGCCGCCGCAGGCGGTGCCAGAGGCACCCTTGACGGATTTCTCCCGGTTATGCTTTTTCCCGGTCAAGCGACGGGGATATAAATTCTCCAGAGCCGTTCCCCTTCCCGGGGGAAGGGGCGGAGGGGTTGGGCGATACCTTGCTTTTTCCTAAACCAAAACAGAAATGGAGGCTCAACCAATGAAACGACCTTTAGCATACCTGACCGCCGCATGGAGCGGCGAGCCGGATGTTGATATGGAGCTGGCGGCCCACTACTGCCGTCTTGCTTATGAGGCGGGCTTTTCCCCGATCTGCCCGCTCTTGTATCTGCCGCTGTTTTTGAATGACAGCGTTCCCGAGGAACACAAGGCCGGGATTGATATGCGCCGGGATATGCTGCGGCGCTCCCACACCCTGATTGTCTGCGGCAGCGCTGTGGACGAGGATGTAAAAAATGATATTGCGGTTGCCGGGCGGCTGGGCATTGCGGCGACCACACTGGAAGGGGTGCTTGCCGTGAAGGGACACGGCACCCCGGGCCATGCCGGACATTAAGCTGGGAAGCCTTTTCGACGGGATTGGCGTGTTCCCTCTGGCTGCTTCCCGGTGCGGTATCCGTTCGGTATGGGCCAGTGAGATTGAAAAAGCGCCCATCTCCATAACCAAAAGGCACTTTCCCGACATGGTGCATTTGGGGGATATTACGAAGGTGGACGGCGGGAAAATCCCGCCGGTTCATGTAATTACCTTCGGTTCCCCCTGTCAGAACCTTTCTCTGATCGGCAACCGCTCCGGCCTTGCCGGGGCAAAATCAAGCCTGTTCTATCAGGCGTTTCGTATCATACAGGAAATGAGGGATGCTACTGATAACCTATATCCAGCTATCGCTGTTTGGGAAAACGTCATGGGAGCGTTTTCTACAAATGACCGGATGGACTTTAGAGCCGTCTTATCCGCCTTCTCGGACACCGAAGTTCCAATGCCTCCTTCGGGAAGATGGGGAAACGCCGGAATGGTGCGAGGGGGAACGCCTGATGTGTGCTGGCGACTCATGGACGCCCAGTATTGGGCAGGCTCCCGAAGGCTGGCACGAAGGCAGCGGATTTTCGTCGTGGCGGATTTTGGAGGCAGACGTGCCGCAGACATACTATTTAAGCCCCGTCCAATGCTCCCACTTCCTCCGCCTTGCGGAGAGGGCGGGTGGGCCGCCGCCGAAGGAGATCGAACAGCTTCTTTTGAAACAGGGCGGCAGATACCAGTCATCCACCCCTTTCAGTGCTTCCGTATGCGGGGATCGGCAAAAAGGCAGGAAGAAACGGCCTTCCGAAACAGCTTCGGATTACCAACTGACCCTTTTCCCACTCTTTTAGCCAGTGATGTAACGCCCTTTGCCTTCTGGTATGAGGGCGACCCGAAGGGCGGCTGTATCCGTTTTCTGACGGAAACGGAAAGCGAACGGCTGATGGGGCTGCCAGAGGGCTGGACAAAGTACGGGGCGGACGGCGTGGAGATCCGGCCTCTGCAACGCTACAAGGCACTGGGAAACGCGATTGCCCTCTTGCGCCGATTACATTATGGCCGGGATTTATGAGGTGCTGGCTGACCGGGCCGGAAAGGAGGAATGAGCCATGTTTGAAGCCTATATAACCAATACAGCCCTATACCCCTTAATGGGGATTGAGGTAGGGACAACGGTACATTTCCCCATGACGACACAGGAGTTGCAGGCCGCCCTTGCCAAAATCGGGATAGACGGGAAACGGTACAGCGAAGTGTTCTTTACCAGCTTTGACAGTGATGTGCTGGGGCTCTACGATTATCTCTACGAATGTGAGAACATCGACGAGCTGAACGAGCTGGGCCACGCCCTGCTGGAAGTACGGGATAAGGGCGGACTGGAAACCTTTGAAGCCGCTCTTGTCTTGGGAAACCACACAAGGAGCGTGAAGGATTTGATAAACCTGACGCAGAACCTTGACCTTTACCGCTTTTACCCGGATATTTCCGATGATGAAGGGCTGGGCCGTCTTTACGCCGACGAGCTTGGGACTATCGACATACCGGAGCACATTCAGAACTACTTCGATTATGAGGCATACGGGCGGGATGTGCGTATCAACGAGGGCGGCGTATTCGCTCCCGGTGGGTATGTGTCGGCAGTCCCGGAGGGCTTCAAGGAGTATTACCACGGGCCGCAGGACATTCCGCCGGAACACCGGATATTTGCCTATCCTGAAAAGGCCGAGCCTGTCCACTCCATTCTCGCTACACTCAAACGGTTTCAAGAAGCCCCACCCGCTCCGAAAAAGGACAAGGCGGGGCCTTCCCATGAAGAACGGTAAGACTTCGGGCCAGCATGGCCCGAAGCATAAAGGAGGTGCATACCATCAACTATTACCCTATCAATGAAGGAGCCGCCCGCCGGGCAAAAGAAATGAACAGCTTTTCCGACTACAAGGAAGGGAGCGCAACGGCGGAATACCGGGCAATGGTGGACAAGGCCGCCGCCATAGCGGAACAGCAGAAATCCCGGGTGGACCCCATGTACCATGAGAAGATCGACCATCTGTTAGACACCTACGCCCGCAAGCTGGCCGAAAACATGAACCAGGGCTTTGCCATTGACGCGAGGGTTCCCTCTGTGCTGATCGCCGGGCCTTCCAATTTCCCGGTGGGAAAGAAGGAAAAACAGAACCGGGCGCGGGACAGCAACATGGAGGAATGGCGGCATATTCAAGGGCTGCTGGATAAGATACGCAGCACCGGCATGGGCGGGATCAGCGCCGATGACCCGGCAGCGATTGAAAAGCTCCAGAAGAAGCTGGACGGGCTGGAACGCTCCCAGCTCATTATGAAGGAGGTCAACGCCTATTACCGCAAGCATGGCAAGCTGGACGGCTGTGCGCTGCTGTCGCCGGACCAGATCGAAAAGCTGAAAGCAAGCATGGCGTCAAGTTGGCGAAGCGACCCGAGGCCCTTTGAAAGTTACCAGCTAACCAACAACAATGCGGAGATCCGCCGGGTAAAGGCCCGTATCGAACAGCTTTCCAAACAGGCACAGCAGGAATTTTCCGGCTGGGAGTTCGATGGGGGTCGTGTGGAAATGAACCGGGAGGACAACCGCTTGCAGGTGTTCTTTGACGGAAAGCCTGACGCGGACACCCGGGCCGAGCTGAAAAGCAGCGGCTTTCGTTGGGCTCCCAGCGTGGGCGCATGGCAGAGGCAGCTCACGGACAACGCCATCCGGGCGGCTGACCGTCTGGAATGTATCAAGCCGCTGTCCGGCGAAAAGCCTCCCAACTTCAAAAGAAGCCCTCTATCTTGCAGACCATGCGGGAACAGGACGAAAAAGTCCAGACGGAGCCGGAAAAGAAAGCTCCGTCCGGCAGAGATGCCGAGCGGTAAGCCTCGGGCCATATTGGCCCGAGGTTTTCTGTTCCCCGAGATTGTACGGGGGCCTCCCGGATAGCGGGAACCCCGACGGAAAGGAGGTTTTATGCAAGAAGAAGTAAACCAAAAAACGGTTGCCCTTTCGATCAGGACAACGAAGCTCACAGGAAAAGTGCTGGCTGCCGCTCTTGGCAAGGTGGTTCGGGCGCTGCAAAAGCACCACCAGAAGGCGCTGACCCCGCAGGGACGCCAGAGCGTGAAAAAGCTGATGAACCACTATGGCGGCAAAAGTGCCATGCCCTATGTGGGAGCTCCAAAGGATTTTGACCGGATCGCGAAGGAGTTCCATGTGGACTACGCTTTCCATAAAGTGAGCCCCGGTCATTACCTGCTGTTTTTCAAAGCCAATCAGGCGGACGCTATCACGGCGGCCTTCCAGAAGTACAGCGCAAAGGTGCTGAACAAAGAGCAGGACAAGGCTTCCATCCTCGGTCAGCTTCGGAATTTCACGGAGCAAATCAGGACGCAGGCAAAGGAAAAGCAGCGGACCAGAGAGGCGGTGAAGGACGGACGTTGAGTGACAAAATCAGAAAATATGTGCTCCCAAACCTGCCGTACCTCTTTGTGTTCTGGTTCTTCTCCAAAATCGGGACGGCCTACCGGATCGCCCCCGGCACAGACTTTGGGACAAAGCTCATGGGGATGCTCTACACCTTCCCCAAAGCCTTTGAAACCTACTGGCCGGGGCTGGGCGGTATTGACCTGCTGGTGGGCCTTGCCGGTGCGGCTGGGGTGTATCTGCTGATACAGTCAAAGATCAGGCAGGCGAAAAAATTCCGGCGGGATGCGGAGTACGGCACCGCCCGCTTCGGAACAAAGGAGGATATAAAGCCGTTTGTAGACCCTAAATTTCAGAACAATGTCATTCTGACCGGGACGGAGTTCCTTACCATGAACACCCGTCCGAAGATACCCGCCAATGCCCGGAACCTAAACGCCTGTGTCATCGGATCGTCCGGCTCGGGAAAGACAAGGTTCTGGTTGACCCCGCAGCTCCTTCAAGCCCATTCCTCGTATGTGGTGGTAGACCCGAAGGGCGGCACTCTCGACCAGTGCGGGCGGTTTCTGCAACGGGAGAAATACAGGGTGCGGGTGTTCAACAGTATCGACTTTTCAAAATCCATGCACTACAATCCGCTGGCCTATATCAAGACAGAAAGCGATGTTTTGAAATTTGTTACCGCCCTGATTGCCAACACCAAAGGCGACGGCAAGGAGGGCGACGAGTTCTGGACAAAAGCAGAAACCCTCTTGTACTGCGCCCTTGTGTCCTACATCGTCTTTGAGGGGCCGGAGGAAGAACGCAACATGAATACGCTGGTGGAAATGATAAACAGCATGGAAGTCCGGGAGGATGACGAAACCTTCAAAAACGCGGTGGACTATATGTTTGACGGGCTGGAACGCCGCAGCCCCCAGCACTTCGCCGTGAGGCAGTATAAGAAATACAAGCTCGCCAGCGGCAAGACAGCCAAAAGCATTTTGATTTCCTGCGGTGCAAGACTGGCTCCCTTTGATATTCCCCAACTTCGGGAGATCATGTCTTATGACGAACTGGAGCTGGATAAGCTGGGGGATGAAAAATCAGCGCTGTTCTTTCTTATCAGCGACACGGACACCACCTACAACTTTTTGGTTGCCCTCGCTTTTTCGCAGATGTTCAACCTTCTGTGTGAACGGGCTGATAACACCTATGGCGGGCGTCTGCCCTACCATGTGCGGGTGCTGTGGGACGAGGCTGCCAACACCGGGCAGGTGCCGGGGCTGGAAAAGATTGTGGCCGTCATCCGCTCCCGGGAGATCAGCCTGACGCTCTTTTATCAGGCTATGAGCCAGTGCAAGGCATTGTACAAAGACCATTCCGAAACCATTATGGGAAACATGGACAGCATCGTGTTCCTCGGAGGCCGGGAGGCTTCCACCCTAAAGGATATTTCGGAAAACTGGCTGGGCAAGGCCACCATCTCTATGCAGACCGAGGGCCGAAGCCGTGGACAGTCTGAAAGTTACAGCCAGAATATGCAGCGGCTTGGCCGGGAGCTGATGACCACCAGCGAGATCACCACCATGCCCGGGGATAAATGTATCTTGCAGCTTCGGGGGATCCCGCCTTTTCTATCCCCAAAGTATGACTTGAAAAAGCACCCGAATTACAAGTACACAGCCGAATTTGATAAAAAGAAAAACGCCTTCCGCTTGGAAAGCCTGTTCCGCCACCGGCCATTGAGACTAAAGCCGGAGGACGAATACACGGTGTACGAAGTGGATGGCTCCGACACAGACGAAGAAGCTGACCTATTGAACTTCGATGATCTGGACAGCGACGAGTTCGTGTAACTTCGGGCCATGATGACCCGAAGCGCCGCCGATGTGGGCGGCTTTTTTTGTACCCAAAACCATCAAACAAACAAAATGGAGGAACGTATATGGAATTTTTCAATCAGGCAATCGACATTCTCAAAATTCTGGTTATGGCTCTTGGTGCCGGTCTGGCGGTATGGGGCGTCATCAACCTTCTGGAAGGTTACGGGTCGGACAACCCTGCGGCAAAAAGCCAGGGCATTAAGCAGCTCATGGCTGGCGGCGGTGTCGTTCTGATCGGTCTTCAGCTTATCCCTCTGCTGTCCGGCCTGTTCAGCTAAGTGTCACCCGTTGTCCCTTTTCCAGAAAAGGAGCTGATGTATGGACTTTATCATCGACGCAATCGTTGAATGGCTGAAAGGTCTGCTCGTCGATGGTATCATGGGAAATCTGGACGGCCTTTTCGATAACGTCAATCAGAGCGTTGGCGAGATCGCCACACAGGTAGGCACGACCCCGGCGGACTGGAACGCCGGGGTCTTTTCCATGATACGACAGATCTCTGAAACTGCCATCCTGCCAATCGCCGGGGTCATCCTCACTTTTGTAATGACTTATGAGCTGATACAGATGCTCATAGAACGCAACAACCTCCATGAAGTTGACACATGGATGTTTTTTAAGTGGGTGTTCAAAACCTTTGTGGCTGTGATGATCCTGACGAACACCTTCAATATCGTGCTGGCGGTCTTTGATGTGAGCCAGCATGTGATACAGCAGTCAGCGGGCATTATCCAGAACGGGACAGAGATCACGCCGGATGTGCTGGACAGTTTGCGGACAGAGCTTGAGGCGATGGAGTTAGGTCCTCTGTTCGGACTCTGGCTACAATCCTTCCTGATCCAGCTTACCATGATTGCCTTAAACATCGTGATCTTCGTCATCGTATATGGCCGTATGATTGAAATTTATTTACTCACAAGTTTAGCGCCTATCCCGTTTGCCACAGTCCCCAACAGGGAAACCGGACACATGGGGCAGAACTATTTCCGCTCCCTCTTTGCAGTAGGCTTTCAAGGCCTATTGATCTTAGTCTGTGTCGCCATCTATGCGGTGCTGATCCAGAGTATCGCCACCGACGGCGACCCCATCGGGGCGATCTGGGGCTGTGTGGGATATACGGTGCTGCTGTGTTTTACCTTATTCAAAACAGGCAGTCTTGCAAAATCCATCTTCGGCTGCCATTAAGAGACTTCGGGCCATGATGACCCGAAGCGGAAAGGAGCAATCCATGCAGGAAAAAACTGCGGGCGGAACACCAGCCGCCCCTATAAAGCTGGATGTAAGCGTGCGGGTCATCGAACCTGTGAAAAACCTCATGGGCTTTGCCAGCGTGAAATTCAATGACTGCTTTGTGGTGGAAAATCTGAAAATCGTACAGGGCAGCAAGGGCCTCTTTCTTGGGATGCCCAGCCAGCCGGACGGAAAAGGCGGCTACCGGGATATGGCCTACCCTGTCACAAAGGAGTTCCGGGAACAGCTCAATACCGCTGTTCTGCAAGCCTATGAGGCAAAGCTGGAACAGATGGCGGAGCGCGGCTCTGTGGGGCGTGCGTCTATCAGCGACCAGCTCAAAGCCGGGAAAGCGGCTGCCGAACAGGCAAAGGCAGAACGGCCTCCGAAGGAAAAATCCAGCCGCAGCGCAGAGCGTTGATCTCGGGCCATGCTGGCCCGAAGCAGAAAGGAGGCGGGAACCATGCCACGCAAACGGACGGGCTATGACGCGGCCTGCTACTATGACGGAAAACTGCTGGGCCGCTGTACCAAAGCGGACAGCGACGCCTATACCCTGTTGATGAACGCCTGCGGCGGGGACGCCGCCCGTGTCCTTCGGGAATATGCCTATTTTTCCCCGGAACTGAAAGCCATCTTAGAAAAGGCAGCACTCATGCAGGCGGACCGGAGCCGGACGGGCGGAATGTTCCATGCGCCGAAAAGCTCCCCATGGGGCGAGGTGCAAAGCTGTGAAACCCTCTGTCCGGGGGTGTTTCTGGTATCTACCGCCAGCCACGGCGGAACGATGGTGGCAAACGAGGTAGCCGCCGTCCTCTCCCCGGCGGCGAAAAAGTGCGGCTTCAAGGATAAGGGCTATATCTGCTATGAGGAGGACGCACAGGAAAGTGTGGTGCTCCGGGAACTGCTGGACAAAAAACTGTGGAACATCCCTGACCGCATTAAGGACAAAGGACAGTTTGAAGAAAAACTCAATCAGTCCATCCGGCAGTATCACCCCGAATACTGGCGGGCAAGGCAGAGCGGACGAGAGGCCGCCGAAGCTGCCCGCAGCACAGCCCCGGCCAAAGAGGCCGCAAGATAACCTCGGGCCATGCTGGCCCGAAGCAATAAAGGAGGTGTACCAAAATGGCCTATGTGCCAGTACCAAAAGACCTTTCCAAAATCAAGACAAAGCTGGCCTTCAACCTAACGAAGCGCCAGCTTGTTTGTTTTTCCAGCGCAGCGGCGGTGGGCCTCCCGGCTTACCTGTTTTCCCGTGGCAGTATCGGGAACAGTGCCGCCATGTTCCTGATGATCGGCCTCATGCTCCCGTTCTTCTTTCTGGCTATGTATGAACGAGACGGTCTGCCGCTGGAAAAAGTGCTGAAAAACATCATCCGCACCCGGTTCCTCTATCCCCGTGTGCGGCCTTACAAAACCGAAAACTTCTATGCGCTGCTTAGCGCCAGAAAGGAGGCGCAGCCGATTGCGAAACAACAGAAGGGCCGGAAAGCCCGCAGGCAGAAAGCCTGAAAAGCAGGGCCTTCTCGGCCTGTTCACAAAGGGAAAGAACATTCCCACCACCGCCCAGCAGACCCTCCCTTACCGGGAAATGTACCGGGACGGGGTGTGCCGGGTAGCGGACCGCTATTACACCAAAACCATTGAATACGAGGACATCAACTACCAGCTCGCACAGTCCGAAGATCAGGCAGCCATTTTTGACGGGTGGAGCGCCTGTCTGAACTACTTTGACAGCAGCCTTCCGTTCCAGCTTTCCTTCCTCAACCACCGGAGCCGCCCGGGCAGCCGGTACAGCGTGAACATCCCCATGCAGGACGATGATTACAACAGCGTCCGGTGTGAGTATGTGGAAATGCTGGAAAACCAGATCGCCAAAAGCAACAACGGCATTGTCCGCACAAAGCTCCTGACCTTCGGCGTGAATGTGGACGACCTTTCCACCGCCAGGGCAAGGCTGGAACGTGTAGAGGCGGACATTTGCGGGAACTTCAAAAAGCTGGGCGTCAAGTGCCGATCCCTTTCGGGGCTGGAACGGCTGGAGCTTCTTCACGGGCAGCTCCACCCCGGCAGCGGCTCCCCCTTCCGGTTTTCATGGGATATGATCCCCAAAACCGGGCTCTCCACCAAAGACTTTATCGCCCCGGACAGTTTCGATTTTCGTTTCAGCCGTCTGTTCCGGGTGGGGACGACTTGGGGCGCTGCCTCCTACTTGCAGATTTTGGCCTCAGAGCTCTCGGACAAGCTGCTGGCGGAGCTTTTGGAAATGGATGCGGAAATGACCATCACTCTCCATATCCAAACCGTCGATCAGGCCGCCGCCGTGAAATCCATCAAGGCCAAAGTCTCCGACATTGACAAGATGAAGGTGGAGGAACAAAAGAAGGCAGCCCGGGCCGGGTACGACATGGACATACTCCCGCCCGACCTTGTGACGTACAGCAACGACGCAAAGACCCTCTTGGAAGATTTGCAGAGCCGGAACGAGCGAATGTTCCTTCTGACCTTCCTTGTGGTGAACATGGCCCCGACCCGCCGGGAGCTGGACAATGACCTGTTCACGGTGTCGGGTATCGTTCAGAAATACAACTGCACCTTGAAGCGGCTGGACTTCCAGCAGGAGGACGGTTTTCTTTCCAGCCTGCCGCTGGGCCATAACGGCATTGAGATCAAGCGCGGCATGACGACCAGCTCCACGGCCATTTTCGTTCCCTTTATGACGCAGGAGCTCCGCATGGACGGCGAGGCCGTCTATTACGGGCTCAACGCTCTTTCCCATAACGTCATCATGGCAAACCGGAAGAAGCTCAAAAACCCCAACGGCCTGTTCCTCGGTGTGCCGGGTTCCGGCAAATCCTTTGCCGCAAAGCGGGAGCTTGTGAACGTGTTCCTTGCCACCCGTGACCGGATCATTGTGGTGGACCCGATGGGCGAATACTCGCCCCTTATCAAGCGGCTGGGCGGTCAGGTCATCGAGATCGCCCCGGACAGCCCCCACCACATCAATCCGATGGACATTGACCTGAGCTTTGACGAGGAAAACCCGATGGCGCTGAAAGCCGACTTTATCCTGTCACTGATGGAGCTGATCGTTGGCGGCAAGGATGGCTTGCAGCCGGTGGAGCGGACCGTCATTGACCGCTGTGTACGCCAGATGTACCGGGAACACTTGCAGGACCCGGGAACAAGCAAAATGCCGACCCTCCAAACCCTGTATGACCTGCTCTGTTCCCAGCCGGAGGGCGAGGCGGTACGGCTGGCAACTGCCCTTGAAATCTATGTGTCGGGTTCCCTTAACGTGTTCAACCATGAAACCAATGTGGACCTGAACCGCCGTCTGGTATGCCTTGACTTAAAAAAGCTGGGGGCCGGACTTCGGACGATTGCCATGCTCATTATGCAGGACTTGGTAAACTCGCAGGTGTCCATGAATTTCCTGCGCGGTATCGCTACATGGTGCTACTTCGACGAATTTCATGTGCTGCTCCGTGACCGTCTGACGGCAAGCTATTGTGTGGCGATCTGGAAAATGCTGCGAAAAAAAGGGTGCGTTCCCAGTGCTTTAACGCAGAACGTAAAGGATTTTCTGGCAAGCCCGGAGATTGAGAACATCTTTGAAAACTCGGACTTCCTTGTGCTGCTCTCGCAGGCACAGGGGGACCGACAGATTTTAGCCAAACAGCTTGGGATCAGCCCCCACCAGCTTTCCTATGTGACCCATACCAATTCCGGCGAAGGGCTGCTGTTCTTCGGGAACACCACCATCCCGTTTGTTGACCGCTTCCCGCAGAACACCGAGCTGTACGCCATTATGACCACCCGCCCGGAGGACAAAAAACAGGAAATGAACCGGGCATAACACACTTCGGGCCATGATGACCCGAGGTTTGGAAAGGAGGGATACATCATCGGAAAGAAACCGGACAAACGGAATTTTCAAAGGCCGGGGCCGACGGAGGATACCGGGGGCAATCGCCCCGGACCGGCGGAACGGGAAAGACCTTCCCCCGCACCATCCCGACGTCTGCGGTTTGAGGACGAGGATACCGGACAGGACATCCCTTCGGGCCACAATGGCCCGAAGTCCAAAAGCGGCAAGTTTCAAGAGGACAGCCGGAAAAGCCGTCCCTCTGACCGCATGAGGCAGGAGGATGAAGCGGGCGGGCCGCAGGATACCGGCAAGGCACAGGAGCCGGAGGGCTCCGCCGAGAAGGCCGGGAGCAAAAAGGACAAGTACCAGAAAGCACAGGCAAAAGCGGAACACGCCGGGGAAAAGCTGGGAAAGGCCCGGGAGAAACTGGACAAGACCGAGGCAAAACGGGCAGCGAAGAAGCCGCCGGGGCTTGCAAAAAAGGCAGTCCGGGGAGCCCGCACAGAAGCGTGGTTCTATGTCCACAACAAGATACACGAGGTTGAGCATGAAAATGTGGGTGTGGAAGGAGCCCATAAATCCGAGCTGGCCGCAGAGGCCGGAGCCCGGAAACTGACCCGCTATGCCAAACGCCGCTGGCGGGAACACCCAGCCCGGAAGGTGGCAAAGTGGGAACGGAAGGACATAAAAGCCCGGGCCAATGTGGATTTTCAAAAGATGGCCTCCGAGCACCCGGAACTTGCCAGCAATCCGCTTTCCCGTGTGCAGCAGAAATGGAAACTGAAACGCCGGTATTCCAAAGAAGCAAAGGCGGCTGCAAAACAGGGCACAAAGGCCGCAAAGAAAACCGCTGCCGCTTCGGAAACTGCGACCCGTCGGGCGGCGCAGTTTGTGACCCGTTATCCCGTGGCGGTGCTGGTCCTGCTCCTGTTGTTGCTGCTCTGTTTTCTTGTGTCGGCGGTAAGCTCTATCTTTCCCACGCTTGGCAGCGGCCTTGCCAATGCGTTATCCGGCACCTCCTACGCCTCGGAGGATACGGACCTGCTGGGCGTGGACGAGGACTACACGGCACTGGAAAACGAGCTGGCGCAGACGGTAGCGAACATCGAAAGCACCCATCCCGGTTATGACGAGTACCGCTATTCCGTGGACGAGATCGGCCATAACCCCTATGAGCTGGCATCCTATCTCTCGGCAAAGTACCATGTGTATTTCCGGGAACAGGTGCAGGACGAACTGCGGGAGATCTTCGAGGCACAGTATGAGCTGACCTTGACGGAGGAAGTCGAGATACGCTACCGCACCGAAACCAGCACCGACCCGGAGACCGGGGAAACCACCACCGAGGAAGTCCCCTATGAGTATTACATCTTAAATGTGACCCTCACAAACAAGACGCTGCCCGCCGTGATCCTGCCGAGGCTTAACGAACAGCAGCGGGAAATCTACACCGTTATGCAGCAGCTCAAAGGCAACAAACCCTATCTGTGGGAAGGGATTTACAACGGCGGCGAAGATACCGGCCCCAGCTATGAGATACCCGGCGAGGCGCTGGATGACCCGGCTTTTGCGGCGCTCATGGAAGAAGCCACAAAGTACATCGGCTGGCCCTATGTGTGGGGCGGCTCCAGCCCGTCCACCTCCTTTGACTGTTCGGGCTTTGTCTGCTGGGTGTACACGGCCAGCGGCGTCCACAACCTGCCCCGTACCACGGCGCAGGGCATTTATAACCAGTGCGCTATCATTTCCCCCTCCGAGGCAAAGCCCGGCGACATTATCTTTTTCACGGGAACCTATGACAGCCCCGGCCCTGTGTCCCATGTGGGGATTTATGTGGGCGACGGATGATGCTCCATTGTGGTTCGCCCATCCAATACGCAAACATCAATTCAAGCTACTGGCAGACACATTTCTATGCCTTCGGGCGTTTGTGAGCCAGAGGAAAGGAGTCCTTGCATGAACAAGATCGACAAGCTCGATAAGGAATTGGAAAAAGCCCGGGAGAAGGCTGCCGAATGGCAGGTAAAAATCCGGGAGCTGGAAAAGCAGAAACAGGAGGAAGAAAACAGCCAGATCGTGCAGGCGGTGCGCTCGCTCAAACTGACCCCCGCCCAGCTTATGGCTTTTCTGAATGACCCCAAAAACAGCCTTACCGCTTCGGGCCATACTGACCCGAAGCCGGAGGCACCCGAAAAGGAGGACACAGCCCATGAAGAAAATTAAATACCGCAGGCTGGCGGCGATGGCTGCCAGCCTTTTGTGTTGCCTGAGCTTTACGGTCTCGGCCTACGCCCAGAGCAGCGAGCCGCAGCCGGAGACAACGCCCGCCCCGGTGGAAACCGAAGCGGAGCCGGAAACCCAGAACCCCTTTACCCCGGACGGGACAGGAACCGTGGTGGACAACGCCACCGACGCGGATGGAAAGGAGTTCTACACCATCACGACCGCAGACGAGAGCGTGTTTTATCTGGTGATCGACAAACAGAAAACCAGCGAGAACGTCTATTTCCTCAATACCGTTACCACAGACGACCTTCTTCCTCTTGCCGAACAGGGTAAGGAACCGCCCAAAGAAGTGACCCCGGAGCCAGAGCCAAAGCCCACCGAACCTGTGGATGAAGTACCGGAACCCGAGCCGGAGAAAAAGGACAGCCCCCTTCTCTCTCTGCTCCTGATCGGTGCGGTGGTGCTGGCCGGTGGTGGAATTGGTTACTATTTCAAGATTTACAAGCCGAAGCATGAGGCCCCGGATTTGGAGGATGATTACTGCGAATATGAGGACGGGGAGCTGGAGGAGATCGCAGAGGAACCCGAGGACGAAGATACCCCGCCGTGGGAGGAAGATACGGAGGAATGAGAATGAATTTTACAAGCAGCCCTTTTGAACGAATGATGAAGGAAGTACCGCACCCCGGCTGGGACAATGACGACCCTTGTAAGGGATGCCGTTACTACAAGGAGTGCAAAGGAAAGAAAAAACAGTGCCGGAAGAAGTTCCGGGCGCTGATCGTGGAGCCCCGCCCTTCGGGCCATCGTGGCCCGAAGTCTTAAATGGACGCCCGGGAGCTGACCCGTGACGAGAAGAAGAAAATCCGCACTCTGGTCACGGGGATGTGCGCCAACTATGACCGGGAAAGCGGCCTATGCCTTCCTCTTGACTGTGCCTGCTATATGCTGCACAAGTGCTGGACAGGGGCGTACTGCCGTTACTTCCGTGAGGCTGTCTTGCCCCTTAACCTTGAGCTTCAAGCGTCGCTGACAACGGAAGGCATCTCCCCGGAGCTGCGGGTCTGTGCGGTCTGCGGAAAGGCGTTTTTGCCCGAGGGGCGTCAAGCCTACTGTTCCGACGCCTGCAAGGCCGAAGGGAACCGCCGAAAAAGCCGGGAACGCATGAGGAAAATGCGGGAGAAAAGGCCGGGCGGCTGTTACGATTTGCCGCCTCCAAAGGCTTGACATTCCGGGCTTTTTTGAGGGTGTTTCCGGGGTGGGAATATCTTATTACATTTCTCCCCGGTCTGCCCTCTTATTTCGTAACATCCAGCACTTCGGGTCATGTTAGCCCGAGGCACAGAAAGGAGGTATCTCTTGGAGACAGTACAAGGATATGTGATTTTGAAAGCTGCCACCTTTGAAACCGGACACGGCTTTGCGCTGGGGCATAATCCGGGAGCACCGAGCCCCTTTGTGACCTGGCAGTTTACCGAGGGGGAAAACGGCCATCGGAATTACTACTGGGGCCGCTATGGAACCAGTCAGGCGTGGGTGCAGCGGGACTTTGACCGCCGAGTGGACGACTATCAGCAGCTTTACCATGCGGCGGTCAAGCATACCGAGCTGGGACCGGAGGGCGTTTACCGCTATTATTCTACCCAGCGGCCCGTGGACATAGGAACTTACCCGAAGCCGCCGGATAACCAGCCTCTTTCCATCGTCAACTACGATGACGACAGGCGGCGTCCTGTGGCAGACGGCAGGCTGATGGCATGGGGCGAACTGACCTACGCAAAGCCGCTGACCGAAAAGCAGATGGAGGACTACGAGCTGAAACCAGCACCGGGCAATCCTGACCGGGTGCACCCATCCATTACCGCCCGGCTTAAAGAAGGAACCAGAGGGCAGAAACCCCCGAAGGAGCCCGGCCAGAAGCGGAGCCATAAAAACCATGAGGAACGATAAAGGAGGATCGTCATGCACGAAAAAGACAACTATCTGAAAACCGCCGAGCTCTCCACGGAGCAGAACTGCAACATGATCGACGGCGTACCCAACAATACGCCCATCCCACCCACGCTCCCGGAGCTGGACGCAAAGCCGCTGGACAAGGTAAAGGAGCCCAAAGAGCGCCGGAAAGGCCGGGAGTTGGAACGCTGATGGAGAACCGCAAGCGGAATGTCCATCTGCACGTTATGGTAACGCCGGACGAGCTGGCAGCCATCCATGAACGGATGCTGAGGCGGGCATTTCCAACGCCGGGGCTTATGTGCGGAAAATGGCTCTAAATGGATATATCCTGCACATCGACCTTGCACCTGTAAAAGAGTTGATCTCTCTGCAACGGCGCTGTTCTAACAATCTCAATCAGGTTGCCATACACGCACATACCTATGGCGTGTACCCGGAGGAAATCGACGGATTGAAGCGGGACTATGAAAAACTGTGGGGCGAGGTGTCAAAGGTGCTACGGGAGCTTTCCGAGCTGGTGGCAAAGTAAGACGAGGGCGGCAGGTTCCGATGTTGGGACCTGCCGCCTTGTTCTTTTTACCATCTATATCTATGTTTCCGAAAATGTAATTCCCGAAGTCCAGCCTCTTTACAAATAGACGATAGAATTTTTAGTATTTCTTCTCGTGTAGAATTAAGCCATTCAGCAAGCTCACGATCATAGAAACAATAAGCGACATCTTCGCCTGTGCCATATGTCGAATAGGCTTTTTCCTTTTTGGCTATTTTCAATCGTCTGCGAATTGCTGTTAGCATATCAGTGATAGTATAGAGTTTTTCTCTCCATAAAGAGTTTTGGACAGAAGATTTTCCATCAGCCTGTTTTAATATGAAGCCATCACGAGTTCTTAGTACCCCTGTATTCAAGGCAATTAGCGTATCTTCAATCGCTTTATCAAAATCCTCCATTCGACCTTCTTGATAAATGTCATCTTGAAAGGCTGGACGATCAAAGCACTCCAAATAAAATTGGACAAGCTCTTTATCTTTTTCAAAGGCAGGTGTGGAAGAAGTAGTTTCGACTTCCAAAATTGCTGTCTGTTCTGCAAGCTGCTTCCAACTTTGTAGCAGTTCTTTAGGATAACGAGTAATATCCGTATCAATCAATTTAGAACAAGACTGGCATAACCAAATTCCATTTTCAAACGACTTTCTTTCTTCGGGTGTCATAGAAGCGTCATAGCGTGGACCGCCTTGAGCCGCTGCACAGATATGAGCTGCTACCCCTATATTTGTAATTTTTTCAGGATTGGTATTTGCCCCACAAGTCAACTTTCGGCAAGCAGGATTACTACATCTTCTACCAACCCGATTTGCCAGTAATTCCTTTGTTGCTGAAGTAAAGTCGTCTCTGCTGTTCCCCATGTTCATCACCTCGTCTAACCAAAATATTGATTTCATTATATCATAACTTTTTAGATAAAACCATCAAGCTTCGGACCAGCATGACCCGAAGTTTTAGGACAGGATTTACTAATCTTTCGCAACATTTATGTCCCCGGGCAGGCATGATAAAATAGAGGTAGGAAGGATAGATAAAGGAGGTTTTGAAGATGAAGATACTGCTGAAAATATTGGTTGCTCCCTTTGCTTTAGCGTTGTCCCTTCTGGCGGCTCTGCTGGTGTTCCTATTTGATATTTGTGCCGTCCTGCTGACGATTGCCTCTGTGATCCTGATGGTGCTGGGTGTCGCTCTCTTTTTCACGCCGACGCCCATAGGCGGGATTGTATTTCTGTTCCTTGCCTTCCTTCTTTCGCCGTATGGACTGCAAGCGGCGGCGGGCTCCCTTCTCTGGGCGCTGGACGGAGGCAAATCCGCTCTGTACCGGTTTCTGGCAAGTTAAGCAGCCTCGGGCCATACTGGCCCGAAGTCGGGGCGGTCTGAATGGGCCGCCCCTTTCTCATGGAAAGGAGGGATGATTTCTGGCTACCACAACTTTGTTACAGCGCCATGCGGGCGAAGGCGAAACGATTGCTGAGGCTATCCGGGATTGTCTGGACTATGGCAAGGACCCGGAGAAAACAGAAAGCGGAAAGTATATCTCCGCTTATGAATGTGATCCGGCCACCGTGGCAGACGAGTTCCTTTTGGCAAAAGCCAGCTATGCCGCTATGACGGGTCGGGAACAGAAAAAAGAAAATGATGTGCTGTGCTATCAGATACGACAATCCTTCTATCCGGGCGAGATCACCCCGAAGGAGGCGAACCGTATCGGCTATGAGCTGGCTATGCGCTGGACAAAGGGGCGGCACGCTTTTATCGTTACCACACATACCGATAAGCAGCACATCCATTGTCACATTTATTACAACTCCACCACCCTTGACTGCACCCGGAAATTCCGAAATTTTTGGGGCTCCAGCTTCGCCCTTCGGCGGCTCTCTGACAGGCTGTGCCTTGAAAACGGGTTGTCCATCGTGGAGAACCCGAAGCCCCGGAGCAAGGGTAAGTATCGGAATTATGGGGAATGGCAGAAAGAACGAAAAGGGCCGCTTTCCTATCAGGACAGGCTGCGCCTCGCCATTGATACTGCGCTGGCGGAGCGCCCCGCTGATCTGGACGAATTTCTCAATCTGATGAAGCGGGCGGGATATGAGGTCAAGAAGGTTCGGGGCGGCGGTATCAGTTTCCGGCTGACCGGTCAGGGACAGGAACGCTTTACCCGTCTGCGTGCCTCCACGCTGGGGGACGGCTACGACTTGCAAGATGTTCTGGCCGCCATTGAGGGCAAAGAAAAACGCCCCGGGCACTCGGAGCGGAAAATCAGTCTGGCGGTGGATATTCAAGCGAAGCTGGCTGCCGGTAAGGGACCGGGATATGAACGCTGGGCGAAGGTATTTAACATTAAGCAGATGGCCGCTGCCCTTGCCTATATACAGGACAATGGACTGACCGATTATGAGCAGTTGGCACAGAAAGCCACCGAGGCGGCAGACCGTTTCCATGCCATTTCCGAGCAGATCAAGCAGACGGAACAGGCCATGAAAACCAATGCCGGGCTAAAGGCCGCAACGGTTCAGTATGCCAAAACCCGTCCGGTCTTTGAGCAGTATAAGGCGACGAAGTACAGCCGGAAATTTCTTGCGGAGCATGAGGCCGATCTTGAACTGTACCGGGCTGCACAAGCGGAAATGCGCTCTCTGCTGGGCGGGGCGAAGCTCCCCAAAATGGATGTGCTGAAGGAGGAAGGCCGTAAGCTCACAGCAAAGAAAAAACAGCTCTATGGAGAATACCAGAAGGCACGACGAGATATGCAGGAGATCGTCACGATCAAGGCGAACATTGACACTCTGATGGGCTACACCGAGCCGGGAAGAAAGCAGGAAAAGGAGCGTTAAGGTTATGAAAATAAGGAGCGAAGCGACGCTGACACTTCGGGCCATGTTGGCCCGAAGATACGGGTTTGGGGCGAGCCCCAACAAGCCGCCTTTGTGCCACTTGTGGCCACAGAGGCATTGCTTGCCACTTAGCGGCAGTCCCTAAAATGGCGCAAAAAAACAGAGGCCCTTATTCTGGAACCTCCGTTTCTCTGGCTTTCTTGAGCCCTTCGGCTGTGGCCTCCATGACAACTAGCTCCTTTTCATTCATGGAGTTGAGAAGTACATCAATGTGCTTTCTGCAACTGTGTTCGTCCCGCTGTTCTTCCCGGTAGAAAAACTGGTCTACGGAAATATCGAACATGGTAACGAGTTTGAAAAATAAATTGAAGCTGGGATGTTGTCCCTTGTTTTCAATATTCATAATCGTGCGGTCTGTCTTGCCGACCAGCTCCGCCACATAGGCCTGTGTCCAGCCTCTTTCTTCTCTAGCTTGTTTGATTGCCAGCCCGAGCCCATGAAAGTCAAACCTGATTTCATCTTGGTTCATTCTCATATCACCCTATATCATTGTACATTTCGGGTTGAATTATGAGAATGTAATGAAATTTGATGTTAAGTAGTATTTTGTTTCACTATCAAATAGCCACATGATTGAATATAGCAAACGATTGTGATAAAGTTGATACGAATATGCCATAAAATTATATTCTGCAAATTGATCAATGTTAAAGAGAGGTATTTTATATGAATTACACAATTCTAATAGTTGATGACGATATGGCTATCAATGATATGCTTGTTAAATATCTTCGGAAAAATGGTTATATAACATATTCTGCTTATTCAGGAACAGAAGCCCTTCTTTTTCTTGAAAAGCAAAAAGTTAATCTGATTATTTTGGATTTAATGCTTCCCGGTCTTTCTGGTGAACAAGTTTTAGCAAAAATAAAGAAAACAAAAAATGTACCTGTAATCGGTCTATCTGCAAAAGAAGATTCTAAAAGTAAAATTTTCTTATTGAAAAACGGTGCTGATGATTATGTAACGAAACCCTTCGATATAGAAGAGCTACTTGCAAGGATTGAAACGATTTTACGACGGATTTATGAAAATCAATATACATCAAATTCCTTGTTATGTTGTGGCGATTTAAATTTAGATACAATAGGAATGGAGGCCACTCTAAAAAATCAAAAATTGCCCCTTACAAAAAATGAGTTTGCTATATTGAAAATGCTTATGGAACATCCGCAACAAGTATTTACGAAAGATATGATTTATGAGCAATTATGGAATGAAGCTTTAGAGGGAACTGAAAATGCTATCAATGTTCATATCAGCAACTTACGCAAAAAAATTGCTGCAATAGATAATAGTAAATCGTATATTAAAACGGTTTGGGGAATTGGGTTTAAGATGGACATATAATCTTTATGAAATCCTTAGATTTAGAAAATAATTTACTTAAACTTATCCCTTACACTAAAACCACAAGGAGGGATATATCATGGAATATATACTAAGAACGAACACAGTATCTAAAAAATACACAAATTATTATGCTGTTGATAAAGTATCCATTTCTATTAAAAAAGGCGAAATATATGGCTTGATTGGAAAAAATGGTGCTGGTAAGTCTACTTTAATGAAAATGATAGCAGGTTTGGTTGAACCATCAGAAGGCTCTATTGAACTATTTGGAAATTTTGTTCCCCAGACCGAGCGTTATCGTATTGGTTGTGTAATTGAATCTCCGGCACTTTATGCAGAATTAACCGCAAAACAAAATTTGGAAGTATTTAGAAAAGCATATGGACTGTCAAGCAAAGAATCTGTACAACAAATTTTAAAGCAGGTGGGTCTGTCACAATATGAAAATAAAATTGTCAAAAAATTTTCATTAGGTATGAAACAGCGTTTAGCCATTGGCATTGCCTTGTTGGGAAATCCTGATTTTCTGATTCTTGATGAACCTATCAATGGCTTAGATCCGACTGGAATACAAGATATGAGGAATTTCTTATTAAAACTAAATAGGGAAGAACATATTACCATTATGATTTCCAGTCATATCTTGGGGGAATTGTCAAAAATTGCAACGAAATACGGAATTATTAAAAATGGCAAGTTGATTGAAGAAATCACTGCAAAAGAATTAAATGAAAAATGTCAATGTTGTTTAAAAATTAAGGCATCAGATACTGCACAGGCCGCTATTTTAATAGAGAAAAATCTCCATACTAAAAACTACGAAATTCTTTCCGATAATAATATTCGGATTTTTGAATATGTAGACAATCCCGGAATTGTAAACTCCTTACTGGTTAATCATGGAATTTCTGTTGATGAATGTACTGTAACAAAGGAGTCACTGGAAGATTACTTTAATGAAAAAATGAGAGGAGGCATAGTCAATGCTTAATTTAATTAGAGCTGATTTTTATAAAACAATACATGGAAAAGTCTTGAAAGTATGTTTTCTTATGATGACAGGATGGATATTCTTATGTGCTTATGCACAAAAAGCAACGATTGGCATGAGGGAATATTTGGTAGGTACAGAAGTTTCTGCAAATTACTGGGATTCTTTTTTTAATTATTACCCGGTTGTATTTCCTTTGATTATTTTTTGCAGCTACTATTTCTCAAATGATTTTCGTCAAGGGACTGTAAAACATTATATAGAAAAAGGTCTGTCACGATGGAGTTACTTCTTTTCAAAATTGGTAATTGGCTGGATTGTATCATTCTTTTTTTTGGTGTCTGCCTTTTTAATTGGTTTGTTATGTAATAAAATTTTTTTTGGAATAAGCGGTTTTACTTTTACAAACATTAGCAATATAGTGTCCTACATATTCTGTGAGGCATTATATCATATGGCTGTATCAACGCTCGCAATTTCACTTGTTTTTCTCATAAGAAACAGTTCAGTTAGCATGGCAGTTAATGCTTTGCTTATATTTTTTGGTTATCTGGTTCTTCATGGATTGGAAAGTATTTTGGGCTTAGGATATAACATCACAATTTTTTGGGCAATTAGTAATATCAATAAAACAAGAATAGATATGGCAGTTCAATGGCTTCCAACCGCAATTATCATTTTCTTCGCCTATATGATTATATTTGGTGGAGTTATAGGAACAATTTTCAAGAAAAGAGATATTACATAATGCAGGGAGGGATAATGTTATGAGTGTGGTACTTCAAATATATGCTATCATTGTGACACTATCTCTTATTATTGTTTTATCATTTTACTTGCTTCATCGTAGGGAGGTAACCCGGTTAAGCCAGAAATTGCAAACACTTTTACATTCATTTACCCATGCGGAATTGACATTAGATTTTCCTTCTTCCGATATAACCGATCTTGTAAATGCTTTAAATGAATTGCTTCGAGTTTACCACAAACAAGTATATTCATTACAAAAAAAGGATGAGGCAATCAAAGAAACAATTACAAATTTAGCCCATGATCTTAGAACACCTGTGACTGCTATTCAAGGCTATACACAAATGCTTCTACAATCACCTGAGTTGTCCGAGGAAGATTTAGATGCAGCAGTTATTATAAATGAAAGATTGAATGTTTTAAATCAGTTACTAAATCAGTTGTTTGAATTTGCACGAATAGAGGCTGATGAACTGGATTTTTCTTATACTACATTTGATTTAAATGCTGTTTTACGCTCTGTTGCAGTTTCCTTTTTTAAATCTTTTGAGGAACGCAAAATCATTCCAGTATTAAGTATTGCAGAGATTTCTTTTCCATTTTATGGAGATGAAAAAGCAGTAACCAGAATTTTTGAAAATATCATTTCTAATGCCTTGTCACATGGGAAAAGTGATTATCGTTTTTCATCTTATGATGATAATGAAAATTACCATTTTTCTTTTCAGAATTTTACTGACAGCATAAATGAATCTGATATAGACAAAATATTTAATCGTTTTTATACAACAGATTTATCCCGTTCCCGTAAAACAACCGGTTTGGGTCTCACAATAGCAAAGAATTTAACAGTAAAAATGGGCGGTTCTATTAGTGCTTCTCTAAATAATAATGTTTTTGAAATTGTAGTGTGCTTTCCTAAGCAAAAAGGATAAAAAACTGATGACCTGCTTTGGTGGTTAAAAAAAACCGCTTATAAAGTAGGTGTATTATATTGCTTATTCATATAAAACTTAATGGCGGTTTCAAAGCCGCCATTTTTCGTGCAAATAAAAGAACAAATAATATTCTAACACAAACATGGCGGCGTAGGAGGATGCCGCCATGTCTGTGTTAGTGATTCATAGTACCCATGAGTTACATCAATTAAAAAAAGCCTTGCCCCTCCTCCGGGATATTCTGGCTACATATATGAAAAATATCATCATGTAAACGATAGTTCTATTTCATGCGTCCGTGTGGCTTCATGCCGCCCGGGCGCTTTTGTGTTCTTATGGGGCTGCTTCGGGTCATGTTGGCCCGAAGTCATTCCCCGGTGCCGCTCCCCGCCGCCTTCGTTTCGGTCACTCGTCAACCAACAACCGAAACGGAGGTCAATATGGCTATTATCAATTTGCGGGACTATTACCCATTCTATACATCAGATTGCTTCATGGAAGTATCGGAAGAAGTTGCAGAAATGTTCAAAGAGTTTGATCGTAAAGAGGCTGCCTACCGGCTGCGTACATACCGCCACAAAGCCTACTATTCCCTTGATCGGGATGACGGGCTGGAGCATGAAGCTGTCTTTGTTGCCTTATCTCCCCATGAACTGTATGAGCGGAAAGTGACCATGCAGGAGCTTCACGCAGCGATTTCCAGTCTGCCGGACAAACAGGCAAAACGGATTTATGCTCATTTCATTCTCGGCATGACCAAACAGGACATTGCCCTGGCAGAGGGCGTCCATGAAAAAGTGGTTCGTGTCGCAATCGAGCGAGGTCTGCGGCGCTTAGAAAAAATTTTGAAAAATTCTTTGTAAGGCGTACCGATTTAGGCCGGAAAATGAAATGGCTTATGAGAGGCAACACACTTCGGGTCACAATGGCCCGAGGTTCAGACAAGCCTCATGCAGATTGAAAATTGAATAAAAAGACACCCGGATACGAAGGGGAACGCGCTGTGTGACAGACCCGCCATGACCTCGGATTTCAGAGAATACAGTCTTTGTAAAACTGAGCGAGCGAACAGGTCCATGCCATAGGTGGGGCAAGGCTGGCTCCACCGGAACAGGTGCAGAACCCGGATACTTGCGTTTAGTCACAGTCCGAGCGTTGAAGCGGTCTTGCAAGCCGTGAGCCGTCGCAGGCAATGAGAACGCCTTGCCATCAGAATGGGGAGAGTTGAAATACTATGGGGCATGAAGCCTATGTCCGTCTGGTGTGTCTGAAATGAAGTGAAAACCTATGGGGAGCCCCCGGCAATGCTGTCTGATGATAGGCCAACCGATCCGGCGTGGCTCCCCATCTTTCAAAAAAGGAGCACTTTATGGGAAATGCGTTTGGAATGATCCCCGGCTTGGAACCGGACGAATGGAGCAATGACGCCTGCCGTGGTTATGTCATTATGGCAATGGAGGACTGCGGATTTTCAAAGAAGGATATACGGCGTGTTGTGGGCCAGCTTTATGAAGTATTCGACCTCAACAGCTTGGAGGACGCCAAAGAAAAATACCTTTCCAGTCCTTACTGACCTCGGGCCACATTGATCCGAAGTGGAGAAAGCTCAAAAGACGGCACCTGCTGGGTGCCGTCTTTTGACATTTCCCCACGGGACAAGTGGGAAAGGCTGGCATATACACGCACTTTCGCAAAGGAGGTTTTCAATGACGCAAGCTGTCACTTATGAACGAGAAACAAAGTCTGTCGCATTTCAAGGGAAGATCATTATGCTGGAAAGCCTCACGCCGGTACTTCCCCCGAAGGAGAAAGAACAGCGCAAAAAAGAAATTGAGCGTTGTCTTTACGAGGTGTTCAGCAAATATGGGGACAGATTTCCCTAATCATTCGCAACATTGTTGTCCGGGGCTGCTGATGGTATAATATAGTTGTAAGGTTGGTAGCTCCATTCCAACAAGGAAAGGAGCCCAATATGGAATTTATCAGAGAAGATTGTATTTACGCAAGACAGTCAGTAGACCGCAAGGACAGTATCAGCATTGAAAGTCAGATTGACTTTTGCAAGTATGAATTGAAAGGTGGTAGCTGCCGGGTATTCAAGGACAAAGGCTATTCCGGTAAGAATACGGACAGACCGGAGTTTCAAAAGCTGCTGGGTGAGATCCGCAAGGGAAAGGTCCGGCGTGTCATCGTGTACAAACTGGACCGTATAAGCCGTTCTATTCTGGACTTTGCAACGATGATGGAGCTGTTTCAAGAGTATGATGTGGAGTTTGTATCATCCACAGAAAAGTTTGATACTTCGACCCCGATGGGCCGGGCCATGCTGAACATCTGCATTGTATTCGCCCAGCTTGAACGTGAGACAATTCAGAAGCGTGTCACAGACGCCTACTATTCCCGGTGCCTGAAAGGCTTTCACATGAGCGGACAGGCACCATACGGTTATCAGTTAGAGCCTACTGTGGTAGAGGGTATCCGCACAAAGAAAATGGTTACCGACCCCGTAGCCGCCGACCATGTTCGGCTGATGTTTGAAATGTACGCTGAACCGGAAACCTCCTTCGGAGATATTACCCGATACTTCGAGGAACATGACATAAAAATTTATGGCAAATCCATGTTCCGTACATTTCTTTCCCAGCTTTTAAGAAACCCTGTTTACGCACAGGCCGATTTGGAGCTGTACGAATTTTTCAAGAGCCAGGGCGCAGCGATTGTCAATGACGCTTCCGACTTTGCCGGAACAAACGGCTGCTATCTCTATCAGGGGCGGGATGTGAAGGAGGACAAGGACAGGTGCTTAAAAGACCAGATACTTGTTATCGCTCCCCACGAAGCACTCATTTCCTCTGACACATGGCTGAAATGCCGAAAAAAACTTATGGTAAATACCACCTTCCAGCAGGGACGGAAACCGAAAAATACTTGGCTGGCTGGAAAAATCAAATGCGGGCATTGTGGGTATGCTCTGAAAGCCACCCATGTACCAAACAGCACCGGATATTTCCGCTGTACCAAACGGACGGAAAACAAAGGCTGTCCGGGCTGCGGGAAAATCCGCAAAGAAGAATTTGAGCAATTCATTTTCTCGGCCATGCAAGAAAAGTTCAAAGACTTTCAGATACTCCACGGCAGAGAGGAAAAAGTCAATCCGAAACTGACCGCCTATCAAGTGGAGCTGGCACAGGTGGAGGCAGAAATTGAAAAGCTGCTGGATACGCTGACCGGAGCCAATGCGACCTTGCTTGCCTACGCCAACAAAAAAATTGAAGAACTGGACACCCGACGCCAGACCATTTCAAAGGCAATCGCCGAATTGAGTGTTGAAACCATATCGCCCCAGCAGATAAAGAAGTTATCCTATTATCTCGACAACTGGGACAGCATAGATTTTGACGACAAAAGAAAAGCCGCCGATGGTTTGATCTCTACGATCAAGGCCACCAGCGACCGTGTTCAGATAGAGTGGAAAATCTGACATTTCCGCTCTATCGCCCCTCATTTCTATTTTATCTTGTTTGTACCCCTTGTACACCGATGTTTGGACAGTATTATAAATGTTTCTGGTAAAAAAGTTTGTCCTGAAGAAGTAGAGAAGGTTCTTATCTCTATGCCTGGAATTAAAGAAGCTATTGTATATGGGAAAACACATGAAACATATGGGAATATTATAGCCGCTAAATTTGTTGGGGAATCACAAATAACGGAAAGCGAAATAAAAAAATTTTGTGGGAAATACTTAGCAGATTATGAAATTCCAATGGTAATTGAAAAGGTTGATAATATACTGCATACAACAACTGGAAAAATAAGTAGAAAGGAGTTTTCATAAATGAGTAATTCATATTGGCAGCCTTTGAATATGGCTAATGGAGGATTAGGAATTGAAATTACGAGGGGAGAACAAGCACATTTATATGACAGTAATGGTAAAAAGTATGTAGATGGTTATAGTGGTTTGTGGAATGTGACTTTAGGGTATAATGATGAAGATATTATCGAGGCTATAGTGCGACAAGTGAAACAATTGCCATATGTTAATCCTATTACACTAAAAACACCTATAGTATCGGAAGTGTCAGATATATTATGTAAGATTACACATGATAATATTTCAAAAATTGTATATACATGTTCCGGATCAGAAGCAATTGAAGCTGCAATTAAAATATCAAGAAAATATAGTGCAATGAAAGGGAAAAATAGAAAAAAAATTGCAGTAATGGAAAACTCATATCATGGGAGCTATTATGGTTCAATGTCTGCTTCAAATTATGAGGAAGCGGAAAAGGAAGGTTACGGTCCTATGTTGGAAGGATTTATTTCATTGCCATTACCTTTTAGCAGAAAGAAAAAGGGAAATGTACTTGATGATAAAGAAAAACAATATTTATTGCAACAGTTAGAAGAAATACTAGAAACAAACAAAGATACATTATGTAGTATAATTATCGAACCAGTTTTGGCTTCGGGGGGAGTTATTCCATTATTTCCAGAGTATATTTATAAGATTTCGGAGTTTTGTAAAACAAATGACATTTTGTTTGTTTGTGATGAAGTTGCAACGGGATTTTGGAGAACAGGAAGTATTTTCTGTTTTAAAAAATATAATATAAAACCAGATATTATTACAATATCTAAAGGTATTAACAATGGGTATTTGCCGTTAGGTGCAGTATGCATTTGCCAAAAAATTGAAAAATTATTTGAACAAAATGGAAAAATTCTTTTTCATTTGTCGACTCAAAATGCCAATCCTATATGCATAGCAAGTGCATTAGCAACTTTAAAGAAAATGAATAGCGGGGACATACAAGCAAAAGCTGAAAATTTAATAAAAGAATTTCAAGATGTAATTTCGGAAAATTTAGTGAATCTAAATTTTGTCAGTGAAGTTAGACAAGTTGGATTAATGATTGCTATAGATTTGGTTCAATCCCTAGAAGGTAATGTTCCTATAGAAGAAAAAAACTTATATGGTATAGTCAGAAAATGTTTTGATAAAGGTTGTATTGTGGGTATGGCTTATTCCACAAATATATCATCAGCGATTTTAATATTTCCTTCTTACATTATGAGTAACAATGATGTAAAGGAAGTTATTAAAATAGTAAAAGAGTCTATTATGGAAGAATTGCATAAGGAGGATTGAATATGGAAAAACAGATTAAGAAGTGCAGAAAATGTTTAAAACTTTTGCCTACAAATGAAAAAGGCGAAGTTATGATTAAAGGTGATTTATGCCCCGATTGTTTACGTGAATTAAAAATGAATGCAGCCATTGATTGGGACGAAAGAAAAAGAGAATTTGAGAACATAATTGAAGATATTAGAGGTAAGCATACTTTTGATGGATTGGTTATGTTAAGCGGAGGTAAAGATAGTGTTTATGTAGCGTATTTACTATCAAAGATCTATAAACTAAATATAGTTGCAATCACTATCGACAATGGTTTTGAATATGATGGAACTTTTGAAAATTCAAGCAGGTTGGCTAAAAAACTTGGTATTTCTCATATGATTTATAGGCTGCCTATTGAAGTAATGAAAAAATATTATAGATTTTTCCTTACAGAGGAGAGTGTTAAGCTAAAAGACTGTAGTCAGATTTGTTTTTTCTGTGGTAGGCTTTTGAAGTGTATTTCTATTAAAATGGCTAAACAATTGGATGTTGCGGCTGTTTTTTCAGGACATACTGTAGAACAGGTTCGTGCATTAGGAGATGAAAAAGGAAAAGATTCTAGTTATGCTATTCGTCAGAAATACATTCAAACTTATACAGAACGAAATTATGAAAAAGTAATTAAAATATTAGAAGAGCAGAATGAGAAAGAACTAATTGAATTGTTAAAAGATAATATTTCTATTAATCGGTTTGAGAATTTTATTTATCCATTACAGTACTTTGAATATAAACCGATTGAAATTGCGGAATTATTAAAAAAAGAAGTGGGCTGGGAAGCTGATACACATTTTACCGGAAAATATATTTCTTCAGGTTGTAAATTAGCTAAAATAATGGAATATGTTGCATACAAAAACAATACGGATACTTATGTTGAAAGAGAATTTAGCGATCAGATTCGTAGAGGATCTTTAACTGTTGAAGAAGTTCAAGAAATAATGAACAGTAGAATTGAAGTAAGCGAAGAAAGAAAAGAAATTATGGAACAGTTATCAGTTACAGATGATGATTTGTTTTAGAGGTAGGATATGAATGATCAGTTGTTCCATGGATATAATTGTTTTGCAACAGCAGTTGGACAGCATTTAATTAACATAAAAAAATATAAAGCAATGGAAACTGTTGTTTTACGTTGGACATTTGATTGCAACAAATGTTGGATAAGTGAAAATGTATGGTCTGTTGGCACTTGCGTAGAGGCTGCGGATTATCTACTGCAATATGATTTGGAAAAACTAGAAGGAATAAAAATTTCTGAAAGCAAGGAGGAGTCTTTTCAAAAGAGCTTAGAAATTGCCCAAAAAAGAATTAGTGAATTTGGATCACACGTTGTATTAGTAGATTTTTATTACCTAAAGTCTATAGATTGGAAACGAATGGAGAGATTTGGATATTTCCCAAAACATTTGCCGCATTTTATATGCATAACACAGGTAAATGATTCAGAAGCTACATACCAAGATCCAATGTATAAATTTTGTGGCAAAATAAGTATATCAGAATTAGAAGTTGCACAAAAACTCAACGTATGTGGCGTTGAACATGTAGGTACATATTACGATTTCGATTTTAAAAATTATCAGAATAAATATACTTTTGAAAATAAGATTGAATACCAATTGAAACGCTATCTTAAGAATCAGCAGTTTAAGGCAATAGCGAAATTTGCAATAGCATTGTCTGATAATTTGGATACTTTTTTTAATAAGAGTAATATGGAGTGGGCATTTAATTTTTACCTTGCTTTAGAATCAGTACCGCTTCAGAGGCAAAATTTTATGTTGGCAATTAGGGAGCAGTATCCAGAATGCAGCAAGATGATTATGAAGTTGATTATGGATTGGATAAAAATCAGAAAAAAATTTCATCAACTTTATAATCAGAAAGATATTAATGTGCTGCGGGATATTATTGATAGTCTGAATGAAATATCCATTCAGGAGGAGATAGTTCCTGAGAAATTGCTGGAAAGGTTACAGAATGATAAGAAATAAAGATATTGCCAAAATATGGGTATATAATGCCGGAATTGACAGGACGTGGCAGGACAAAGCATATGGTGTAAGAAAAGTCAATGATTTAAATGAACAGATAATGTTTAACAAACAGGGAGAAATTGTTCTATTCTTAACAGGCCCTGATGACATTGTTTTTTTAACTGAAAAACCAGATAAAGAATTTTTGGAAGATATTAAAAAGTTCGGCTATAAAGATTGCCAAATGATTATATTACCAAATGAAAAAAATACTATTTCTGAATATTTATTTGAACATAGGGACATCTTGAAAAATATAAATCAAGAAAAGCTGTATATATACATACCTTATATTTTGAGCATTTTTGATGAAAAAATTTGTGAATCTTTAAACTTAAATATATATGGCTCTAATGCAGATATGGTCAAAATAATTAATGATAAGATGAATGCTCGAAAAATAATGGAGCAATTATCTCTTCCCATTGTAGACGGATATTTGTGTAATAGTAGAGAAAGTTTGCTCAAGGCGCATGATTTATTGGTTCAAAAGGGATGCCATAAATTTGCCATAAAAGAACCATATAATTCGGCTGGAAAAGGGGTATATTTTATAAGAGACGATAAACAATTTGCTTCATTTGCAAGAATGATGCGTTTTTCAAAAGATGAAAGTTTTGAGATTTCTATTGAACAATGGCTGGAGAATAAGCGAGATATCAATTATCAGATAGAAATTTCAGAAGATGGTAATGTAGAATTAATTGCAATTACAGAACAAATTATTTCTGTTACTTCTTATAAAGGAACCATATATCCAGCTAGATTATCCTCAACAGAAGTTGAAATGTATGAAAAATACGCACAGATAATTGGAAAGAAGTTATTTGACCTAGGATATCGAGGCTTAGTAGGAATTGATTCAATGATTAATGAAAACGGAGAAATCATACCAGCAATTGAATTTAATGCTAGATTGAATCAATCATCTTTTTACTTACCTATCATGGAATTCTTTGCACAGAAAAATCGCAATACTTTGATTAGAAGTTACGATATTCAGACAAATGATAGGCTGGATTATAAACGATTGAAAAGGTTGCTAAAGCAAAAACAGATATATTATTCAGAAGATACGGAAGAAGGAATTATTATTTTAAATTCATCAAGCCTTTCAGCATATAAAGATAGCAAATATCATAGTCGTTTATTTCTAGGTATCGTATTTGAAAAAAATAAAGATATTAAATCACAATATAATATTATGGATGAATTTGTTAAGTATGCGCAAACATTATAGGAGGATTTATTATGTTAGAGAAAATTAAGGAAATTGTAAGTGAAAACACATTTGTAGAAATTGAAAAATTAAATAGTATGCAAGGCGATGAGTTGTTAACCCAGATAGGATTAGATTCAATTAATGTCGTATATGTGATAGGTGCTATTGAAGATGAATTTGGTTTTACATTTGCAGATGAAGACTTGCTCTTAGAAAAATTTGAAACTTTTGATAAAATTGAATCATTAGTAAAAAAATATACGGAAAGGTAAGGGGTTATGGAAGACAAAAGATTATGGGAACTGGCTAAAAAATATGGTACGCCATTATATACCTTTGATGCAGACTTGATTAAGAAAACATATACGATGATGAAAAAAGAATTGAAAGACTTTGAAATTTTCTTTTCGGTAAAAGCTAATCCTTCTTTGGCTATTTGTCAAGTCTTAAAAGAATCCGGAAGTAGCATCGAGGTTGCATCTGAAGGAGAATTGCGTTTAGCACTAGGAGCAGGATTTGATCCTGATAATATAATCTTTTCTGGCCCAGGAAAATTGAAGACGGAAATAGAGTTTGCGTTAGACAATAAAATTGCTGCGTTAATTGCAGAGTCATTTGAGGAAGTTCAATTAATTAATGAGATTGCAAAGGAAAAAAATTCTAAAGTAAACATTGGTATTAGAATTAATCCAAGTTATGAGTCTGTGCAAAAAAATCCAGTTATATCAATGATGGGGCGTGGAACACAATTTGGTGTTGATAAAAATGAATTGGATTCTATTATACCATATATAAAGGAACATCCTTACCTAAATTTAATGTGTTTTCATATATATTCCGGATCTCAGATATTTGACTTTAGCGTAGCAGCTACATATTTTAGTGAAGCCACAAAGTTAGTAACTAATATTATTCAACAATATAAATTAGAAATTGAATTGTTGGATTTTGGAGGTGGTTTTGGAATATCCTATGATGGTAAAAAGCAGGATTTTGATTTTCACAGTTTTGCTTTGGAAGTAAAAAAAATTTTGGAAAGTCGTCCTGGTTTAGAAAAAGTAAAAAGAATAGCTTTTGAGAGTGGACGTTTTCTAACTGCAAAATCGGGATACTTTTTAACGGAAGTACAATACAGAAAAGAAATTAATGGAACAACGTTTTTGATTACAGATGCAGGAATGAACCAGAATGCATTGGCGACTTTTAGAGAAAAACGGATTAGAAGTAATTTTATGATGCATATTATTACCAATGATAATCCGGAAGAAATTGTTTCAGTTGCAGGACCATTATGTACTCCTGATGATGTTTTAGGAAGAAATATCCTTTTGAATCGGGCAGATCGTGGAGATATTTTATGTATTCCAAATTCAGGGGCGTATGGAACTTCATTTAGTCCATTTGAATTTTTAGGACATCCAAGACCATGTGAAGTTGTAATTAGAGAAGGAAAAGAGTTCATCTCAAGAAAACGTGGAGATTTTTCTGATATTTTAAACCAGCAGTTAGGAGCACTATGATATAAGGGTATTAGATATGAAGAATATGCTGCTGAAAGAAAAATCAAAATGAAATACATTAGAAGTGGTGAGCGTGGAAGGGTTTGTTCCTCAGGATCACCTTTTGCTAAAGATTTTCTCATATTTACGACTTTGTAGAAGATCTTTATTGTCTGGACGACAGACGATCCAATGTGGCTCCTGTTGTTCTGTTTAAGATGGCATTGATTCAATATCTCTAAGGAATCCTTTCTTTGAGACGTACCGTGGAGGAAATCAATAAGAATATCGATTACAGCTAGTTTTTAGTATAGAAACATTAAAAACAGCATAATACAGAAAAAGAACCTCTATTTTGCCGTTGTCTAATAGGGGTTCTTTGACAGTCTGAGAGACATGGCTTTTGCCATGGCTCTTTACAAAATTGTGCATAAAATGATAAGTATATAATTTTCTATTATGATAAACTAAGCATAAGGAGGTGGGAAAATGGATTGGATTCTAAATATGAGAGATGTTCTGGAGTATATAGAGGACAATTTAAGTTCTCAGATAGATTTGGACATAATTTCGCAAAAGGCTTGTTGTTCTATTTATAATTTTCAACGTATCTTTTCATATATATCAGGTGTTAGTTTAGCTGAATATATAAGACGTAGAAGAATGACGAATGCTGCTTTTGATATTCAGAAATCAAATGATAAGATTTCTGATATTGGTTTTAAATATGGTTATGAATCTGCTGCTTCCTTTAGTCGAGCATTTCAGAGTGTGCATGGGGTTTCCCCAATTAAAGCTAGAGATAATGGAATAATCTTGAATTTATACCCTAAAATTAGTTTATCTTTAAATATCATAGGAGGTGAGGTAATGAAATATAGAATTGAGGAAAAATCAGAACTTCGCATACTGGGTGTGAGAACTAAACTATATGAGGAACATGAAAAAAATATGGAAATAGTTCCTCAATTTTGGGAAGAAACATTAAAAAGCCCTGTTTTTCAACAGTTACTATCTTTAGAAAGTACGGAACCAAAAGGTATATTAGGTATTACGGTTTACCATAATCCAGAAGAAATTTACTATTATATTGGGGTATCTACAGACGAAATTATTAAAGATGGACTAATGGAATTGACAATACCAAATGCAAAATGGGTTGTGTTTGAAAATGAAGGATATTTTCCGGAATCTATTCAAACTATATTTAAACGTTTTTTGACAGAATGGCTTCCTTTTTCAGGATATGAATGGGATGAAAAACCGGATATTGAGGTTTATCCAGTAACAAATTCAAAAATGGTTGGTGGTCACTCAGAAGTGTGGATTTCAATTACAAATAAGAAAAGGAGTTAATAAAATGTATAAAATTGAAATATGTGATATGGAACCTATAAGAATTGCATATATGAAATACAATGGTTTGGCACTTGAGGCTAATAAGGTGTTCCCAAATGTATTCAAATCTATTATGGGCAAAGCCAATGGAACACCATTTTTGCATATTATAACATGGATAGAAAAACAGGTATAGGAGAAATGGAATTATGTGTTCCAACAGCGGAAGATCCTGTGGGCAATGGTGTAATGGTAAAAGAAATGCCAAGAATAAAGGCGGTTTGTACGACTCATATAGGACCTTATGAAAAAATGAATGAGGCATATGCGGCAATGGATCAGTATATAGAGGAGAATAATATTAAAGTGTGTATGCCTGTTAGAGAGGTTTTTATAAAAGGACCAGGAATGGTTTTTAAAGGAAATCCCAATAAATATGTAACTGAGATTATAATTCCAATAAAGGAAGAAGAATAAATGAAAGCGATAGAGATAGATAGTCTTGTAAAGAAATATAAAAATGGTGTATTAGCATTAAACGGGTTGAATATTGAAGTAGAGCAGGGAGAAATCTTTTCGTTATTAGGACCGAACGGAGCGGGAAAATCTTCTTTGCTGAATATTTTATCAACATATTATGTCATGACGAGTGGTGATGTTAAAATATTGGGGAGAAATCTTATATCAGATGCTCAAAAAATCAGAAGAGAAATAGCATGTGTAGCACAAAGAATTTCTATTGATGAACATTTAAGTCTATTAGATAATATGTGGTTTCAAAGTAGGCTTTATGGAGTAGAAAAACATTTGGCTAAAGAACGGATTGATTCGTTGATATCAAGCTTTGGTTTGAAGAATTATTTGCAATATCCTGTTTTATCCTATTCCGGAGGAATAAAAAGAAGGTTAGATATTGCGATGAATATGGTATCAATGCCTAAAATCTTATTTTTAGATGAGCCAACTGTTGGTATGGATGTAGAATCAAGAAAAATGTTATGGGATATGATTCGTAAAATAAAAACACAATATGGAACTACTATATTTTTGACAACGCATTATTTAGAAGAGGCAGATCAACTAAGCGATACAATATGTATTATGAAGAATGGAAAAGAAATTATTCAAGGTCCGCCTCAAAGTCTGAAAGCGTATACTAACCAAAATATTGTTAAAATCAGATTTAATGATGAGAATACATGCAAAAAAACTTTTGCGTTTTTCAAATCCAAAAATTTAGGGATATATAAGAGAGAAAAATTTGAAATATACCTTAAAGTAAACGAAAAAGTAAAGGAATTTCAAAAAATTAATAAAATTCTTTTAGAAGAAAATATAGTATTTTCAGCAGTAGAAATTGTTGAACCAAGTTTGGAGGATGTCTTTTTATCAATGATTGAAACGAGTAAAGAAGGAGCTTTGCTATGATAAATATTTTATGGAGAAATATGAAATGGAGGTTTCAAAATCCTCTTTCTATCTTAGTTACCATTTTACAACCTTTACTTTGGTTAATTATGTATAGCGTGGTTGCTGGTCAAACAATGACATCTGTTGGAATTGAGAACTATACAGCTTTTATGCTACCAGGAATAATCGTATTAGTAACTTTCTCATCATGCAGTAGTAGCGGAATAATCAATTATCTTAATAAAAAGAGTGGTGCTTTTTATCGTATTTTGATATCTCCAATTCGGAGAACAAGCATAATTTTTGGACAAACTTTCGAAGCTATTGTATTAGCCTTTTTCGAAATTTTAGTGTTATGTGTTGTTGGTCTGTTTTTGTCCGTAAGATTTAGCTGCGGTTTGAGTGGATTATTGGTATGCTTAATTTTGATGGTGCTAACAGCTTTTTTTGTCGCTAATTTGGCTTATTCGATTAGTTTGATTTTACCAAATGAAGTGATTTATGAAACAGTTATGAATTCAATAGTATTACCCATTTTTTTTATGAGTACCGCTTTAGTACCGCAAGAGGATTTAAGCGGGAGTTTGAAAGTTATTGTAGAGCTAAATCCATTTACACATGTAATTAATACATTGAGAAATACAATCTTGTATGGACAAGTGGAATTTATCTCTTCAATTAAAGTGATTATTTTAATGTTGGTATTATGTATAGTGATATTCTTAGTAGCAATTCACAGATTAAAGAAAGAAACAATAAGTTGATATTAAGTAGAAAAGCAAGTGAAACAGCTTGCTTTTTTTATAAAAGGAGATTATAGATGGATATTATTATTAAAAATTTGTCAGAAAATAATTTGAAGAATATAAACTTGTTAATACCAAAAAATAAACTTGTTGTATTTACAGGAGTATCTGGATCTGGAAAATCAAGCGTTGTCTTTGATACTATCGCTTCAGAAGCACAACGTCAATTATATGAAATGTATCCCTTTTATATACAATCTCAATTACCTCAATATAAAAGACCTAATGTTGAGCAAATACAAAATCTTGGCGCTGCAATTGTCGTAAGTCAAGAAGCTATGGGAGGAAATGCTCGGTCTACAATTGGAACAGTAACGGAAATTTATACGTTATTGAGGTTATTATATATTGCAATAGGTAAACCAAAATTAGAGAAAAGTTCAGAACTATCATTTAATTCACAGGAGGGAATGTGTTTAAAATGTTCTGGCCTGGGACAAGTTTTAGAAATTAATATAAACAAAATTATTGATTCTCAAAAAAGCTGGCTGGAAGGTTGCATTTTAGACTCAAGATTTTCAGTTGGCGGAAAGAACTGGAAAAATGGATGTGAGAATGGAGGATTTGATATCCACAAAAAGTATGAACAATTATCTAAAGATGAAAAAAAATCATTATTATATGGTAATGAAAAGTGGGAGGGAGTGTACAATTACTACGATACATTATTCCTTAAAAGAGATATTAGTAATATGAGGAAGGGGATTAAGGAAAAGGCTAAAAAAATAATTATGAAGAAATTCTGTCCATGTTGCCATGGGCAAAGGCTAAACAGGAGAGCACTAGAGTGTAAGATTTCAGGATATTCTATAAGTGACTTATGTGAAATGGAAGTAATAAAGCTACAAAGTATATTATCGCAATTTAGTATTTATGATGGTACTCAGCAGTTGATTGAAACATTAACGAATAGGTTACAACAATTAATAAATGTCGGATTGGACTATGTAACATTAAATAGATCAGTAAATACTCTTTCCGGTGGGGAAGCTCAGAGATTAAAAATAGTGAAGCTTGCTGGAAATGCATTAACGGACATTATGTATATATTTGATGAACCTAGTTCTGGAATGCATCCACATGATGTAAAAAAGATATGCGATTTAATGCAAATGTTGCGGGATAAAGGAAATTCAATTATAGTTGTTGAACATAATAAACAGATAATTGAAATTGCAGATTATATAATTGAGTTGGGACCAGGTGCCGGCAAAAATGGTGGAAATGTTATATTTAAAGGAAGTTATGAGAAACTTATAAGTTCGAACACAATAACTGCTCAAAGTTTAAAAAGAAAAATAACTTTTAAAAGCATTCAGCGTAAACCGAAAAAATTTTATGAAATTCATAATGCAAATATAAATAATCTGAAAAATATTAATACAACCATACCGTTAGGGGTTTTAGTAATGGTTACGGGTGTGGCCGGTTCAGGAAAAAGTAGTTTATTTACTCAATGTTTTTACGAACAACTAGAAAAAGATGGTGTATTAATTAGCCAAAAATCAATAGTAGGAATGAACAAATCAAACACAGCGACATATATGGGCCTTTTTGGATTAATACGTCAACTTTTTGCAGAAATTAGTAATAAGGATGAGTCTGTATTTAGCTTTAATTCAAAAGGGGCATGTCCAGTTTGTGCTGGCAAGGGATATATTTCTTCAGGTTTGACCATGCTTAATTTCGCTTTGACAAAATGTGAAGCATGTGGTGGATCGAGATATAAAGAGGAAGTGTTGCGTTATGCATATAAAGGAAAAAATATAGCAGAAATTTTAAAACTTTCAGTTGATGAAGCACTAGATCTACTTGATGATAATCAGATAAAGGAACATTTAATAAGGCTTAAAAACGTAGGACTTGGCTATGTTACTTTAGGACAATCTTTAGATACATTTTCAGGTGGAGAAAAGCAGCGGCTAAAATTAGCTAAAAATCTTGGGAAGAATGGTAAAGTTTATATAATAGATGAGCCTACCAGTGGCTTGCACATGGATGACTCTTGGAAGTTAATTAAAGTTTTCAATCAAATAGTTGAAGACGGAAATACAGTAATTATTATCGAACATAACCTAAGCTTAATTAGTTACGTTGATTGGGTTATTGATATGGGACCAGGTGCAGGCAAAAATGGCGGCGAAGTTGTTTATAATGGACCAGCTGATAAATTTAAAGATGTGGAAACTGTGACAGCCAAATGCTTTAGGGAAGTGTGGAATTGATATTGGTTAAGATTTATATGGTAAATGTCAAAGATGTAAAAAAGAATTATACCATACAAGAATTATCTGGTAATATTTCTTCTCCACTAAAAAAAATATATTAAAAAATGCGTAATTGAAGATGAACAATATAATAATTTAATTGGTCTTCTGTTAAGTACAATATATGTTATGGGATTTTT
>NZ_QUDO01000037.1 GCF_003477525.1 Ruminococcus sp. AF41-9
GACTTCTCCTATGCATATGAACTGGAAGGTTCCATCGAAGACAAACTGAACCAGATCGTTCAGAAAGTATACGGCGGCAAGAGAGTTGTCCTGACAGCTAACGCTCAGAAACAGGCAAAACAGTTAGAAGCTCTTGGTTTCGGCAACTGCCCGATCTGCGTAGCTAAGACTCAGTACAGCTTAACAGACGACCAGACCAAACTCGGTGCTCCGACAGACTTCGAAGTTACCGTTCGTAACCTGAAGATCTCCGCTGGTGCAGGATTCATCGTAGCCCTTACAGGCGAGATCATGACCATGCCAGGTCTTCCAAAAGTTCCGGCTGCTGAGAGAATCGACGTAGACGAAACAGGTAAGATTACAGGTCTGTTCTAATCCTACAGAACTTACTCCAAAAATAAAAAAGTCATATTTTATATGATAATATATGTCCAAACGATTTTACAGGCGGGAAGATTTTCCCGCCTGTTTTTATAACTCAACCCCATACTTTGCTCAATTATGCTCAGTTTTACAGATTTTACTATTATGCACAAAAATACCGCCATAGTTTTTCATCTACAGCGGCATTTTATTGTTATATCCTCTTTTAGAACAATGGCTTCATAGCCGGATACAGAGTTCTGAATTTCTGATATCTTTCCTCATATTTAGCAACCAGTTCCGGATCCGGTTCTACTGTGTCTACAACTTTGGCAAACTTCTTACCAATCGTTTCTACATCCGGATAAGCCCCACATCCAACTGCTGCCAGCATAGCACCACCCATGGACGGACCTTCCTCATTCTCCAGAACATCAACTTTCAGATTCATAACATTCGCAATGATCTTCTTCCACAGCGGACTCTTAGCTCCACCACCACAGATCTTTGTTCTCTCAATCTTGATTCCAAGGCTTCTCGCAACTTCCAGAGAATCACGAAGACCAAAAGCGACACCTTCCAGAACCGCCTGTGTCATATCTGCTCTTGTGCTGTCCATAGACATACCGAAGAATACACCTCTTGCGTCCGGATTATTATGCGGAGAACGCTCTCCCATCAGATACGGCAGGAAAAATACATGATTCTCTCCCAGCTTCCGGATCGGAGCCTGCTCTGCATTGAAATCCTTTGTCTGAAGAATCTCTTCTGCCCACCATTTATTACAGGAAGCCGCACTCAGCATACATCCCATCAGATGATAACTTCCATCTGCATGGCAGAAAGAATGAAGCGCATTATTTTCATCCACACCGAAATTCTTACTGGAAATAAATACAGTTCCGGATGTTCCAAGAGAAATATTACACTGTCCGTCACCAACTGTACCTGTTCCAACTGCTGCTGCCGCATTATCTCCGGCACCGGCAACAACCTTTACGTCCTCACTAAATCCAAGTTCCTTTGCAATCTCCGGTTTCAGAGTTCCCACAACTTCCCAGCTCTCATACAGCTTTGGAAGCTGTTCTTCTGTAATTCCGCAAATCTCCAGCATCTCTTTTGACCAGCAGCGATTCTTTACATCAAGAAGAAGCATACCGGAAGCATCAGAAACATCTGTACAGAAAGAACCAGACAGACGATATGCCAGATAATCCTTCGGAAGCATAATTTTAACTACTTTCTTAAAATTCTCCGGCTCATTCTTCTGCATCCAGAGAATCTTCGGAGCTGTAAATCCTGCGAAAGCAATATTCGCAGTATACTCAGAAAGCTTATCCTTCCCGATCACAGTATTCAGATACTCTGTCTCTTCCCCTGTACGTCCGTCATTCCAGAGAATTGCAGGACGGATCACATTGTCATCCTTATCCAGTGTCACAAGACCATGCATCTGACCACCGAAACCGATTCCTGCTACCTGAGTTCTGTCGATATCCTTTGTCAGCTCTTTCATACCCTCCATACTCTGCGCAAACCAGTCCTCCGGCTTCTGCTCAGACCAGCCCGGGTGCGGGAAAAATAATGGATACTCTCTGGATACAATGTTACAGATCTTTCCTGATTCTTCCATAAGAAGAAGCTTGACAGCGGAAGTACCAAGGTCAATACCAATATAATACATAATACTTACTCTCCTTTTCTCTTTATATCGCTGCTTATATTTCATTTCCAGTCAGACAAATATTCACAATCCGCTTCGCTACTTGCTCATAACCAAATAACTGCTCCGCAGTTAAGCAGCTTAACTCTTTCTCTCTTACTGACTCAATTTCTCATATCCATCTAATCTAATACATCCCAGGGTAAAACCCCGGGATGCCTTATGATTTATTGTGTCAGTTTATTTATGCTTTATCATTTATCAGGATTCAGCCATGTCCCGGGGACATCTGCCATCCATTCTTTTACTTTCTCATTAACCCCAAGGATTCTCTGTTGGGTATCTTACTCCTGCCGGCTGGTTGTATCCAATTTCTTCAACCGGAACACCGATATATTTGAATACTTCAAACAGAGCTTTTCCATAATGTCCGAATGCAACTGCTCCGTGATGTGGATATCCTCCCTCGATCAGTACATGGCGATAGAAACGTCCCATTTCCGGAATCGCAAATACACCGATAGAACCGAAAGATTTTGTTGCAACAGGAAGAACTTCACCATGTGCAATATATCCACGAAGTTTGTTATCAGCAGTACTCTGCAGACGATAGAATGTGATATCTCCAGGAACGATGTCTCCTTCAAGAGTTCCGTTTGTAACTTCTACAGGAAGAGATCTTGCCATGATCATCTGGTTCTTCATCTCACAGAATGAAAGTTTGCTGGAAGCTGTATTTCCACAATGGAATCCCATGAATGTATCTTTCAGTGTATAGTTAAATTTGCCTTCGATAGACTCTTTATACATATCCTTCGGTACAGAGTTGTTGATATCAAGCAGAGTAACTGTATCCTGGCTTACAACAGTTCCGATAAACTCACTTAATGTACCATAGATATCAACTTCACAGGATACCGGAATGCCCTGAGCAGTCAGACGGCTGTTTACATAGCATGGAACAAATCCAAACTGAGTCTGGAATGCAGGCCAGCATTTTCCTGTTAATGTTACATATTTACGATATCCTCTGTGAGCCTCTACCCAGTCTTTCAGAGTCAGTTCATACTGAGCAAGTTTCTCAAGGATTTCCGGTTTCTTATTTCCTGCACCAAGTTCTTCTTCCATTTCTTTTACAATTGCAGGGATTCTCTCATCTCCGGCATGTTTATTAAATGCTTCAAACAGGTCAAGTTCGGAGTTCTCTTCAATCTCAACACCAAGGTTATAAAGCTGTTTGATCGGTGCATTACAAGCAAGGAAGTTAGTCGGACGTGGTCCAAAGCTGATGATCTTTAAGTTGCTTAATCCTTCAACTGCTCTTGCGATCGGAAGGAAGTCATGAATCATATCTGCGCAGTCTTCTGCATCACCAACCGGATATTCCGGAATGTATGCTTTTACATTACGAAGCTGTAAGTTATAGCTTGCATTTAACATACCACAGTATGCATCTCCACGTCCCTGGATCAGGTCGCCCTGTGTTTCTTCTGCTGCTGCACAGAACATTTTCGGTCCATCAAAGTGTTTTGCAAGAAGTGTTTCAGAAATTTCCGGTCCAAAGTTTCCAAGATATACACAAAGTGCATTACATCCGGCTTTCTTGATATCTTCAAGAGCCTGAACCATATGAATCTCGCTCTCTACGATACAGATTGGACATTCATAGATATCTGCTGCATCATATTTCTTTGTATAAGCCTCTACAAGTGCTTTTCTTCTGTTTACGGAAAGGCTTTCCGGGAAACAGTCACGGCTTACTGCTACGATTCCGATTTTTACTTTTGGCATGTTATCGATCATGATTTTTTCTCCTTTTTCTTTTATAATGCTATCTCTTTTTATTTTCTATAATTGCTATACTCATTACTTCTTCCACCAGCACTCTGGTCGGAAATCCTCTGTCAGTCTATTGAAATATTCCCACCACGAAGTCCGTTTACAGCACCTTCAATGGCAGCATCCTCATGTGCAATCAGCCATTTATTCTTCGCTGTCATCAGGCTGTCCTCGCCAGTCTTTGCAGTTTCAAAAGTAAGCTCTGTGTTCGTTCCTGCCGGAAGTACAACTACACACTGGAAACCTCCATCCTGTACATTACATGGTGCATAATGAAGTGTTGTTGCATATACTTCAATACCAGTTCCTGCCGGTACAAGAAATGCTTCAATCTTAGAAGTATCATATGTAAGTTCATCCGTAATATCCTGCTGAGATCCAATCAGCAGAACCAGATCTGTCACTGCCACATTAATCTCTGAACTGCGATGATACTCTACTGCATTTAATTTCTTATTATGTCCGTTACAGTATCCAATCTCAATCGGGATTCCACCAAAACCTTTATTCTGCAGCACCTTCGCTACATCCAGAGCCTCCAGCTCCTCTACAGAAGGAACATAAACCACATCATCCGGAACCGGTGTGTGTTTCATCTCTTTAAGAAGAGCACTGAAGTCATACCCCTCAAGCACCTTTCCATATTTACGGAAGGAAGCATCCGCTACATTCTGAATCTTCACCTGTAAAAACCTCCTTTTCCCCTCTCAGGCTGTCACGTTATCTTTACTGTGCTTCGAGTATAGCAGACACACGATATTCTTTTCGCCATTTTTCTTGACTATTCTATAGCACTTTTTTGACCTTTTTGTTTAATCTCTTTCCGCATCTCACTCGGCAAAATCCCATATCTTTTCTGAAATTCCCCCGAAAAACCACGACTGCTGCAAAATCCATTATCCAGTGCAATCTGACTAATCGTACGGTCCGTATTCATCAGATCTCTGTACGCATATGCCATACGAATATCCTGCAAATACGTTTTATAATTAACTTTTGCATATTTTTGAAACATTCGCGACAAATATGCGTCGGAATAACCAAATGTACCTGCCAGGTCCGAAAGTTTCAGATCTTCATTATAATGTTCCCGCATATAAGTGGTAATTTTTGACAAAGCATCCAATCGTCTACTGTGCCGTATCTCCTTTTCATGAACCTCCGTCAACCGGTAATTTTTGACCAGCATATACATAATCTCATAAAACAGAGACATCGTCCGAAACTCATACCCCACATCCCTCGCCGTATAAACCTTATACAGCTTCTTAATCAATGAAGCCAGTTTCACATCCGCCGCCTCATCCTGACTCCGGAACCGGATAAACCTCTGTGCCGTAAAATAATTCTCAAATTGTTTCAACGGTATCTGAAGCACCACCGTCTTATTCTTCTCCACTGCACGTATGGAATGAATCTCATTAGAGTTAATAATCATCTGCTCACCCGCCTTCAGCGGATACTCCTCTTTATTCATAAAAAATTCCAGATGCCCCTCCAGAACCGCAAAAATCTCAATCGAAGTATGCCAGTGCTTCTCCCGCACATAATTTCCATTTCCACCCTCAAACAGAAAAACCTTAAACGGCAGTCCCTCATTGGGAATGATCAATTCATGCTGAAACTCCATATCACTTCACCTCTCTCCATTACAAATCCATAACAATAAAATCCACTTTTTCCGCACAATTCTTTTTATTATCCAATAACCGCACACAAAAGAAACTATTTTTCTGCGCGTCCGTTTCCCTGCATCTGTGTCTCTGTTTCCCCACACATTCAAAAAAATAACCGCAGTATCAGGTTCCCCAACCATACCGCGGTTATCTTCTTATCCAAACTCTTATTTACAGATTTCTGCAACCACCTGATTAATCACCTTACCATCTGCCTTACCCTTCAGGTCAGCCATAACAGCCTTCATGATCTGTCCCTTATTCTTAGTTGCAAGAACATCCGCAAACTTCTTCTCCAGATATGCTTTGATCTCATCAGCATCCATCTGCTTCGGAGCATACTTCGCGATCACATCATATCTTGCCTGATATTCCGCCTTCAGATCCTCACGGCTCTCCGGACAGGTATCCAACTGCTCTTTAACAGTTTTGAGTTCCTTCAAAATAACTCTGTCCACCAGCTCACTCTTAATCTCATCACGGCATCCCTCATCAATAGCAACCTTCTTAACCGCCGCAATCAAAGAAGATACCGCCTCCTTTGTCACTTTATCCTTAGCCTTCATAGCCGCAACCATATCTTTTCTTAACGCTTCAAGTTCCATTTTTATTCCTCCTCGTTCTCTGTTCTGATTTTCAAATAACAGAACTGCAATTCTAATAACCAGAATACCACTATTTATCTGAAAATCCAATGCTAATTCGCATGAAAATTAAATTTATAAGGAAGTTTTCCCTCCTTTTTATACACACTTCTGTAAAGCTCCATCCAGATATTCCCCAGAGAATCCTCCCCCTCACGGATATCATCCGGCACCAGACCGCCCTTACTCTCTAACAGATCCAACGCCTTTTTATCCTGCTTCAAACCATGAAGAGCCTCTACATACCCCAGTTTCAATCTGCTGTCTTCCTGCTCTTCCTTATCCAGCTTCCGGTAAAAACGACTCAGTTCCTCATACTTCTCAGCCAGTAAAAGAATCCTGAATCCTTCCTTCAAATAAGAAAGTTCCTTCCTCTTAAACGCCATCCCTTGCAAGATACAATCCCCGGCCTGCTCCTTCTCTCCCTGCGCCAGTTTCACACAGCTCAGTCCATGAAACGCCCACGCACTCTCCTTCAATTTCAGAGATTCCTCAAAATCTCTCCCCGCTTTTTCATAATCTCCCCTGCGATAATATCCCAGTCCAAGCTGATAATACGCATACCAGTCTGCGCATTTTCCTCCATATGCGCCTCCAGAAAATCTACATTTTCCTCATCGATCATAAACTCATCCGGCGCATCCATCTGTGACGGACAATGCAAAATCCCCGTCTCAAAAAAACGCTTCCAGTTCTCCAGATTCGAAGTTTCCTCTGTGAATGCCAGATGCTTTGTCCCTTCTCCGTGAGCAGCAAGCGCACCATATCCACTTCCCTTATAGACAACCTGAGCACTCTTTCTCGCCATCCCTTTCGAAGTTTCCAGCTTCTCCTTCAGCTTTTCATGCAGCCCGGAACCAATGATCCTGTGAGTCACCCATGCAGTACGATCCACATATTCTTTCTCCATCACATCCTCAGCAACCTGAACAGAACCATACTGTTCCATCCACTCCCATGCTGTATGCGGTGCCATCGGAATACATCCATACTGCGTCTTTCCAAGCCCCGCCTGAATCTCCACATAACGCCCTGCCTTATCCGTCAGGTACTCCTGCCAGTGATTGGAGGCATCCTGATTTCCCCAGGAAAAAAGCTTCCGGCTGCGCAGACGATCCGTGGAAATCTGCAGCAATCCATACCCGGTTTCATCCACATTTGCAATATACTTCGGACACCCATCCGGAATATCAAAAAAGTAATCTACCGATTTCTTAATCGCAGTATAATCCGAAATATCAATGCCCTCCACGATCGGAATATCCACCTTCATCACCTGATTTTCTCTGGAAGTAAACGCCTGCACTGCCGGCACGATCACTCTGCCCTTTTTATATTCCGGAACTGCCATATTACTCCACCAGTACATCGGAACCACTTCTTTTCCCTCGTTCACAATACGCATCCTGCAATTCAGAAAACTGCTGTCTTTTTCCAGCCAGAAATCCATCTGATAAGTCACCTTGCGGATTCTCTCATACTCATACATACGCAGAACCGGTTCCCCGTTCTCATTGGTCGTCTGTGCCGTATAAAGCTGCTCCGTTGTAAACGGATTATGACCAATCACACCGATATTCCATTCTACGCCACCACTGAACCACGCATTGCGCACAGCCAGATTACTGAACTGCAGCACATCATTGGTATACAGCAGATTCTTTCCCGTATATTTATCCCACAGCTCCCACAGTCTTCCGCCAAACCCCGGAAGAAATACGGCCTTTAAGTACCGGTTCTCCAGAACTGCCGTCTGCACCTCCTGCTCTTTGAGCTTCCTTGTGTAAGTATTTCTCTGGCGATAAGGATAGGCACTTTTCACCCGTCCATATCCCTCATAAATCTCATCCGTCTCATCCAGATGAAACTCCAGACTGTTCTGCATGGTCAGCCCGTCCAGAAGATCCGGTACACAACTCTCCTGTCCCAGATCGGCAATTCTGATCTTCTTTGTCTCAAATCTTAATTCAGATGTCATCTGTAATCCCCCGTTCCATCGTACTCTCCAGTTCCTCCATCTGTCCCAGGATCAGTTTCTGTCTGTTATCAAACAACAGCCCCTTATTATGACGATAATACTGATCCGAACCATTTTCACGGATAAACCAGATACTGTAAAAGTTTGCATTCAGTTCCGTAATAAATGCTACCATTTCCTGACTGTCTCCAAACGCAGCCTCCATAAAATCAAACACATTCTGTAACGTCTGCGCCGCAGCTTCCGTCTTTTCTTCCAGACCATCGGCCTCTTTGGAAAAAGCTTCTTTTACCTTCTCATAAAGATTCTGCTCTTCCTGTGTCAGGCTTCCCAGTTCCAGCCAGATTTTCTCCAGAAAAGCATTTACCCGAAGAAGTGCCTTTTCCTCATTTCCGGTCAGCAGCTCAGACTTTCTCGCTGACTCCAGATCATTTTCCGCCTTCCGGCAGATCGCTTTCAGAGAAATATCTGCAAGATTGTCTCTATAATATACCATATATTCATAGAGTTTTGTTACATAAGAATCCATTAAATAACATTCTGTAAATAACTGGCTTAATTTTCCGTTCAGAAGTCCCACCAGACTCAGATGCTCGTCCAGAGAAGCATTCCTGATCTTCTGTATGGTAAGCTGTGTCCATTTTCCCAGAAGCAGATCCTCCATCTCATAATCCGTCTTATACTTATTATACAATGCCAGATATGCGGCAAAATCCTTCGCGATCATCGGATGCTGAATATACTGATAAACAACTTCCCTGTCCACTTCTTTTCCCAGTGCTTCATACACCTGGATCAGTCTGGAAAGATCCTCCCATCCTCTGGCAGTGGCAAAAATACGTCCGTCCACCGTATTCTCCATCCTGTAAAAATTCTTTCTGCGAAGCTCCAGATAAGAGATGACTGCCGGATGGATTCCCTGTTCATAAGCGTATTCTTTCCATACTTCAAAGTCCGGCTGCACATCAATTCTCTTGATTCTGTCGAGAGTTACCACGTCAAATTCACGGACAGATTTATTATATTCCGGCGGATTTCCCGCTGTCACGATCACCCATCCTTCCGGAACTTTCTGGTTACCAAATGTCTTTCCCTGAAGGAACTGCAGCATCATCGGTGCCAGAGTTTCTGATACACAGTTGATCTCATCGATAAACAAAATTCCCTCTTTCAGACCGGTCTTTTCCATCTTCTCATAGACTGATGCAATGATCTCACTCATCGTATATTCCGTAACCGAAAATGTCTCCTGCCCGAATGTTTTCTCCTTAATAAACGGCAGACCGACCGCACTCTGACGGGTGTGATGTGTAATGGTATAGGACACCAGTCCGACCTTGCATTCTCTGGCAATCTGCTCCATGATCTGAGTCTTACCGATACCCGGTGCCCCCATCAGAAGGATTGGTCTCTGCCGGATCGCAGGGATCAGATAATTACCAAATTCATCCTTTGCAAGGTATGCTTCTATTGAGTCTTTTATCTCCTGTTTTGCTCGTTTTATGTCCATAATGTAAATCCTTTCCTGTTACTGAAAGTGTCTTTTTTTATTCTCATCTGAATCAGTTAAGTCATCCTCATCCAGAATCAGCTTCATCGCCCACACCGGCACATCCACATCCCGGTAATTGTCCTGCATAAACACAAATGCAGTCTTATACGGCGGCATTTTCTGCGGATAAATTCCGAATCCGTCTGTGAAATAAATCAGCCCTTTCAGGTTATGAAATTCATGTTGTTCCAGCAGTTCATCCACCCACTCAAACGCAGGTCTGAAATCTGTTCCACCGTCACCGTACAATTCCAGATGCTCCATATAATCTTTCATTTCTTCCTGTGAAGTAATCTTTTTATCCGTATGGACCTTCTCATCACACTGAATGATATGCACGTTTATTTTTGTAAAAAAACTCTCATTCTCACTGAGTACACCGTACGTTTCCTCCAGAAATCTCCGTACCAGTTCCCCGGAACAGGACATGGAAGTATCAATGACGATCACAAACTCCTCTACCTTCTTAACCTCTTTGGATTCCAGCGGTTCAATCAGCGGCATATTCCCATATAACCGCAGCCCATAGGTATAGAAATTGTAATCAAAACTGTCATCATCCACTGCCAGTTCTTCATGGAAAACGGCAAACTTTTGCAGGAACTCTTTGTAATCATATTTACTTCTGTTTTCCGTTTTTATCTGCTCCAGAAAGTCCCCATCACGCTCTCCTGCCTCCTGCGAAAACGTCTCCAGATCTGTCTCAATCCCGTCATTAATCTCCCCCCATTTGCGGCTGAGCATAGGGTTTGGTTTCTGATCGGGCTTCTTGCTCTCCCAGTATTTATGGTCATCTGCGCGAAATTCCTGTTCCAGTTTTATCAGATCCTGTTCGCCTAAATTCCATCCTGACAGAATCTTATATACCCGCTGCGCATTGAGTGTTTTTCCCTCTTTTTCAAGCAGACGATACGTTTCCCTGCGCAGAAGACTGCGTGAGAAGCGGATGCTCCGGTAGTTCATTCCATCTATAATGTGTTCCACTGCGATATCACAGCTTAAATCCCGCAATCGTTCTTCATTTCCCCGCCATTCAAAATGCCGGAAAATACAGTGAAATACCATATGAAGATACCCTCTGTTCACCAGAATCCTGTTCTCTTTATACAGTCCTCCAAGCATCTGCGGCTGGAAATACATCACTCTTCCATCTGTGCCAAAACCATGCACTGCACCATCCATCTGATAAGAAAAACTGCTCAATGCCACATCCAGAAACCTCATTCCCAGATACAATTCATCCCTTGCCGCCCGCAGAATACTGCTGCCAATCACCTGCAAACGCTCTGCTGTTTCTGCCGCTTTCTCTGCTTCCGCAGTCTTTGCCATTTCCCTTGTTCTATCCTCTGGCTGCATAATTATTTTCCTCTGTATTTGTCTATCTATTTGTATTTGTCTATATATTGTTCATTTTCAATCAGATATTCTCTGTTCGCTTCACTGCTTATCTGGTGATTGGATTTTTCGTTTACAGTTCAAATCTTTTCTTTCTCATACTCAGCGGCTTTTTCACGGGACATGGTTGAACATCTTTTTCCTGAACTGACATGTCTGTTTCCTGGTTATTTTCTATTTTATCCACATTCACCTGCTCATTACCCTCTGACTTATCCACCAGATCAGCTCTCTCATTCATGAGAAATGCGGAAATCTCTGTCTCTTTTCTCTGGGATGCACAGTCAAGCGCGGCATCAATTCCTTCCAGTGTCCAGAGTTTCTGCGCCGATATCACTTCGAGTCTGTGTACATCCTCCTGCTTTACCAGATAAACTGCAATCTCTCTCAGATTCTTACCGATATATCCCCGGTACTCTTCTCTGGCTTTCTCCGTCAGTTCATACGGAAACTCCAGTCTGCCAAAAGACATATCCACCAGAACTTCCAGTTTATCCATCACTACCGCCATCTCAAACAGCTTATCATATTCCTGATAGTTCAATTCTTTGTTGTAAAAACACTGCCTGTAATTACTTCCTGAACCGTGGTATTCCGTATACAGAATACGCGCCGGTGTGTTCTCCACCGCCTCATCATAATGTTCCGGAAATACCAGTCTTGCCTCCGGTCTGCTTTCTTTCCGATGCAGCACATCCGGCATCCATATCCCGGTCCCACCTTCTGACCGTTGTTCACTTTCTGTCTGTTGATCCTTTTCCGGCTCATAAAGAAATTCAACATCAATCCTCTGCCACATTTCCCCAAGCATTTCCTTCACACCGGATTTTTTTCCCTGCTTCATATGCACAGTCAGCTTATCCAGTGCATGGCAGCCTGTAAATGCCCCACATCCAATCTGCATGAGACTGTCAGAAAATTCCAGTTTCTTCAGATTTCCACATCCGTAAAAAATATACCGTCCAATCTCCCGCAAACTGTCCGGAAAAACAATCTCCTCCACCTCATTTCCAGCCAGAACATGCTCTTCCCTGCCAAATCCAAAACCGTCTTCCATTTCCCAGACACTGGCATTTTTAAGCTCTTCATCCTCATCCATATGACTGGAAAACGCATATGGTGCCGCACTGATCACCATTTTTCCATCTATTATCTCCGGAATCTCAACCCTGCTCTCAATTCCAAAACACCGCAGAATCTCAATCCCACCAGATTTCTCTCTGTAATAAATCTTCATTCTTCTCTCCCCGGAGATCTGTTTTTTCAAAAACATTTCCATTTACAATCGTAACTGTTCAGTATCTTCACAGTTACAAGGTCAAGCGGATATTCGCAATCCGCTTCGCTACTTGCTCATAACCAAATAACTGCTCCGCAGTTTATCAGAAGGCGCTTGCACGCCTCCTGATACAAGCAAGTCCCCACCCACTGCTTATTGCTTTTCACAATTGAAGCAGGGGACTTACTTGATTTGATTAAAATCCATTGAAAATCACTTTATTATGGCACAGAAAATTTTGCTGTGGCATAATAAAATCATCCCTGAAAAGTATAATACTTCCCAGGGATTTTTTCCAGATAATATAATCCTGCTGCGATATTCTTTTTCCTGCTGCCTAGCGCAGTACCAGTTCCGGTTTGAAGTTCAGATAGTCTCCCGATACCAGCTTATATTCAATTCCATCCACATATCCTTTGAAACTGTCATCGTATCGTTTTTCTCCATGACAATGAGAATAAATCACTTTCTCAGCTCCATACTCCTGTGCCATTAATGTAAACGGGCTTTCCATTTCGCCAATACTTGTCGGTGGATAATGAAGAAACATGATAAATTTCTCACACCCTGCTGCCTTCGCCGCTTCAAAAGAACAACGCAGCCTCTGAAGTTCTCTGTCTCTGAGCTTCAGAAAATGTTCATAGCTGTCTTTCCCCTCATAGCAGTAACCCTTGGTTCCTACCAGTGCATAGTCTTCATATGTATAAAAATTATTCTGCAGAAACTCCAGCTTTCCTCTGAACATCTCATTCAGTTTCTCCGTTTTCTTCGCATCCCAGAACATATCATGATTTCCACGAAGCAGAATCTTTCTTCCCGGCAATGCCATAATGAAATCCAGATCCGCCTGACACTCCTCCAGATTCCGTCCCCAGGAATGATCTCCCGTAATCACTACCGTGTCCTGCTCCGTTACTTTCTTCTTCCAGTACTTCTCGATTTTCACTACGTGATTCTTCCATCTCCTGTCAAATACATCCATTGGTTTATTCACCGTAAATGACAGATGGAAATCACCGATTGCGTATAAACTCATGTTCTCAACGTACCTCCTTACCCGGCTTTAGAAATTGTTACCTCGCATCTTCTTCAGCACTTTCCTGTAAAAGAAAATCGTCAGCCCCGTAGCCGCCAGCCATCCAAACGGCCATGCCATCCAGATTCCTGTACTGGCGAATTTCTGTGAAAAAATAAGTGCAAATATAATTCGCAGAATTAAATCTGGAATTGTTGCTAATACAAAGTAGAGCATCGCACCATATCCACGGATGATACCGTCTGTCATAAGTTTCACCACGATCATCAGATACCATGGCGACACGATCCGCAGAAATGCTGCTCCTGCGTCCAGAGCACCTGTGCTCTCTGCATTGAGAAACAAACTCATCATCTGGCGGCTGAAACCAAAATACAGAATTACGAACGGCAGTGCTGTCAGTTCTGACAGTTTCAAACCTGTTTTAAATCCCATGGGAATTCTTTCCGGTTTTCCCGCACCCAGATTCTGTGCAGTATAGCTGGACAGGCAGGAGCCAAGTGTCATGAAAATATTAATCGCAAATGTATTCAGCTTAATCGCACCGGAATATCCTGCCACAACTGCGGAACCATACTGGTTAATGATCGCCTGCACTACCAGATTTCCCACGCTGAGCACACTCTGCTGCAGAATACTCGGTACTGCAATTGCCAGAATCTGCCTGCATAATTTTCCATCAAACGGTGGCTGTTTTTCCGCAGTCATGGCACTGAGTCTGTGAAATACAGTGAACAGAACCAGGATTGCAGAAATTCCCTGTGCAATAAATGTTGCCCATGCCACACCACTGACTCCCCAGCGGAATTTCGCCACAAACAGAAAATCCAGCAAAATATTTCCGGCAGAAGAACCCAGCAGGAAATACAGCGGAGTCTTAGAATCTCCAAGTGCCGTACAGACACCTGTACAGACATTGTAAAGCATCAGAAACAGCAATCCGAACACATAAATTTTCAGATACAATTCTCCATCTGCCAGAATGTTCTCCGGTGTCCGAATCCATACCATCATGCTTCTGCATGCCACGCATCCAAACACTGTCAAAGCAATTCCAAGCACTCCGGATGCTGCAAACGCAGTCGTTACTGCCCTCTTTACACCTTTTCTGTCACCTGCACCAAACAATCTGGACACAATCACCGAAGTTCCCAGATTCATTCCCACTGCAAATGCCATAAAGATCACAGTGATCGGATAAGAGGCTCCAACCGCCGCCAGCGCATCCTCTCCCGCAAATTTTCCTGCGATCATGCTGTCTGCAATATTATAAATCTGCTGAAACATTACACTGAGCATCATCGGCAGGAGGAAACGCCACAACGTTTTATTGGGATGTTCCTTTGTCAGATCTGTAACCACAACTCTTTCCCCCTTAGTAAAATCACACGAAATTTCCAAAACTTTCTGGTCACCAGCTTCCAGGTCACTAATATCTTTTAAGATAAAATAAGACCGGAAGTCTGTGAAATCTCTGGTCTTATTATAGCAACATATTTATCAGGTAAGCAATATATCTCTGCTCCAATTTCCAGTAACAATATTAACATATCATTTGTTTTACCGGCACCTATAGCAGTCCTAGTAAATAATGCATCTTAATCCAGTCCATCAGAGTGTGAAATCCTGCGTCAGATATCTTTGCCGTGCGTTAACGCAGGACTTCACGCTCTGATGGGCTGGATTGCTTGCATTATTTTCTGGAATTGCTATAAGTCTGTTTTATACTTTTTAACCAAACTTTTTTTCAAATAATCGCGTAAATTTGTCGGTTTAAAGTACTAAAGTACTGGATTTTAAAATGGCATCATGTTATACTTGTTAAGGAAAAAAATATGCATGATATTTATAAGAACCATGCATAACATCTATATGGAGGAAACAACACATGTCAATCACAATCAATCACGAACTCCCTTTACCGGAGGTTCTGAAATCCCAGTACCCTCTCAGCCCTGAACTGAAAGAAGTCAAAAAACAGCGCGATGAAGAAATTCGTCGAATCTTCACCGGTGAATCAGATAAATTTATCGTCCTTGTAGGACCTTGTTCTGCTGATAACGAAGATACTGTCTGCGAATATGTGCGCAGACTGAAAACAGTTGCGGATAAAGTATCTGACAAACTGATGATCATCCCACGAGTTTATACCAATAAGCCACGTACTACAGGCGACGGTTACAAAGGAATGCTCCATCAGCCGGACCCTGACAAAGCTCCTGACCTTCTTGCCGGAATTATTGCGATCCGTAAGATGCATATGAGAGTTATGCAGGAAACAGGACTCTCTTCTGCTGATGAAATGCTTTACCCGGAAAACCGCAGCTACCTGGATGATATCCTTTCCTATGAAGCAGTAGGTGCACGTTCCGTAGAAAATCAGCAGCATCGTCTCACAGCCAGCGGTATGGATATTCCGGTTGGTATGAAGAATCCAACCTGCGGTGATCTTTCTGTTATGCTGAACTCTGTGACTGCTGCTCAGCATCCGCATCATTTCATTTACAGAGGATGCGATGTGGAGACTTCCGGAAATGATCTGGCTCATACCATCCTTCGCGGCGGAGTAAACCAGTACGGACAGACCATTCCGAATTACCACTACGAAGATCTGATGACTCTGGCTGCATTATATGCCAAGAAAGATCTCAAGAACCCTGCTGTTGTCGTAGATGCCAACCACTCCAACTCCAACAAACAGTACAAAGAACAGATCCGCATCGTTACAGAAGTACTCCACAGCCGCAACTACAACCCGGACCTCAAAAAACTGGTCAAAGGCGTTATGATCGAAAGCTACCTCCTCGAAGGCCGTCAGGACATCAGCGACCACATGACTCCAGGCTGCTCCATCACTGACCCATGCCTTGGATGGGAAGATACAGAACGCCTTATCTATGATATTGCGGAAAAGTGCTGATATCAAACAGATAAACGCAGTTACTTCACTGCCTGATCAGATTAAAAGAGGGTGCCGTAAAATCATCAAAAACTGATGATTCAGCGGTACCCTCTATATTTAATCCCCTTATAAATCTTTTTTCGCTAACTATAATATGGCATTACATTATCTCTATTCTGAAGTCTTTATTTGAATAACCTTGTCAAGACAAAAAAAATAACCTCTGGAAACCTTGATTTCCAGAGGTTTTAGCGTGCGTTAGAGGATTCGAACCCCCGACCTTTTGGTCCGTAGCTACGCATCTAAAAGTTATGGGAATTTGAATCCTTTTTTATAGTCTGATACCTTTGTTTTTATTTTGAACAAGCCTTTTTTCAAAGATAATGCTGTATTTGTGATACTTTGTATAGTATAATATTCCCAAAGAAGGAGGTATGTACTATGGGATTAATGGATCGTGATTATATGAACAAAACACCAGAAGAAAGGGAAACTGAACGTTTAATCGAGAAACAACATCGTAATCGTTTGAATGAAATGGGTTATCTGATGTCAAAAGGTGAAAATTTGACTCGTTCTGAGCGTAAACGATTGGAACAAATATATGAAGAAAATCGTGCGTATATGAATGGTGAACGAAAATTAAGACCTGTTAATCAAAAGAAAAAGTCTAATTTTATGCCTGTGATTATTTTTACAATTATAATTATTTTTCTTATTTTAATTTTCTCGTTTTATCCAGATCTTACTAATTTTAATATCTGGGAGTTCATTGGACATTAAAGACCTGTTACCAGGTCTTTTTTGTTATCCAGTCTTTGATTGAGATAATTTTTCTTCCGGTTCTTGAATATCTAAAATTTTCTTAATAACTCCTTGCTCTGTCGGGGTTATCTTTCTATATGCAGCAATAATATTTTTTTCTTCATCTGTCAAATTTTCATTTTCATTTTTTCCTGTTAATAGATATTCCATAGTAGTCCCAAGTATTTGGGATATATTAAACAAAATGGTAGCGTTAGGTATTTGATTATTTTTATAATTACCTACTGCATTTTTAGATAAATTTAGTTCTTCTGTCAATTTACTGTTGGTATATCCTGCAATTTTCATACATTCAGTTAATCTATTCCCAAAATTCTTATCATCAATCATAAAATTCTCCTTTCCCAAAAATATGGGATGTTTTTATTGACAATCCCATTTATTTGGGATATAATCAAAATTGTAAAAACTGATACCTTTGTTACTTTGTTAATATTAAATTTTACCATTACAAGCTATTTTCTACAATATATTTTGTTTTAAATTGCCAGTAATGTAAATATGTCCAAATGATCGTTGTAGGTGCATTGGTAACCTTCACAAATGAGATATAAATGGGTATTTTAGGAGGTGTAATCTTATGATGTTTTTAAGTTGGCTTGTTGCTAAAGAATTAACTACAAAGTCTGGACGATTTACTCCAATAGGGCTTTTCTGTTCAGAGTGTGAAGCAAAGGAATATGTCGAAATGTTACATCGTTCTGAACCATTTAATCGTAACTATATTGTTAAACAAATAAATTCTGAAGAACATATGTGGGAGCTGTGTCATGGCAAAGAAAAGTAATTTAAAGTCTGTGCGCCTGTCAGATCAGGTAATGGATTACGTGATCAGTTTTGAAGGTGACGGCTTTAACCAGAAGTTTGAAAATCTTGTTTTGTTCTGCATGGAGCAGGAAGAAGCCAAGAAGCAGCGACTTGAATCTCTAGATCAGCAGATTACCAGGCAGTATAAAAAATTGGAGACCGTCCGGGAACTTTCTTCTGAGATTGGAGATGTTCGCAGAGCTCTTACACATCTGGAACGTCAAACTAATGACTTATCTGCACTTATGGATAAGCTGCTGAAAGAAGAAAAGGAAAAGGACGATGAATTACCCTTTCCATAATCCTGTTAGCAATAGATCGGAGAAGCCATCATGAAAAATCATATGAAATGTGTCTGGATGTCTGAAGAAGTTTTGAACTATGTCAGTAACTTTGAAGGCGGCAGCTTTAACCAGAAGTTTGAGAATCTTGTCCTGTTCTGCATGAAGGAAGAAAAAAGCAAGACAGAATTGCTTGCTCTTCTTGATGAACGTTTTCGTAAACGCTCTCTTGATCTGCAATGTCTGACCTATGTCACTTATGAAGCTTCTGTTCTCATACAGGAACTTGTTCATATGCAGCATAAAGTAGATGCTTTTGCTTCTCTGGTAACAGATAACTGGATCATGCACAGGGAAGGGAAAGAGTAAGTCTGTCAAGGGCGAACGCAGTTCGTTCATCTCGACCCTTGACGGACTGGTCGCAGCCAGTACAGAGAATCGGGCAGGAAGGATGAGAAGCCTGCAGGCGTAGTATCCTTCTTGATTACCCTTGTACTGTTCCGCCCTGATTCCCCTGACTCCATGCATCCGTGTCTCGCAGGGACAAACAATTTCAGCTTTTCCAGCGGCTATTACTGATATTACTCCGGAGCCAAAAGTCAAGGTCTCCGTAGGAGCCCGAAGGGTTTAACCTTTACTTTTGGCTTTGCTGGGCGGGCGACAGCCTATCCCTGGTACGACAGGGAATTTTTATTTTTTCTGCTCTGAACCATGTTATTCAGGCATTGTCTACGGATTGACCTTTAAAACGTTTTTTCCATGGCTCGCATGAGTCAGGATGGAAAAAGTGTTTTAATGGGAGATCCGGAACGCTTCAGGCAGGGAAATCTTTCTTTTGTACCCTCCCCCTTGTGGAGCCTGACGCTCCGGAGGGTTTATATAAATAGTTTTAACATCAACTTATCTTCTTCACCCCGGTCTCCGGGGGCGGTAACAACCCCATTGTGGGATTACATATCAACTAACAAGTGCCTTTCCTGCTCTTATACAGGTCTGGCAACATTTAAAGGAGGTTCAGACTATGAACAAAATGAAAATCTTAGTAACTTTTGCAAGTCTTTGGAAGATGGACAACGGAAATACCGGACTGACCCTGAATTATTTTATGTATGGTGATAATGGCGAACAGATGATTTCCCGCGCTGATGTAACTGGCGGTCCGGTTGGTCAGCAGCGTGCAAAATGTTCCCTTGATACTGCCATGCGTCAGAAAATTTCTTTTGTACCCGGTATTTATGATGCGTTAATGTCATTTAAAATTGGCAGCGATGGAAAACCTGTCCTGATGGTTGAGGATCTCGATTTCGTCAGCCGTGTTGTTATCCGCCCGGATTCTGACGACAAACCTGAAAAGAAATAGGAAGGTGACTGAATGGCATGGGTGAATTATTCACAGATGGAACAAATGCCGATTTTGGGACAGATCCGGCGATTACTCCAGAACCGGCTGTACAGCCTGAGCCGACAGTGGCACCAACTGAAACACCTGTTCCAACAGCAACACCGTTACCAGTACCGGATCAGCAGAGCCCTGTGGCTGATAAAGTTGATACTTCTGGCGATCCCGCTGCTGATCCAGGGACAGAAGTTTCTGACGGAGTGGAAGAAGTTCCGGCGGCTGATACAGTAGAGCAGATTGATTATACAGATTTGCTGACCAGGCAGAATGAACTGCTGGAAATGATCATTCTGAAGGATGAGAAGCTGGATCAGGACATGAGAACAGTTCAAAACGCCATGCCCGCAGTCATGTGCATGATGGGAGTGATCGTTGGGCTGCTCCTGTTACAGATACTTGCATCTTATATTCGACCATAGGAGTTTTTTATGTCGAATGCTATAAATATCTTGTATATATTGAATCTTATAGTATGGTTTATCGTTCTTCCAGTTTTTTACATTGTCCGTATTATTTTATGGATCATGCGAAGGGATGGAAGGTAATTTAAAAAATGGAAAATGAAGAATTATTGACAAGTCCAGAGGAAGAAACAGATGATTCTTCCTTGTTTACAGACGATTCTCCGGAAATAACAGCCGGGGAACCGGAAGTATCTGATGATGTTCTCCAGAATACGGAAGCTCTGCTTTCTGCTGGGGACTATAACACAATAGCGGTGAAGTCAATCCCGATCGGAGCCCTCTGTGGTGCAATATTCATGATAGTAGGGTTCGCATATCTTGGGATTGTTCACATATTTAAAAAACTTTAAGGAAAGGTGGTTTTATTATGATCAAACATGAACTTCTGAAAGAGAAGGCTGAAAGCCTGAAGAAAAAGGCATTACCAGTTGTAACAGGTGCTGCATTAGCGGTTACTTCCTGTGTTCCTGTTCTTGCATCTGAAAGTGGCACTACTCTTTCATCTGTAGAAACATCACTCGAAACATCTTTTAAGAGTGTTGCTTCTTCCATGAGCAGCATTGTAGGAAAGATTGTTCCTGTTGCCCTGCCAGTTATGGGCGTCCTTCTGGTTGTTGGTTTCGGTATCAAAGCATTTAAGAAAATTTCAAACAAAGCCTGATGGTTTGAACGGGTTACTTACTGGTGTAAGGTGAGGGAGGGAGACACCTTCCTCACCTTTTTTATGCAGATGTATCTCAAAAATAACGCAGCATGAGCCGGATCCGGATTCCTGCAGCAAAGAAACGAGATACAGGAAAGGGGGAAACTTGAAAAGGATAAAGAAAAAACTTGTGGCTGTGATACTGGCTATAACTATTCTGGGTACCGGACTGATTGGATCATATACAACTGTCCCGGCTGCGGAATTTTCTGCTGGAGCTATTGCCGCAGGTGAAACGTTGGAATGGATCACTGCAGCACTTGCAGGTGCCGGAATATCGATCAGTGTGAAAGAATTATTGAAACCTAGACAGGCTGAGATTGAGAAAGATATAGGTAAACATATTGACTGGGATAATTATGACTGGGGTGATGCTCTTGATAGTCCAGCAGCTCAGGATCAGATTGACGAACTGGATAAGACTATTAACAAGCTTTATGGTAATGCTTCCGCAAAATGGAAAGAAATGTATGAGAAAAGTTTATCCCCTACTCCGACGCCAGAAACATCACCAGATAAGCCAGATCCTTCTCCTCCTGTAACTGTTGCCCCTATAGATCCGGACTCCGTAACACCGCCGGACTGGGATACGTTGCGGAAAGCTTCAATGAAAAACGGGTATCTTCTTTTAGGAGCTGGGACATATTGGTGTTTGAAGGAAGCGGCTAAAGGATTGTGGGAAAATATTTTTGACAATGATCCAAAGGTAACTTATACGGAAAATCCTTATGTTTATGAGGATTTAATTGGTATAGTAACTAATCATGCTTTATATCAGGGATTTAATGCTACTGAAAAGTATTATGTTTATCGTAATTCCTCTGATTTGAATTGTTTAAATGTTTTGACTCGTGCATTAGGTTCTAATAAAGAATTATATGTTTATTCTTTATCTACATTAGATAGTAAGCCTTATATTGATTTTTATTATTCTTTTACGCTGACAAATGGTTATGAATCTTCTCGTAAATATTCATCTTCTTCTGGAATTAAGTTATCTGAATTTGTTACTGTAAATGGTGTTACAGAATGTGAGAGTTCTTTTACTTCATATGTTCCTTATGTCCTAAATGGTCATTCTTTTGCTGCCGCTGTTAAGCCTTATGGTAAATCTGCTATATGGCCATCTACTGATTTAAAGAATGATTATGATAACAATAAATCTCCTTCTCTTCCAGATACAGCTCCTGCACCTGCGATTAAGATTCCTTCGTTGGATGATGTTAAGGATCTGCAGAAAAAGGGAAATAATGCGAATGATGATGATCGTCCTTCTGTTATTTTGGACTGGTTAAAAAATCATTATACGAATCCATCAACGGATCCTAATCCCAAACCAGACCCTGACCCCAACCCGAATCCTGATCCTAAACCCGATCCTGACCCTAATCCGGATCCTAACCCAGACCCTGATCCTAATCCAGACCCTGATCCTAATCCAGACCCTGATCCTAATCCAGACCCTGATCCAGATCCGAAACCAACAACAGCTCCAAAGCCAGATGATACAAATACTGATGTAAATCCAGATGATTATAAAGCAGATCTCCGGCTTGTTTTTCCGTTCTGTATCCCCTTTGATCTGGTTCATCTAATCCAGGCATTTGAAGCAGAGCCGAAAGCTCCGGTGTTTGAGTTTCCTTTTGACCTGGAATTAGAAAATCCCTGGACTGGTGAGAAGATTCTTGATTATCATCATGTATTCAAGCTTGATATGTCAGACTATGAACCTGTGATTAAGATCTTCCGGATCTTCGAGATCATATTTTTTATCATTGGATTGCTGATGATAACCCGACAACAGATGATTAAGGGTGATGATTTTATGATTAAGTTTATGAAAGAGATTCTGGACAAGCTGCTGTCCGTGATCTTGTCCCTGCTTCCGCTCTCTCCCTTTGCGGATGCCATTGATAACCTGTCCCAGCTTCCCTATCTTGGTTATCTGAACTATTTTGTCCCGGTGGGGACTATCTTTAAGATCGGGACAGCCTGGCTTGCTGCTATCGCACTCTTTTATCTGTATAGTGTGTTAGCCCGTTGGATTAAACTGATCGAATAGGAGGTGATCTGATGATCTTCTTATACTCCGGGACTCCCGGATCAGGAAAGAGCCTGCATGTAGCAGAAAGGTTATACCATCTGCTCCGTGCTGGCCGTCCGGCTGTGTGCAACTTCCCCATTAACTTAAACCGTATTCCTAAAAAGAAACGGGATCTGTTCTGTTACAAAAGTAATCTTGAGATTACTCCTGAGTTCCTGATCGAGTTCTCCCAGAAACATTTCCAGGGCAAAAAAGTAAAAGAGGGTTCTCTGCTTCTGGTCATTGATGAGTGTCAGCTGATGTTCAATGCCAGGGATTGGAGCAAGTCCGGACGTGATAAATGGCTTTCATTTTTTACGCTGCACAGACATTATGGCTATGATATTATCCTGGTCGCCCAGTTTGACCGGATGATCGACCGCCAGATCCGGAGCCTGATCGAGTACGAATACATTCACAGGAAGGTAAGTAACTTTGGTCTGCGTGGAATGTTCCTCTGTGCGGTCATGCTGTCCCCGAAGCTTTTTGTCAGTGTAAAGGTCTGGTACCCGATGAAGGAGAAGGTAAGCAGTGAATTTTTCAAGTGTAAACGGAAATATTATTCGCTATATGATACTTACCTGATGCTGGATGCCCCAGATTAGAAAGGATGCTGTTATATGAGAGGTAGATCTATTTATTTTACGGCTGATGAAATAGCCGCTATGGAGAAATTTTTTGATGATTTTGATATTTATTTTTCTGCTGAAAAGCATAAGGAAATGTATGAATATCTTTTACATAATAAAATGTGGCTGATCTTGCGCAAATTTGATGTATGTAATGGTTCGTCTGGGAAAGGAATTTATTTTTCTTATAGTGAGATTGATTTTATGTCCCGTTTTTTTATCAGTCTTGATTATTTTTTTCCAGAAGCTGATGATAAGCCTTTAAAAGAAAAATTTATTGCTTTAGCTGGTTCTGCTTTTAACAAGTTTCTCCTGTGTCTTGATAAATATTATGGCTCAGAACATCTTTTTCCTTTAGGTTGATTTGGGAATATTTTCAGGAAACTGGATGCCCCGGAGTGATGTATCTCATTTCCTCCGGATCTGCCAGGCTTGCTGCAGAAATTTTGAGATACATTTCAGGAAACGTCTGGCAGTCCCAGAGCTGGCGGCTGTCCAGAAACTCCGTCAGCCCTGCTGTGTGGGAAGACGGGGGGTGGGGGGACCCGTCTGACCGCGCGGCAGCGCTGCCGGAGTTCCGTTACTGCCCCCTGCCACGGGCCTGTAATACGTGGTCTGAAAATACATACAAAATTCATGTGAAACCCTTGTAAATACTGGCGAAAATGGCAATTTTAAAATTTCCCCAAACTGCTATTTGGGGAAAAACTTTAGCAAACTAAAGTGAGGTGTAAAATGGACATTAAGAAACACTTAAATTCAACAAAAATATACCAGGAATTTGATGATGAAAACCAAAAATACTGGTTTGACTTCAAACAAAAGAAATTCCTGCATAACATTGATACCTTTTATTATTCTGTGAAATTAGTGGAGGACTTTACAAATGACTCATCTGATGATTCCGTTCTCAGGTTTCGTAAATTTTTTGAACAGAAGAAATCAATCCTTGACTCCAGGTATGGACAACTTGTACAGATCTTCTTTCCTGGGTTTGACCGCAGCCTTAATCTGTGCGCTGGCTCTTACGCTGGTTTTTTCAGTATTCGTCTGGAATGCCCGGAATGGTTTGATATTTTCATTGCTCCTTCTGTTCCTCATGGTTCTGATGGTGGTTTCTCAGTTACGTCTGAGATCGTTGTACAGCTCAGATCTTATATGCTGTGGATGTACGGAGTTCATGAAGCCTTTGAACGCTCTTATGAATATGTGAAACAGATCTGTGATTACTTCGGTTTGCATATCGCTTACTGCCAGGAAAACAGGATTGACTATTGCTGGCACAGCAATTACTTAAGTAATCCAGAAAAGTTCTTTTCACCGGAGAGCTTCTACAAGATGAGGGTGGACCGGTTCAAAGATGCCCTGATACATACTGCAAAAGTCGGATCAGAAGGATATGAGATTGATTATGTATCAATGGGTAAACGGTCTGACAAGGTATTTATCCGTATCTATCTGAAAAGTAAAGAGGTCATTGAAAAGAATTATAAACCATGGTTCTTCAAGGTATGGCTGTTCAATGGTCTGATCAACCGCTATGATCTGTTCTGTTATGAAGAATGTTATAAAAAGCATTCCTGGCAATATCTGGATACTGCCAGACTGAAATATTACAGTGAATATGGTTCTGATCCGGAACTTCGGGAGCAGTGCAGGGATGTTGTGGAAGACAAGGTTACCATGTCCCCGGATACGCTGCATAAACTTGCAGATACATTAACACCGAAGATCAACCTGATCATGAACGTGGAATACCAGACAATGAGAAAGCATACCAAGACGTATGAACTGGTACCGTTCCGGGATAACAGTGCAAGGGAAACGTCCAAAAGGATTTATGATTACCTGGATAACCGGAAGATCATAGCCGACTATCTGACCTTTTATGTGTTCCGCCTGGTCAAACCAGAAGGGGATTCCAATAAATCAAGACGTGACCTGTGTGCTTTCTGGACAGCTCTCCGGAGCTGCAGGATGATAGATGTAAATGTCAGACCAAAAGATGTGAAGCTGATCCGGCAGTACTGCAGGCAGCTCAACAGTGACATAATGAAAAAGCGTGTGATCAACGCTGCTGTAACTCTCGGTATCTATACCAGGGGGATCAACAATGATAACGTGGTGCAGGATTGTGTTGAAGCACTTTGCCAGCTGAATGATAATGATATTTATGATGCAAACCGTTACAAACAGAAAAAAGCCCGCCAATTCAATAGCAGTGAACTGGCGGACACTTATGTAAGTAGTGTTACTCATGAGTATCAGATAGTCAATATCAATACTGGTGAAGTATCTACGGACATAATACCATAAGCATCTGAAAAATACAATTATAATTATGTATCTCAAAATTCACGCTGCGGCGTTCTGATCAGAGTTGCACGTGCGAAAAAATGAGATACAAAGGAGGTACTTATGAGTATATCTTTAAAACAAGCTTATGATCTGTTTATCTTTGATCGTGCAACTTATTGTAAGCAAAAGACTATCCAGAATTACAAGAATACGCTTTCATACTTCTTTAAGTTTCTGGAAGGTGACCGGGGCTGTCCTATATCTGAGATCATGCTTGATTCTGTTACTACCATGGATTTAAAAAAATATGTTGCTTTCCTGCGTTCCAGGAATAAACTTGAATCCCATCCTTTAAAGCCTACAGTAAATCAGCCCATAACTAAAAGATCTATCCGGACATATTCTGTAGATCTTCGAACTTTCTTCCATTTTCTGTATTATGAGGAATACATACCGACTGATATAACTAAAGGATTTAAGATTATTAAGTCTGAGACTAAATTGGTGTTACCGTTATTTGATGGTGAAGTACAGAAAATTGACAGTTGCTTTAACCAGAAAACTTATACCGGACTTCGTAATTACTGCATTGTTCATTTAATGTTAGATGAGGGATTACGTTCAGGTGATGTAGTGAATTTAACTACCAGATCAATAAATTTCGATGAATCCTATATTATTATACTGAATGGAAAAGGTGATAAAGATAGGATTGTTCCTCTGGCGAAAAGACTTCGGCAACCATTGTATAGATATCTGACATTTTACAGACCTCGTACTTCAGAACATGATTCCCTGTTCTGTTCTTTGCATAATCCGGAAGAACCCTTCACACTGGATGCGATCAAGTCACTTTTCAGCCGGATCAGAAAGGAAACAGAGCTTTCCCGTCTGAAACCGCATTTGCTCCGGCACACATTTGCAACATCTTTTATTCTTGGTGGTGGTGATCTGGAATCATTAAGACTTTATCTTGGACATAGCAGCTATGATACAACTCAGAATTATCTGCACCTTGCAAATACTTATGAGAGAATGGGATCAGATGTATATAAGTTAGACGGAATTTTCTTCCGTTCGTATTACTCCCGGGGCTATGCGATCGGAACTAACCAAAGGGTCAAGTAGCCTTGTCAAGTAAAAAAATAACCTCTGGAAACCTTGATTTCCAGAGGTTTTAGCGTGCGTTAGAGGATTCGAACCCCCGACCTTTTGGTCCGTAGCCAAACGCTCTATCCAGCTGAGCTAAACGCACATCCTTGTGAAGTTCTTATCTCATGTCCCTCACAACAATGAGTATTCTACTCTATACTGGTTCATTTGTCAACACTTTTTTTGAAATTTTTTTATTTTTTCTTTTGAGTGATAAAACTGGCTATTTTGCAACAATTTAATTCCGTCTGAGTGCCTCGATCGGGCTGAGTTTTGCAGCTTTTCTTGCCGGGTAAATTCCAAAAAACACACCTACCGCACAGGAAAACAAAGTAGCTGCCAGAATTGTACTCAGACTGATTCCCGGAGTGATCTGTGTTCCCATACTGCTGCTTATGATCGAGCAGATCGCATATCCGCCAAGTATCCCCAGCATAATTCCGATCAGTCCTCCGATCACCGTCAGGATCGCAGCCTCTGCCAGAAACTGCAGCATAATAGAAGAAGTCTTTGCTCCCAGGGATTTACGGATACCTATTTCTCTGGTACGTTCTGTCACAGACACCAGCATGATATTCATAACTCCGATTCCTCCGACCAGCAGAGAAATTCCAGCCACAAAAGAAATAAACGCAGTCACCATATCCAGCATCTGATTCAGCGAACTCATAATATCCTGAAAACTCTGTACCTGAAAATAATCCTCGCCAGCACACTGATGTCTTTTCTCCAGCAGTTTTACCGCCTTATCTGCGATATTCTGCGTGTTCAGGCTCTTATCTGCCTGTATCGTCACAGAATAAAAATAATCCGAAACACCGGTAAATTCATTCATGGTTGTATACGGAACATTGATCGTCACCGGCATTCCATCGTAGGTGTAGCTGACAAAGGTTCCGTTTTCTTTCTGAGTCGTCACTCCACAGATTCTCAGGCTCTTGGTCAGTCCGTAACAGTTGACATCAAGGCTCATCCCAACCACATCATCTGTGCCAAACAGCCTTTTTGCATCTGAATCAGAAAGCACGCAGACATTTTTCCCTTCCTGCACTTCATTTTCACCAAAGTAAACGCCATGCTTCATAACCGCATTATTCAGAAGCTTTGCATCCGGTCCCTCGCCGGTAACCATAAGGGTAAAATTGCCTTTCCCTGTCGTTGTCTCTCCGTCAAAGGAATCTGTCACATTCACCCCTTCTATTCCATCCAGCTCCCGGATTGCTTCCACATCCTCAGCAGTGATGTACTCTTCAGCAGTCATTGCATCATTACTGACACTGACCGCAATCTGTCCGCCGCCGATATCGTCAATCTCGCTGTTCATCTGATTCTTGGTCCCCTCACCAATGGAAACGATTGCAATAACCGAAGCAATACCGATAATAATTCCCAGCATGGTAAGAAAAGATCTTCCCTTATTTGCCGTGATATTGTGAACTGCCATTTTTATGTATTCATACAGGTTAATCATCAGCACCGTCTCCTGTTTCATTCTTAGTTCCTGCTGCATCTGCTTCTTCTACATCTGTCGTTTCTGCTGTTGTACCTGAATCCTCTGCTGTCCCTGCTCCTTCTGTGCCTTCCTGCACTGCCTCTACTGCCATTCCTTCTGTGTAGTCTCCCAGATCAGAAATCACCTGTTCCCCTGCTTTGATTCCCTCTGTAACTTCTACATAATCCTGTGAACTGATTCCTGTCGTGATATTTCTTCTTGTCACCAGCCCATCTTCGATCACATAGCAGAAAGAACCCTCTTTTCCGATATTGACCACTTCCACCGGAAGCAGCACCACATTCTTCGCAGAAGCTGTATGGATCTTAACCTTCGTATCTACTCCCAGAAAAATATCCTCATCCGGATTATCAATACTTACTGTCGCAGAGATCACAGGCGTTCCCTTCTCATTCTGCACTGCAATGTGGCTCATTCTGGTGACTGTGCCTTCATAAGTATTGTCACCCATGGTAATCTCCGCTTTCTGGCCTTCTTTTACCGTATCATAATCATATTTGGAGAGATTCACATCCACACTGGCCTTATCCGTGTTCTGAATTGTGAAAAGTTCCATTCCCTGGGAAACGGATGCTCCTTCTTTGATGTCTGCCCTCGATACGATTCCGTTAAATTCCGCAGTAATGCCCTTCTTTCCTTCCTTCACCAGCTCTTTGGCTGATTTTGCATCCAGTTCCGAAAGATTATCCGTTACCTCAAGCTTGTCTTTTTCCTCTTTTGTCAGACTTGTGGAATCTGCCTCTGCAACTGCTTTTTGAGAAGCCAGATCAGACTGAAGTTCTGCAAGTTCATCACTGGCTGTTTCCAGTGCGCTCTCCAGTGCCGAAGTATCTGCGCTTACGCTGCCTGTGCTGCTTCCACTGTAGCTGTCATCTTCATCACTTTTGTCAGAAGCATAAGCACCATCTGTACCCCCAGAGTCATCACTTCCCATATCCATTCCAGTCCCTGCCTCGTCTCCGGAAAAACTGCTGTCAACATCTGTCCCATCTGAAATATCCCACACAGAACCGGAAGTATCCCCTGAAAAATCAGCCAGTGACGGCATCTGAGGCACCTGCTGTTTCAAATCTTCATAGGCTTCCCTTGCCTGTTCTTTTGCAATCTCAGCCTGACTTCTCGCACTGTCTGCCTCATTCAATGCCTGTGTATTTTCTTCCGAATTATCCGTCTGCCATGCAGAAAATGCCATCTGGTACGCAGTATCCGCCTGGTTATATGCAGTCTCTGCCTGATTATACTGCGCATTCAGGTCATCAAGCTGCTGCTGATACTGTGGAAGCGTTTCTGTCTGATAAGTATAAATGGCAGCTTCATATCTGCTCTGGATTTCCTGCTGTTTTTTTGCCTCTGCCTGGGCTTTTTCCTGCGCTGCCTGCTGCTGTGCCTGTGCCTGCGCCGCTGCCTGTGCGGAAGCCTGAGCTGCTGCCGCCCTCTGTGCTGCTGCCTGTGCCGCCGAAATCTGAGACTTCAGAGAAGCCACATATGCTTTTTTATCCTTAACTTTCTTTTCCAGTTCTGCACATATGCTTTGGCATCTTTTTGCTTCTTATCCGCTTTCTCTGATTTATTGACAGTATCTTTAATATCTGATCTGGTGGATTTTAAATTTAATTCAGCTCTCTGATTATCCTTTTCCAGATTCTCTGTCTCAAATTCAATCAGCTTTGTCCCTTTTTTTACCACATCTCCCTGAGAAAAAGAGACTGTTTTTAATTCCGCATTGACCGGAGAATAATAAGTCTTTTCCTCTTCACTTCCCACAGTTCCGGATGCATCCACGATTTCTTCCACATCCCCGGTTTCTGCTGTCACCACCGGAACCTGTGGTGTCTGATTCTCTGCCGCATTCTTTTGTCCCACTACACGGATTCCACCTGCTGCCACAAGAATTACAGCAGCTCCTATGATAATTTTCTTTTTACTTTTCTTTTTATTCTTCTTTTTTTTCATAATCCTGTTTCTTCCTCCTCAGTCTCCGAAATCTACAGCCATTGCCGACAAGCTCCGAAAATAATATTACTGCTTCCTCCATACTCAGCAGCAGACTAACATCTTTAACCAGAAATCATGATCTGTCATGCATCCAGCTGATTTTTTACATATTCTTCTTTCCCGTAATTCTCATTGATCGTATCTGATTCTATCTTTCCATCCATGATCCGCACCACACGCCTTGCCTGGGCTGCGATTCCATTGTCATGCGTGATCAGTATGACCGTTTTGCCCTGCTCATGCATGTTCTTTAAAATCTGCAGAATCTCCTTACTGGACGCAGAATCCAGGTTTCCGGTCGGTTCATCCGCGAGAATTACAGGCGGCTGAGCTGCGATTGCCCGGCAATGGCCACCCTCTGCTGCTGTCCTCCTGACATCTCATTCGGCCTATGATCCATTCTTTTTTCCAGTCCTACCATGGTCAGCGATTCTACCGCCAGCCTGTGCCGTGTTTTCCGGTCTACCCCACGGTATACCAGAGGCAGCTCCACATTTTCTATTGCCGTCAGATTGGAGATCAGATTAAATCCCTGAAAAATAAATCCAATCTCCCGGTTTCTTACCTCTGACAATTCATTATCTTCCATGGTAGACACATCTGTCCCGTTCAGAAAATATTCTCCCGAAGTAGGAACGTCCAGACATCCCAGCATATTCATGAATGTAGATTTTCCGGAACCGGACTGACCGATGATCGCCACAAACTCACCTCTGTTAATCTCCAGATTCACATGATCCAGTGCCCGTACCTCGTTCTCACCGGGATTATATATCTTACACAAATCCTTTACCCTGATCAGTGCTTCTTCCATTCTTTCCTCCATATAAAGCCAAAGAAAAGGGCAGGCTCCGGTTCCCCAAAAGTGCTGCCCTTTCCATGGAATCTACAAGTCTCTGCTTATCATAAACGAAACAGCCTTGTATTTTTCCTCATATTTTCCATATTTTTTGCTGAATCAGAGAAACAGCTCAATCAGATATTCTTCCGGTTACGCATCCAGCAGAAATGCCTTATAAGCCTTCTTTGCTTCATAAACATCTGCTTTGCTGGTAACTTCCCACGGAGCATGCATGCTCAGCACAGAAACACCGCTGTCGATCACTTCCATTCCATACAGAGCAGCGATAAATGCGATAGTTCCGCCGCCGCCCACATCAACTTTACCAAGTTCTGCGGTCTGGAACGCAATGTTGTGGCTGTCAAAAATATTTCTGACTCTTGCCACATATTCTGCATTGGCATCATTGGAACCGGATTTGCCTCTTGCTCCTGTAAACTTGTTCAGGACAATTCCACGTCCCAGATAAGCTGCATTCTTTTTCTCAAATGCCTCACCAAAAGCAGGATCATAACCGGCACTTACATCAGAGGAAAGCATACTGGAGTTCTTCAGTGCTCTTCTTAATTTCAGTTCGCTGTAGCATCCCATTGCTTCGAGAAGCTCTGCCATACTGTTCTCAAAGAAACGTGACTGCATACCTGTTGCACCAACGCTTCCGATCTCTTCCTTATCTACCAGCAGGCAGCATGCGGTACGTTTCGGTGCATCCATTTCCAGCATTGCAAGAAGAGAAGTATATGCGCATACTCTGTCATCCTGACCGTAAGCAGCGATCATACTTCTGTCAAGGCCACACTCTCTTGCCTTACCAGCCGGTACGATTTCAAGTTCTGCGGAAAGGAAATCTTCCTCTTCCATGTCATATTTCTCTTTAAGAATGTTCAGGATATTCTGTTTTACAGCTTCTTTCTTCTGATCATCCGGCAGATCTTTCAGCGGTCTGCTTCCGATCAGAATATCAAGGTTTTCACCTTCGATCACTTCTGCTGCTTTTTTCTGCATCTGTTTTCCTGCCAGATGAACCAGAAGGTCTGTGATATAAACGATCGGGTCATCTTCACTCTCACCGATGTTCACTTCCATCACACTGCCGTCTTTTTTCACTACCACACCATGCATGGCAAGTGGAAGTGTTACCCACTGATATTTCTTAATTCCGCCATAATAGTGAGTATCCAGATATGCCAGATCCGTATCCTCATAAAGCGGGTTCTGTTTGATGTCCAGACGTGGAGAATCGATATGCGCACCCAGAATGTTCATACCATTTGCAATATCTTCCTGTCCGATATGAAACAGTGCGATGATCTTCTTCATTCCTACGGTATATACTTTATCACCGGCTTTCAGGCTTTCTCCCTTTGCAATTTTTGCTTCCAGAGATTCATAGCCTGCTGCCTCTGCTTCTTTTACGATCTGTGTGATACACTCACGTTCTGTTTTTCCAAGATCCAGGAAATTTCTGTATGCTTTTGCTACAGATTCCAGTTCTTTTTCTTCTGCTTCTGTATAGGAAAGCCATGCGTTTCTACGTTCCATTTTTTCTTCCGCCTTTCTTTTTTCACTTTTCTTATTATAAATCATCTCTGAAGATTTTTCCACCAAATCAGCCAGATATTTACAGTTACTCTTTTCTCATTATCGTCCATCAATTTCTCATTACTATTTAGTTACTGTTCACTCCGTTCTCAGTAACACGCTTCGCGATGCACAGAATTTATGCTAATCGCATAAATTCGCGCCGTATGTCTCAGGTTTTCTGTGACCTCCGCTCACAAAAAACACCTCGCGGGATACTATCAGTGAACAGTAACACTGTTTATTCTCTTCACAACCGTTATCTCTCTGCAATCTGGACAAACCTTCAGGATTTCACTATAATTACAACTATCACAATAAACGTCTGCCTTACCGTCAAATGGCTCAGAGGATCTGCTCTGCTGCCTGACTGATTTGGACAAAAGACGTTATTTCAACCATTTTTAACTGGAGGTCAGCCATTATGAAACATTCCGAAGAACTGCGTCAGCAGCTTCATTCCATACACCGCAGAAGTTATCCTGCATATAAAGATCTGAAAGGTCAGTATTCCTTTGGAAACTATATCCTTTCCATCGATCATGTCCAGGGAGATCCTTTCGCATCTCCTTCCCACATCAGTGTCCGTATCGCTCACAAAGATGCTGCATTTCCACAGGAATACTATAAGGATACACTTTCCCGCACCACTTTATGCGATTATCTCACACGCCAGTTTGAAAAACAGATCAATGCCTATACTTTCCGCGCAAAGGGCTCCGGAAAAAGCGGCCTGATCTCTGTCAGCCACTGCGGGCAGGAAGTCCTCGCCCGAACTGCCTGCGAAATCAGCGAAAACGGAATCAATGCCAGATTTTTTATCGGCTTCCCTGCAAACGGCCGCACCATCAATGCCTTTGAGCTGGAAAAAATCCTCTTTGAATTTCTTCCGGTCTGTGTCCGCAATGCATTCTTTTATTCCAGCCAGAACGCCCGTGACCTGAAATCCTTTATGGAACTTGCCTGGGACCAGGAATTTATCCGTCAGGAACTGAAAAAGAGAGAGCTCTGCGCATTTGTGGCAGACGGCTCCATTCTTCCCAGGGAAAGCGGCATTTCCTCCCGTCCCATGAAGGATTCGATTCCTTTTACCTCACCGGAATCTCTGAAAATTTCCCTGAATCTTCCTAATCATGGAACCATCACAGGAATGGGAATCGCTCAGGGAATCACCCTTATCGTGGGCGGCGGTTATCATGGCAAATCAACTCTGCTGAACGCACTGGAACTGGGCGTCTATAACCATATCCCCGGCGATGGACGCGAATATGTCATCACAGACAACACAGCCGTCAAACTTCGTTCTGAAGACGGACGATTTATCAAAGACGTGGATATCTCCCTTTTTATCAACGATCTGCCAAATAAAAAAGATACCCGTTGTTTCTCTACGCTGGATGCCAGCGGAAGTACCTCCCAGGCAGCCGGAATTGTAGAAAGTATGGAAGCCGGAAGCCATCTGTTTCTTCTGGATGAAGATACCTCTGCTACCAACTTTATGGTACGGGACGCTTTTATGCAGCAGGTGATCCGACGTGAAAAAGAACCGATCACTCCATTTCTGGAACGCGCCCGGGATCTTTACGAAAAAGCAGGGATTTCCACGATTCTTGTTGCCGGAAGTTCCGGAGCATTTTTCCATATCGCAGATACGATCATTCAGATGGATAATTATGTTCCCAGAGATATCACAGCCCCAACCAAAGAATTATGCAGGCAATATCCTCTGTCTCCGGTTTCTGCTCCTGCATTTGAAATGCCGCACAGCAGACGTATTATGACAAAATCCATCTCCGATGCTTCCGGCAGACACGGACGCCCGGACAGAAAACATTCTGCCGAACACCCGGAACACAAAAACCTGAAAACAAAAGTTTCCAAAACAGACGGATTTACTCTTGGCAAACAGGAGATTGATCTTCGATATACCGAACAACTCATAGACACGGAACAGACCGCCGCTCTCAGCCTTCTGCTGAAATATGCAGTAGAACACCTGATTGACGGCAAACGTACTCTGTCCGAAGTTGTAGAATTGCTCCACAACAGACTCAGACAGCAGGGACTCTCCTTCCTGTCCGGAAACAGCGAAATCGCCTGCGGCTACGCCTTGCCAAGGCTCCAGGAAATTTACGCCTGCTTCAACCGCTACAGACGTCCCTGATATCCCCCGCGGGGAAAACCGGCCAATCATATAGTTTGTCAGAAAAATAAAACCACCGCCTGCCCGACGATCTTGCCGGAGAAGCGGTGGTCTACTGTTCATTTTACACTTTTAGGGAAAGGAAAGATTTTCTCTTAAGGTTTGTCGCTCCCTTAAGATGTAATTATCATACCGCATAAATGTGAGGGAACTTTGTACAATTTCTAATAAATTTATAAAATTTCTAAAAAACTCATAACCTTATGTTTTCATCCGCTTCTATATCGTTTATAATAGAACATATGTAAAACATACCGTGGAAATGAGGAAGTAAAATGTTTAGAAAAATAGATAAAACCAGTACCTTTAATGATGTTCTGAAACAGATCATAGAAAAAATACAGACCGGCGAACTCCAGCCCGGGGATGCACTTCCTGCGGAACGTATCCTTGCAGAAGAATTTGGAATCTCCAGACCAGCCTTAAGAGAAGTTTTAAAAGCGCTCTCACTTCTCGGCATCACAGTCAGCGTTCACGGAGGTGCAAACTATATTGCAACGGATCTCCGCAACTGCCTGACGGAACCACTGTCTATCCTCTTTCAGATGTATAACAGCAAAATTCAGGATGCCTTGCAGCTTCGTGGTGCCCTGGAAAGCAAAGCAGCATTTCTGGCAGCCCAGAACTGTACCCCTCTGGATGCCGCTGAACTCCAGCTTATTATCGCCAGACTTGACAGCACTCAGGACGAAAGCATCCGCGGTGATCTGGACCGTGACCTTCATTTAAAAATTGCCCAGATTTCTGCCAATCCTCTGATCCTCAGCGTTCTGAACGCCTCTGCTCAGCTCACAGAAAACATGATCACAGGCATCCGTTCTCATTTTATGCAGAAAAACGACGATTCCCCGGAAATCGACTCCCAGCATACCCGTCTCGTTCACGCTATCACAGAGAAAGACGCACCACTTGCAGAAAAAATTATGAATGAACATATGCATACGATCGAACGGCTGCTGAATGAAATTACAGATACCATATTTGCAGAATAATAACAGATTTTTTTACCTTTTTAACCAAATCAAGTAAGTCCCCTGCTTCAATTGCGAAAAGCAATAAGCAGTGGGTGGGGACTTGCTTGTATCAGGAGGCGTGCAAGCGCCTTCTGATAAACTGCGGAGCAGTTATTTGGTTATGAGCAAGTAGCAAAGCGGATTGCGAATATCCGCTTGACTCAGCCATATTCTATATCCCGATCCCATACATAGCCTTATTCTGGCTATGAAAATATCAAAGCTTCATATAGAATATGGCTGGCTCTCTTTCTGAAATATTTCACACATCAGCTTTGCCCCTGTCTTAAATCCTGTGCAAAAGCTTTCTTCCAGTTCCTGTGGCATAATCTCCAGTTGTATATCCATCAACTTCTCCAGCTCTTCTGCAAGTTCCGGCGACAGTTTCCCGCGAAGCATTTTATAACGTTCATATGCCTCTTTCTTTTTCTCTTTACAATGGACAGTAACAGGAATACCTGCATTTCCATTCAAATACATATCATACAAACCTTCAATTATGCTTTTCATATTCACTCCCATTCTCCAGTTACTCTCTTTTTATTGTATATTAAACGGACAAAAAATCATCCACTACGCAAAGTATCTTTATACCGGATAGAATCTCTCATTAATATTATGTAACACTTTTTATTATTTCATAATTACAATATGTATTTGTATTATAATTTTGTGGTATATCAATGTCAATCCCGTGTAATTATACTTTATATTACAGGGAGGTACGATTATGACAAAAGACTTTATTGTTCGTCCAAAACACACAGACAGAAAAGAAGATAAATCTGTTACCATGACTATCCGTCTCGAACGGGAGCTTCAGGAAGAATATGATAAATTATCAGCCAGAAGCGGACGCTCACGCAACGAACTGATGTGTATGGCACTTAAATATGCTCTGGATAATCTTAAGTTTGTTGATAAAGAACCAACTGATAAATAATTCGATTATAAGTATTTTCTTCCAACTATAAATGCTATAAATAAATATCTGAACAAATGAATGTTTTCTCACATATTGCACAAAATAATGTTATAATTGACGAACTGATTGTAACAGTTGTACAATTACTGTAACGAAAACGTAGAAAGTCCAACGGCTCATCTACCGCTTCATTCCATACTCTTCAATCTCTGAAAGAGTACACAAGTAACCTGAATCTATTTTTAATCAGCTTTTTATAAATATCGTCATTTTGTCGTTATTTTATGCAAGGGGGAGTTTTTTATGCATTCATTGTCAAAATCCAGCCAGGGCGGCACTTACACTATTAAATGGATGTTTGGATTACCGGAAGTTTTAAAAACCATGCACGACATGGATATCCACGAAGGCAGTACCATTCGAGTTCTTCAGAAATTCAACGATTCTCTGATCATCTCCGCTTCCAACCGTAAAATCGTTCTCGGAAACGAAGTTGCTGACAGAATACAGGTTTAATTCTACTGAAATCAATCCAAAAGGACCTGGAAGTTTTATTAATAAGCTTCCAGGTCCTTTTTGGCATTACTGCTATAAATCAGATACAATATTCTTTTATATAATCCGCCAAAAACGAATATTCTTTTCCTAATATATTATTCAGCCTTATAATATCCATACTGCTTTGCAAGCTTAACCTTTCCATTTTTCGTCTTCGTTAAACCAATTACCTTAATTTCATCACCTGGCTGCCACTGCTCATCCCTCTTGATTTTACTTTAATATTGTCATTATTTTGATCTGTAAAAATCAAGTAGGATTTTGATACTTTATTTACCTTACCTTCTAACAAGTTTACTTTTTCCTGACTTACAACAGTCCATGGATCGTCTGGCTGTTCCTTGTTATATTTGTATACAGTTGGCATACTTCCACTGAAAAGAAGAATTGTATATGGATTATCAACGTCTTCTTTTATTGACTGATTATCCACATAAATATTTCCCGGATTTACTCCCTCCATCTCATCTGGAGCATCAGCAATATCAACAGTTCCATCACTGACTGTATGATCAGGTTCAACATAATCATCTACTTCGTCTACTTCGTAAAATTCATGATTTTCTTTGTCGTAACCATAATAAGCAGTTTCCTGAGTTTCGAAATCATAGTGAAGAATATATCCATCATTCGGATCATCCTGAGCATAGCATGCAGATGAAATCATCAGGGCACTTATAGTCAACCCTACAACTACTTTAATTTTTTTATGTTGTCTCAACATAAAACCACCTCTTTCTGAATTTGACAGTCTGGTCAGGCGGATAAAATCATCCGCTCCATTACTTGATTCGGTTAAAATATTCCTTTCGCTGCAAAAACCTGATAGTACTACTTTTATACTTGTTTTCTGTTTGGTTATAGAATATCATTATTCTACAACGATGTCAATAAAATATTCTACATATATGTAATATATTTATTGACATCTCATATACGTTTATATACTATATTTATATAAAAACATTAATTGACTGGAGGAATTTTATGAGTGATACATACTATGGTCTATCGAAAATGGAATATAATCTAATGAAATATTTTTGGAACAACAATGGTCCTGTTTCATTTTCCGAAGTAGAAAAATATTGCAATACAGAATTACATTATAATTGGGCTCAACCAACTTTACATACTTACCTAACTCGTCTTACCAAAAAAGGAATTCTTCATTCGGAAGGAAAGGGCTATAAATGTAAACGTTCCTATTATCCCGAACTTACGGAACAGGAATTAGCACATAAATATGCTACAGATTTTGTAGATAATACTTTCAATGGTTCTATTTCAGATCTGCTGGTTTCATTAACATACAATACAAAATTGTCAGAGTCAGATATTGAAGAACTGAAAAATATTATTAACAAAAATACTTGCGAAAAAAGGATTAATACTCTGCCAAGAATGAGGTGTGGATTGTCAACTACCCATCACCTAAAGGTAATGGGCTTGTAACTGCCCAGTCGTAGTAACGGCTTACGCCTCCGACCTTTTATCCCCAATAGCCATTGCTGCCTAAAGTGGCGTTACATCACAGGGTGGTTGACAGCACCCTTTACAGACAAGATATACTCATCTGTAACTGTATCAGGTACTAAACTTCCCATGCTATACAGTAGGAATTTTATTACGGGTAAGATTTTAC
>NZ_QUDO01000038.1 GCF_003477525.1 Ruminococcus sp. AF41-9
AATAAAAAGGAAAATAAATAGTACACATAAATAAAAAGTACTATAAAATAACCACGTTAAAACAATAAAGAAAATAACAAATAAATCATGTACGAAGTAATGTACAATAAAGATATAAAGAATAAGGAGAAAAACATGACTTATAACCTGACAACATTGGAAAATGGCTGTAAGGAACTGGGAATCGAACTTAACCAGAAACAGAAAGATCAGTTTATTCAGTTCTATGAATATCTGGTAGAAAAAAATAAGGTTATGAATCTTACAGGAATTACAGAATTTGAAGAAGTACTGACCAAGCATTTTCTGGACAGTCTGTCCTGTGTAAAAGCAGTAGATATGACGAAGGTAAAAACAATCATGGATATTGGTACCGGAGCCGGATTTCCGGGAGTACCGTTAAAGATTGCGTTTCCTCATCTGGAAGCATGTCTGCTGGATTCTCTGAAAAAGAGGGTTAATTTTCTGGAAGAAAGTTTTGCGCTGCTGGAACTGGAAGGAATCAAAGCGATTCATGGAAGAGCAGAAGAGTATGCAAAAAATAAAGAATACCGTGAGAAATATGACCTCTGTGTATCCAGAGCAGTATCGAATCTGGCAACTTTGTCTGAATACTGCCTTCCTTATGTAAAAACAGGCGGAGCATTTATTTCCTATAAATCAGGAACTGTACAGGAAGAGGCAAAAGAAGCGGAAAAAGCAATTAAGATTCTGGGAGGCCAGGTAAAAGATATCGTCTATTTCAAACTTCCGGATTCAGAAATTGACCGTTCTCTTGTTATTATTGATAAGAAGAAACCAACACCGGGGAAATATCCACGTAAAGCAGGAACTCCTTTAAAGGAGCCGCTGGCTGTCACAACACACTAATCACACAAACATCACAAAATAAACACACTTTTATCCTAATTTCATCACAACTTCATCATAAACTGTTCTTATAGAGATGTCCTTGGGTTCCCCCATTCTCTGTTTCACCTGAGGACACTCTCTATTTTTATCCTTGTACAACGTTTGCAGAATAATGAGATTGCGCTAATAATACGATGTTAATGATAATATTCATTTTACTGTGGCGATGTACGGACCGGAAAAATTATTTCCTATTTAAAAATAAAATTTTAAAATTAAAATCCGGTAATTTTATAAGAGGAGGAGAACACATTGATTGAAGTAAATAATCTGGTCAAACGATATGGTGATCATACAGCGGTTGACCACCTTTCTTTCACAGTAGAGAAGGGCAAAATCTATGGATTCCTCGGCCCTAACGGTGCGGGTAAATCCACTACGATGAACATGATAACAGGATACATTGCATCCACGGAAGGAACTGTCAGAATAGACGGACACGATATTCTGGAAGAGCCGGAGGAAGCAAAGAAATGTATCGGTTATCTGCCGGAACAGCCGCCTCTCTATTTCGACATGACCGTTCTGGAATACATGAAATTTGTGGCTGATCTCAAAAAAATCCCAAAGAACAAAAAAGCGAACATGATAGAAGAAGTCATGGATATGGTAAAGATTTCGGATATGAGAAACCGACTGATCAAGAACCTGTCCAAAGGTTACCGCCAGAGAGTGGGGCTGGCAGAAGCAATCATGGGATATCCGGAAGTTATTATCCTGGATGAACCTACAGTCGGACTTGACCCGAAACAGATCATAGAAATCCGAACTCTGATCAAAAATCTGAAAAAGAAGCATACTGTGATCCTCAGCTCACATATTCTGTCAGAAGTAAGTGCAGTATGTGATTATGTATTGATTATTTCTCATGGAAAACTGGTAGCCAGTGATACACCTGAGAATCTTGGAAAACTGGCAGAAGGTTCCAACACACTGGAAATGCTGATCAAAGGTGAAAAGACACAGATTCAGAATGCACTGGAAAGTGTGGAAGGAATCAACAGTGTCAAACTTGAAAAAGATGAGAAACAGAATCTCTGGAGTGCAACAGTTTCTACTGAGGAACAGAATGATGTAAGAGAAAAGGTATTTTATAAGATGGCAGAAATCAACTGCCCGATTTATGAGATGAAATCTAAGAAAGTATCTCTTGAGGAAATCTTCCTTGAACTTACAGCAGCAGATAAACCAATATCTGAAAAATCTGTGGAAGCAGACCTGGCTGCATCAGAAGAAAAAGGTGCCAGTGAGGATTCTGCCTCAACAGGATCAGAAGAAACAGCAAAATCACAGAAAAATGATGAAGGGGGAGAAAAATAATCATGACAGCGATTTATAAAAGAGAGCTGAAAAGTTACCTGACATCAATGGTTGGATATTTATTTATCTTTTTCATTCTTGTACTTGCAGGTATTTACTTTTCTGCATATCAGCTCTCAGCAGCATATCCTAAATTTGAATATACCTTAAGTGCCATTACCTTTGCGTTCCTGATCGGAGTACCGATCCTGACCATGCGTGTACTTGCAGAAGAAAGGAAACAGAAAACAGACCAGTTACTTTTAACTGCACCGGTTTCCGTGGGAGGCGTTGTAATCGGTAAATATCTGGCACTTGTAACTGTATTTGCAATCCCTATGGCAATCATGTGTACTTATCCACTGATCATGTCAAAGTTCGGAACTGTCGCTTTCGCATCTGCCTATACAGCAGTTCTGGGATTTTTCCTTCTTGGATGTGCAAATATTGCAGTCGGTGTATTTATGTCAGCACTGACAGAAAGTCAGGTAATTGCAGCGGTACTTACATTTGTACTGTTATTTGCATTTTACATGATGAACGGAATTTCTTCTTTCTTCTCCCAGACATCCATGTCCACATGTGTAACATTTGGATTACTGATCCTGGCAGCGGCGATCATTATTTATACGATGATCAAAAATGTTCTGATCTCTGCGGTGATCGGTGTGATCGGGGAAGTGGTACTGGTTATCATTTATATGGTAAAATCCAGCATTTTTGAAGGCGGAATCCAGAAAGTCCTGGATGTCTTTAACCTCAGCGGACACTTTGACAATTTTACAAGCAACATTTTTGATATCAAAGGAATTGTATATTTTCTTTCAGTGATTGCAGTGTGTCTGTTCCTTACAACACAGTCTATTCTGAAGAGACGCTGGAATTAGTGGGGAGGTGAAAGAAGATGAAGCTGAAAGAAAAAATGAAAAACAAAAACCATAAAAAATTTGACAAAAAGAAACTGATCGGTACCATCAGTAAGAAGCATATCAAAAACGGTTCTTACACAATGGTAATGTCTGTGATATTTATTGCGGTTGTGGTAGTGATCAATATGATCGTAAGTGCGCTTCCGTCCAAATACTCAGAGATTGATGTCAGCAGCGAGAAACTTTATACAATTGGTGATGAAACCAAAGAAATGCTGAAAGATCTGGATAAGGATGTAACCATTTATCAGATCGCACAGAGTGGTTCTGAGGATGAAAACATCACAAATCTTCTTAAAAAATATGAAGATGAATCCAAACATATTAAAGTAGAATTAAAAGACCCGGTTGTAAATCCGAAATTTGTAACAGAGTACACAAGCGATAATCTTGCTTCAAACAGTCTGATCGTGGTATGCGGTGACAGAAATAAAGTTGTTGATTACAATAATATTTATGAGAGCACCATGGATTATCAGACTTACAGCTCTCAGACTACAGGTTTCGATGGCGAAGGTCAGATCACAAGTGCGATCGGCTATGTAACATCTGAAGATCTTCCGATCCTCTATACGCTTGAGGGACACGGAGAAAAAGAGATGGATTCTACAATTAAAGAAGATATCGAGAAAGCAAACATGGACATTCAGTCACTGAATCTTCTGACAGAAGGAAGCGTTCCGGACGATGCAGACTGTCTGTTTATTGATTCTCCTTCTACAGATATTTCCGAGGATGAGAAGAATGCCATCATTGATTACCTTGAAAATGGTGGAAAAGCGATGATCTTCTCTAATTATACAACAGAGGATCTGCCAAACTTTGATGCAGTTCTGGAAAACTATGGAGTTCAGCGCGCAGAGGGAATCGTATTTGAAGGTGACAGTCAGCATTATGCAATGCAGATGCCGTATTATCTGGTCCCGACAATCAATAGTACAGATGCAAGCTCTGAGACTGCCTCCGGCGGATATTATGTACTTGCTCCGTATGCACAGGGAATCAAAAAGATGGATGATGTGAGAGATACTGTAACTATCAACAGCATCCTGACAACTTCAGATCAGGCATATTCCAAGACAAACCTGAACAGTGACACATTGGAGAAAGAGGATGGAGATGAGGACGGCCCGTTTGATCTGGGTGTCAGCATTACAGAAACTCTGGATGATGGCAAAGAAACACAGATTGTTTATTATTCAACATCTAATCTGATGGAGTCACAGGTGAATCAGATGGTATCCGGCGGAAATGAAAAACTGATCATTGAATCTCTGAAATGGATGACAGATACCGAGGAGAGTGCGACTGTATCTATTCCGTCCAAGAGCCTGTCTGTATCTTATCTGACACTGACAGATTATGACGCAGCATTCTGGAAAATCTGCACGATCGCACTGATCCCTGGATTCTTCCTTGTTGTTGGACTTGTAATCTGGATGAAGAGGAGAAAAGCCTAAATGAAGAATAAAACTGTAAAAATGATTCTTGCAGTTGCAGTTCTTGTTGTCTGCTGTGGGGCATACGCAGGTGTAAAAAACTACGTGTCCCACCAGGAACAGAAAGAATCTGAGGAAGAAGAGGAAAGCAGTACAACTGTTTTCTCTGCATCTGCGGATGATATTGAGTCTCTGGATTTTATGATTGATGATACAGAGACGATATTTGAAAAAAATGATGATACCTGGGTAAAAAAAGATGAGAAAGATTTCCCGGTAAACCAGACTACTCTGGACAGCGCAGCATCTTCTGTGGCATCCATAGAATCTGACAGAGTGCTGGAAGATGTGGATGATCTGGCAGAGTATGGTCTGGATTCCCCGTCTAATACGATTAAGATTGTATCGAAAGTGTCTGATTCGGAAGAAGATACAGAAGAATCAGAAGATACCAGTGATTCAGATTCTGCTGAAAGTTCTTCTGATGCAGAGAGTTCTGAGGATATTGATAATACAGAGGAAAGCAGTGAAGCTACAACTACAACAATTTTGTATGTAGGTGATGAGAATCAGTCCACCAGTCAGTACTATGTACGCAAGGACGATGATAAAAAAACTGTTTATCTGGTAGATTCCTCCTGTGTGGAATCATTTGCCAAAACGCTTTATGATTATGCACAGGAAGAAGATTTCCCGGCAATCTCCAGTACAGATACGATCAGTAAGATTACAGTAAAAGGAGAAAAGTCCTACGAACTGTCTAAAAACGAAGATACAAGTTCATGGAGTGTCAGTGGCGACGGTGATGAGGAAAAGGCAGACTCTGCGACAGTAAGTTCCCTGGTTTCTTCTTTTGGCAGCATGGCGTATGATTCACTGGTAAATTATAAATGTACCGATGAGAGTGAGTATGGTCTGGATGATCCATATGCTACAATTACGGTAGATTATCAGGAAGAGAAAGAGACAGAAGAGGATAGTGATACAGACGGAGAGGAAACATCAGACAGCAGTGATTCTGATGAGAGTGAAGATGCATCTTCTGACGATGAAACATTGGAAAGCGCTGAGGATACTGATGCGGAAGAAGAAGCAGAACCGGAGATGGTTGATGCGCAGCTTGTGATTAAAGTTGGAAATGTGGCAGATGATGGAAACAGATATGTAATGGTAAATGACAGTAATGAAGTTTATACCATGTCTGAAGATACGTTATCAGCACTGACTGATAAGTCAGAAGAAGATTTCTGGGATATGACAGTAAGTTATGTTTCTGTAAATAATCTTGCTACTTTGAAGATGAACTATCAGGGAGAAGACCATAAGGTCAATGTTTCACGTGAAACATCAGAAGACGAGGATGGAAATGAGACAGAAACTGTAACCTATAAGCTGGATGGAACGAAAATCGACAGCACTACTTTTACTACATTCTATAACAAGCTTATTAATATGGCAGCGCAGAAACGCCTCACAGATAAGTTTGAGCCGGAAGGTGATCCTGAACTGACAGCAGCGATGACAGAAGAGGATGGAGACAGCTTAGAGGTTAAATATTATAGTTATGATACAAACTACTATGCGGCAGTTGTTGATGAGAAAGTATATCTTGTCAATAAGATGAATCTAAAAGAACTCTTTACTGCTCTGGATACGCTGGTGGCATCTGAGGATGAGAGCGCAGATGAGCAGGAAACAACGGATTCAGATTCAGAAGATACAGAGGAACAAACTTCTGAGGATACGACAGAGGTAGAAGAGAGCAGTTCTGAAGAAGCGGATTCTTCTACAGAAGACGATAGTTCCGAGACAACGGACAATGCGGAAACTGATACAGAAGAGGCTGTTGAGTAAGTAATAATATAATTAAGAAGAAAAGACTCTTTACTTTGATCAGAGGATCATAGGTAAAGAGTCTTTTTTGTAACTGTGAATCAGAAGAAGATTTTAAGCTGTTCCATAAAACTTTCCGGCTGTTCGATATGAGGGACGTGTTTGGAACCGTGGATCGTTACTGCTTCTATTGCCGGGTTGGCAGAGCAGTATTCGTCTGTGATGGTGTTTCCGTTTGGTTCTGTTTCGCCTTCTACAATGTAGATGCTGTTATCCAGTGATTTGATGGCATGGCTGATGTTGATGTTGAGATATCTGGAGGCCATGCTGGAGTATAAAAATTTGGCATAGCAGCCGCCTTTGTGTGCACCTTCGTAATAAGCATCTTCCATTTCGGTATTTACATGGAATGGATTGTAATACATTTTCTCAATGAACAGATTTTTGACATTTTCCTTTGAAACAACCATATGATAAATTAATGTTCCGAAGATTGGAACTTCCAGTGCCAGTTTCAGAAGCTGGCATCTTTGTGATGGCAGCTGTTTTAAGCGTGTGAGGCTCGGTGGATTTACAAGCATGATTTTGTTGAACAGTTCTTTTTCATTATGACATGCCATGGTAACGAAAGATCCGGAGAAACCGCTGGCAATCACGTCTGTTTTTTCACCGATTACTTTGCGTATGAAATCGCAGATCATCTGGACATATACGAAGTTGGTGTAGGTAATTCCTGGCTTGTCGGAACGACCGCATCCGAGAAGGTCGATCGTGTATACTGTGTGTTCGGAGGCAAGTTCATTTTCAATTTTATTCCATTCATATCCGGATGCTCCCGGAAGTGTGTCGTGGATTAAGAGGACCGGGGAGCCGGTTCCTTTTTTTGTATAGTAAATATTACCGAAGCGCCATTCGAAGAATTTATCATTGGAAATTCTGAGCACTTGTTTAAGCTGTGCTGCAGCTGCGATGGTACGATTAGTAAAGTGGACTACGGCTGTGGCAGCAGTCATCAAAGCAGCAAATGTAATAATTTTGTGCTTATGTTTGTTCATTTTGGGCCTCCTTTATTCTGCATGTGGAGCATGCGTTTTGATATAAGATATGTGTATTTATTATACGCCAATGAGGGGGATTTTACAAGAAAGATTGTAGTGGGCGGACGGTCTGCTCATAACGCGTCTTCCCGAATACTATAGCGATCCTCTAAAATAACGCATCTTAATCCAGTCCATCAGAGGGTGAAATCCTGCGTCAGATATCTTTGCCGTGCGTCAGCACGCCTGCAGATATCTTCCTTGTCTTTCACCCTCTGCTGAACTGTCTTAAATGCATTATTTACGAGGATTGCTATAGATAAAAAACTGTACAAAATTTTTGAAAAAAATTATAGAAATTTATGTTTCTACGTGAAACATTATGTGGCAGGATTAAAGTAAAAGTGTTATAATAAGTCTGCGACGCTCAGAAAAGCCGCTAAAATACAAGTAAAACCTCATAAAAGGAGGAAATTTAATTGGGAAGAATTATAGCAGTTGCCAATCAGAAAGGCGGAGTAGGTAAGTCTACAACTGCAATAAACCTTTCTGCCTGTCTGGCGGAAAAGGGGAAAAAAGTTCTTACAATTGACATAGATCCACAGGGAAATACGACCAGTGGACTGGGTGTTGATAAAAATTCTGTAGAGAATACATTGTATGAACTTTTACTTGGAGAGGCAGAGATTAAGGATACTGTCCTTAAGGACGTTGTAGAGAACGTAGATCTGATCCCGTCCAATATTAATCTTTCCGGTGCAGAAATTGAGCTGGTAGGAATTGATGATAAGGAATTTATTCTGAAGGGAATTACGGATAAGCTCAGAAGAAAATATGATTATATTATTATGGACTGTCCGCCATCTTTAAATATGCTTACCATCAATGCGCTGACAGCAGCGACATCAGTGCTGGTACCGATACAGTGTGAGTATTATGCATTGGAAGGTCTTTCACAGTTGATTCACACCATTGATCTGGTAAGGGACAGATTGAATAAGCGTCTGAAAATGGAAGGTGTCGTATTTACCATGTATGATGCCAGAACGAATTTGTCACTACAGGTTGTGGAAAATGTGAAAGAGAATCTGAATCAGAATATTTACAAAACAATTATCCCCAGAAATGTAAGACTGGCAGAAGCGCCGAGTTATGGACAGCCGATTACGATTTATGATCCGAGATCATCAGGTGCGGAGAGTTATCGTCTTCTGGCTGAAGAAGTGATCAACAGGGAGGATGACTGATGGCAGGCAGAAAGAATGGGCTGGGCAGAGGACTGGATGCGTTATTTCCGGAAAAGACGGCTGCCAGTAAAGAGCCTGTAAGAAAAACAGTCACGAAAGCGGAAAGAACGGAGAAGAAAGTTTCCCGTTCTGTAAAGGCAAAAGAGGAAAACCATGATGCAGAGGAGAAGAAGACTGCTATGATGGTTAAGATTTCCAGTGTAGAGCCGAATGTAAATCAGCCACGGAAACAATTTGATGAAGATGCTCTTGTAGAATTATCTGAGTCCATTAAACAGTACGGAATACTTCAACCATTGTTGGTGTCTGATAAAAAGGATTATTATGAGATCATAGCTGGAGAGAGACGGTGGAGAGCTGCGAAAATGGCCGGATTGAAAGAAGTTCCTGTTATTGTGAAAGAATTTACGGAGCAGGAACTGGTGGAAATTTCTCTGATCGAGAATATTCAGAGAGAAGACTTAAATCCGGTGGATGAGGCGATGGCTTATAAACGTCTGATCGATGAATTTCATTTGAAACAGGATGAAATCGCTGACAGAGTGGGAAAAAGCCGTACTGCAGTTACGAACTCCATGCGTTTGCTGAAGCTTAGTGCAAAGGTACAGCAGATGCTGGTGGATGAGATGATCACGGCCGGACATGCCAGAGCAATTCTTGCTATTTCAGATAAGGAAAAGCAGGAAACAGTGGCGATGAAGGTTTTTGATGAGAAGCTCAGTGTCCGGGAAACGGAAGCACTGGTGAAGCGTATTCTGGACCCGCCGAAAGAAAAACGGGCGAAGAAGAGTTCTGCGGAAGATGCAATCTATGAGAGCCTGGAAGAGAAGATGAAGAACATCATGGGTACCAAGGTGCAGATTCACAGAAAGAAGAATAATAAAGGAAAAATTGAAATCGAATATTATTCCAAAGATGAACTGGAGCGAATTATTGACTTATTTGAGTCCATCGGTTAAGGAGTGATAGTAAAATATGAGTGGTATTTTTGAAAGCCTGGGAATCGATTCGGGGATTATCATTATTATATTGCTGATTCTTACTGTCTACCTTTTGATAAGGAATGTTAACAGCAATATGCGGTTGAGCCGTCTGGAACGCAGATATAAAGTGTTTATGAAGGGCAGTGATGCGCAGTCTCTGGAAAAAGTATTCGTAAGGAAATTTGCTCAGATTGACAGATTGTATGAAGCAAAAGACCAGCATGACCATGAGCTTCTTTTTATTAAGAAGAATCTGGATAAGATGTTCAGTAAATATGGCGTGGAAAAGTACGATGCTTTTGACGATGTAGGAGGAAAACTGAGTTTTGCTCTTGCATTGCTGGATAAGGATAATACCGGTCTGATCTTAAATGCAGTTCACAGTCGTGATAACTGTTTCCTTTATCTGAAGGAAATCGTAAAAGGTGAGTCTTATGTGATGTTGAGTCAGGAAGAAGTGGAAGCGCTTCGTAAGGCTGTAAACTTTGGACTGGGAGATATTGAAGAACAGTAAAAGACAGAAGAGATTGTTTTTATATGCCTGACAGATAAGATAAGACGGTAACGAATAATAGAGAATAAAACAGGCAATAATGAAATGTAATCTATTTTGTGCAGGAATGTACATAATATGATAAAATGGGTTTATGATACCAGAGGTAGAAGAAATACTGTTATGGCTGTATGAGAGTGCAGGTTTATGTTAATGTGTACAGAAAGAACAGTGCTTTTAGCCGGCAGCAGTTTGAGAAAGGTATAAAATTGCTGTAAACATCATTACATAATGGGAATAACATTCAGGAGGATCAAAATGTTAGACATTAAATTTGTGAGAGAAAATCCGGAAGTTGTAAAACAGAACATCCGTAATAAATTCCAGGATAACAAACTGGAACTGGTTGACAAGGTTCTGGAACTGGACAAAGAGAACAGAGAGATCAAACAGGAAGTAGAAGCACTTCGAGCAGAGAGAAACAAAATTTCCAAACAGATCGGTGCATTAATGGCACAGGGCAAGAAAGAAGAAGCAGAAGAAGTTAAGAGACAGGTTGCTGCTTCCGGAAGCCGTATTGAAGAACTTTCTGCAAGAGAGAAAGAAGTAGAAGAAGAACTTCTGAAAGATATGATGGTAATTCCGAATATCATTGATCCGTCTGTACCGATTGGTAAAGATGACAGTGAGAATGTTGAAATTGAGAAATTTGGTGAACCGGTAGTTCCGGATTTTGAAGTTCCATATCATACAGAGATTATGGAGAGCTTCGACGGAATCGATCTGGACAGCGCAAGACGTGTTGCAGGAAATGGCTTCTATTATTTAATGGGCGATATTGCAAGACTTCATTCCGCAGTTATTTCTTATGCACGTGATTTCATGATCAACAGAGGATTTACTTACTGTGTACCTCCTTTCATGATCAGAAGCAACGTTGTAACTGGTGTTATGAGTTTTGCTGAGATGGATGCCATGATGTACAAGATTGAGGGTGAAGACTTATATCTGATCGGTACCAGTGAGCATTCTATGATCGGTAAATTTATCGACCAGATCATTCCGGAAGAAGAACTTCCAAAAACTCTGACAAGTTATTCTCCATGTTTCCGTAAGGAAAAAGGTGCTCATGGTCTGGAGGAGAGAGGTGTTTACCGTATCCATCAGTTTGAGAAGCAGGAGATGATCGTTGTCTGCAGACCGGAAGAAAGTCCGATGTGGTTTGATAAATTATGGCAGAACACAGTTGATCTGTTCCGTTCTCTTGATATCCCGGTTCGTACTCTTGAGTGCTGCTCCGGTGACCTTGCAGACTTAAAGGTAAAATCTCTTGACGTAGAAGCATGGTCTCCTCGTCAGAAGAAATATTTCGAGGTAGGAAGCTGTTCCAACCTTGGTGATGCACAGGCACGTCGCCTGAAAATCCGTGTAAATGGAAAAGATGGCAAAAAATATCTTGCGCATACACTGAATAACACAGTAGTAGCACCGCCGAGAATGCTGATTGCATTCTTAGAGAATAACCTGAATGCAGACGGTTCTGTAAGCATTCCGAAAGCTCTGCAGCCATACATGGGCGGTATGACAAAGATTGAGAAAAAGACTCGCGCTTAATGGAGAGTGAGCTTTTTCAGGGAGGTGTTCTTATGCATAGTTATTTAAGGGCAGTTGGCTTTTCTAAGATCACCAAAAGAAGCAGTATCAGGCAGATTATTACGGATGTGGTAGAAACTTATGACGATAAAATCGTGATAGAGGATCATCCGGACGGTGTATTTGCTGAATTTTCAAAGAACTATGGATGCGATTGTGGAATCACTGTCTGCGGACAGTATGATGAGAACAATGTGTTTTATCCGGATTATTACTTTCCCTTTTTTCGAGGAACAGGTATTACGACGCAGGAGAGTGTTGTGATTGAGAGGCATGCAGAGAAAGAATCTTTTGCAGGTGCCTGTGATGATCTGCGAATAGGGGTTACCTTGATTTTTTATCTTCAGAATGCTGCCGAATACCTTCAGCAACGGTATAAAGGCAGGATGCTTCCCGGTGGCCAGCCATTAACCCTTTCCGGACTGGCCAGGGAAGGAAAAATTCTTTTTCCTGTGGAGAAGGATAAAGAAGCAGTAAAAGCGGAACGTGAACTGACGAAAAACAGAAATCATCTTATTGCAGCCGCCAGAAACGGGGATGAGGAGGCAATGGAGAGTCTTACAATGGACGATATGGATACATATTCCATGATTTCTCAGCGTATAGTCACAGACGATATTTTTTCTATAGTGGATTCCTATTTCATGCCATATGGAATTGAATGTGATCAATATAGTATCATGGGTGAGATTCTGGATTTTATGACATTCAAGAACATTATTACAGGAGAAGAAATCTGCCAGCTTACATTGGACTGCAATGATATGCAGTTTGATGTCTGCATCAATAAAGATGATATGCTTGGGGAGCCGAAGATCGGACGGAGATTCAAAGGAATCATATGGCTTCAGGGGCAGTTACATTATTAAGATTGTACGATTTATGGATAGCAGCTCAGGGAATAATATGTTTTCCCTGAGCTGCTGTTTTGAATCAGGTAAGTTTCCTGTTTCAGCTCTGAAAAGTAATAAGTGAGAATGGAGGAAACAGGATTATGTTTCACGTGAAACATGGTGAGAAAAATCAGATTATGCTTGTAATTTTTTCTTAAATATAGTAAAATTACGGTTGTGAGTTAAATGTCCTCGTAGCTCAGCTGGATAGAGCACTCGCCTCCTAAGAGAAAGCCGAGGCATTCCCCAAAGGGAAAAAATGAAAAACAACTTTCAGTTCGAATCTATTCTGAAAAATGCCAAAGGTGACAACAAAGCATTCCCCAAATTGGGGAACGTTCTAATGTTACCAAATCGAAAAAATCTGTAGATTGACAACTCGAAAATGAGTTGATAATCTTATATATGGCCGAAGGGAAAAATCCCAGAAACCCAGTAAAATCAAGGGTTTGCGGCATGTGTCGTCATAGCTCAGCTGGATAGAGCACTCGCCTCCTAAGCGAGGGGTCGGAGGTTCAAATCCTCTTGGCGACGGGCTTCAAAGCGTTCGAAAATGTTAGCTGGATTAGCTGACAACGAACGCTTTTGTTATTTTCAAATCACGTTCGTGACACAAAATTCCATTCAAAATGATCAATTTCCAGCTAACTAGTTTAAAGTTTACATGTTATGATCATGTATGAAGTTGGAACAAAATAAAAGAATTGTGCTATAATATTGTTCAAGAAAAAAACTCATTGACATATTTCAATCTATTTAGGAGGATAAACGATCATGTGTACAGCAGCAACTTATAAAATAAAAGATTTTTACTTTGGACGAACCCTCGATTATGAATACTCTTATGGTGATCAGATAGTAATTACACCACGTAATTATGTGTTTAATTTTCGCCATGTTGACGATATGAAAAATCATTATGCAATTATTGGAATGGCTCATGTTGCAGAGGATTATCCTTTGTATTATGATGCTATGAATGAAAAAGGAGTGGCAATGGCAGGACTGAATTTTGTCGGAAATGCTGTTTATGCCGCGATTAAGCCAGATGTGGAAAATATTGCACAGTTTGAATTTATTCCGTGGATTTTAAGTCAGTGTTCTTCTTTAGTTGAAGTTCGCGAGCTTCTTGAACGAATTAATATTGTTAATACTCCTTTCAGCGAGCAATTACCATTAGCACAATTACACTGGATCATTTCTGATGAGAATGAGTCAATTACGGTAGAATCTATGTCAGATGGTTTGCATATTTATGACAATCCAGTAGGAGTGCTTACGAATAATCCGCCATTTCCACAGCAGATGTTTCAACTAAATAATTATATGTATTTATCTCCTAAACAGCCCAGAAATACTTTCTGCGAAAATTTGGCTCTTGATGCATATAGTAGAGGTATGGGAGGATTAGGTCTTCCGGGAGATCTCTCATCTTCCTCACGCTTTGTACGTGTAGCTTTTACAAAGGTAAATGCAATTTCAGGTGAATCAGAGGAAGAAAGCGTTAGCCAATTCTTCCACATTCTCGGATCTGTGGATCAGCAACGAGGATGTTGCGAAGTAGCGGATGGAAAATATGAAATCACATTGTATACGTCGTGTTGTAATGTTACAAAAGGTATTTATTATTACAATACTTATGAAAACCATCAGATCAGTGCAGTAGATATGCATGTAGAAAATCTGGATAGTGATAAAATGATTTGTTATCCAGTAATTCAAGGAGAACGAATCAACTATCAAAATAAATAATGTTTTGAAATCAGGGATGAGGTAGAAAGGAAAGTTCCATGACAAAAGATGAAGTAAAAAAACTCAGGATGGACAGTCCGGAATCACTACAGTTTTTAAATAATGCTACAAAATTTTATAATTTAATGATGATGTATCGTTGTGCTATTCGGGAGATACAAACTAAACTTGAGGTTTTGGATGATGAATTTTCAGTTGAGAACAATCGAAATCCTATTTCTTTTATAAAAACAAGAATTAAGAAGCCCAATAGTATTTACGATAAACTGCAGAAGATGGGATATGAATTTACAACAGAAAATATACAGACATATCTCAATGATGTAGCAGGCGTTCGAATAGTTTGTGCGTTTATTGACGATATTTATATGATATCAGATTTGATTACCCAACAGGATGATATTAAAGTTATTGAAATAAAAGATTATATAAAAAATCCAAAATCGAATGGTTATCGAAGCTATCATATGATTGTTGAAATACCAGTATTTTTTGCTAAGGGTAAAACACCTATGCGTGTAGAATTACAGATTCGAACCAATGGTATGGATTTCTGGGCAACATTGGAACATCAACTTCGCTATAAAAAAGGAATTGAAAAAATGCCTGGCTATGATGAGATAAGTGAAGAATTACTTTATTCTGCAAGAGCTATCATTGAAGCAGATAATGAAATGCAGAGAATAAAAGATAAAATTGGTATGTTCCACGAAATTTAGGGAGAAAACTGAGCAAGTAGGAAGGTGGAATATATATGAAGCAAGATACTTTAGAGGGCAAAGCAAAAACAAAAAATGGGGTAAAACGGCTGTGTTTTTCCATAGTCTGCATTCTTCTGGAAGTAATTTTTATTATTACTATCGTAACACGCTTGAATGAATATGCAGAAATTATAAATTTATTTACAAGGATTTTGAGTGGAATCTTGGTTTTGGGATTGTACGCATCAGATAAGACCTCTTCTATGAAAATGCCTTGGGTCATCTTAATTCTAATCTTCCCAATTATGGGTGTAGGCCTGTATTTGTTGATTGGTTTGAATGGTGGCACACATAAAATGCGTGAGCGATATGCAGAAATTGATAGCAAATTGTTACCAATGCTTCCGGACAGTCAGGAGCGTTTGAGCAGAATAAAAGAAACAATTCCGAAAGCAGGAAATATAGCAAGTTACATACAAAGAAATTCGCAGTATCCAATCTATCAGAATACGGATATTGTGTATTTTGATGAAGCAGTGAAAGGATTAGAGGCACAGCTTAAGGATTTGGAGAAAGCACAGAAGTTTATCTTTATGGAATATCATGCGATAGAAGACGCTGAAGCATGGCATAAGATTCAAGATGTTCTGGAAGAGCGAGTAAAAGCAGGTGTGGAAGTTAGAGTATTCTACGATGATATGGGTTCTATAGGCTTTATTAACACAGATTTTGTGAAAAAGATGGAGGCAATAGGAATTCATTGCCGTGTATTCAATCCGTTTATGCCAGGTTTAAATCTGTTTTTGAACAATCGTGATCATAGAAAAATAACAGTTATTGATGGAAAAGTCGGATTTACAGGTGGATATAATCTAGCAAACGAATATTTTAATTACACACACCCGTATGGACAGTGGAAAGATACAGGTATTCGTTTAGAAGGAGATGCTGTTCAGTCGCTTACGGTGACATTTTTGGAAATGTGGAATGCAGTAAGTGATAAGGCTGCTAATGATTCTGATTTTAGTAAATACCTTTTCCACTATGATTATGCGGCACAGCAAACTGGGTTTGTTCAACCTTATGCAGACAGCCCTATGGATAATGAGCAAGTAGGAGAAGAAGTTTATATCAGTATGATAAATAAAGCTGAAAAATATTGTTGGTTTATGACTCCATATCTAATCATAACAGATGAAATGACGCATGCGTTATGTCTGGCTGCTAAGCGAGGGGTAGACGTAAGAATTATCACACCTGGTATCCCTGATAAAAAATTCATTTATAATATAACTCGTTCTTTTTATCATGGATTAGTTAAACATGGTGTTCGTGTTTATGAGTGGACTCCTGGTTTCTGTCATGCAAAAATGAGTGTGGCAGATGACTGTATGGCAACTTGTGGAACAATTAATCTGGATTATCGAAGTTTATATCACCATTTTGAAAACGGCTGTTTTATGGCAGATTGTCAGGCAGTTGTGGAAATAAAAAATGATCTGATAAGAACGATGGGAGAATGTCGTGATGTGACAGACCAATATCAAACCGGACGAAGTGCATATTTGCGACTGGGACAATTATTTATGAGATTATTTGCTGGATTGCTATAAGAATCTGATGAAACGACCTTTCAAAAAACAGTTGATTTAGAAGTTAACTGTTTTTGAAAGGCCGTTTTTGCTATATCTAACAGTCTGTTGTACAAAGAAGATTTTGCATGGATAGTGATTAATACAACGGAGTAAGAAAAGCTCCTTCATATATTAGAATAAAAATATGACTGTTTCTTTAAAAAGAAGCCGGTCATATTTTTTTATGAAAAATAAATTTTGTTGAGGTTAAATTGAGATTGACTTTGTATTGTATAAGTATGAAATAAAAAGGAATCAGGTGATGTACAATGAAAAAGCATAAAATATGTAAAATCCTTCTTGTTATACTGGCAATTTTTTTATGTGTGGCTTTTTATGAATTGCTCGGAATCTGCGTTGCATATAAAAAGCAGCCGGAAGTGTCCAATACAACCAAAAAAGAAACAAAAAATGAGTCATGGAACGAATGCAGTGAAAATACAGAACGGGCAGTAATCATAGAAAAGAATCCAGAAGCGCTTTTACAAAGAGTGCGTTTGATCAAGAATGCAAAAAAGGAAATTATTCTTTCTACTTTTGCATTTCAATCCGATGAAAGTGGAAAATTGATTTTAGGAGCACTGCATGATGCGGCAGACAGAGGGGTACATATTCGTCTGTTAGTAGATGGAATGGAGAGCTGGATTGATATGGAAGGAAATCCGTATTTCTATGGATTATCTTCCCATGAGAATGTTGAAATTAAACTGTATAATAAGGCCAATCCGTTGAAACCGTGGAAAATGATGGGTAGAATGCATGATAAATATTTGATTGCAGATGGAAAGAGATATATTCTTGGGGGAAGAAATACATACAATTATTTCCTGGGTGATTTTCCGGGACATAAGAACTATGACAGAGACGTGTTAGTGGTTTGCGATGAACCTGAGAAAGAAAATTCAGTTAACCAGTTGTCAGAGTATTTTGAAACCATATGGAATCAGGAAGACAGTGGTTATTTTCATAACAATAAAAAACTGGCAAATAGAAAATCTGTAAAGAACGCAGTTTTAGAGCTGCAGAACAGCTATCAGAAATATTTTGAAGAGAATAAGGAAAGAATCTGCGAGACCAATTATACGGACGAAACTTTTGAGACAGAAAAGATTACATTAGTGTCAAATCCTATTCACACAGGTTCCAAAGAACCAGTAGTGTGGTATCAGTTGGGAGAATTGATGAAAAATGCAAAAAATCGTGTGAAGATCCACACGCCATATATTATCTGTAATGATATGATGTATAATACATGGGAGGAGATTGCAGAGAACGTTTCAGATTTTTCTATCATGACAAATTCAGTTGCGAATAATGGGAATCCATTTGGGGCTGCCGATTATGCGAAAAACAGAAATAGAATCTTAAGTACAGGAATTAATATCTGGGAATATGAAGGCGGTTATTCATACCACGGAAAAAGTATTCTGATTGACGATGATCTGTCTGTAATCGGTTCCTTTAATATGGACATGAGAAGTGCATATCTGGATACGGAACTGATGCTTGTAATTCGCAGTAAAGATATTAATAAACAGTTGGAAGAGGGCATGATGGAATATGAAAAAGTGTCCCGCCAGATATTAGAAGGCGGAACTTATAATGATCCATATCATGTAGAGCCAATCGAATTAACAAAGAAACGTCAGAGAAAAATATTTTTGGTACAGCATCTGCTTGGATGGGCAAGGTATCTGTTTTAATAAGGAGGAAGGAAAACGTGTTTCAAATATTGATTGTAGAAGATGATAAAGAATTAAGCCAGCTATTCCAAAAAGTGCTTGAGAAGAATGGATATCAAGTCAAAAGTGCATCGGATGGAGCACAGGCATTAGAAGTATTGGATAAGGAATATATTGATCTGATCATTTCTGATATTATGATGCCGGTTATGGATGGCTATGAACTGGTGTCAGAACTCCGTTCAGCAGGATATCAGATACCAGTGCTTATGATCACTGCGAAAGGTTCCTTTGATGATATGCGCCAGGGATTTCTTTCGGGAAGTGACGATTATATGGTAAAACCGGTAAATGTGAATGAAATGGTTTTAAGAGTCGGAGCACTGCTTCGCCGTGCACAGATACTGAATGAACACAAAATTGTGATCGGTTCAACAGAGTTTGATTATGATGCAATGACGGTTACAACTGATAAGGAAAGTCTTGTTTTGCCTAAAAAAGAATTCCTGCTTTTATATAAGCTTGCAGCTTCGCCAGGCAGAACATTTACAAAACAACAGTTGATGGATGAAGTATGGGGATACGAGACGGAGGCAGACCCACATACGATAGAGGTACATATAGGAAGAATCAGAGAGCGTTTTAAAGATAACCCTGATTTTGAAATCGTAACAATGCGTGGAATTGGATACAAGGTGGTGAAAAAATAATGGAACAAAAGAAAGAAAAAGGATTGCGGATCCGATCCTGTCTGACTGGTGCAATCTGGCTGGCACTTGTATTTTCAACAGTCATATCTGCTTTATTATTTGCTTTTTTGAATCATTTTTTTAATCTGCCGGGCAGCATACCTGTGCTTGGCTGGCTTTTGATTTTCAATACATTGATTGCAGGGCTGATCACTTCCTTTATCAATGCAAAGTTACTGGAACCAATTACCAGACTTAGTAAAGCAATGAAGGAAGTTTCTCAGGGAGATTTTGAACAGCATTTGGAAACGAACAGCCGTATAGCAGAAGTTGGAGAATCTTATCAAAGTTTTAATGTTATGACAAAAGAACTTCGTGCAACAGAGGTGCTGCAGATGGATTTTGTATCTAATGTTTCTCATGAGTTTAAGACCCCGATTAATGCCATTGAAGGATATACAATGCTGCTTCAGGGAGAAGAACTGTCTCCGGATCAAGAGGAATATGTAGAAAAAATCTTATTTAACACCCAAAGACTTTCCGGATTGGTTGGTAATATTTTGCTGTTATCCAAGTTAGAGAATCAGAATATACCAATGAAAAAAACAGAATATCGTCTGGATGAACAGATCCGCCAGGCATTTCTTTCATTGGAAACAAAATGGACAGAAAAAGAAATTGGTTTCCAGGTAGAATTGGAGGAAGTTAAATATACTGGGAATGAAGGACTTTTTATGCATATCTGGATAAATCTTTTGGATAATGCGATTAAGTTCAGCCTTCAAAGGGGACAATTACGATGTTTCTGAAACAAGAACAGGATTCTGTTAAGTTCATTCTGGAAGATGAAGGACCAGGAATAGAGGATGATGTAAAATCCAGAATATTTGACAAGTTCTATCAGGTAGATGGATCTCATAAAGCAGAAGGAAATGGCCTAGGTCTTGCACTTGTAAAACGGATTGTAAATAGTGCCGGAGGAACAATCAAAGCAGAAAACCGTGAATATGGTGGATGCAGATTTGTTATAGAGCTGCCAAAGCAGAAAGATGAGATTATATAGTTTTAAGATAAATTAGAAGATGGGAGGATTTATATGACATTTTATCAGGAGTTGCAGTTAAATCAGGCAGGTTCTAAAAACCTGTTGAAAAAGAGTGAAACACTAAAAGAAAAATTATATCATATGTGGGTATATCTGGTGAAGATAGCTGTTACAATGGCATTTTGTTTTTTCTTTGTTAGTATTTTCAGCATCCTATTTGGAAATGAGAACAGCATTGTAGGTGTAGTAGTCTTATTATGTCTCATGGTGTTTAGAAATGCGGATCTGGGGATCCACACCGGACAATCTACGATGCTTTTGGCTTTGTTCTTTGTAATTATGACTGTATGTCCGCATTTAGCAAATCAGTTTTCAACGGTATTGGGAATGCTGTTAAATATTGCGGCACTGGCTGTGTTGATTCTGTTCGGATGCCATAATCCATTCATGTTTAATCAATCTACATTGGTTCTTGGGTATCTGCTGCTATATGGTTATGATGTTACGGGAAAAAGCTATCAGATGCGATTAGTCGGAATGGCTTTAGGTGCAGCACTTACCTGCTTTGTATTTTATCGAAATCATAAAAACAGAACTTATAAAAGAAATCTGAAAGATCTGATACAAGAATTTGATATCACTTCTTCCAGAACAAAATGGCAGATATGTCAGATTTTATGCGTACCGATTGTCCTTTGCATTGCAGAACTTTGTAATATGCCACGTGCAATGTGGGCTGGTATTGCGGCCATGTCCGCGATTTTGCCGTTTATGGAAGATATGCACTACAGAGTCCGTAAAAGGATTGTCGGAAATATTGCAGGTGTTATATGTTTTACAGTATTATATTTTCTGCTTCCTTCGTCAATCTATGCATATATAGGAATTCTTGGTGGAATCGGTGTAGGACTTTCAGCACAATATGGCTGGCAGGCAGTATTTAACACATTTGGTGCTTTAGCCATTGCTGCAGAGACTTATGGACTACAAGGAGCGGTTAGTCTTAGAGTGATTCAAAATGTTTTTGGTGTTGTGTTTGCTTTAGCATTTTGTGTTATATTTTATTGGTTTATGTCTAAAAAAAAGGAAAGTGAGGTGACCGTACATGCAGAGTGAAGTGAATCAGGAAGAAAATTTGAATAGAATTATTACGGTTCCTAATCTTTTTTCTTTTTTTCGGCTTTGTCTGATTCCGGTAATTATATGGAGTTATTGTGTAAAGAAAAATCCTCTGTTAGCTGGTGAAATCTTATTGCTGTCTGGTCTTACGGATCTTGCTGATGGATATATCGCAAGAAGATTCCATAGGATTAGTAATTTAGGAAAAATACTTGATCCGGTGGCTGATAAGCTGACACAGGCAGCGATGTTAATCTGTCTGTTTACTCGTTTTCCGCATGTGTTCCTTTTAATCGTAATAATGGCAGGTAAGGAGCTGTATATGGTAGTCAGTGGATGTCTTGTGATACGAAAGACAGGAAAAGTACATGGTGCAGACTGGCATGGAAAGATAGTAACCTTTTTATTATATGGAACTGCAGCGGTGCATATTATATGGTTCCACATTACACCGATGGTATCAGATCTGTTGATTGGTTTGTGCGCTATAATGATGGTCATATCGGTCGCTCTGTATATTATCCAGAATACCAGGACTCTTAAGGGAGAGACTGTATAAGCAATTTTATATTGCAATGACTAGAAAAATATTTAGGAGAAAATAGATATAAACAGTAAGTCAAACACACAAACTATGGAGTCTTTAGTCGGTTTAATAAAATTTTAGATAGAAAATAAATCATTATAAAAAGATCCTGTTCATACTATGATATATAGAACAGGATCTTTATTTACTTTATTTCGCCAGGAAATTGCTCTGAATCTCCATCGGCATATGATAAGCCCGACCTCGTTTTGTCAGGCTGTATAATTTAAAGCTCATTAGTTCCGGAGTCGCATTCAATGAACTGCAGAGTCCGAAATAATCCAGGTCCTCGTTCTGAACCATCAGCCTTTTAAAATTAGCCAACTACTTTTCCAAAAGTTTTTAAGGTGGATCCGGAAGTGACTTGGATAGGGGCATATTTTTTATTTAGAGAAATAAGCTGAATACCGGAATCGGATTGATGGTATTTCTTTACATAAGCATCACCATCAAGGAAGAAGACACCGATTTCTCCTTCTTCAAGTGTTTCTTGTTTATGAATCCAGATGATCTGTCCATCCAGATAGAGAGGCTCCATGCTGTCACCACATACTCGGACACCGAAGTCAGCACTGGAAGATACTTCATCACCAACTTCAATTTCAGAGAAACGGTCGGAATCAAGTAATTGTCCTGTTCCAGCTGAAACTGGGAGATCATACAGACTGAGAGTTCTTCGTGGAAATTGGTAAATGATTGGTTCTTCTCGAACGTATTCTCCGCTTTTATATATAATGGAATACTCCCCTATTCCTCTTATTATTCCGCAGATTCTTCAGCAGCAGCTTCTTTCTTTTTTCTGGATTTGCCAGAAATCATTTTATGACCTGAGTAAATGGCCATAGCCATGCAGATCAGTGAACTGAATGCAAAATATTTATGTGCTGATTTCATATCCTTATAGCCGGTGTAGCAAGTTCCGATCATGGAAACCAGCGCACCGATGGACCAGTATTTATGTGATTTCATTTGAACCTCCTGAGCTTTTTTATATCATACATCTTTTTAAGAAATATGCAAACTGGAATTTTCAAATTAGTCTTTGCAAATAACCTTTGAACCTTCACCGTCAATTACAATTCCCTGACGGTTGTTAATTGGGCATAGATTCAAATCCGAAAACTCAGTCATTATTTTCTTGGTAACTTTCTTAAATGGTGATGTAAGATAATGCGGAAGAACATAGAAATCAATCAAATCAAGCCCTGCATCATCTTCTTGTGAGTAGTCCTCCGGCTTTTTATCCATTTGCTGGATATATTGGATGCTTGGAGCGCATATAATTGCGCCTGCCGACTCGCCGATCATCAATTTTCCATTTGCCAATTCCTTTTTCAGCAGCCCATCAGTTCCCGTTTTACGGAGCCGGTCCATAAGAAAAAAAGAATTTCCGCCGGTAAAATATATCACATCTGCATCTTCAAAAACAGACTGTATCGTTGAATAAGCCTCCGTTGAAATATCAATTTCAGTTACGATTGCTCCCAACTTTTTGAATAATTTTCGAGCCGAGCCGACATAACCGGTGTAGCCTTCACGCAGCGAAGCTGTTGGAATAAATGCGACTTTCTTATTTTCAATTTCTTCCTTTATCAGACTTCCTACACTTGAAAAATGCGAACATAAAAATAGTTTCATCAATATTCTCCTTTATAAATTCCGATTTATCTTTGCCTTATGTTATCATAATTCGGTTTAAATTGCTATAAATAGTCTTATCCCAATAATAGAAAACCCCGGAAATCATTAAGATTCCGAGGCCTTATGTTTGAACATATTTACCTTTTAATTTATGTAAGACAGATGTGGAAGTACAGCAGGAGCTAGGAATAGGCAGGACTTCTTTTTATAAAATGAAGAAGCAGGCACTTGGATATTTAGGATTTTATTTTTATGAGATCGTGGTACCGCAGGCAAAGGATAAAAGATTTAAACCGTCACTGGGCGTTGAGGAAGAGTAGGTGAGTAATATGAGATACGAAGATTCGATGAAAGGTGTAGCTGATCAGATAATCAAAGAACAGCAGCGAGTCAGTAAAATTATAAACAATCCAGAAGAGTTCCATTGGCATGACGAATATGCAACGTTGAATTTCTTTCGGTTTATCTGCAAAAATATCGGTAACTTGAGAAATGGAGAAATTGAAAAAATGGCCACACGTTTAAAGAACATAGATCAGAAAGCAGTGGAAAACCATGTGAATGGTGCTGTTTGGGCATTTGATTATGATAAGATGTTCTGTGTATTGATGGAAAATGAAATTTGCCGAAAGGTGTGTGAAAAGAATAAATATAACAGTTGGATGAATCTGATTGGACAGTATTGTGTTTCAAGGACTTAAAGACGAAAAAAGTTGTTGGAGAGAAATAATTTCCAGCAACTCTGTCTTTAATGAATAGAGTTCATTTTTTTATTCAACTATTCCCATGATATATACAATATGTAAATTTGCAATTCAAATATCAGTTTATGCTAAGTGTAATAATAATAATAATTACTATTATTGACAAGAGAATAATTATCATGTAAAATACAGATATACAAGAAACAAAGTGTTAGAAAAAATTGCTATGAACTTGGTAAAAAAAATAAATCGACATTGAAAAGGGAAAATGACTATGATAAAATATGAATGTGAACCATGTGGATATATTTATGATCCGGCAGTAGGAGATCCAGACGCTGGTATCGATCCAGAAACTGCATTTGAGGATATTCCAGATGACTGGACATGCCCAATCTGCGGATTAGGAAAAGATGTTTTCGTTCCTGTAGAAGACTAAGAAGAAAATGCAGGTACGAAACTGCCAGACATTAAAAGAGTCTAAGAGAACATATAAAAGAAATGGAGGTCAAATTATGACTTACGATTTAAACATTACCTTTGATGACAATTTAGTAACAGGAAATAAAACAATCGATACACAGCACAAAGAATTGATTGACCGTATTCAGAACTTTGTAATTGCCTGTCAAAATGGCGACAGCAAGGTAAAGGCGATCAAACTTCTGGATTATCTTAACGAGTATACTGACTTTCATTTTAAAGAAGAAGAAGCACTTCAGGAAAAAGCCGGTTATCCAGAGCGTGAAAAACATTATGAAAAACATGAAGAGTTTAAAAAGACAATTCAGGAACTGTATGAATACCTTCAGGAGTATGAAGGACCAACAGATCGGTTCAGTGAACTTGTACAGAAAAATGTAATCGACTGGCTGTTTGGACACATTAAAACATACGACCGCTCTGTGGCAAAATTTATCTTTATGAAACAAAATCCAGACCGATGCTAAAATAAACCAGGGAACGAGTTCACTCAGAATGTAGACAACGTGATGAAGTAAACTAGGGGCTGTCACAATGCAGCCCCTTTCCTGTTATAGCGATATTCTAGGTAATATATTGCGCTGGCATGACATATTATTTTACTACTACTATATGGGAAGAGCAAGCAGCTCTTCTTTTTTTGTCCTTTTTATCCAATTTTAAATTGTAAAGTCTCTTTTCATTCGACAAAATTCTCCACAGACAGAGGATATGCGACGAGCATTGATATGAACATCTATTTATGGAAAGAGGATATTGAAGACGGGGAATCGGTAATGACAGCCGAATATAGACCTGTAGAATACGGAAAGGACTATGATGTTGTCAATAATCCTGATAAATTTCAACTATATATAGATGGAAAAGAGATTAAATAGTAATCTCCTGAAAGCAAGCTTTTTGTCAATTATTTCAAAGAAAAATTAAAGGATAACAATACATAGTTATGACAATGATATTTTGAAAAATTTTATAGGAATGCTCTATTATCAAATTGACATAGGAATATGGTAGCGTATAATTAGAATTGAATACACTGAAAAAATGGAGGAATTACATGAAAGCACATAAATATTGGTCAGTAGGAGCATTGATCACAATGCTTGGGACTTTTTACACTGGATATAAAAAGCAAAAATCAAGTCACAAATACTTTGCTTTAAGTTCTATGTTATGTATGGTAATGGCGATATATACAGGTCATAAAATGATTACCGGGAATAGGAAGAAAAAGGCGAATAAAGAGAAAGATACAGAAAGGGAGGGATAAATAATGTTGGAAGTAGGGGTTAAGGCACCGGATTTTGAGTTGCCAGATCAAAATGGGAAAATACATAGATTATCGGATTATACAGGAAAAAAAGTGATTTTATATTTCTATCCCAAGGATAATACAGCGGGATGCACGAAACAGGCATGTGGGTTTTCTGAGCGATACCCTCAGTTTACCGAAAAAGGAGCAGTTATTCTTGGAGTCAGTAAGGATTCTGTATCCTCTCATAAGAGATTTGAGGAAAAATATGGATTGGCATTTACACTTTTAGCAGATCCAGAGCGGAAAGTTATTGAAGCATATGATGTATGGAAAGAAAAGAAAAATTATGGCAAAGTCTCTATGGGAGTAGTAAGAACCACATATCTTATTGATGAACAGGGGATTATTATAAAGGCAAATGATAAAGTCAAGGCTGCAGATGATCCTGAAAATATGCTCAAGGAATTAGATTAATGAAGATAATATTATCCCCTGCTAAAAAGATGATTACAGATACTGACAGCATAGCGCCGGATGGATTGCCTGAATTTATTGAAAAGACGACAGAGATACAAAGTTGGTTGAAAAGTAAGTCAAAAGAGGAACTGAAAGGAATTTGGAAATGTAATGACAAGATTGCAGAACAAAATTTCAATAGATTGGGAAATATGAATCTTTATCAGATGCTCAGTCCGGCTGTTTTATCATATGAAGGAATTGCTTTTCAATATATGGCACCATCTGTGTTTGAAGATATGCAGCTTGAGTATGTGCAAAATCATTTGAGAATATTGTCTGCATTTTATGGTGCTCTGAAACCAATGGATGGTGTGACACCTTATCGTTTGGAAATGCAGGCAAAGATCAGGATTGGAGATTCCAAAAATCTGTATGAGTACTGGGGTGACTTGTTATACCGTTCAGTAATAGATGACAGCAGGATTATCATTAATCTTGCATCAAAAGAATACTCAAAATGTATAGAAAAGTATTTGACACCACAGGACAGATATATTTCGGTTACATTTTGTGAAGCTTTTGGAGATAAAATGGTAACAAAAGGTACATATGCCAAGATGGCTCGTGGTGAAATGGTCAGATTTATGGCAGAAAATAATATTGAGAATCCGGTGGATATTAAGAAATTCGACAGACTTGGTTATTCATTCCGGTCTGATTTATCATCAGATACTGAATATGTTTTTGAACGAAAAATAGAACAATGATTTAGATTAAAGATGCTCAGCATGGGCATCTTTTAGTAATAATGAGAATTATTACTATATTATTGACAATATAATAATGATGATATACAATCCCGTCTTTTATTTGATAATTATGCAGATAAAGATTTGCCTGTTATTTTTGTATAAATAATAATGAAACCTTTTTTATATAAATTTTTTGTGATAAAATAACTGTCAGATATATAATACAGACAGGAGACAAAAGGGGATGAAATTAGATGTTTTGGGATTGTTGGGAGCGTGTTCCTATGCATTGGACTGTGTGGAAGCAGAGTTAGTGCATGTAACAGATAAGCATGCGAAGCGTGTTGCATATATGAGTGTCTGCATGGCAGAACAGATGGGAATTCAGGGGGAGAGTCTGCAGGATCTGACAGCCGGTGCGTTGTTACATGATAATGCACTGACTCAATATATTCAGGAAGAATTACACAATGATATTGCAAGTGCAATAGGTTCGGCGATTCCACTGGAGCTGGGAATTCACTGTGCGGCAGGTGAGAAGAACATGAAAGACATTCCATCCCATACGGATATAAAGAATGTCATTTTGTATCATCATGAGAATGCAGATGGAAGTGGACCTTTTGGAAAAAAATGGACAGAAGTACCGGTTTTTGCACGAATTATCCATCTATGCGATCTGCTTGACCAGGTCTGCTGCAGTGATTCTTTTGATTCAGACACCTGGCAGAAGGTAGAAGCATTTCTTCAGGAAATCACAGGTTCTATAGCGGATGAAGAATGTATAGAAGCATTTAGACATGCTTTTTCTGAACAACATTTTCTGTCACTTGGAGAAAAAGATGTGGAGACTCGTTTATGGAACAGAGTGCCGCGTACAAAACAAGATCTTAGCTTTGAACAGATTAAAGCACTGGCGAAATTTTTCGCACGCATCGTAGACTATAAATCACCATTTACGAGTACACACTCCATAGGTGTGGCTGCAGATGCTGAGAAATTATCCAGATTTATGGGATTTGATGAGGAGACAATGCAGAAAATGTATCTTGCAGGAGCGCTGCATGACATTGGAAAGGTTGCCATAGGTAACAAAATTCTGGAGAAGCCGGGAAGACTGACGGATGATGAGTTTGCAGTTATGAAACATCATGCAGCATATACTTATTCTATTCTGTCAGAAATCGATGATTTTGAAGAGATATGTGACTGGGCTGCCTTTCACCATGAAAGACTGGACGGGACAGGCTATCCATTTGGAAAAACAGCTGCTGAATTAAACACACAGGAACGCATCATGGCGTGTGTCGATATTTATCAGGCACTGACAGAAAGCCGCCCGTATAAACAGGGAATGCCACATGAAAAAGCTTACGGTATTTTAAATGATATGGTAGAAAAAGGATGGCTTGATGGAGAAATCGCTTCACAGGTTGATGCTTGTTTTGATCAGAAAATGACAGACATAATTCATGAGGAGAAACAGCTTGGAGAATAAAAAATTATTCCAGATTGGTGATGTGGCAAAAATGTTTCATATCAGTGTTGGCAGCCTACGGCATTATGAACAGGCAGGTCTGTTGAAACCAGAATACACAGATCCGGAAACAAGCTATCGCTATTATAGTGCACGTCAGTTTGAGGTTTTAAATATGATTCGTTACTTGCGCGTTTTGGATATGCCATTGGGTCAGATTGGAGAGTTTTTGGGAAACAGAGACATCGACGTGATAGAAGATAAGTTGTTAAATCAGAAAAAACTGATAGAAAAAAACGGCGGGAGTTGGAAACAATCGAACGCAAGATATAAAAGCAGCATATCCTACAATCGGAAAAGGAACTGTATATAGAAATCTTGATATATTGGTAGATGAGGGTTCGTTAAGGAAGGTTGAAGTTCCGGATGGAGCGAATAGGTTCGATTTTTCATTGAAAAATCATTACCATATCAGGTGTACAAAATGCGGTGAAGTTTCAGATGTGGATATGGATGAAATACCGGATTTGCTGGAAAGAATTCATAACACTCATGGAATCGAATTTTTGGATTAGGATATTTCATTTAAAGGTATTTGCCAAAAATGCAGGGAGAAGGTAAAGGGAGGAACAAACTAATGAAATATGTATGTGACGTTTGCGGATGGGAATATGATGAAGAGGAAGGTTATCCTGAAGGTGGTATTGCACCAGGAACAAAGTGGGAGGACGTTCCAGAAGATTTTGAATGCCCATTATGTAATGTTGGAAAAGATCAGTTTTCAGAAGTTGAATAAAATTCTGATTATTTAAATACGGATAGATAAACAAAAACCCTGGTGCGTGTGAGCAACAGGGTTTTTTATTGCGATAGTTTGTGATTGTGATGATATCACAGAAAATGATTTACCTTTTGCTTATAATGTAACTACAAACAAAGTAAGGAGGTAGTCTAAATGAGATTAAAAGATAAAGTTGCAATCATTACGGGTGGAAGCCGTGGTATAGGATTTGCTACAGCTGATAAATTCTTGAAGGAAGGTGCTTCAGTTGTGTTGGCAGCAAGTTCACAGGAATCGGCAGATGTTGCTGTAGATAAATTAAAAGAAAAATATCCCAATGCAATAGTTGCTGGAATTAGTCCAAATCTAGCAAGCATGGAGTCTGTCAGAAAGGCTTTTAAAGAGGCAACTGAAAAATATGGATGTGTCGACATACTGGTAAATAATGCAGGGATTTCAGAAAACACCTCATTTATGGATTATACAGAGGAGACTTTTGATAAAGTCATGGATCTAAATGTAAAAGGAGTATTTAATACTACTCGTGTAGCAGCAGAATGTATGGTGGCAAGAGGCAAGGGGGTCATTCTCTCAACTTCTTCCATGGTGAGTATTTCGGGACAGCCAAGTGGGTTTGCTTATCCGGCATCGAAGTTTGCAGTAAACGGATTGACTGTATCATTAGCAAGAGAACTAGGACCTAAAGGTATTCGTGTTAATGCTGTTGCACCTGGGATTACAGAAACTGATATGATGAAGGCCGTGCCAAAGGAAGTTATCGAACCTATGATTGAAAGAATTCCATTACGTCGTCTTGGACAGCCAGAAGATATTGCCAATGCGTTTGTGTTTCTTGCTTCAGATGAGGCGAGTTACATTACAGGTGTTATATTAAGTGTAGATGGTATGGCAAGAAGTTAAGTTAATGAGGTATGGTGATGTAATCACGGAAAATAAATGAAATTAAGACTATAATAAATCTACAAAAAGAAAAAGATAAGGAGGACTGTAAAATGTCTGCTATTAATATCAATAAAAATAATTTTCAGAACGAAGTACTGAATTCCGATAAACCCGTTCTTTTAGATTTTTGGGCATCTTGGTGTGCGCCTTGCCGCATGGTAGTACCTATTGTAGAGGAGATTGCAAGTGAGCGTAGAGATATTAAAGTTGGAAAGATTAATGTAGATGAAGAGCCTGAACTGGCAAATAAGTTCAGTATTATGAGCATTCCGACTTTAGTGGTTATGAAGAATGGGAAGATTGTACAGCAGGTTTCAGGGGCGAGACCTAAGAATGCGATTTTAGAAATGCTTTAGGGAGGTGTGCTAATGGGATTTTTTGATCTCTTTAAACAGTCGAATATTAATCAAGGCATAGAAGAATATAAAAGGACTGATGATGCAGTTCTGCTGGATGTACGTACACCGCAGGAATATCAGGAAGGACATATACCAGAAAGTAAAAATGTGCCGTTGCAGCAACTTGACAATATTGCTTCTGTAGCGAAGAATAAGGATATCCCACTGTTTGTATACTGTTATTCCGGTTCACGAAGCTGCCAGGCAACTGGGATACTGCAACGAATGGGATATTCTAAAGTAAATAATATCGGTGGCATTGCAGCTTACTCAGGAAAGGTGGAAAAATAAGATGAAGGTAATAATTGTAGGAGGTGTAGCCGGAGGAGCTACAGCCGCAGCAAGAATACGCAGACTGAATGAACATGCTGAAATTACTGTGTTTGAAAGATCTGGATACATATCCTATGCAAATTGTGGACTTCCATATTATATTGGAGACGTGATCACAGACCCGGAAGAACTTACACTACAGACACCAGAGAGTTTTTTTAAACGCTTCCGTATTAACATGAAAATTCATCATGAAGTTATCTCCATACATCCGGAACGTAAAACGGTTTCAGTGAAAAATTTAGAGAATGGTGAGATATTTGAAGAAAAATATGATAAGCTGATCCTCTCTCCAGGTGCAAAGCCAACACAGCCGAGACTTCCAGGAGTAGGTATTGATAAACTTTTTACACTTCGTACTGTAGAAGACACTTTTCGGATAAAGGAATATATAAATAAGAATCATCCAAAATCGGCTGTATTGGCAGGTGGCGGTTTTATTGGTCTGGAACTGGCAGAAAATTTGAGGGAGCTTGGCATGGATGTTACGATTGTCCAGCGGCCTAAGCAGCTGATGAACCCTTTTGACCCGGATATGGCATCCATGATCCATAATGAAATGAGAAAGCATGGGATAAAACTGGTACTGGGCTATACAGTAGAAGGATTTAAAGAAAAAGACAACGGAGTGGAGGTCCTGTTGAAAGATAATCCATCCCTTCAGGCTGATATGGTAGTTCTGGCAATCGGAGTCACACCAGACACAGTATTAGCAAAAGAAGCCGGTCTGGAACTTGGCATCAAGGAAAGTATTGTAGTGAATGACAGAATGGAAACCTCTGTACCGGATATTTATGCTGCAGGTGATGCAGTTCAGGTAAAACATTATGTTACGGGTAATGATGCGCTGATTTCTTTGGCAGGACCAGCCAATAAACAGGGCAGAATCATCGCTGATAATATTTGTGGCGGTGATAGTCGTTACCTGGGCAGTCAGGGAAGCTCCGTTATAAAAGTGTTTGATATGACAGCAGCCACTACAGGTATCAATGAAACCAATGCCAAAAAGTCAGGATTAGAGGTAGATACAGTAATTCTTTCTCCTATGAGTCATGCCGGTTACTATCCTGGTGGAAAAGTGATGACCATGAAGGTGGTTTTTGAAAAAGAGAGCTATCGTTTGCTTGGTGCTCAGATTATTGGATATGAAGGAGTTGATAAACGTATTGATGTGCTGGCAACAGCAATCCATGCAGGGCTGAAGGCAACCCAGCTGAAGGATTTGGATCTCGCATATGCACCGCCTTATTCCTCTGCCAAGGATCCTGTAAATATGGCAGGATTCATGATAGACAATATAGCAAAAGGTACCTTAAAACAATGGCATCTGGAAGATATGGATAAGATTTCTAGAGATAAAAGTGTTGTGTTGCTGGATGTGAGAACTGTAGGTGAATTTAACAGGGGGCATATGGATGGATTCAAAAACATTCCTGTAGATGAACTAAGGGAACGTATCAATGAAATTGAGAAGGGAAAGCCTGTTTACCTGATATGCCAGAGTGGGCTGCGAAGTTATATTGCCAGTCGTATTCTGGAAGGAAATGGATATGAAACATACAACTTCTCCGGCGGATTCCGCTTCTATGATGCAGTTGTCAATGACCGTGCGCTGATTGAAAAGGCATATGCATGTGGTATGGATTATTAAAAATAATCATAATATTTTTATAATTTTCTCGTTATATAAAAAGATCCCCCATTTATTAGAATGACTTTCATAATTCTGATAAATGGAGGATTCTTCTTTATATGTTACAGAAAAACAATTTTATGACCTTTGGAGTGTTTCCAGTCTTTTTGGATCAAGGATTGTGATTTTGCCACGGGAGAGTTTGACGAGACCCTCGCCTTGAAAGTATCGAAGCATTCGAGTGATAACTTCCCTGTGGGAACCAAGATGGTTTGCGATAGTTTCGTGAGTGATTTTCAGTTCATTTGTTCCTTCAATGGATGTTTCTTCTAAAAGAAATGAAGCAACACGCTTATCCAAACTCTTCCACATAATCTGTTCAATCAGCCACATGACATCAGAAAAACGGGTAGCCATTAACTCATTGGTATAATTTGCGACAGGAGCAGATTCTTTCATGATGCCCTTATAGATTTCAGCAGGGATGATCCAAAGATCCGTATCTTTTTCTGCTTCAATGGTTACTTCAAATTGAATAGACCGCATGATACATGAGGCGGATAAAAGACACATATCCATATCGAACAGACGGTAAAGTGTAATCTCCCGTCCTTCATCTGAAAGTATGTAAGTTCGAAGCTGCCCGGATTTAACCAGTAATAATCCAGTACAATCCAGGTTTCCATTGTGAATGATTGTCCCTTTTTTTACATACTGTGTGATTAAATTGTCTGAAATTATTTTTTTCTGTGCTGTATTTAAGTCATTCCATAGTGGAAAACAATTTTCGAAGTTCATAACCGTTATCTCCTTTACGAACATAGTATACTTGCTTTTTTTAGATGCGTCAATTATATAACTGGCATATGCCATAAATAGAAATAAAAAGAAGTGTAATAAAGTAAATTATCTTTTCTGTGATATCATCACGGAAGCAAGCACTTATTTGGGGTATATTAAGTTCAAATAGGAGAAGGAGTTGAAAAATATGACATCTATAAATATAAATAAAGAAAAGTTTGGACAATTAATTCATAAGGAAAAACCGGTTTTGGTTGATTTCTGGGCACCTTGGTGTGGTTATTGCCGTAGAATTGGAGCGGCTTATGAAAAAATAAGTGAAGAATACAGCGATATTCTTATTGCTGGAAAAGTGAATATTGATGAAGAACCACAGATTGCAGAAGCTGAAAAGATTGAGGTGATTCCTACGCTGGTTTTATATCGAAATGGAAAGGCAATAGATTCTATTGTTGCACCTGAATCAAAAATAATGATAGAGAATTTTATTAATGAAGTATTGGAAAAATAAAAGGAGGACTGCTGTATGAATGAAAATCATGTTTACGATATGATTATCGTGGGGGGAGGACCTGGAGGGTATACTTCAGCATTATACGCAGCCAGAGCAGGATTTGATACCATTGTTTTAGAAAAATTATCTGCAGGTGGTCAGATGTCATTGACCTGGCAGATTGATAACTATCCTGGTTTTGAAAATGGAATTGACGGATTTTCATTGGCAGAGAAAATGCAAAAACAGGCGGAAAAATTTGGCGCTAAAAGTGAATATGCTGAAGTTTTTAATATGGATTTAACAGGAAAGCTTAAGAGAGTAGAAACTAGTTCGGGAATTTATATTGGGAAAACAGTAGTGATTGCTACTGGAGCAAATCCAAGAGAACTTGGTCTCGCTAAAGAAAAAGAATTGATAGGTCATGGGGTTGCTTATTGTGCTTCCTGTGATGGTATGTTTTATAAAGATAAGATCGTGGTGGTTGTTGGTGGTGGAAATTCTGCTGTATCAGATGCTGTTCTTTTAAGTCGAATTGCTAAGAAAGTCATCATTGTTCATCGAAGAGATACATTACGTGCAACGAAAATCTACCATGACCAGCTGATGAAAACTGAAAATATAGAGTTTCGATGGAACAATACAGTAAATGAACTGATTTATGGAGAACGATTGACTGGTGTGCGGTTGAAAGATACAGTTACAGGAGAAGAAAACATTATAGAATGTGACGGCCTGTTTGTGAGTATAGGAAGAAAACCGACAACAGATTTTTTAGATAATCAGATAGAACTGGATAATAAAGGATATATTGTGGCAGGTGAAAACACTGAAACGAGTATTCCGGGTGTTTATGCTGTAGGAGATGTCAGAACAAAGTTACTTCGTCAGATAGTAACAGCAGTGGCAGATGGTGCTATGGCAGTACATATGGCAGAAGAGTATGTGGAGAAATAATAATCAGAATTTGAATGGTGAACTTTTCATACTGAAATATGTACAATTTCAATAATGACATGAACTTATGGGAATGTATTGCGGATACTTTGTGAACTTTATCCTGATACAATGATTATGCTGATGAAAGAAGGCATCGCCTGGAGATGAAGGCGAAAGCTGAAATAGAAGATACCAAAAATCTATATGACTATTGGGGTGAAAGATTATATCGTTCAGTGCTTGATGACAGCAGGATTATCATTAATCTTGCATCAAAAGAATACTCGAAATGTATAGAAAAATATTTATCAGATAAAGACAAATATATTACGGTTACGTTTTGTGAACAATCAGGGGATAAACTGGTAACAAAAGGTACATATGCTAAGATGGCTCGTGGTGAGATGGTCAGATATATGTCAGAAAAAGAAATTGAAAATCCTGCAGACGTACAAACGTTTGACAGACTTGGATACAATTTTAGAAGAGATTTATCATCTGAAATAGAATATGTTTTTGAACGAAAAATTATGGAATAAGATTGTGCGAAAAAGGGACATTTACAAAGTGCTATTATTTCAATAATAGTAATTATTACTAATTTATATTGACATTTTAAAACTTCTGATATATACTTCTAATTAAGAATAAATCCTAATAAGGAGGGCAAATGACTAACAGAAGAAATACAATTCAGAAAGATCTTGTGAAAAATGCTGTATATGAAATGAAAAGGCATGTTACAGCAAATGAAGTATATGAATTTCTAAAAAAAGAATATCCTACCATTGGAAAAGGAACAGTATATAGAAATCTTGATATACTGTCAGAAGAAGGTGCTCTGAGAAAGGTTGAAGTGCCAGATGGAGCAAATCGGTTCGATATCACATTGAAAAATCATTATCATGTGAGATGTATAAAATGTGGTGAGGTATCGGATGTAGATATGGAGGAAATACCGGATTTAATGAAAAGAATTCATGATACGCATGGAATTGATTTTTTGGAATATGATATTTCCTTTAAAGGCATTTGTCCGAGATGCAGGGAGAAGATGAAGGAGGAGCAGAATGGATAAAAAAGCGATGTATAAGCTGAGTTACGGATTATTTGTACTGACTGCAGAGAAAGATCAGTTCTCAGAAGTATAATAAATAACAATGAAAAGGAAGGATGTCAAGTATGTGATATAACGGATGACCTTCTTTTTTTACAGAATAAAAAATGCACAAATTGTAGGGAGATGAATACTATGAGAGGTCTTAGCCGAAAATTATATCTTGATCTTTCTGTTCCAACCGAAGAGGATCAGCGTTCAGACCAGCAGCGCATTCTGGAAGCTTTATCCGCGGAGGGCGTGAAAGAGGAGGTTCATATTCCGGTTCGCATGTTGAGACAACTATATCCATTACTTGATCGTGCAGGTTGGAAAATAACCGTTTCGCTTTCCTGGAATGGAGAAAAATGGGAGCTGGTTGATATAGAAAGCGGAGATACAGCCAGACAGCATTATGGGCTGGCTGTGGATCTTGGAAGTACAACGGTAGTGGTGAGACTTTTAGATTGTAATAGTGGTGAGATATTGGGAGAAGAGAGCTGCTTTAATAAACAGATTCAGTGGGGAACCGATATTTTATCACGTATTTTTTTCTGCAAAGATGACAGGAAAAAACTGGAAGAGATACGGCTTGCTACAGTTGAGTCTATTATAGAGTGCATGGATAAGCTGGATGTAAAGCATCCGGTGTCACGAAAATGTCTGTCTATGGTAGTAGCAGGCAATACCACCATGATCCACTTTCTTTTGGGAATAGATGCTTTCTGTGTCTTTTATACGCCACATGCTGTTCATGCAGACCGTCCGGGATTCCAGCCGGCAAAAGATCTGGACATTCCGCTGAATGGTTATGTATATTGTTATCCGGCGAAGTCTAATTATCTGGGTGGTGACATCATCAGTGGAATGATTGAAACGGAATTATATAAAAAGGATGGAATCAGTGTTTTCTTTGACATTGGAACCAACGGCGAACTTGTGATAGGAAATAAAGATTTTCTTCTTTGCGGCGCCGGTGCGGCGGGGCCTGCATTGGAAGGCGGTGTAGTACACACCGGGATGAGGGCAGATGCCGGAGCAGTGGACAGCGTGAGGATAAGAGGTGGAAAAATCCATGTTCATGTAATTGGTAACTCTTCAGGAAAAATTAGCCCTAAGGGTATCTGCGGTTCCGGTATTGTCGATCTGATTGCGGAACTTTTTTTAGAAGGCTGGATAGATATTCGTGGTAAGTTTTCTCCTGAAAAAACGAATCTTATTCAGAAACGAGAAGGTCAGCTTTGCATAGAATATGCTCCGGGTCTGTATTTTTATCAGAAAGATATCGACGAATTTATTCTTACCAAAGCCGCAGCACATATAATGGTTGAGATCATGCTCCGGGAATCTGGACTTGAACTGAATCAGGCAGATCGATTTTATGTAGCCGGCTCTTTTGGAAAATATGTATCTGTGGAATCAGCCATTACCATTGGGATGTATCCTGACATGGAACGGGAGAAGATGATCAATGCTGGAAATTCTTCGCTGGAAGGAGCACAAAAGCTTTTGCTGAACAAAGAACTTCTTGCAGATATTGATCAGATACTGGAAGAAATGACTTATATACAATTTGCGGAAGTGGATGATTTTCTGGAACAGATGGTAGCTGCCCAGGCCTTACCTCACACAGATTATAAAAAATATCCAACGGTCATGGAAAAATTAAAGAAAAGACAAAACATATGCTTTTATTGATCCGAGGCTGAGAAATCTGTCATGGTAAGCATATTCCAGATTTCTCAGAAAACAGAACAAAGGAGGAGACAAGATCAAAAATGAAATTTGATGTGCTGGGGTTATTAGCAGCCTGCTCATATGCATTGGACTGTGTAGAGGCAGAGCTGATTAAAGTAACAAACAATCATTCTAAACGTGTGGCATATATGGCGGTTTGTACTGCTGAAAAAAATGGGTATACAGGGTCAAAGCCTGCAGGATCTGGCAGAGTGTGCATTGCTGCACGACAATGCAGTGGCACAATATATTCAGGAAGAGCTTCAAAATGACGCTTTACGTAACGGGGTGACGAAGCTGGGAAGGCATTGTACCATAGGAGAAAAAATTCTGAAAAATATACCGTTTCATAATGATGTATCTAATGTCATACTGTACCCCCCCATGAAAACGCTGATGGAAGTGAACCTTTTGGAAAACAATGGAATGAAGTACCGTTTTTTGCAAGGATTATCCATATGTGTGATACGATAGATATATTTTGCCGATCTATGAAATCAGATTCGGATGAGTGGAAAAGAACAGAAGAATTTGTAATAAAGTCAAAAGATAAATTGTTTGATTCCTTCTGCGTGGAAGTTTTTTTAATGCTTTTTCAGATGAAAAAATTCATATGATTGATAATGAAACCCTGGATACGATGTTGTGGAAGAAAGTACCCAGAATAAAGCTGGAACTTAATTTTGCACAGATTAAAGCTATTGCAGATCTTTTTGCCCATATTGTGGACTATAAATCACCCTTTACAAGTAACCACTCAATGGGTGTTGCGGAAGGTGCGGAAAAAATATCAAGGTTCATGGGATTTGATGAGGATATCTGTCAGAAAATGTATATTGCCGGAGCTTTACATGACATAGGAAAGGTCGCAATCGGGAATGAGATTCTGGAAAAACCAGAAAAATTAACCGATGAAGAATTTAAAACGATGAAACATCATGCAGTATTATGACTGCCAGAATGGAAAGCCAGAAATAATCCATTCGGATTTGATAATATCGCTTTTCTTTCTTCATATTTTTGATGCTCTCCCCTAATAATAAAATATAGAGTACTTAAAACAAGTTCATTTAAACCATTTTACCATGTTTTGTACTTAAAATGTACTTGTATTATGAACTTATTTTGTACTTTGAATTGTACCCTTTGTCAAGGACATTTTTAAATTTGAGTACCCATATTTTTAGACATGACTTTTTTAGTGTATCCTGCCTGATAGACAGGCTTTATTTCCAGTACCTA
>NZ_QUDO01000039.1 GCF_003477525.1 Ruminococcus sp. AF41-9
CTCAATTTTTCTAAAAAAATTTATGGAAATAAAAACATTATTTTTAATGATTCGCGCAATATGAAAGACATATTTGGTTCTTCTTGTAAATGTAGTAATGATTTGAATTCATCTTTTTATTTAAAGGAATATGAAGAACTGGATTTGAAGTTAATTCGCGCAATATGAAAGACATATTTGGTTCTTCTTGTAAATGTAGTAATGATTTGAATTCATCTTTTTATTTAAAGGAATATGAAGAACTGGATTTGAAGTTAACACAATGGATAAATGGACAGGAAGATGAAACGGATTATATAACTGTTATTAAAAATGAGTTACGAAAAATTTTACAAAAAGATTCTGTAGAATACTTGGATAATATATTTCTTTGCTCTTTAGCATGTAAAGAATTGGATGCTGATACAATTTTACTAATAGAAAATTGTATGAGCATGTAAAGAATTGGATGCTGATACAATTTTACTAATAGAAAATTGTATGAGAAGTTTGTAATAAAGAGTGAAAATTTAGATGTTCAGTTGTATAGAACATTTTATCCACATTTGAACTATATAGCTCTCAATTTTTGAAGGAATATCAAAAATCAGAATACTGTAAGTTAAAAGAAAAATTTATTAAAGAGGAATATAAAGTTTGCCCGATGCTTATGGAAATAGCGGCTAATCTTGTATTAGATAAGAGATTAGAGCCTTTTATTGAATTTTGGAGTGAATGTGCAAAACTTGCAAATAATAAAGCACCGTATTCTTTTTTAGATTTACTAATGAAGACGCAAATGGCTGTCCCGGATGAATATAAGAATGAAATTTATTGTATAAGAACACATTTTGCAAGTATATGAATTAAATCTCTTTATATAAGTTGGGAAGATATAATGAATTTTTTGGAGAATATTACAAAGAAAAGTGATTCTATATAATAAAAAAGTCTGGGAAAACATTTAAAATTTAGATAAACAAAAAGGAGAGAGAATAAAAGCTTTATAAAGCTTTTTGATATTCTAAAAAGGAGAGAGAATAAAAGCTTTATAAAGCTTTTTGATATTCTAGGGTACTGTTACTTGAGCAATGAAAGCTGTTAAGAAAGTAGAAAGAGGGGATTAACATAAAAACATATTTAGCCACAGGTATGATTAAAGATTAATGTATTTTCTTGATGAAAATACAGAATTTGGAATTCAAATATTTGAGAGCGAACATGTTGATGATAAATATATATATCCGGGTAATGCCATAAATTATAAGTTAGAAAGTGCAATCATTAGTTTATATGATATATTTAGAGGATTAGTTTTTGATGATATAGATAAGAAGTACTGGGGTCTGATCATCTAATCAGCTACTAAATAAAATAATCAATAGGTGAAATGTTTCTAAAAATTTTGTAAATTATAAAGACGCAGTCACGCAGCCTTCAAGAATTTTCTCCCACTGATAGATATCATACTACAACAAAATAATCCGAAGCCATTTTGGAAATGCGAGGTAAACAACAATATGAAATCCAAACAGAAAAAAACAGCTCTAGTCACCGGCGGAAGTTCCGGGATTGGCCGATGTACTGCATCTGCCTAAGCCAGGCAGGCTATACAGTTTATGAATTCAGCCGACGTGATATTCCCATAAAAGGCGTGAAGCATATGAGTGTAGATGTGACAGATGATGCTTCCGTACAAGCCGCCGTTGAGCAGATCCTCCGGGAAAGAGGAAGTATCAATATCCTTGTAAACTGCGCAGGTTTTGGTATTTCCGGGGCTGTGGAATTTACAGAGTTAAAACAGGTGAAAGCGCAGCTTGATGTGAATTTTTTTGGAACTGTCAATGTAAGCAGAGCTGTTCTTCCTTCTATGTGCAGACAGCATAGTGGGCATATTGTCAATATCAGTTCTGTGGCAGCAGTGGCGCATATTCCGTTTCAGGCATTTTATTCAGCCAGTAAAGCAGCAGTGTCTTCTTATTCTTGTGCGCTTGACAATGAGGTAAGTCCTTATGGTGTCAGGGTGACAGCAGTAGAACTTGGAGATATTCATACCGGTTTTACCCAGACCAGACAAAAGACAGTTTTGGGTGATGATGAATACGGCGGCCGTATTTCACACAGTGTCAGTCAGATGGAGAAAGATGAACTGAGTGGGATGTCACCGGAGGTTATTGGTACATATATTGCGCGGATTGCACAGAAAAATAGTTGCGCACCAATTTGTGTGGCGGGTGTGAAGTATAAGATTCTGAGATTCTTATGTAAAATTCTGCCGTGTACATTACGGGGAAAGATTGTTGGTTCTATTTACGCAAAATAACTGAGATTATTTTATAAAATCCCGATATAGCCCGGGTGTCTGGATATATAACAGTTTTTTTCAGCTTTACGCTAAAATGGTTTCATGTTATCATTATTTTACTTAAAATAATTGATAGCCTGGGGCCATTTTTGATTGTGAGGTGTAAGAAATGGGAAGATTTGTGAATCCTGATAACAGTGCATTTCAGGTGGCACTGAATTCCAGGATATATGTGGATAAAACCGGATTGCTGGAATATACGAACAGTGTACTGAATACAACAGAAGCTTATATCTGCAACAGCAGACCGCGCAGATTTGGAAAATCATATGCTGCGAATATGCTTGCGGCTTATTATAGTAAGGGCTGTGATTCCGAAGAGATGTTTTCGGGGCTGGATATAAGCAGGGAATCTGATTTCAGGACACATCTTAACAAGTATGATGTGATCCATCTTGATATTCAGTGGTTTCTGGCAAATTGCGGTGATGCGGACAACGTTGTAGCGTTTGTTACGAAATCAGTACAGGATGAATTAAGAGAGATTTACCCGGGTGTCCTGCCGGAAGAAGAGATGAGTCTGCCAGAATGTCTTTCACGTATCAGAAATGCTGTTGGACAGAAATTTATTGTAATTATTGATGAGTGGGATGTTCTGATCAGAGATGAGGCGGCAAATAAGAAAGTACAGGAAAGCTACATTAATTTTCTGCGGGCAATGTTTAAAGGAACAGAACCGACAAAGTACATTCAATTGGCGTATCTTACAGGTATTTTGCCGATAAAGAAAGAAAAGACACAGTCTGCATTAAATAATTTTAACGAGTTTACAATGCTTGATGCCGGGGTGATGGCACCATATATTGGCTTTACAGAAGAGGAAGTGAAGGAGCTTTGTGAAAGATATCACAGGGATTTTGAAAAAGTAAAATACTGGTATGATGGTTATTTGCTGGAGGACTATCAGGTATATAATCCCAAAGCAGTAGTAAGTGTCAGTGTGCGGGGCAAGTTTAGAAGTTATTGGTCTGAGACTGCTTCTTATGAGGCAATTGTTCCTCTTATCAATATGAATTATGATGGTTTGAAAAACTCTATAATTGAAATACTTTCCGGTGCTTCAATTAAGGTGAATACAACTGCTTTTAAAAATGATACGGTAAATATACAAAGTAAAGATGATGTTCTTACGTATTTGATACATCTTGGATATCTGGGATATGATCAGAACAGAAGGACTGCATTTGTTCCAAATGAAGAAATACGGCAGGAATTGACGAATGCAGTTAAAAGCAGAAAATGGAATGAGATGATTACTTTCCAGCAGGAATCAGAACGCTTACTGGAGGCTACACTGGATATGGATGAAGAAGCGGTTGCGGAGGGAATTGAGAAAATCCATACAGAATATGTTTCAAATATTCAGTACAATAATGAAAATTCCCTGAGCAGTGTACTTGCAATTGCATATCTGAGTTCAATGGAATATTATTTTAAACCGGTTCGCGAATTGCCAACAGGACGCGGGTTTGCAGACTTTGTATTTATTCCGAAACCAGAGTACATTTCCGATTATCCGGCACTGATAGTAGAGCTTAAATGGAATAAGAACGCTGAAACAGCATTACAGCAGATAAAAAAGAAAAAATATCCTGAAGCAATACAACAGTATACAGGAGATATTTTACTGGTTGGGATAAATTATGATAAGAAGACGAAGAGGCACCAGTGTCTGATAGAATCATATGAGAAGCAGGAAAGGTAAAGAAAATCAGGAGGAAAATGAGCAATGAAGAAAAAGATAGTGGCAATTTTGACAGGTATGACATTGGTTATGTCTAATGGTATTTTTGTTTCTGCCAGTGAGAGTCAGGCAGGAGTGGAGAGTCAGGCAGCTCTGGAAAATGAGACTTTTACATCAGAACAGCAGGATTTTGATGAAGAAAGTTCGGAGGCAGATGTGCAGTCAGATGAATTTTCGGATGAAGAAGCTGGAGAGGTATTTTCGGATAATGTTCAGGATAATAACCAGAGCAGCAAAAATGATATAAGTATTCCGGGTGCTGATCTTAATGAAGATGATCTGACGCAGAATGCATCTGCATCGGGAACGATTGTTCTTGGTGTGAAAGGCTCTTATATTGCAGATATACAGGCAGCTCTTGACAGGATTAATGAAATCCGTAAAGAAGCGTGTAATGAAGGCGTTCAGGACCCGAGAAATCCTTCAAGGAGATTGACATCTTCTGATTATGTACCGATTAAATGGTCATCAGACCTTGAATATATAGCCAGAATCCGTGCAGCAGAAGCATCCGTTTATATAGAACATACCAGACCAAATGGAAGCAGCTGCTGGACTGTAAAGTCTCCTGATGGTGAACAGAGCTGGGGAGAGGTGCTGGCATGGAACTGGAGCAATTCCATGGTTCCGGGAATCAATCAGTGGTATGATGAAAAAGAAGACTGGGTAAAACAAAATACTTCTGCTGTTACAGGACATTATACTCAGATGATTGATCCGAGTCATACATATATAGGGCTTAGTACTTTTTATAATGAAGACGGTGCATACTTAAATACAACCTGTGGTGAATTCAGTTACGGAAGCGGTATGGATGAAACGAGGGGCTCAGCAGAAGACAATTGTACGCAGGAGATTGAATTTGCCCAGTCACAGGTTTCTGTAAGTATGAATCTTTCAAAAGAGGCATTAAATGTAAATGAAACAGCAAAGGCTGAACTTGTAATAGAGGGCTATAGATGTAAAGTTTACTATGTAGAGGGAAAAACAGATCCAATCACCTGGAGTTCCAGTGACCCGGTTGTTGCCAGTGTAGATGCGGATGGTACGGTAACAGGTATTTCAGATGGAACAGCGACTATTACAGGAAAACTGGGAAACAGTAAAATTGCTCAGAAGACAGTGACTGTAACAGATAAGAAAGATATCAATGATGAAGATGTGGAAATTCAGGTAGGCACACATAAATATGTTTACAATGGTTATGCTAAAACTCCGTGGGTGAGTGTTGTCAGACATTATAGAGAAACAGATGAAGATATAGATTTATATGAAGACGAAGATTACACCCTTAGATATACGGATAATATTAATGCCGGAGTGGGACATGTGACAATTACCGGGACTGGGAAATATACAGGTGAAAAAACGATAGATTTTGTTATTGACAAGACAGATGCAGAAATTCATGCTTCCAGTCAAAGAATAGCATTTGGTAATCTTTATGGAGATATTGCGGATTCGATTGTTACAGATGGAAAGATTAGTTATAAATCTTCCAATAGTAAAGTAGTAGCAATTAAAGGTGATCGGTTTATTCCAAAAGATATTGGAAAAGCTACAATTACGATTACAGCGGCAGAAGGAACAAATTATAAGAAGCTGACAAAGAAGATCACTGTTACCGTATATCCTTCAGGAATTTTTGTTACCGGATTAAATTCTACAGCCAGAGGAACGGCAACTCTGACATGGATGCCAGGACAGAGAATCACCGGCTGCCAGATTCAGTACAGTACTCAGAAGAATATGAAGAATGCGAAAACTGTTACTGTAAATAATAAAACAAAGAGTTACACAATGAAAAAATTAAGCCGGAATAAGAAATATTATGTGCGTATCCGTGCATACAGAACAACTGGTGGACAGAAATACTATTCAACATGGGGCAGTGTGAGAACGGTAAAAGTAAAATAAATTCTTATTGGATTTGCTGGAAGCAACGCTTGATATGGATGAAGAGTCAGAATCTTACTCGTAAATTTGTAACTGGAGCTGAAAAGTAACCAATGGTTTGAGCACTTAATGGATAATTATAAAAAGATTCTGGAAACTATATACGAAAGGATAAACCAGAGGTTTATGTGATGGCTTTCTATCCGGCAAATCTTCATCTTCCATGGCAAACTGAGGAATCCACAGAGTGGATGAAACTACGAACACCGGAGAATAAATTCTGCTAATTATGGAGGGCGCTATTATGTTTCATAAAATCAAAGAGATAAAGCCGTTAAAAAGATATGTGCTTTTGGCAATATTTCAAGATGGAACAGTTAAGATGTATGATGTAGGTCATTTGTTTGATGAAATAGAAATTTTCAATGCATTAAAAGAGATTCCTTGCTTATTTCACCGGGTTAAGGTAGATATTGGTGGTTATGGAATTTCATGGAATGATGAAATAGATTTATCCTGTGATGAACTTTGGGATAATGGGGTGTCTTACGAATATTAGAGAGAATGTTTTTTTCAGCTTTATGTAAAATGGTTTCATGATATTGCTATTTCAGAAAATATGCCTGATATCATGAAACCATTTTTATGTAATTACTTCTTTTTTAAAACTCTGATGATAAGGTAAAAAATCAGCACCAGTATGACCAGACCAAATATTTTGGACATTAATGGCGGTATCAATGCCAGTATGACAGTGGCATAAAATAAAATCCGCGGTATGATATACTTAAATACCATATAAATGATAATGAGCGATAACAAAAGTATGATCAGATTTTTGTCTTTATCTTTTTTCATTATAAGTAACTTCCTTTCAGGTGAGACAGGATTTTTCTTTTTCATGATTCCCCCATTTTGTTGTGAACGATTTTTACCTGATCCCATTTGTCTTTGAAAAATAAACTGCCAGGCAATAATATTATATCATAATACAGAAAATAGCACAACATAGATATCCTGCAAAATAATCTGGTGATTTACTCTATACAGATGTATAATAAAGAAAATATGTAACTGTGAAAATATTGGACAGTTATGAAAATATAAATTCAAGGAAACTGGGAATTGAGGGAAAAATGAAAAAGATACACACAATATTGGATGAAATCATAGCCGCCGCAAAAGAGTGCGGTCAGGTCATGCTTCAGGCTGACAGAAGTAATATCGGGATTAAAGACAAAGCCGGAAAAGCAAATTTTGTTACAACAAGATTATTGTGAAAAGCAGAGATATCCAAGAGAAAAATGGAATTCTGTAGTGAATAAAACGCCGATATCTTATTCAACCAACAGAGAAATCGGAGGTGTTGCTCCGGGCAAATATCTGGATAAGATCGCACAAAAAGGACAGGTTGCCGTTCCTGTTCTTGACAGTTATCTGGAATCCCACTGGCTGAATGTCACTGCCTGCAGAACGGATAATTTTGACATGCATATAATTGAAAGAGCGAAAAAGCTTCTCGATGCAATCGAAAGTGCAATGGGAAAAGCCATTTCCGGACGTGACAGTCAGGATGTAGTGGATAAATTTGGCAATAAACTTTAAGGAGCTGCGAATAAATAAGAAATTATGATAAAAATTTTTTGAGGTAATCATTGACAGCTTATTGCACTGTCATGACAGATTTGCTGATGCACGTACAAGAATTGACATATTTTTACAAAATTTTCCGCCTGTTAAAAACTTATTTTGTCACTTATAATAAAAGCATCACAGGAAGCTTCGTGTAAAAAAAACAGAAAAAAGTAATAATTAAAAAGCAGGAACGAAAAGAAAAAAGCAATTACGAAAAGATGAAAAGGAGTGGCAAAGGTATGGCGAAATGGAAACGTGCAAAAGCAATCGCAGCAGTGACAATGGCATCTGCAATGGTGATGACAACACCTGTATGGGCAGCGGAGGAATATGATCTTAACAATCCTCCTGTCGTTGATACAGAGGCAGGACAGCTCAGAGGATTTATGAACGAAGGAACTTATACATTCCTTGGTGTTCCGTATGCACAGGCTGAAAGATTCCAGGCACCTCAGAAAGTGGAAGCGTGGGATGGTGTCAGAAATGCACAGTCTTATGGAACAATCTGCCCGATCCAGAATCAGACATCTGTCGGCTCTGATGAATTTGTATGGCCTCATCGTTATTGGGTGCAGAATGAAGACTGCATGAACCTGAACGTTTGGACACAGAGTCTTGATACAGAAGCGAAAAAACCGGTTATCGTATTCTTCCACGGCGGTGGATTTACGAATGGTTCTTCTGTAGAATCAGCAGCTTATGATGGAAAGAACCTCAGTGAGTATGGAGATGCTGTTGTAGTAACTGTAAACCACAGACTGAATGTTCTTGGTTTTATGGATTTAAGTGATTATGGCGATGAGTATGCAGACAGTGCAAACCTTGGTGTTCAGGACCTTGTAGCATCCCTGCAGTGGATTCAGGACAATATCGCAAACTTTGGCGGCGATGCAGATAATGTAACAATCTTTGGACAGTCCGGCGGCGGTGGAAAAGTAAATACCTTACTTGCAACTCCATCAGCAGAAGGTCTGTTTGACAAAGCTGCCTGCATTAGTGGTTATCATCCGGCAATGACAAAAGAAACAAATGATCAGATCGTAGACAAGACTCTTGAAAATCTTGGACTTGAGAAAGATCAGGCAGATCAGTTAAAAGATATTGATTATTATGACCTTGCCAATGCAGCAGCAGATGCATGCACAGAGCTTGGCGCAAGCTGGAGTCCGGAATCAGATGGAACAGTCGTTCAGGAAGAGTACTGTGACTGGGCAGCAGATATCCCGTACATGGTAAGTTCTGTATTTACAGAGTTTAACTACAACTGGACATTTGACGGACCAAACAAGAACGAGTGGACAGATGAAGAGACAATGGCAAACCTGACAGATAAATTCGGTGAAGAATATGCACAGAAGATTGCTGATGAATTCCAGAAAGTATTCCCGGATCGTCCGCTGGCAGATGCATACTTCTATTATGGATCAGGTATGCTGAGCCGTCAGACAGTAGAAGAACTTATGGCAGAGAAACTGGAAAAAGCAACAGCTCCTTGCTATGAATATCTCTTCAACTATGAAGTACCTGTAAATGGTGGTATCCTTCCATTCCATTGCTGTGACCTTATCTACCTCTTCCACAATGTAGATATCCCGGTAGTTTCTATCGCAACAGGCGGAGCTGACAATGAAGCTGCTCACAAAGTTCAGGATACAGTTGCAGACGCATTCCTGGCATTTGCAAAGACAGGTGATCCAAGCACAGACAGCCTTGAGTGGAAACCATATACAGCAGAAGAAAAGAACGTTATGTTATTTGATGAAACAAGTGAATGCAAAGTTCTCGGTGATGAAGACCTTTGCAGCTTACAGGCTGAAGCACTCGCAGCACAGGCTGAGTAATCAATGACAGATCGCTGACAGAATCTGATATATCAGTGCAGACAGAGAAAAAGATTTATGCCAATAGAAAATAAGTAAAAAAGGGCTGCCCGGTGGTATTTCCCATCGGGCGGTTTTTTGTGTTATACTTCTTTATATAACAAGAAAAAGAGATCAGGCGAAAAAGGGAGGAATGACTGATGTATACGCTCTTGGTTGCAGATGATGAGGAAATTGAATGCTGTGGGATCACGAATGTGATCATGGAATGTTTTCCTCAGATCACAGTGGCAGGAAGTGCTCATAACGGTGCAGAATTGATAAAGGCTGCAAGGGAACACCGGCCGGATATTATTATTGCAGATATCAATATGCCGGGAATGAACGGACTGGAAGCAGCAGAAGTACTTCGCCGGGAAAATATAAATTCCAAACTTATCATTAATACGGCATACAGTTATTTTGAATATGCAAAAAAAGCAATTCTTCTGAAGGCGGCAGATTACCTTCTCAAACCCATAGAAAAAGAAATGTTCTGTCAGACCATAGAAAGAGTCCTGAAAGTGATCGATCAGGAGAGAAGTGAAAATCAGGATAACAGAAAAGATAAAGAGACATTTCAGAAAATGCTTGACGTTGCAGGAAAGGAAGTTCTGTCTTCTGTGCTCATGGGAACTCCAAATGTGGAAGAACTGAACATGTGGCTGGAAAATATGGGGCATACTTACTGGGGCGGATTTTTTGTTGTTGGAAAGTGCATACAGGAGCAGGTGCCGGAAGATTTTCTCAGAGAGATATACCAGGTGTCAGAAAAGAAGCGGAAATCAGAAGGAACATTTCTGGCAAAAGTGTTCAGTGGAATGGTCGTGTGGTTCTTTTTCCCGGAAGAAAAGATCGGAAAGAGTAATTATAAAGAATGGGCTTCCAGGTATCTGGAGGAGATTGCAGAGGAAGTCAGGGGAAATTCCGGAGCTGAGATTCATTTCGGGATCAGCAACTGGCACTATGATTTTGAGGAGATGCATCAGGCATATCAGGAGGCAGTGACTGCGGTAAACAGTTCTCCGGAGCAGAAGATCGTAGCTTTTCAGAGCGTTGGGCAGGTAAGAAAACTGATGCAGATTTCTACCAAAAACATGGAAAAACTGGCGGAATATGTAAAAGAGCAGGACATGAAGATGTGTAAAAGTCTTTTGGAAGAGCAGTTACAGCTTTGCAGGGAAGCAGAAGTAACAGAACAGGAAAAGTATGTTATGTTTACTCTGATGCTGCAGGATTGTTCCCGAAACGTGTGCGGATATAATATTTACTCCTGGAACCAGATTAAAGCAGCAGCTTCGAAATCTCCGGAAAATATAAGTACGGCAATCCTTTACCTGCTTCACAATCTGGATATTCTGAAAGATACTGCAAACACCAGAACCGGATATGTTCTGAAGTCTCTTGGCTATATCGAAGAACATTTTACAGAAAATATTTCTCTGGATATGGCGGCAGAAAATATGGGGATCAGCTCCTTTTATCTGAGCAGGCTTCTCACACAGCAGCTACAGATCAGTTTTGTGGATCTGCTGACCAGTGCGAGGATCAACCGAGCCATTGAACTGATCCGGAACCAGAAAGCGGTAGTGCGGAATATTGGCATAAAGTGCGGCTATCAGTCGGCAGCGTATTTTTATAAGGCATTCAAGAAAAATACGGGTATGACGGTAGGGGAAATGAGGGAGTTTCTGAATTTCAAAAATACTTTATGGTGAGTGAAAGGATTTGATTATGAAAAACAGGTGGAAATATCTGATGGCCGCGGCAGTGATAGCCGGTGTCCTGACTGGTCTGGCAGAAACTTCCGGCAGTTGTCAGACGGAAAATGCTCAAAACGAGATGGAAAACATAAAACGGGTTAATTTTATTGCTGCGATTGCGAATGAAGGTTACTGGGGAAGAGCGGCTGATGGGGCTATCCAGACCGGCAGTCAGAAAAACATGGATGTGAAATGTCTGGGACAGACAAATCTGGATTCACAGGAACTGTTGGATAATCTGGAAATTTCCATTAATTCTGATCTGGATGGGATCATTTCCTATGGGCTGAATCAGTCAGCAGAGTTTCAGAAACTTTTAGAAGAAGCAGACGAAAAAGACATCCCGGTCGTGCTGATCGACAGTGATGTGGAAACGGAGCATAAACTTTGCTATATCGGGATTGATGACTATGGAACCGGGTGGCTGGCGGGAAAGGAAATGGCAGAGGAATGCGATGGAAAAGCAAACATTCTTATGATTGTTTCCGATAAAAATATTACTAATCAGGTTGAACGCCTGCGGGGATTTCACGCGGCAATCCGGACATATCCTGATATGAAAGTTGCAGATATGCTGGAATGTGGATCCAGTGTATTAACTGCTCAGAAACTGGTCACAAAAGTGATGGAAGAACAGCCGGAGATTAATGCGATTTTCTGTGCAGAAGGGATGGGAACCGGTGCCTGCTGCTATGTGATGGAGAAGCAGAACAGAAAAGTCGGAGATTCCATGCACATTATCGGATATGATTATAACGGCCTTACGAAAAAGTCTATTGAAGAAGGATATCTCAGCGCATGTATTCAGCAGGATTCCCGGCAGATGGGAGAACTGGCTGCGCAGGTGCTTGACAAATATCTGAATGAGGGGATACGCCCCGCAAAAACCATACATACGCATGCCAGCCTGATCCGCAGGGACAACATGCAGGAAGCAGAAAAAATTGATTCAGAAAATGTGAAAGTAGAGTGGAATTATTACTGATCCGTAAGAGAAATGCGGCATCTTCTGAAATTACTGTCAACAGAAGATCTGCCGGATCAGCAGAAAGGTTATAAAAAATATGAAGGAAAAAAACTGTAAAACAATTCGAAAAGTACTTTCAGAGTATACCTGGTTTCTTATGGGAGTGACATTTCTGATGCTGCTTGTTTTCTGGGGATTTTATATGTTTTCCAATCATTGTTATCAGAAAATACAGATCATGTGCTGACACTGAACAGCTTTTATAATGATCTGGACAGCAGCAGTCAGGTGCTTAATCAGTATATCAACAGTGGAACAGATGCGGATTATGAGAATGTATGCAGTGTCAGTGATGAACTTACTGCAAATATGGAAAGACTTCAGAGGATACAGGTCAGTGAGAGTTTTCAACGCGATATGAAGGATCTTGGATGTCAGCTTGGGGAATATCAGCAGATGCTGTCACTGCTTCATGAACATATGCAGCAGGGGAAAAAAGCATCTCTGGATTCTTCTGTCCTGGAAAGTATTGCGTTGGATTCAGAAAAAGCCAATCGGATGTATCAGCTTATGAATGCGCAGTATAAGGAAATTTATCTGAGACTTTTTTATTCTATGAACAAAAAACAGCAGGAATTAAATACAGGGCTTACAGTGATCTGTGCTTTCCTGTTTGCAGGTATTTTTGTTTTGATGTACTGGACCATGAAACATGCCAGAGCCATGACCGGACGTATCGCTGACCCGCTTCAGACGCTAACAGTGGCAGCAGAAAAGATCCGCGACGGAGAACTGGAATCTTTTGAGGAAGTACAGGTTCGAACAGCTTTTTATGAAGAGGCACAGACTCTCATTGGTGTGTTTAACATGATGGTCATGCAGCTGAGAAAACAGATCAATGTGATCAAAGAGAAGGCACGGACAGAGGCGGCTCTGCATGAGAAAGAACTGGAAAATATGCGCATCGTAACTCTTTTAAAAACCAGTGAACTGAAAGCATTGCAGATGCAGATGAACCCGCATTTTCTCTTTAATACACTGAATATGATCGCGAGGACCGCAGATTTCGGAGATACGGACCGGACGTCTGTGCTCCTGCAGAAAACAGCACAGCTTTTGCGTTACAATCTGGATTATTCCGGAAAAATGGTTTCTCTTGCAAATGAAATAGAAATGCTGGGAAATTATGTATATTTACAGGAGCAGCGTTTTGGCTCCAAGATATTTTTTGATTTTGATCTGGATGAGAGGTTTCATAAGATTTCGATTCCGTGTTTTATTTTGCAGCCCCTTGTGGAGAATGCAATTGTTCATGGCATTAACAGGAAAATTATCGAACAGAATCCGGACAATGAATATATACCACCAGAAGAACGGGGAACGGTTATCATCCGCACTTCCTATGATGCAGAGAAGCATCAGGGAGAAATTTCCATCATTGATAATGGGGTGGGTATGACAGACGAGGAAAGGCAGGCAATCCTTGCAAGGCTTGATTCCGATTCTGATCAGAGAGAAAAAATCGGTCTGGCAAATGTACATATGCGTCTGAAACTGGTATTTGGTGAACGTTATAACCTTATCATAAAAAGCGAGGAGGGAAAAGGAACGCAGATATCTGTAATACTGGACTGTGTCTGAAAAACGTTATGCTAATCAGAGTAAACTTGCATGAAGAGATTGCATAGCAAAGAAAAAAATTTTTATATAAATAATGCATCAGCACCGGTAAATATCAGGTCTGATGCATTATTACTATTACTTGGAATTATCCGGAAATTTATTGCCTGGATTTTTTATTTAAAAGCCGGAAACAGATTACAAAGAAAATAATTCCATATACAGTTGTAATCGGGGTAGCCATTCCAACATAGGTCAGAGAGGTATCTGGCAGTCTGGACATGATAATGGAAACCGGGATTCTGATGCAGAACGCGGATGTGATTCCCTGGATCATAACAGGAATACTTTTTCCGCATCCATTAAAGTATCCGATACTGCTGAAAAGCACACAGGTCAGAATACAGTCTACAGAAAATCCCTTCAGATAAGCAGCGCTCTGGACAATGACTTCCGGATCATTTGTGAAGAAGGATGAAAGAAATCCGCCTCCGAAAAATCCGGCCATAAAGATAAGGACTCCCACGGAACATCCTGTAATAATTGCAGTGTAAAAGCCTTTCCATGCCCGGTCTTTTTTTCCGGCACCGATATTCTGAGCGACAAAAGCAGAGACACTTTGCATAACAGAAGACGGCACCAGCATGATAAAGGAAACTATTTTCTGTGCAATTCCATATCCTGCGGACGGCATGAGTCCCATCTGATTAATGACAGAATTTACCACAAGGAATGAAATCTGAACAGTTGTTTCCTGTAACGCGATCGGAACCCCTACGTTCAGGATTTTTTTGAGCTCATCTTTATAGATTCTGCATTGCTCTCTGGAAAATTCAATTGGCATATCCTGCTTTCTTAATACAGCCACAGAACAGACAACAGAGACAAACTGTGCGAATACAGTTGCGATAGCAGCTCCTGCCACATCCATATGAAATGCTCCGACCAGAAGCAGGTCACCAAGGATATTTACCACACAGGCAATGCCTACGAACAGAAGTGGAAGATTGGCATTTCCCACACCTCTGAGTACACCGCTGATCACATTATATGCAATGATAATGACAATTCCGGCAGAACAGATTCTGATATAAAGAATCGTCTTGTCGAAAGACTCGGCCGGTGTCTGTAACAGACGCGCAATTCCGCCGGCTGCGAATTCCAGCATAAATGTCATGACAACTGCGATGATCAGGAAAAGGATAATGGTTGTTCCAACTGCATTTCCTGCTTCTTCTGGCTTCTGTTCCCCGATATGATGACCGATTATTACGGTAGATCCCATTGCAAGGCTTGTAATGATAAAGGTAGCCATCTGCATAAAAGAACTTCCGGTTCCTACTGCGGAAATACTGGAAGCATTTCCGAATTTTCCAACGATCAGAAGGTCAACTGCGCCATAGGCAGCCTGTAAGATCAGTGCTCCAAGCACAGGAATGGCAAACCTGAGCAAAGACTGGAACACAGGACCTTCTGTAAAACTTATTTCTTTTTTTGACATTGTTCCCTCCTGGTTTATAATAGGTTTATATTCTGATTATAACAAACACATTCGACAAATCCTATCATAAAATATATTTTGGTAGAAATTTGATGAATTCATAAAATAATCAGAAAATAATTAAAGGAAAACAGTGTGAAATGTGCGAAACAAAATGGGACAAACTTTTAAAAATAAAGACAGGCGGAAGGGATGATTCTCATTCGGATCAGTATCGGTTTCCGTACGAACCGACACCATACCGTGTACTGGAGCGTCTGGTCAACAGCGGTCTGATCAGGAAAGGGGATACTCTGTTGGACTATGGAACCGGTAAGGGGCGGGTATGCTTTTATCTTTCTTATCAGACCAGATGCAGAACGGCAGGGATTGAGTACGATGAGCGTATTTATAAAACAGCACAGGAGAACCGGGATCGTGCAGTTTCAGGTGCGAGAACTTCGTTTACCATGACCTGCGCGGAAAACTATCCGGTACCTGCGGAAGCGACGAAATGCTATTTTTTCAATCCCTTTTCTGTAGAAATTCTGCAGAAAGTACTGGCAAGGATTCAGAAATCTTATTATGAAAATCCAAGAGAGATAGAGCTGTTTTTTTATTATCCGTCAGATGAGTATATCAGTTATCTGATGACGCAGGAATACCTGATGTTTGAGGATGAAATTGACTGCAGGGATTTGTTTGAGGGAAATGATGACAGAGAGAAAATATTGATTTTTCAGCTGCTGTGATTTAATATAGATTAAAATAAGAGTGATCAGGGAGAAATAAAAATGCAGATAATATCCAGTTATGGTGTAGAATTACGAAAACAGAATATCCCGATCCGCCAGACACTGGAGATCTACCGTTCTGCTGTCAGTTATCTGATTGGGATTTATGTGCAGGTATGGGAAGAATTAGCAGAGATCCCGGATGCAAAGAGGCGTTTTAATGCTGCAGAACATCTGGTACATACTACGAAGAAAAACCATGCCTGTTTTGATTTTGATATCCGGTTCCCAAAGATGCCTTCCTATCTGCGCAGATCTGCCATCCAGCATGCTCTGGGGACAGTATCCTCTTATAAAACACGGCTGGATCTATGGGAAAAGACAGACGGAAAGAGCGGGAAACACAGCTTTCGGAAGAATTTTTGATGCTTTTACAGATCCAATGATCGCCTCTTTATCTGACAGATGTACGTCAAAGAATGGGCGAAGAATTCCGTTCCTGAAATGGGCATCTTTACCGCTGGCGCTTTCTACAGTACTGGTTTTCTGGTCACCGGTTAATAAAAACAGCTGGATCAATGGAGTGTTTTTGCTGATTATGATTCTGGCGTACTATTTTTCCATTACTGCGTACTGTACACCATATAATGCGTTGATTCCGGAGCTTGGACATACCCAGCAGGAAAGACTTAATATTTCCACAGTCATTTCCTTTACATTTATTGCCGGAACTGCAGTGGCGTATCTGGCACCTACGATATGGGAGATGTTTATTCCTGCTTTTGGCAGAGTTGGTGCAATCCGTATGACCTTTACTTTGATGGCGGCTATAGCGTTTATCTGTATGCTTGTGCCGGTATTTTGTATCCGTGAAAAAGACTATGTAGATACGGTTCCTGCAAAGGAGTCAGCTTTTGGATCTCTTGCAGCTACTTTTAAGAATGCAGAATTTCGCAAGTTTGTGGCATCTGATATTTTCTACTGGATTGCACTTACCATGTTTCAGACAGGTCTTCCATTTTTTGTCACCAGTCTTTTGAAGCTTCCGGAAACGATGACAACTTTGTATTTTGTGGGAATGACAGCGTTGTCCCTTGTATTTTATATTCCGGTAAATAAGCTTACTCCTAAACTTGGAAAGAAAAAGATGATCTTGTTCGCATTTGCAGTATTTAGCGCTGCTTATTTTTACACCGGATTCATGGGAAAAATGAGCTTTATTCCGGCATCGGTGCAGGGATTGATCCTGACAGTCGTGGCGGCTCTTCCTATGGCGATTTTCGGAATTCTTCCGCAGGCTGTTGTGGCAGATATTTCGCAGAGCGACTCGATTACATCAGGAAGCAATCGTGAAGGAATGTTTTATGCGGCAAGGACATTTGCATTTAAACTTGGGCAGAGTATTTCTATGCTGATATTTACCGCAGTCTCGACGATAGGGGCAGCAGAAGGAACTGGTTATAGAGTTGCTGCTTTTGGGGCAGCAGTATTCTGTTGTATAGGCGGGATTATACTGGTATTTTATAATGAGAAAAAGATTAATGGGATTATTAATAGGCACCAGTAAAGATTATAATACAGGCATGTATCGAATGGTGAAAAGCAGATAGCAATAGAATTATGAAAAAGTAACAGGAGTACATACGAATGGAAATAATACATGAGAATGAATATTTGTATAAAATGAATAATGAAATAGAACCATTTCTTGCAACGCACCGTCAGGAGGGGTACGTTCCTGGTGCAGAGGATCATCTGCATCAAAAAGACACGGGGATAGTGGGGAAAATTCATGTACAGCGTTACCTGGCAGAGAAACCGAAAGGCGTGATTATAATCAGCCATGGTTTTACAGAAGCAGCGCCGAAATATGATGAGATGATTTATTATTTTCTGAAGGCTGGATATCATGTGTATATGCCGGAACATATGGGACATGGACAAAGTTATCGCCTGACAGCAGATCCATCTCTTGTACATATAGATACCTGGAAGCGATATGTGAGGGATTTTTTGAAAATATGCCATGTGATAAAAAAAACATACCCTGAATTACCGCTGGTTCTTTTTGCTCATTCCATGGGTGGGGCAATTGGTACAATCGCAGCTGCATGGGAACCGCAACTGTTTCAGAAGATTATATTGAATTCTCCTATGCTCCGCCCGCTTACCGGAAATGTTCCCTGGCCATTGGTGATCGCTATTGCACAGACGAAGTGCCTTTTGGGAAAAAAGGAAGACTATGTGGCTGGTCAGAAGCCTTATGATGGTAGTGAGACTTTCGAAACCAGTGGATGTACTTCCAGACCGAGATTTGAAAAATATAATGAGCTGCGTAAAGAGAATAAAAAATTCCAGGTTAGTGCAGCTTCTTATGGATGGCTTCTGGCGTCTGTAAAAATGAGCTGGTACATAAAATATTGCGGATGGAAGAAACTGTCAGCACCTGTTTTGCTATTTCAGGCAGAAAAAGATGATTTTGTATCTGTAAACGCATTGAGAAAATTTGCAGAGAAAATCAATCACAGAGGAATCACTTCCTGTGAATATGTATACCTGCCGGGAACCAGACATGAGACCTACTGCAGCGATGACAGGACGATGCAAGTGTATTTAGATAAGATTATGAAGTTTCTGGATTCATGTAGCGGGGAGATGTTTTCTCATTATGAGGTGTTGAGAGAGTAAGTCATTGTCTGAAAGTTATATAAAACCTTTGGAATGTTACTTTACGCTAAAATGGTTTCATGTTATCATTATTTTAGTTGAAAATTTTGATGACAGGAAGCCATTTTTGATTGTGAGGTGTAATGAATGGAGAAAGTTTTTAATACAACGGGTGTGTGTATTCCGGAGAAGCATTATATGGTAAATATTAATGGTCGTTTACAACAGATTAGAATGCTTGTGGATGAGGGAAAATATTTTACCATTAACAGGGCCAGACAATATGGTAAAACTACGACTTTGCGCGCACTGGCAGAAATGCTTCGGGATGAATATTATGTTGTATTACTTGATTTTCAGACATTTGACAATGAGAAATTTAGTAATGGAAATGTGTTTTCAATAGCATTTGCGAATTCTTTTTTGCGTATGCTTCACAGAAACTGTAAGACTATGAATAATGAGATGGTTTCAGTTATAGAAGAAATGAAAAAGGATGCCGATTATGCTAACAGATACTTTTCTCTGAAAGAGCTATTTGAGGGATTAAGTGATATATGTGAAGCGGCAGACAGAAAAATAGTTCTTATGATTGATGAAGTAGACAGCGCAGCGAATAATCAGGTTTTTATTGATTTTCTGGCGCAGCTTAGGGCACAGTACCTGGACAGAGAATTTTATCCGGGATTTCAGTCGGTGATTCTGGCAGGAGTGTATGATATTAAGAATTTGAAGAGAAAACTCAGACCAGAGGAAGGACATAGATATAACAGTCCCTGGAACATTGCCGCAGATTTCAGCATCGAAATGAGTTTTTCTGAATCAGAGATAGCAGGGATGTTGCAGGAGTACGAAATTGATCATCGTACAGGGATGAATATATCAAAAATGTCAGAATTGCTATATGCGTATACAGCGGGATATCCGTTTCTGGTTTCAAGGATTTGCCAGTTGATGGATGAAAGGGTACGGGATGAATATGAAAATCTGAAATTGGTATGGACGGAAAATGGTTTTAATGAAGCAGTGCGTATTCTGCTTGCGGAGAAGAATCCTTTATTTGAATCATTAGTTGGAAAAATATGCGATTATCCGGAGTTAAGTGTTATGCTGAAAACATTACTTTTTACAGGAAGAAATATCGCGTATAATCCAGATGAAACCTCGATTGATATGGCTCAGATGTTTGGTTTTATTAAAAACCAAAATGGGAATGTGGTTATTGCAAACAGAATTTTTGAAACGAGATTATATAATTATTATCTTACAGAAGCAAAGATGCAGCAGACAGAGATATATAAGGCAGCTCTGCAGGACAAGAGTCAGTTTATCGTTAATGGATATCTGGATATGGAACGGATATTGGAACGTTTTGTTGTTCATTTCCATGATATTTACGGGGAATCTGATGAAAAATTTCTGGAAGAGCAGGGGCGGAAGTTCTTTTTACTATATTTGAAACCGATTATTAACGGGACAGGAAATTATTACATCGAATCCAGAACAAGAGATCTTCGAAGAACAGATGTAATTGTAGATTATCGTGGACAGCAGTATATAATTGAGTTGAAGATATGGCATGGTGATGAATATAATAAGCGAGGAGAACAGCAGCTTATTGGATATCTGGAAGATTATCATGTGGATAAAGGATATATGCTTAGCTTTAATTTTAACAGGAAAAAACAGTCGGGAATCCGGAAAATTATAGTGAATGGGAAAACGATAGTGGAAGCAGTGGTATAAATTAATTCACCAGAAAAAGAAAACCATTTTTTGAATAGTCATATGAGATGCTGGCGATTTTAAGTGACCGGGCGCAGATAATAGAGAAAAAGGAATCTGAACATGCGCAGGCAGTGATCAGTGAAATGTACCGGAAGGGATTATAAGTGACGAAGAATTTGGAGATAAGATAACAATGGAGCAATATTATTACAACCATATGAATAAGGCGCAGCAGGCTGCATATCACAGCATTCTTAGCGGTGTGAAAAACCTGGCGGATGAATTTCAGATTCCGGCATTAGAGGGAGAAGAACTTTATAATGTATTTTTTCAGATGCGTCTGGATCATCCGGAGATATTTTGGGTGAGCAGTTATAAATACCGGTATTATAAAGACTCTCCGAATCTGATTTTTATTCCGGAGTATCTTTTTGATAAAAAGAAGATTTGCGAACATCAAAAGGCTATGACTGCCAGAGTTGAGAAGCTGATTCGTCCGGCTCAGAAGCTGTCTGAGTGGGAGAAAGAGAAGTATGTGCATGATTTTATCTGTGAAAATATCCGCTATGACAAACTGAAAAAATCATATTCCCATGAAATTATCGGACCGTTGGGGCAAGGCGTTGGTGTATGCGAGGGAATCGCAAAAGCAGTAAAGGTTTTGTTAGATGCACTGGGAGTCTGGTGTGTGATTGCAATCTGTGGAAATAATCCTGAGAAGGGGATTAAGTATCGTCACACATGGAATATCGTAAAAATAGGAGGGACATATTATCATCTGGATGCGACCTTTGATAATACCCTGGGAAAAGATCGTGAGACTTCTGAAATCCGCTATGATTATTTCAATCTGGATGATTCACAGATTTTCAGGGATCATGAGCCTCTTATTGCGCCGGCGCCTCACTGCGGTGATCATGAGCACTTTTACTATAAGGAGAAGAAGCTTTCTTTTACTAAGAAAGAGGATGTGTATAAACGTTCTTTGCAGGCGGCGAAGAAAGGCAGGATACTTATTTTTCACTGGAGAGGCGGTTATCTGACAAAGGAAGTACTGAAGGAATTGCTGGAGCTTATCCGGAAAGCAGGAGATGAGAAAGACAAAACAGCAATGGTCAGCATAAACTGGCCGCAGGCAGTTATTCGTGTTCAGTATACGGATATGCAGGTACAGGAGAGTGTGACAATAGAGGAAGCGAATGAAGGGGAAAAGGAGTAAGATAGTTGGCTTTTTTGTGATAAAATAAAGAAAAAACGGGAAGGTATCAAAAATTATGAAAAAGGATTCAAGAATGACAGAAGGAAGTATCTCCGGAAAAATCATCCTTTTTGCCATTCCACTGTTTCTCGGAAATCTGTTTCAGCAGTTGTATAATACAGCAGATTCCCTGATCGTAGGCAATTTTCTTGGAAGTAATGCGTTGGCTGCAGTCAGTTCTTCCGGAAATCTGATTTTTTTGATGGTGGGATTTATCAATGGAATTGCCATGGGAGCCGGAGTTGTTGTTGCCAGATATTATGGGGCAAAAATAAAGGACTGTCTGCAGAAAGCAATCCATACAACCGTAGCGTTTGGACTTGTGGCTGGTGTAGTGTTGACGGTTATGGGAATGTTTCTGGCTCCCAAAATTCTGGTACTGATGGGAACACCTGCTGATGTGCTGCCGGAGTCCATCGTGTATTTCCGAACATATTTTGCAGGATCCATAGGGGTTGTTATGTACAATATTTTTGTTGGAATCCTGCAGTCTGTCGGAGATAGTCATCACCCCCTGATTTATCTGATCATCTCTTCATGTATCAATGTTGTACTGGATATTTTTTTTATTGCAGGTCTTGGTATGGGTGTTGGTTCAGCTGCACTGGCAACAGCTATTTCTCAGTTTGTCAGCGCCATTCTTTGTATGATCCACCTGATGCGTGTGGAAGAAGAATATCGGTTAGAGTTGAGAATGATCCGTTTTGACAGACATATGCTAAAACAGATTATTCAGAATGGCGTGCCGTCCGGGTTCCAGAATTCAGTGATCGCTATTGCAAATGTTTTTGTGCAGTCAAATATCAATGCATTTGGGAAAATGGCGATGGCAGGCTGTGGTTCCTATTCAAAGGTAGAGGGATTTGCTTTTTTGCCGGTAACATGTTTTACAATGGCCCTGACAACTTTTGTCAGCCAGAATCTTGGTGCCAGACAGTATGAACGTGCGAAAAAAGGTGCAAGATTTGGAGTTATTTGTTCGGTGATCATTGCAGAATTGATCGGTATTATCATATATGCGGCGGCACCGGTACTGATCGCTGCTTTTAACAGAGATCCAAGTGTAATACATTATGGTGTGATGCAGGCGAGAATAATTGCGTTGTTTTATTGTCTGCTGGCATTTTCGCATTGTATCGCAGCAGTACTACGTGGATCCGGTCATGCGGCAGTCCCCATGATAGTCATGCTTTGTGACTGGTGTCTGTTTCGTGTGAGCTATATCACGGTAGCAGTCCGCCTTATCTCAGATATCCGGGTGATATTCTGGGCATATCCCCTGACCTGGAGCATCAGCTCTGTAATTTTCTTATATCTGTTTTTACGTGGAAAATGGGTATATGGATTTGAGAAAGAAAATAATAAGCAATATTAAACAAGGAGAAGATGATATGGATAGTCGAGCATTTCTGGATTTTCTTAAAGTGGCGGAAAAATTAAAATGTAACACCAGACATTCTTACACATCCTCCGGGAGGTGTGAGAGTGTTGCAGAGCATAGCTGGAGACTTGCAGTGATGGCTTATTTTGTACAGGATGAATTTCCGGAAGCGGATATTGATAAGGTAATACAGATGTGTATATTCCATGATATGGGGGAGGCGATTACAGGAGATATTCCGGCATTTGATAAAACATCTGCTGATTCAGATCATGAAGCTCATGTGATGGATAAACTGTTGGATACTTTGCCGGAACCATATCGCAGGGATTTGAAAGAGCTATTTGCTGAAATGGAAGTTTTGGAGACATTGGAAGCAAAAATATATAAGGCACTGGACAAACTGGAAGCACTTATTCAGCATAACGAGGCTGACCTTTCTACCTGGATTCCACTGGAATATGATCTTCAGATGACATACGGAAATAAAGAATGCAGCTTTTCGGAATATATGAAAGAACTGCGGGATACAGTAAGGGAAGATTCAAAAAAGAAAGTCCGGCAGGAAAAAATAAGTAATACAATGGATGGAGAATAATTTAAATGATAGTTAACAGGTGTTCGGAAAATTTACTTACAAAATCAAAAAAATTATATGAGAATTACAGGGATAACTGTACAGTGGTCCAGAGAATGCTGGAAAAATATAAAAAGAGCTGTTGTCCTTGATGGTGCCAGGATTGGCAGAGACTGTATCATAGGAGCAGGAAGCCTTGTGACAAAAAATACAGTAATACCGGATGGTTCTCTTGTAATGGGCAGTCCTGCGAAGATTAAACGAAATCTTACCTGGGAAGAGAAACTGAGTATTATTGAGAATAGTAAGGAATATATCACAGTGTCTGCTGAAATGCAGAGACAGGGAGTGTTATAGAGTTGGAAAGCTTCCAATCATAAAAGCTTTGAAGGATAATTAAAAAGACAGAAGGTATCAGATCGGATTACCCTCTGTCTTTTTTTGAACTTATTCTTCCGGGATTTTCTGGATAACAGTTCTGTTTATGCTCGTCAGGAAGAATACAGATATGATCAGTGAAATGATTTCTGCAATGGGGAAAGACCACCAGACTGCGTGAAGTCCACCGATGGACGCCAAAATATATGCGGCGGGAACCAGGACAAAAAGCTGTCTCATAATAGATACGATCATACTGAAAACAGCCTTTCCCAATGCCTGGAATACAGTTCCTGCAATGATGCAGAACCACGCGATCAGATAATGGATACCAATGATCCGAAGTGCAGGAATACCGATGGCAAGCATATCATCGGAGGCATTGAACATTCCCAGGAGAGCTTTTGGTATGAGCTCATACGCCAGAAAGCCAACAAAGGTAAAGCAGAAGGCAATGAACATGCTGACCTTGATCGTCTGGATCATACGCTTTTTGTGCCGGGCACCGTAATTATAAGCGATGATTGGTGTAATACCGTTATTAAGACCAAACACAGGCATAAAGAAGATGCTCTGCAGTTTAAAATAAACGCCAAATACTGCAGTTGCAGTAACCGTAAACTGTACCAGGATCAGATTCATAGAATAAGTCATGATGGAGCTGATGGACTGCATAATGATGGAGGGAATACCTACTGCGTAAATATGACCGATAATTGTTTTATCCGGGCGGAAGCCTCTGAAATTAAGACGGACCTCAGGATTAAACTTATGGTTGCAGATCCCGGCAACAATGCAGGCCACAAATTGCCCGATCACTGTGGCAACAGCAGCTCCTGTAACTCCCATTCTCGGTGCACCCAGAAGACCAAAGATCAGGATAGGGTCCAGGATAATGTTGGTGAATGCACCACATAATTGAGAAATCATGCTGAAAATAGTTTTTCCGGTAGAAGCGAGAACACGTTCGTAGAAAAACTGGCCAAACATACCAAGGGAAAAAATCATAACTATGCTTAGATATTGAATTCCATATTGCATGATTTCCGAATCTGCCTGGCTGACCTGGCTGGCGTAAAATGGTTTTACTACCAGAAATCCCAAGACCAGGAATACCAGAAAACTCAGAAAATACAGAAAAGCAGCATTTTCAGCGGTCTGGTTGGCTTTTTTAAAATTCTTTTCTCCTAGGGATTTAGAAAGCAGTGCGTTCATACCTACACCGGTACCGGCACCTACAGCAATCAGAAGTGTCTGCAGGGGAAACGCCATGGAAACGGCCGTCAGGGCATTTTCGGAAAGCATGGAAACAAATACGCTGTCTACAATATTGTATAATGCCTGTACCAGCATGGAAATCATCATGGGTAGAGACATGTTCAGTACAAGTCTGCCTACAGGCATTGTACCCATTTTATTTTCTGCTATAGGAGCAGAGGTGTTTTGTTGATTCATATTTCCTCCATTTTGTGAATTATAGCAATCCTTGTAAATAATACATCTTAAGCATTATCCACGAGGATTGCTATGGAATGAAAAAAATATAACATGAATAGCAGAGGGTTTCAAGAGTTATGTAAAAACATCAGGAGAGTTCTCAGGATAACTTTATGACCAGCACAGGAATAGGAGGATGATTGGGGCGGTTAAAATATTCGCTTTTTATAACCAGATATTTATGAGAGTCCAGTTGCTTAAGCCATGCCAGAATCTGATCCCTCTCCTCAAAACCGGAATCACCACCGCTGTAGATGCAGAGAGATATCATACCTCCTTTTTTCAGAAGGATTAAAGCCTGTGACAGTGCCTGTACGCTGGTTTCTCCTCTGGTGGCCAGCGCATGGTTTCCTCCCGGCAGATAACCAAAGTTAAAAACAATACAGTTTACACTGCCAGGTTCTGCATATTGAGCCATATTTGCGTGAGATTCCAGGAGAAGGGTGTAATTGTCTGGAGCATTGGCGGTATCCAGACGTTCTCTGGTTGCGTTCAATGCCTGCTCCTGAATGTCAAAAGCAAACACTTTACCGGTACTGCCGCAGAGTCTGGAGAGGAGGAGGGTATCATTTCCATTTCCCATGGTTGCATCAATGCAAAGATCGCCTTCCTGTACCTGGTTTCGGATAAAACCGGAACACCACGCAGTGATTTGATAATTATTCATATAATTCCTCCGAAAATCAGAAATATTTGTCAGTTGATACGTTGTGATGTTTTCTATTTTGCCAGAATCTGTGGAAGCAACGGGGAAGGGTATCAGTCATTACATATCACAGTTTATGATAACAGTTCCCGTTCTTTCATGGAAGTGCAGCTGCGTACCCAGAAAATGGATGACAACGCAGAAATTGGTCCGGCTAATCATCTGGGATATGAGAAGAAACAGCAGGATGAACGTGCAAGACGTGATGCTATTCCAGAAGGCGAGTGTGTTTATTTCGATGAAGCTTATGAACGGGGCATGCGTCTTTTGCAGCTGGAACTGGCAGATCTGGATGTAAATATGTTTTCCGCAGTAGATAACAGTTTGATCAATGATGGGTGCGGACTGTTTAGGGGAAGACTGATATTACCTTATGAACATTTGTCAAGATTTCAGAATGATGTGATTGACTGAATGAAATAAAAGGTTGGTTTTATGGCAGGAGCGTTATTTTTTTGTATTACCAGAGCCAAATTCCATTTTTTGATGTATAAAAATACAGGAAAATGACAAAAATTGATAAAATATGTAAATTTTTAGTTATATTTTAAGCATTCTATGGTACACTAGAGTGTGTCTGAAAAATGCTTTTCGCAAGATGTGCGTTACAATTTGTGGTAGATTTTGTCCGGATGAGGGCGTCGTAGCGGGCTACGGCAACCGAATTCGAGCAAAATCTACCGCAAAGTGGAGCGTGCAGATTGTGAGAATGATTTTTCAAACATACTCTAGTATAGTATATCAAAAATGGGAGGAAAACTCGAAAATGAGCAAAAAAGAAGGAAAAGGATTAAAGTCTTTCAACAAGGGATTTCAAGTGCCTGACACTTACATTATTATCTTTTTAGTAGTTGTTGTCGCAGCACTTCTGACTTTCCTTGTACCAAAGGGATTTTACGAAACACAGGATATTTCGTACATGATCAATGGTGTTGAGAAAACCCGTACAGTAATCAAAGACGGAAGTTTCCAGTATCTGACAGACGATGCAGGAAATGTAGTAACAGAGGGAGTAGCACTCTTTAGTGGAGATGGTGGAACAGGATTCTTCAACTATATGTATAACGGAATCGTAAGTAGTTCCGCAATAGAGATTATCGCATTCCTTATGGTAGTAGGTGGTGCATTCGGTATCATGATCCGTACAGGTGCGATTGAATCCGGATTGATCGGATTGATCCGTAAGGCAAAGGGAGCAGAAAAACTGCTGATTCCGATACTTTTCGTACTGTTTTCTCTTGGTGGTGCAGTTTTTGGAATGGGAGAAGAAGCACTTCCGTTTACTATGATTCTTTGTCCGTTGTTTGTAGCAGTTGGATATGATTCAGTTATCGCAGTTCTTGTTACTTATGTTGCAACACAGATTGGTTTCGGTTCATCCTGGATGAATCCATTCTCTGTAGGTATTGCACAGGGTATTGCAGGTATTGATGTATTCTCCGGAGCAGGATTCCGTATGGTAATGTGGGTAGTATTTACAGTTCTTGGCTGTGGAATGACTATGTTCTATGCGTCAAAGATCAAAAAGACTCCGACAATTTCAATCGCATATAAGACTGATTCATATTTCCGTGAGCAGAATGAAAAAACAGGAATTGACGAAGGACATTCATTTGGTCTTGGACATATTTTAGTTCTTCTGACACTGGCTGCTACAGTAGTATGGGTAATTTGGGGAGTTATGACTCAAGGATACTACATGCCAGAGATTGCTACACAGTTCTTCATTATGGGAATTGTTTCCGGTGTGATCGGAGTTATCTTTAAACTGAACGATATGAAACTGAATGATATCGCAACATCATTCAAAGATGGAGCAAAAGACCTGATCGGTGCTGCACTTGTTGTTGCTATGGCACAGGGCATCATGCAGGTTCTTGGTGGATCTGATCCGACAACACCTACGGTTATTAATACAATTATGTATAATATTTCAAATGCACTGTCTGGAGTTTCCGGAGCAGTTGCAGCAGTACTTATGTATCTGTTCCAGTCCGTATTCAACTTCTTCGTTGTATCCGGAACCGGACAGGCTGCGATCACAATGCCAATCATGGCTCCACTGTCAGACCTGTTAGGTGTTTCACGTCAGACAGCTGTAGTTGCATTCCAGCTTGGTGATGCATTTACTAACCTGATTGTTCCTACATCCGGATGTCTGATTGGATCTCTTGCAATTGCAAAGATTGAGTGGTCTAACTGGATTAAATTCATGTGGAAATTCCTTGGCGTATTAATGATTGGTGCAATTATTACAATTCTTATTGCAGTTGGAACTGGATTCTAAAACATACATTTGATAATTGAGAGTGATTTATGATGAAATTAATTCAGAATATTGATGTCTATGCCCCACAGCATCTGGGGAAAAAAGATGTACTTACAATCAATGATAAGATTGTTAAGATTAAAGATGCAGGTTCTATATCTGCAGAGGGATTTCTTTCTGAGGCAGAAATGATCAATGGAGAGGGTTTACTTTTAACTCCGGGATTCATTGACAGTCATGTTCATGTACTCGGAGGCGGTGGCGAAGGTGGATTCGCCAATCGTACTCCGGAAGCAACTATGGAAGGACTTACGAAGTTGGAGTAACAACAGTTGTTGGCTGCCTTGGAACAGATGGAATCGGTCGTGATATGTGTGCACTGGTTGCAAAGACAAAAGGATTGAATGAGCAGGGAATGTCTGCATACTGTTATACAGGCAGTTATCAGATTCCGGTTCACACGTTGACTGACAGTATTGTAAAAGATATTATGATGATTCAGGAAATCATTGGAACCGGAGAAATCGCGATCTCTGATCATCGTTCTTCACAGCCGACTTTTGAGGAATTTGCACGTGTTGTTGCGGATACAAGACTTGGTGGTGTTCTTTCCGGGAAAGCTGGTATTGTAAATGTTCATCTTGGCGACAGTCCAAGATGCTTAGATCTTATTGAACGAGTGGTAGATGAGACAGAGATACCGGCTTCTCAAATACTGCCAACACATATCAATCGAAATGAGATGCTTTTTGGCAAGTCGATTGAGTATGCGCTGAAAGGCGGAGCAGTAGACTTTACAGGAAATGAAGATATTGACTATTGGGAAACTATCTGTGATGAGGTACGTGTATGTAATGGTATCAAGCGGATGTTGGATGCAGGAGTAAATCCTGACCGTATGACAATTTCTTCTGATGGACAGGGAAGCCTTCCGATGTACAGTAGTGATGGCGAATTCCTTGGAATGGGCGTTGGACAGTCCAGCTGCCTTCTGAAGGAAGTAAAGGAATGTGTATTTAAAACAGAAATTCCTTTAGAAATAGCTATTTCTACAATTACATCTAATCCGGCAGATATTCTCCGTCTCAAAGGAAAAGGTAAGGTTGAAGAAGGCTATGATGCTGATCTTTGTATTCTTGACCAGGAACTTCAGCTTGTTGAAGTAATTGCAAAAGGGAATACAGTTTATACAAAATAAAGTATCTTGATGTTAGAAGCATCAGTCATTCAGTTGACTGGTGCTTTTTCCCTTCAAGTAAAAAATGCAGCGATCAATATCCGTGAAGAGGCAAGAAGCCTCCATTTCAAAATCTGGGATTGTTGAGCTGATAGAAAGGGTATAGGTATGAGAAAAGCAATCGTATATGCATCGGTACATCATGGAAATACAGAAAAAATAGTAAAGAGCATAGCAGAAGAGTGTCAGGTCGATTTGATTGATGCAGTAAAACAGTCAGATGCAGATCTGAGTAGTTATGATATGATCGGGTTTGCGTCAGGAATCTATTTTTCAAAGTTTCATCAGTCGATATTGAAATTTGCGGAAAAGAATTTACCAGATGACAAAAAGGTCTTCTTGATCTGTACTTATGGTGGAAGTGCGAATTATAAATCCATAGAGAAGATTTTGGATAAAAAACATGCCAGTGTAGATGGTAAATTTGGATGCAAAGGATACGATACATTTGGGCCGTTCAAACTGGTTGGAGGTATTGCAAAAGGACATCCGGATGATAAAGATATCCAAAATGCAGTGGAGTTTGTAAAAGACTTAAAAAATATAAAGAAGAAATAGAAATATTAGATTTCATCTTCAGGGAGCAAAAGTGCCAATATGCCTATTCCTAAACAGTATCAGTGGCAGCCTGGAATTCACGGAAGTGCATGGAAATACTGTTGCTCATTGGTAGGTGCGGCACCAACGCTCTATTACAAAGCGGGTGAGGCACTGATGAATCACAATTATGAAAAAACTCTCAGGAATCCGATTCATGACAAAACAGTCACCATACGGGATCAACACCGAAGAGAACAGGAATACAGAAGAACGCAGAATGTGATTATAAAATATGAAAAAGGGGAAAGCGTCAATCATCCGAAATTTGGCGAAGGAATCATAGAAAAAATAGAGCAACGATCTTGCTCTGTGAATCTTCATATTCGCTTTGGAGAAGAACTGAAAGTGATAGATCAGAAATGGCCTATTCAGACAAAATACAAAAAAAGAAAATGATAACAGTAATATTTGTCTGCTACGGCACTCTTTGAAAGCTTCGCCAAAAAGCCAGTAAAATCACGGTCCGGAGGGCATAGGCGGTTAGAAAATAACCCGAAAATAACCCACGGTATTTTGTGCAGATATTACATGTAAATATAGATGATGTCTGGGATGCAATATGATAGAATGGTTACAAGAAAAATTTGTAGGAATATAAAGATATGGAATTAAGATTATTACGCTATTTTTTAACAGTAGCAAAAGAACAGAGCTTTACAAAAGCAGCAGAACAATTGCATATTACCCAGCCAACGCTATCCAGACAAATGGCGGCATTTGAAGAGGACCTGGGAATAACATTATTTATTCGAAACGGGAAGAAAATATCGCTCACTGATGAAGGAATTTTATTAAAAAGGCGTGCCTTGGAGATTCTTAATCTTGAGGAAAGGACGCTTGAGGAACTGAAAGGAAAAGAAGAGGTTGTAGAGAGCACGATAACCATTGGATGCGGTGAATTTGCAGCAGTGGAGACATTGGCGAAGATATGTAAAACATATAAAGAAAAATATCCGCTGGTTCAGATTGTATTGCATACTGCAACAGCAGATGTAGTGTATGAGATGATGAACAAAGGACTTGTAGATATTGCATTATTCATGGAGCCGGTGGACACCGAAGGGCTGGATTATATCCGGATCACAGATTGCGATCACTGGTGTGTCGGAATGCGGCCGGATGATCCGCTGGCAGAAAAAGAGTTTATAAAAAAAGAAGATCTTATTGGAAAGCCCTTGATCCTGCCGGAAAGAATGAACGTTCAAAGTGAACTTGCCAACTGGTTTGGGAAAGACTTTTCAAAATTACAGATTGCTTTTACGAGTAATCTTGGAACGAATGCCGGAGTTATGGCAGCAAATGGACTGGGGTATCCAATTTCAATTGAGGGTGCTGCAAAGTATTGGCGAGAGGATATTCTTGTACAGCGAAGAATTTCTCCTGAAATCACGACCAGTACGGTGATTGCCTGGCGACGGAATATCCCATATTCTTTGGCAGTCCGTAAAATGATCGAGGAGATTAATGCTTTTCAGGCATAAAACAAAATTCAATATAAGCATTAGACATAATGAAGCGATAGAGCTTAAAATAGATGTGTAAGATGAATGTAAATCTTATACATCTATTTTTGTGAAAAATACGTATAGAAAGGGGCTTTTTATTATGAGTAAAAAATTAGTGGCATTTTTCAGTGCAAGCGGAACAACAAAAAAAGTAGCACAGATGATCGCAGAGGAAGCAAAAGCGGATTTGTTTGAGATTGAGCCGAAAGTTCCATATACAAAGCCTGATCTTGACTGGATGAATAAAAAATCCAGAAGCAGTGTGGAAATGAGTGATAAAAAAAATAGACCGGCGATTATGAAAAAAGAGATGGATATGAGTTCTTATGACGAGATCCTTCTGGGATTCCCAATCTGGTGGTATGTGGCTCCGACAATCATCAATACATTTTTAGAAACTTACGATTTCAGTGGTAAAAAGATTGTGCTTTTTGCAACATCCGGAGGAAGTGGATTTGGGAACACTGTGAAAGAATTGCAGTCATCTGCATCAGACGCAGTTATTACAGAAGGCAGACTGTTAAATTGTGGAACGAAACAGGAAATCACTGAATGGGTAAACTCTTTATAAATAACAGCGTTATGGAGGTATACAGAATATGGGAAAAATAGTACAGACAGCAGGAAGAAATACACTTGGTGAATTCGCACCGGAATTTGCACATTTTAACGATGATGTACTTTTCGGCGAAAACTGGAATAACCAGGACATCGATGTAAAAACAAGAAGCATTATTACAGTGGTTGCTCTGATGGCTTCCGGCATTACGGATTCTTCTTTAAGATATCATCTTCAAAATGCAAAAAATCATGGTGTGACACAAAAAGAGATTGCTGCAGTGATCACACATGCCGCATTCTATGCAGGTTGGCCAAAAGCATGGGCTGTTTTCAATCTTGCAAAGGAAGTGTGGGAAACAGGCGAAGGAGATTTGCCATACGAAGAGGAAGCGATGCGGGCGCATGCAAAAGAGATGGTATTTCCAATTGGTGCACCAAACGATGGCTTTGCACAGTATTTTTCGGGCAGGAGTTTTCTTGCACCGATTTCTACTTCTCAGGTTGGAATTTTCAATGTGACATTCGAACCAGGATGCAGAAATAACTGGCATATCCATCATGCAAAAAGTGGGGGAGGACAGATCCTGGTATGTGTTGCCGGAAGAGGATATTATCAGGAAGAAGGGAAAGATGCTGTAGAAATGAAGCCAGGCGACTGCATCAATATTCCGGCAGAAGTGAAACACTGGCATGGCGCAGCACCGAATGAATGGTTTTCACATCTGGCAATAGAAGTTCTGGGCGAAAATAGTTCCAATGAATGGCTTGAACCGGTAAGTGATGAAGAATATAGAAAACTAAAATAGGAAGGTTGAAAAAAGTATATTTATAAGACAATTTGCATGTGGAGGTTATATTTATGTTCACCAGTTTACAACTTTATAATTAATAGACTTGCTGACGAATCAGCTGTTTTAAAGCCTTTATGATAACATTTGATTTTATATGTGTTTCGATTTACCAGCATTTCAATACCCTTGCAGCTTCGTACCATATAACTGCAAAGTGACCAGAAGGTTTTCTGCTCATAGTAGCTTGTTTCAATATTCCACCGGAACGAGTACAAAAACAGCGGAATATATTTCATCCTGTCACTTCCTGTCTGGTTTAATGGTTCTTTTTCCTGCCAGGCACAGAAAATCTGCAAGTCTTCCGGGAAAATGGTGCTGAAAAACAGGCGTTTTGTACCGTGTTCTTTTTCAGTAGCGGTCACATAAGCCTGAATTTCCCGACATCCAAAAAGGTTGGTGATCACACGGTGTGATCCGATATAGTAATCTCTGATCTTTTCATTGGAAAAAGCAAAATCTGTTTCAACAGAAAGTCTCTTCCCATGTTTGGCGGGACGTCCTCTGCGGCCGGTATGTTTTTGTGGTAATCCCAGACAAAAAGTGCTGATATAAAAATCGAATGGAATGTACAGATTCCAATGTTAGTATTGATAAAACGAGTAAAAACAAAGTATCTGCTGTTGGAGCAAACTCATTATACATCAGAAAGCCCTGTACGATATTTTTTTATGAAAAAGTTGTAAAGTGGTGTAAAGATTAATGATCTTTGTATTGGCACCGAAAATATATTTATTTCTCCGCGGCTTTTCTTCCAGGATGGGAGAGTGTCGCGGAGAATTTTTTGCGAAGAAAGAATTGCTATAGCTTTTGTAATTCCGGGAAAACCTTTATCTAAGAAAAAAATACAATATTAACATGAATATCATGAATATAATATTGGAGGCTGTGAATATTCCCAAATACTTCCCTCTCAGATTCCTGTTTTCTTTTGCAATATATTTGAAACTTATCAGGCTTGCCATGGATGCAATCAGAGTGCCGAGACCTCCAATATTGGTTCCGACAATTAAAGCCCGGTAATTATCTGTAAAGCCGGATAAAAGAAGCGCAGCGGGAACATTGCTCATAATCTGACTGGCAAGAACAGCAGTAAGTGTTTCCCTTCCTGCCATGATTCTTTCCAGAAAACTGCTGAATTGCGGAATCCTTCCAAGGTTGCCGATAAAAATAAATAATGCGATAAAGGTGGCAAGCAGGGAGTAATCCACCCTGCTTATATTTTCCCTGTTTCTTAGCAGCATATATATAAGAACCAATACAAGAGGAATCTGGTATGGAATGATACGTGCAACAGTGAGCAGGCAGATTGTAAATAAGATCAGGTAAGCGGCCAGGTATTCCATGTTAAGTTCTTTTCTGTCAGAGAATCCCAAAAGAGTTTTATCTTTTTTGGAACCGCATACGTGAGGTGCTTTGGCAGCGGCTACCTGTATCCATATCAGAAGAAGGATAAGTGCTGTGGCGGAATAGGGAAGCATCAGGGTTATTAATTCTGCCGCGGACATCCCTGCTCTGGCATATAGATAAAGGTTCTGCGGATTTCCGATTGGTGTGAGCATGCTTCCGAGATTAGCAGCGATTGTCTGCATGGCTACTATTTTAAGAAGCCAGTAATTGCCCAGTTCCTTTGGCAGTTTATGCACAATGATCAGTGCAAGAGGAACAAAAGTAATCAATGCCACATCATTGGTGATCACCATTGACAGGAAGAAACATAAGAGTACTAACAGCCTGATCGCACCCACAGTTCCCGATGTTACCATCAGCAATTTTTTGGCAAGTATATCAAAAACACCAACAGCCTTCAAACCAGCTACAATTGCCATCAAACAGAAGAGGAGCCCGAGAGTCCTGAAATCGATATAAGTAAAATAAGCCTTATCCGGTCTGACCCAGAACATAGAAAGAAGCGCCAGGATCACTGCAATTGACAAAACGGTTTCTTTCCTGAAAAAAACATATAATTTTTGTAACATAATATTTCCTTTCCGGTCTGATACGACCGCGTATAAGTATATCACAGAAACATCCAGAAAAAAAGAATATCATTTTGTATTGTGGATTGTGTTTGCGATTACCGCCTCATTCCTGTATAATAAAAATGTTATCAATGGCGACATCATTTCAAAAGTTCAGAATATGAAAGGAAAACGTTTTGGAAGAACTATACAGAAAATATCAGGGAAAAACAATAAAAGATGACTATGGGAAAAATTCCAAGGAATTTATAGATTTTGCAAATGACATGAAAAAGAGCATGAAAATTAATGCCGCAAAATATGGATTAAGGCTTATTACCTTTGAGACGGGGCATTACGATATGTGCGGATATTTTAAGGACAACGAAACAAAAAAAGTATGCATATTTTTCATTCCATGAATGCAGGAACCACCCCATAGATTTCGACATGATGAACTCTAAGGGATTTCTCGTCCGTTCTGCAAAAGGATTGAACGATTGCACTGGAGGATACAACAACTTTACGGACTTGAAGGGATTTTTCCAATTTTCTCTATTTTTTTCATAAAAAAATATCGTACAGGACTTTCTGATGTATAATGAATTTGATCCAAAACATTACAAAGGAAAGTGACCCTGTACGATAAAACATTATACAACGAAAAAACACTGATTGGTAGACTTCATCAATATTTTTTGATTTATTTTGAAACTTTTTCTGTTCCGACAGCAGATACCTTATTTCTGCTGATAT